>DATJFI010000044.1:0-118652 GCA_035495715.1 Casimicrobiaceae bacterium
CGCGGCGGGCGCTTCATGTACGCACTCGACGTCACCAATCACGATGCCCCGAAATTCCTCTGGCGCCGCGGCTGCTACTCGTCGGGAACGTGCGACACCGGCTACAGCGAAATCGGGCAGACATGGTCGACGCCCACCATCGGCTTGTTCCAGGCGACGGACGCTGGCAACGGTACCACTCCGGTGCTGATCTTCGGCGGCGGGTATGACGCGACATCCGAGGACGCCGAACCGCCGGCGACCGCGGACACGATGGGTCGTGCCGTCTATTTCGTGAACGCGCTGACGGGTGACGTGCTGTGGTCGGTCGGGAAGCAGAATACGACAGTGACGGACAGCCGGCTGACCTTCGCCTTCACGGCGGATGTCCTGGCCGTCGACCGTCACCAGACCGGCTTCATCGATCGCGTCTATGCAGCCGACATCGGCGGCAACCTGTGGCGGATCGACACGTCGGGTACCACGACCGGTAGCTGGTCGATTCACAACATTGCGTCGGTCGGCGGACGCACGTCGACATCGGCGGGGCGCAAGTTCATGTTCGGTCCCGACATGGTGGTCACGCAGACGGGAACGTTCGATGCGATCGTCATCGGGAGCGGCGATCGCGAGCATCCGCTGGCGAGCAGCACCGACGCCGCGAACACGTCGAACCGGGCCTACATGTTCATCGATCCGAACGTCAACACGACGGGGACCGATCTCAATATCACCGAGAGCGATCTGGCGGCAGTCGACACGACAACGACCACGCCCGTCGATCTGACGGGCAAGGAAGGATGGTTCGTTGCCCTGCGTTCGGGTGAAAAGGTGATCAACGGCCCGATCGTCGTCGCGAGCGACATGATCTTCGGCACGAACCAGCCATGCGCGTCCGGCAAGACGAACGCCGCCGGTGACTGCGACAGCTCGGGCACGAACTTGACGTGCACCGGCAACCTCGGCATCGCGCGGCGGTACGACATCAACTTCCTGACGGCGGCGCCGGCGGGCTTCACGGACACATCGGGTACTTCCGTTCGGTCGGAGATCGCCGCGGGCGGCGGATTCCTGCCATCGCCGGTCGCGGGTGAGGTCAACATCAACGGCACGCCCTACACGTTCATCACGGACAATCCGCTCAGTCCGGGCGGCGTGATATCGCCGACGATCACCGTGAGCAAGACGCGGTTCAGAACCTACTGGCACGAGATTCTGGAGTAAATGTCCAACCAATTGGCGGCTCCGGGCGTTGCGCCCGGAGCCGTTCTTTCTTGTGCGGACGCGCGTGTTCGCGCGGCACCGGCGCCCGCATTGCACGCCGGCGTTACGGGCCAAAGCTCCCTCGCTTCGCGGTTCGGCGCCGGATGGCGTTGGGTGATCTTCATCGCGCTTTCGATGGCGCTGCATGCGTCGATTCTGATGTCGGGCCCGCGTGCGACGCGTCAGGCGACATCGCTGCCGGGCGATTCCAATGTCGTCGAGGTGCGACTGATCGGGATCCCGGCGGCCGATTCGCCTCGACAGGATGTGCGCGCTGAAGCGGAGTGGAAGCCGTTGCAGCCGCTTCCCGAGCAACAGATGCGCAGGACGCGCATGCTCGATTTCATGCCGGTGGATTCAGTGGCCGCCGAGATCAATGAGAGCGATTACCTTCCCATCTCGCGCGTGACGCTGCGCCCGGTGCCCATTACGCCGATCGCGGTTCCCTATCCGCCTGGCGCGCGCGGCGGCGCATCGACGGATGCGAAGGTCGTTCTGTTCATCGACGATGACGGCAGCGTTGCCAAGGTTGCGCTCGCCAAGGACCAGGTGGCGACACCATTCGCGATGTCGGCGAAGGCGACGTTCGAGCGGGTCCGCTACCGGCCGGCGCAGCTCGACGGGAAGCCGGTGAAAGTTCGCGTCGTCGTCGCGGTCACGTTCGAGGACCGCCAGTCGAAGCCTTAGCCGCGTTCACATCGGCGCCAGGGCGCTGTTTAGGTGAATGCTTCTCGGAACCTCACGGGTAAGGCAAAATAAGGCGTTGTTGCGGGCCGTTAGCTCAGCTGGTAGAGCAGCGGACTCTTAATCCGTTGGTCGTAGGTTCGATCCCTACACGGCCTACCAAGGACTTCAAGGGCTTAGTGCAACCGCGCTAGGCCCTTTGTCTTTTTGAGGGCGTGCGCTGAATCGGTATCACGGCGCGATCGGCGCGCTGAAAGCGTCCGGCGGCGTTCGCCTAGGCGCAGCGTCTATCATCATTCCCACGCCCGTTCCGACGAGCGCACCGGACACCGGATGACCCGCGGCGAGACCGACGCCCGTGCCAATAAGCCCACCCGCGATGGTTGCACATCCCGACACGGCCGTGATGGCGACCAACACTGCTGCGAATCTCATCGTTCGGATCGTGGTGTCGTCCTCGGCCGATGCAACGTTTCGCGTCGTGTTCTCATCGGCTGTCACGGTCTCCGGCACGCCGCGATCTCTACCGCTTTTCGACAGCAGAAATCCCGGGTTTACAACCTTAGTTTGGCGCGCGTCCCATGGCGGCGAACTCCGCTTGGTGTGCAGCTTTTACGGCGATGCAAACATCAATCCGCTCACTCGTGCGCCGGAGCGCGAGTTCTGCGGCGGTGGCTAGACGAGTCGCGAGTGCCGCTTGAAACGCATCTCGATCCTCGGCCGAGCAGAGCGACCCACCGAGCTGAGCGAGAAACTGCTGACCATACCCCTCCGGCAACTTGGAGGCCACGGCTGACTTCTGCTCATTGAGCCAATGCCACGCGGCCGGGCGCGTTAGCGGATTCACGAATTGGAGGTACAGTAAGACGTAGGCCGCCTCGGGAGGTACTCGCGGGTCGAGCGTGAGCGCGAGCGCGCGCCGCGACGATTCGGTTTCCTCGGCGTATCCGAGCGCTACTGCTGCGTCTTGCCGAATCTGAGGATCCTTACTCTCGAGCAGACGCGTTTCGATGGCCTGCCGAAACGCGGGCGCAAGACTTTGCACGCCAACAGCCCACGCGCGTGAGCGCAACAGTGGATCGAGCGCAGCATCGTCCTCTAGCGAGCGCTGTGCTGCGGCCGCGAGCACACGCCTGATCTCGGCGTCACGCGCCCACAGGGCCACGATACCGACGAGCTCGCGTCGCATCAGTTGCCGGTCGCTTGGCTCGGCGGAATATCTCTGCGCCTCTGGATCGGCGCCGAGTTCTCGAAGCCGCGGTCCGTAGATGGTGTCGAGCAAGCGCTCGAGTGCTGAGCGCGCCGGCGTATCGACGACACGATCATGAATATCTGCGAGTCGATAGGCGAGCATCAACGCGGCCGTTCGATCCCGGTGAACTGCAAGCGCCCGAGCCATACGCACGAGTCGATCCAAGGATAGACTCCCTGCGTCGAAAGCGGCTCCGACGCTGTCGGCAAGCACGGTCGCCTCACGAGGCGGCAGCTTTGGGGCGGCAACTACCAGAGCGTCGAAAGACGCGCCGTCGAGCCCGAACCGGTAGTAGCCGGCACCGCCCGCGTTCGGAAGGAGTGCCTGCGGCTTCGGTCCGCCGCCGAGCGACAGTGGCGCGCTGACTGTGGCCAGAAGCGCGCAAATCTTTCTTGCTGTGGTATCCGCGTACGCACTGACGCACATCGGTATGTTCCAGGTGCGCGATGCAGCTGTTCCCACCCCGAGCGGGCGGTAGCGAGACTGTGTAAGCAGCGCGGAGCGCTCGTCGCTGTTCACGGCGATGGTTACTAAAGGTACGCCCGGTTGCTCGATGAAGGAGCGGAACGCGTCAATGATTGCTGGTTCGTGGGCTGCTTCCGCCATTGCGGCGAAAAAGTCTTGCGCGGTAGCGGTGCCATGAATATGACGTCTTAGGTGCAATCGAACGCCCGAACGAAATCGTTCTTTCCCAAGATACGACTCGACCATCCCGATGACACCGGCTCCCTTGTTGTAAGTGATCGAATCGAAGGCATCCTGGATTTGAGTCGATGCGTCGATGGGTTGGTGGATCGGGCGGCCGGCCCCTAGCGCGTCCACGTCCATTGCCTCAAGCGTGTTCGAAAGCTGCTCGCTCGCGATAGCGTTCGCCGGCCGCCACTCGTCTGCTATCTTGGCGCCCATCCACTGCGCGAACGCTTCATTGAGCCAGATGTCGTCCCACCAAGCGGGTGTCACAAGATCCCCAAACCACTGGTGCGCGATCTCGTGCGCGGCCGTGATCCCGAAATTCGACTGCTGGCGAACCGTCGGTGACACGCCAAGCAGGAGCGTGCTGTCGCTGAAGATGATCGCGCCAGCGTTCTCCATGCTGTACAAGCGACCGGGCGCGGCAATCAGATCGAGTTTAGGGTACGGAAACGGAATACCGAAATAGGTCTCCAGGCGCGCCACGATCGAACTCGTTTCGCGCACCGCAAAGGCAAGGGAGGGTCCCTGTCCGCGCGTGGCAACGAAGCGGATAGGCAACGGCGTGTGGCGAACGGCATTTGCGGGCACCGGCGGTGCTTCCACGACATCGAGAGGCCCCACAGCGAAGGCGAGCAGATATGTGGGCAGCGGCTCCGTCCGCATGAAGCGGTAACGCGTTGTCGAATTCGGTCCCGGCGTTCTGGCCGCCAGGCGCGAGTTCGAGATGACCCGATTGCCGCTCGGAACAATCACCGTTATGTCGAAGGGTGTCTTGAAGCCTGGCTCGTCGAAGCCAGGGAAGACGCGCCGGGCGTCTATGGGCTCCAACTGCGAAAAGACATACCATTCGCCGCCTGCCTCTACCCGGTAGAGGCCCTGCGGTGTCTTCTGAAACGAAGCCGCGTAGTCCATTCGAATGAGCGCCACGCCACTCGGCAGCGGCGCATCGAGGTCGAGTCGTGCGACGCCCAGCGTCCCATCCACTTCACGGTAACGGGCTCGCACAAGGTCGCGCCGAGATGAGATCGCGACCCGTGCGACCGTGAGGCCGTTGCCATGCAGCCAGATCGTTTGCGTGGGCTCACGCACCAAGATGCGAATCTCTGCTTGGCCAATGAAGTTGGCTTGGCGTGGATCGATCGCCAGTGTCAATCGATAGTTGAGCGGCCTCACTGTGTCGGACAGGCGTCCACGTGGCGCGTCGCCACCTTCCGCCATAGCGGAAACTGAAAGCAGCAGCGCCAGAACTCCAGCAAAGAGCTCCTTCATGTTCGCCTTGGTCTTGAAGTAATTCCCGCTTGGAACAACGTTAATTAAATGTTTCTCGATACCGAAGCGACTGTTTTGACTTTTGCCAGTGGATGGCACTCCTACTGTTCCGGCAAGCCGGCTTTGCGAAGACCCTCGAGCAAATGCGCTTCTGTCTGCTGGACGAACGCCGGATCATCGGAGTAGGCGTAACGCTTGAGGTCTCTGATCGACGCGGAGGGACGCAGTTCCAGCAGTGTTGCTTTTTCGGCAGCTGCTTTCTCGGGCTGCCCTTTCAAGGCGTAAGCCGCCACGAGATAGAGATGAGGCCGCCACCAGTTATCGAGAGCGACGTTTCTCTCGCACGAGGCAATCGCTTCGTCGTATCGGCCGAGCGCCATGAAGGCGCGGCAGCGCTGCAGCATCAGCGTACCCATTTCCTCCTGACGTACAGGGTCTAGCGCCAGCGCGCGGTCAGCAAGCGCGAGTGCTTCTTCTGGTCTACCAGTCGAGACCATTATGTCGGCCCGTTGGACCAGGAGGTCGCTATCTGGCGACGAAAGCTTTTCGGACTTGGCGTTTGCTTCGAGCGCCGCATCCCAGCGTCCCTCACGCACGAGGGACTCCGCACGAATACTCCATGCGTTCGCATAACCGCTGTCAATGTTGACTGCGAGAAACGACAAGTCGTCCATTTCCTTCAATACTCGCTTCTTGTCGACGTTCGGCTCGAACTCGAGCTCGTAGTAGAGCGTGCGCCATCTGCTGCCGATGGCCGGCACGAAGTTGGGGTCGAGGAGAAGTGCCTTATCGAACCATTTCCGGGCTTCGCGAGCTCCTCGCACTGTGTTGTTGTCGCGATACCACACTGCCCACCCGTGCATCGTCAACTCGAAGGGTCCCGCGTTCGGCGCAGGCGGGCCGGCGAACCGACGCATGCTGGCGTCGGAAATGCTCCATCGAATTCGATCCTCCAGAAGGGTAACCACCCTGTCAGTACTCGTCCTCAGTTCCGCCGCGTCGACCTCGAGGTGATCGTTCCACACCTCTGTTGCTCCCGCGGTTTCCACTACCTGCACATTGACTTGCGTGCGTTTACCGACGTGTCGAACCTCGCCCTGGACAAGGTAGAGCGCTGCGAGGTCGCGGCCAATGGTGCGCACATCGACGGCCTTGCCTTTGTACGGCGCCGTGAAGTCCTGCGCGACTACGTTGAACATTCGCGCTCCTTTTCCGAGCATCGAAGTCAGATTTCGGGTAATCGTGGCGGCGAGTTGTTGCTCCTCGAGTGAACCGTCCGGTGCGTCGAAGGGCAAAACGGCGATCCCCCTCGATGCAGGTTCGTGCGAAGAGGGCGGCGCACGGTGCGCAAGCGTCCAGAAGGCAATGCCGACGAGGGTGACAAGCATGACGCCCACGCCCGTCCACAGGGAGGCACGCAGGCGAGTCAACGGCTGCCAAGCCAATCGGTGAACGCCGGCTGTTGGCAACGCCGCAGTTGCAAGATCGACGCGGTAGGCCTCGACCGGCCTCGCTATGTTCTTGACCTTCTGGGCGCCCAGGTCCTCGAAGGTGAAATTGAGTTTGTCGAGGACCTGGTCCCGGACCACCTTGCTGACATATATCTCACCGGGCTCGGCTAACGTCTGTAGGCGCGCCGCGACGTTCACGCCATCGCCGTAGATGTCATCGGCGTCGATGATGATATCGCCGACGTTAATTCCGACGCGAAAGTCGATTCTTTGGTCCTGCGGCGCCTCCGCGTTACGCTCGGCCATTCCCCGTTGCACGTCGACCGCGCAGCGCACCGCGTCAACCACGCTAGGAAATTCGAGCAGGAGACCGTCGCCCGTCGTTTTGACGATCCGACCCCCATACTCCGCTATCTTGGGGTCGATCAGCTCACGACGATGGGCCTTGAGTGCGGCCAACGTGCCACCCTCGTCTCGGCCCATGAGACGCGAGTAACCAGCGACATCGGCTGAGACGATCGCCGCCAAGCGGCGCTGATCGCGCGCCATTGGCTCCCCGACTGAAGCAGGTCTGGACAACTATAAGCTGCAGATTCGGAATCTGCAATTGCCCAGGTACTCTCGTTTTTTGCACCGTTAGGCCGCGAGCCAGCTGTTGTCTGGTTCAGTGTTGAAGCCGCACCGCTTCGGCTACGCGGCCGTAGTCCACGTTCGGTATCACAACCGATGTGAGAGGGAGTATTCCGTCAACTTATTAGACCCTCAATTTGCCGCAGGCGTGATACCCGTCTCGTTGGCCATCTTCGGGCGCTACCGCCGACGCCGTCGCTTTTTTAACGCAGGACGATCACCGAGGCCCCAGAACGCGAGCGCTTGCCGCGTTGCCTCGTCCATCGCCGCCCGTGTTTGGCGATGTGCGCTCGCGGCCACATGACTACGCGTCTTGCCGAGAACCGCGTTTGCGCCGCTAAGCCACATGCTCAGAAACGGGTTCTTCTTTCCCCATGGGTTGTAGCTCATTCACCTGCCTCTCTCTATGTGTGTGTGACGCTGGGTCTAGCGGGCTGGTACTTCGCCCGTTCACTTACTGTGATCTTTTCACTCGAGCGCCGCCACGGCCACAGCCCCTGAAATGGTGTCGGACATGCTCCGATAGACCAAACGTCGTGCCGTTGCGGCCGACGCATCGAGAACCGCGGGCGGGCGCTACAACGAGATCAAGGCTGATACGAGAGTCGTTACGACGGTCCCACATTCGCCGCCCAAAAACAAACCGCGCGCTGCTCGGCCTGCGCCGTGACGCTGGCATGCCCGAGCTGCGTGACCCGGGCGCCGACGGCGCGCGGCTCGGATCGGCGGCGGATTTGCCGGCGCGCCCGGCGTCGAGGACCAGACATCGCGGGGACGTGACCTAGCGCACGCTCAGGCTGGCAGCAGCTTTACGGCACGAAGGTCCTTCGTCGGGCCGCTAGATGACCAGACGCCTTCGTTCGCCGCCCGTTCAGCGGAGTAGAAGGGCTCAACCGGACGTCTGGCTTATCTTGGATGCCCGGCCACGTAGACGTGATATCACGCTGATGCAGAACTGTTGCGCTGCCGCGGCCGCGTTGCGTGGCACAGCGCGCATCATCGCCTGCCGAACCTCGCTCTCACGGTGGAGTCGCTCGATCTTTTCCAGGATCTCCGGGGTCAGGGGCATGGAACACCGGAAAGCGGTGCGGCGGTTGTGGCAATACCGCAGGCCGCCGGCGTGAAAGCGGAACCATGTGCCCGCGTGCATGAACTCGACGCGGCCGTCACGGAATTCCGCCACGTAACCGTCGCCGTCTCTTTGGTATATGGCGATGGAGTGCCCGGCACCCAGAGCGATCATGTGACCGTTGATCGAGGGCGCAGTGCGCGTATCGGATTCCGCGTTCATTAATGACCTCCGTGTTTGCCATGCCGGCGCAGCAATCTTTGATGAGCGTAGGCGCGAAGTCTCGTAACAACTCTAAAATTTGGCTAAAACGATGCCGGTGAAGTGGCCCGGACACCGGGCGCGGTTTCGTCGAAACGGCATGGATCTATGCGCGGCTGTGTCGGGCCATGGCAATCGGGATGCGCACTAACTGGAACGCGCTCTCGATCAGCGCATCGCGCCTTGGGCTACCGCAGCGGTCGCCGCACGGGCGGTCCCATCACCGACGAGCCACGCCTCGAGCGCGCCGCTGCGATGATGGGCGGGGTGCGATAGATCGCGCGACCCTTGGCGCGCCCGTGGCCGAGCGCGCGTCGACCATCGTGTGGTACACGCTGGGGCGCGTCGGCGAGCCGATCCTGCTTTGGAATGCGTTTCCCCTGCACCCGCCCAAACCAGTTCGAGGAGATAGAAAGAAGAGACGTTCACGAAGCCCGCTGCGGCCGACCGCGTGCGGTGGTAGGCTTTGCCCCATGAGCAAACCCAAACTGATCTACTTCGACGCTCCCGTGAGTCGCGGCGAGGAGTGCCGCCTCGCCCTGCATCTCGCCGGCATCGACTTCGAGGATGCGCGTATCAGCTCGGCCGCATGGCCAGCCATGAAGGAACAGACGCCTTATGGGGGCTTGCCGGTCCTCGAGCTACCGGGGCGTCCAGCGCTGGCGCACTCCAACGCGATCCTTGTGTTGATCGGGCGGCAACACGGCCTTCACCCTAGCGACGACTTCGAGGCAGCACGCCACGAAGGAATGATGCAGCACGTGGAGGATTTACGTGCTGCCGTTACGCCGACCATCCATATGGAGGACGGTCAGAAGCGCGTCGCGCGCGAGGCGCTCGTTGCGGGCTTCCTGCCGGCCTGGGCGAACCACGCGGAGAGGAATATCCCGGGCACACCATTCTTCGCCGGTGCGAAGCTTCATGTCGTTGACCTCAAACTCCACATGGCGGTGCGCTGGTTCATCGGCGGCAAGGTCGACTACATTCCAGCGACGATATTCGCCGGCTACCCCAAACTCACAGCGGTCTACGAGGCGGTCCGCGATCATCCCGGTGTGAAGTCCTGGTACGCGAAGGGTTGAGCTCTCACTTTAGCGGGGAGAACTTTCTGCGAGGTATCAATGCTGCGTCTTATCGCCCTCTTCGCAGTTCTCGGCTCGTTCCTCGCAACGCCGGCAGTCGCCGCGCTCAAACCGGGCGATCTTGCTCCCAATTTCGAGGCACAGGCGTCGCTTGGCGGCAATGTGTTCACGTTTTCGCTGGCGAACGCGCTAAAGAGTGGCCCGGTCGTTTTGTACTTCTATCCCGCTGCATTCACAGAGGGATGTACGATCGAGGCGCACGATTTTGCCGACGCGATGGATGCATATCACGCGCTTGGCGCAACGGTCATCGGCGTGTCGCATGACAAGATCGATACCCTGAATCGATTTTCGGTCAGCGAGTGCCGCAGCAAATTCGCGGTGGCTGCGGACGAAAACCAAAGCATCATGAAGTCTTACGATGCCATCCTGGCCATGATGCCGAGATACGCAGATCGCGTGTCGTATGTCATTGCACCTAGCGGGCGTGTCATCTACGCGTATACGTCACTCGACCCCGATAAGCACGTCGCGAACACGCTCAACGCACTGCGGCAATGGTCGGCACAGCAGAAACATTAGTACGACGTACCCGACACTAAGCTGACTACTCTGTTGCGAATGTCGCACGCGGTGCGTCGCGCCGTTTCCGGCAAGCGAGGTAAGTTGGAGGTGACCGGCGCGCCGACGAAGGGAATCGGCGAACTCTTACCCCATGCGACCCCTGCGGTATTCATCAACGTCACATTGGACTGCCCCTGATCATCGTGTAATGGTCGCGGACGAAGATCTGCATCGTCACGCGGTCGATAACCTCGAGCGGGCCGATGCCGCAGGAGCGCAGGTAAGGGACTATTGATCGGAGGCGTGCAGCTCCCGCTGGCGCTGACGGAGCTGGGATTGATTGACGAGTACGAGTTCGTGCACCCGAAGTCAGTGGGCCACGGGCCGACGCTCTTCGCAGGCCTATCAAGGCATGTCGTTGAAGAGTTAGGATCGGGGGCGGTGCCACTACGATATGAACCGAGAAGGTGACGGTGAGGGCTTATTAGTTCGAGTCGCTTCCCTCACAAACGGCTGACCGGTGCTAATTCGCCAATCCCTTGATGCGGACGCGTACGGGGGGAGGAATGATATTGACCGCCTGTACAGCGTACATACCGGAAATGATGCGATCCAGCGGCGGATCGAGGGCGCCGGTGTGTCGTGTGCTCGAGAAACCAGTATCATTTGCCCGAACTGTTGCAAGTGATAGCTGACGCGGCCAAGCTATCCCGCGTTTAACGCCGCTCGATGAAACTTGTTGGCTCAGTTTCCCTGGTCGCACCGCAATGTCGACGCCCCTTGCAACCTTACTCGTGATCGATGATGACGAGGACAGCGAGGAGGCGTTGTCGGTCCTCCTCCGAATCTCCGGATATTCGGTGATTCCTGCGCATTCGGCCGCTGAGGCCCTCGATGTGCTCGATGAGCGAAACGACATCGACCTTGTTATCTCGGATATTCGTATGCCCGGCGTGGACGGCTTGGACCTGATCCGCGTAGTCCGGCACCGGTTCCCCGCCTTACGCACCATATTGGTCAGCGGTGCCTCGCTTACGGACGACGACGTACTCCCACGCGAGGCCTCATCGATTCTGTCCAAGCCTGTTTCCATCGAAGAACTGAAACGTGCGATTTCGACGACGCTCGGCCGATCCTGACGTCACATGCTAAGGAAGTTCGCTCGATAGCCCGCTCATGACGTTCAGTTTCCTGCCCCTGAGCGACCAAGCATTGCTGTATCGAAGCGTTTATATGGAACAGTTAGATTTGGACTTGGGACCGGAGCATCGCCTACCGGGCTGGGAAAAGCCGTTATCTGTGGCGACGAGTGTCCGTCGGCAGGTCGAGCGCGAGATGCAGACGACAATCCGGGTATGGGAGTCTTATGAACGGAAAGAGCGGCAAAAGCATTTGAAGCCTTGTTGACGGAACCTAGGATCGTCGCTATTGGACGATCCCGTGAGGCCGGTGCCGGCATGAGTGATAGACGGCGTTTCACCCTCGAGGCACTACGCGGCAGGCGCGCCGTAAGGGTTGTTCCATTCCGAGGGCTTAGCGACCGATGTCGCAGCCCCGCGCCGCAGTGCGCCAACTTCACACATGTCGACCGACTCGGCCGAGAAGGTATCCGACGGCAAGGGCAATTGCCACGGCGGTATACGGCCTGGCTTTGATGTACTGGGCACCGGCCTCGATGGTGTTGATTGGAGCTTGCCTTACTGCGTCAATCTGGTCGGAAGTCCACTGCGTAGCAACGTTGGCGCGGTCCGCCACACTATTGACCGTATCGTGAATAGACGTCCTCACCGACGTGATGGCGTCAGTGGCGTTGTCGGCGATGCGGTCAACCGCCGTTCGTGCTTGTTCTGCTACTGCGTCCACCGGCGAATTGGGAGGCACTTCTGCCATTTCATCTCCTTGCGTCATATTCAAGCGAGTAGAGCGGGTTACCTTAAACCGAAGAACGACAAGATCGCAATCACGATAACGACCAATCCCACGATGTAGATGATTCTATTCACACTATTCCCCTCGATTGTTTTTTCCGCACCGAATCGCGATGATGAGACGATGAGATCGACAAATCTCCCATTTCGGAGCAATGTCAGTCGGGTTGACTCCAAAGCAGTGTGACGAGCACACCCAAGATGACGCCGGCGGCCACGCTTGGCCACGGGTTACCGCGCACATAACGGTCCGCTTGACGCGCGTACTTTGCACCCTGTTTGGCGCCCTGTTGTGCGGCTTTGGTAGCGGAAGACTGAAACTCTGCGAGCTTTTCGCTAACGTCGTCCATTACGGAGCGAAGGTTAACGGTTCCTGGCCGACTCTCTGCGAGCTCTCCTAGCAAGGCTCTACCTTTCTCGACGAGCGCATCAAAATCGCCGGCGAGCTCGTACGTGCTACGCGTTGCCTTTCTGTGCGAGGACATGACCACTCCTTAGGCGAGATGCCGGCACGGTAATGCAGACGCCGACTTCGTGCTGTCGGTCTGACGCCTATAGGCGTGTCGGCGTGTACTGATTCGTCGACTACGCACACATTCGGCGCCAGCCGTCACCCGTCCAGCGGAGCGAACGCCTGATTCCTGACATATTGAACCCGGCGTACACCGATCGTTCGAGGCAATGTGTCGGTGCGCGGCCTGCGGCATCCCGCGCGATAGCATAAGCGCAACGTCACGGTGTCAGGCGTCGCACGCCGCCGCGATCTCCCGCGCCGCGATGATCAATGGCGGCACGAACAACTGGACTCTAGCGAACGGCATCCTCGCGCTGGGTACTGACACGCCGAGGCCCGCGAGCAACACGCCGTTGCCAAGGCGGACCGGAACGGCACAGCCGACGACGCCCGGTACGAATTCCTCGTCGCTCGCCGCCCACCCGTCGCGGCGTATGCCGCGGACGACCGTTCGCAAACGTGCTTTCGACACGATCGTGCGCGGCGCGAGCTTGCGCAGGCTCGATTGCGCCAGCCATGACTCGAACATGTCATCCGGCATGTCGGCCAGATAAAGCTTGCCGATCGACGTGCACTGCAGCGGCGCATGCTTGCCCTGCTCGAAATGCAGGCCGGCGGAGCGCGTCGTGCGTGCCGAATCGATGTAGACGACCTCGTTGTCGACGCGAACCCCGATCTGGCAGGGCTCGCCCAATTCATGGGCAAGCGCCACGAGGATCTGGTGCGCCCGATCCGAGCGCATTGCTGCCTCGGCGGCCGCCGCGCCGAGCCGGACGAGGCCGGCGCCGACGATCAGTTTCTTCGAGCCGAGCGCCCGCTTTACGAGGCCCCGCTTCTCGAGCTGTGCCGTCAAGCGATGCACGGTGGGTACCGGCAAGGCACACGCGGCGGCGAGCTCGGTCACCGATGCTGGCCGCGCGGCGGTGACGAGCGCTGTCAGGACGGCGATCGCCCGGTCTAGCGGCTGGCTCTTTGCGCTTCGAGGCGGGGCTGCGGGTCGTCGACCGTCGACGGAAATAATCATTGACGCGCGCCCAGCATGAGGTCAACAATGAAAAAACAAGAAAAATTCTTCCATATTTCGGAAGTATAACTGGATTCCCGAAGAAAAGAGGAGACAAGCATGAACGCGTCTTGGCTAGGGCAGGTTCGCACTGCAGCAGTCGTCTTGCTGGCGGCATTCGGCGTCTCGGCATTGATCGCGGGCACTGCGAACGCGCAGTCGGCGACGTCGCGATTGGACGAAATCATCAAACGCGACAAGTTGATCGTGGCGACGTTCAGCACGGCGCCTCCGTTCTGCTACACCGACGAAGGCGGCAAGCTGGTCGGCTTCGACATTGACATTGCGCACCTGATCGCGAAATCGTTGCTGGGCGACGCGAACAAGGTTGAGTTCGTCGCGGTCACGAGCGAAGGTCGATGGCCGGCCGTGAATTCCGGCCGCGCCGACATCGGCATCGCGACGACAACTGTATATCCCGATCGCGCGCTGCATGTCGCCTTCACGCACCCGTACATCGATTCCGGCATCTCGATCCTCGTTCGGCAGGACGCGAAGATCGACAGCCTTGCCGCATTGAACGATGCGAAGTTCACGCTGGCGAACCTCAGCAATCCGCAGATGGCTGACCGGGCGAAGCGCTATGTACCGAAGGCAAAGTTGCTGACGTTCGATACGCCGAGCGCTGAGTTCGCCGCAGTCAAGTCCGGGCAAGCGCAGGCGATGCAAATGGATACGCCGGTGTTGAACTGGTACGCGGCGAACAACAAGGAGCTGAAGGTGCTGCCCGAAAGCCTTGGCGTCATCCAGGGCAACGCGATCTTCATGAAGCCCGGCGACTTCACGCTCTGGCTGTGGATGGACACGATGGTGCGCGAAATGACCCAGGGCTCGCGCTACAACGAGTACAGCGACATTTATCAGAAGTGGTTCGGACGCAATCCGCCGCCCGAGCGCTTCTACGGCCAGAGCGGCAAGTGACGCCGACGCGAACCGCGTAGCGGCGAGTGACGGACCGGCGCAATGTCGGTCGACCTCGGATTCGTCACCCGCATCGCGCCGACGCTCGCGCAGGGCCTCGGCACGACCGTGGCGCTGGCGATACCGGCGATCTTGCTCTCGGCACTGTGGGCAATTCCGGTCGTCGTCGGGCTGATGGCGCGCTCGCGGCTCGTCGCGCGGATCACTGCGGACTATGTCGAGCTGGTTCGGAACACGCCCATGCTCGTGCAGATGTTCTTCATCTTCTTCGGGTCCGGCGTGATCGGCTTCCCGCTGTCCGGCTTTGTCGCGGCGCTGCTCGCCCTCGTGCTGCAGAACGGTGCGTACGTGGCGGAGATCTATCGCGGCGGCATCCAGTCGGTCGCGCAGCGCCAGGCCGAGGCGGGGCTCGCGCTCGGCCTGACGAAGCGGAAGACGTTCGCAATCGTCGTGCTGCCGCAGGCGATCCGCAAAGTGGTCCCGTCGCTGTCGAACCAGGGCATCCTGATCATCAAGGACACGTCGCTCGCCGCGACGGTCTCGGTGGCCGAGCTCACGTTCCAGGCCCGGCTCCTGGCCGACCGCACCGCGGCGGTGTTCGAGATCTTTTTCACGCTGGCGCTGTTCTACCTCGCGCTGACCGCGATCTTCGCGGGCACGATGCGCGTCATCGAGCGCCGCGTGCGGATCGCATAATGCACCTGCTTCTCGCCAGCGCGCCGTTGCTTGCACGCGGCGCTGCCATCACTGTTTACCTTTCGGTCATCGCCATCGTGCTGGCGACGACCCTCGGGCTCATCCTTGCGCTGGCGCAGCTCTACGGCGGCATCGTGCTGCGCATCCTCGTCGAGGTGTATCTCTACGTCGTACGCGGCGTGCCGCTGCTGGTGCTGCTGTTCGCGATGTACTACGCGCTGCCCTACGCCGGCATAGCGCTCGATCCGCTGGCTGGCGGGATCGCCGTCATCTCGCTGTACTTCGCCGCGTTCATGACCGAAGTATTCCGTGGTGCAGTGCTTTCCGTTCCAGCGGGCCAGTGGGATGCGGGACGGGCGATTGGGCTCACGACACCACGCATCCTGACGGACATCGTGTTCCGGCAGGCGCTGCGCGTCGCGGCACCTCCGTTCGTCAACACCTGCGTCATGGTGGTGAAGGGAACGTCGCTCGTGTCGATCATCGGCCTTGCCGACCTCACCTATGTCGGCAAGGCGATCGTCGAGCGCACGCTGGCGCCGTTCGAGATCTTCGGCGCCGTGGCGCTCGCCTACCTGGCGTTGTGTCTCGTACTCTCGCGCCTGGGCAGGCAGCTCGAAACGCGGTTGAACTATGTTCACTGATCCGTCGGCCGCGATCGCCGAAATTGCGATCCGCAACGTGTCGAAATCGTTCGGCGGGCACAAGGTCCTCGCCGGCATTTCCGCCGACGTGAAGAAGGGCGAGGCGGTGGTCGTGATCGGTCCGAGCGGATCGGGTAAGACCACGCTGCTGCGCTGCGTGAACCTGCTCGAACAGTTCGAGGAGGGCGAGATCACGATCGGCGGACAGCCGATGGGCTACCGGATCGATGGTGAGGGCAAGCGCATTCGCCGCAGCGAGCGCGAACTTGCGGCCATGCGCGCGCAGGTCGGCATGGTGTTCCAGAGCTTCAACTTGTTTCCACATATGAACGTCTTGCGCAACGTCGCGCTGGGTCCCGTAAGGGCGCAGGGCATGCCGCGCAAGGAGGCGGAAGAAATCGCCCGCTCGTTGCTTGCGCGCGTCGGACTCGCGGACAAGGCGGACACTGCGCCGAATCAATTGTCCGGTGGACAGCAGCAGCGCGTGGCCATTGCGCGTGCGCTTGCAATGCGGCCGAGGGCGATCCTGTTCGACGAAGTGACGTCGGCGCTCGACCCCGAGCTCGTCGGCGAAGTTCTCGACGTGATGCGCGACTTGGTTGAGGCCGGCATGACGATGATGATCGTGACTCACGAGATGGCATTTGCGCGCGCTTTCGCGCACCGAGTCGTCTTCATGGCCGATGGCGAGATCGTCGAACAGGGCGAGCCTTCGCGAATGTTCGAGCATCCCGAATCGCCGCGGCTGCAAGCGTTTTTGAAGCGGTTCAAGCAAGGCTATCAACTATGAATGAATGCGATGAACGACCCTGAAACCAGGAGAAAGATTCAGCATGACCGAGCAGTCCACTGAATCAGCCGAAACCGCATCGGCGGCGAGCCGCGCGGGTCCGCTTCGTGGGCTACGCGTCATTGACGCGGGCAACATGATTGCGGGTCCGCTGGCCGCGACACAGCTCGGGGATTTCGGCGCCGAGGTGATCAAGGTCGAATTGCCAGGCGTCGGCGATTCGATGCGGCATTGGACACCGATGAAGGACGGCCGCTCGTTGTGGTGGAAGGTGATCGGCCGCAACAAGAAGCTCGTCACGCTGACGTTATCGAAGCCCGAGGGACAAGTCATCTTCGGCGATCTCGTGCGCACCGCCGACATCGTCATCGAGAACTACCGCCCCGGCACGTTCGAGCGCTGGGGACTTGGGTACGCAGCACTGTCGCGCATGAATCCGCGCCTCGTGCTCGTGCGCCTGTCAGGGTTTGGACAAACGGGCCCGTATGCGAAGCGCGGCGGCTATGGCACGATCGCCGAGGCATTCTCCGGCATCCCGTCGTTCACCGGCTTCCCCGATCGCCCGCCCACGCTCCCCGGCTTTCCGATGGCGGATTCGGTCGCGGCGACGTTCGCCGCGATGGCCGCGATGTTCGCGATCTATAACCGTGATCACAACGGCGGCAGGGGTCAGGAGATTGACGTTAGCCTCTACGAGCCGCTGTTCCGGTTGGTCGAGGCGCAGGTAATCGGCTTCGATCAGCTCGGCATCGTCAAGCAACGCCAGGGGAATCGTCTCCTGGAAGACTCGCCGCGCAATACCTACCTTACGCGCGATGGCCGCTGGATCGGGATATCGGCGAGCTCTCCACGGACGTTCGAGCGTCTCGCGCTGGCGATGGACATGCCCGAGCTCATCAGCGATCCCCGCTTCGTCGACAACGCCGCGCGCTGCGCCAACGACGAGGCACTCGACGCATTGATTGCGCGCTGGTTCGCCGAGCGCGATTGCGAGGACGTGATGGCGCTGTTCGAGCGCAGCGACGTCGTCGCCGGCCCGGTCCTCGACATCCGCGACATCGTGAACGACCCGCATTATCGCGCGCGGCAGAACATCGTCTCCGTGCCCGATGACGATTTCGGATCGGTTCGCATGCAAGGCGTCGTACCGAAATTCCTGGATACCCCCGGCGAGGTTCGCCACGCGGGACGTGCGCTTGGCGCCGACAACCGGGCCGTCTACGTGGAAGGCATGGGCATGTCCGAGGAGCGCTTCATGCAATTGCAGTCGCGCGGGATCATTTGACATGGGCAAAGCTTTCGAAGGCGTTTGCATCGTCGGCGCCGGGCAGACGCCGTACGCGAAACGGTCTTCGAACAGCGTGCAAAAGCTCCTCTACGACGCCGGGTCGGCGGCGCTGCGCGATGCGGGCTTGTGGTGGGACCGCGTCGACGGGCTCGCCGTCACCTCGTTCATGCTGCCGCCCGATAACGTCGCGACAGTCGCCGAGCAGCTCGGCGTCGAAGCGCGGTTTCTGTTCCAGGGACTCTACGGCGGGGCCTCCGGCGTTATCGGCATGGCGCATGCGGCGCGCGCAATCCGGGACGGCGCCTGCGAGGTCGTTGTGTGCGCGGCCGCCGATGCCTTCGACGTTGCGTCCCACAACGAGACGCTCGACCGGTTCAACGGCTCGGTTGCCAGTTACATGTCGCCGCAGGGGTTTGGCGG
Organism: Casimicrobiaceae bacterium; assembly: GCA_035495715.1. Taxonomy (GTDB): domain Bacteria; phylum Pseudomonadota; class Gammaproteobacteria; order Burkholderiales; family Casimicrobiaceae; genus VBCG01. Next base: position 18,462 of record DATJFI010000044.1, read on the forward strand.
TGCCAATGGGATGTTCGCGCTGCATACGCGGCTCTACATGGAGCGCCATGGCGCGACGCGCGAGGACTTCGGCCGCTTCTGCATCGCGCTGCGCTCGAACGCACTGCGCAATCCCAACGCGCTCTTCAAGGAACCGCTCACGATGGAGGCGTACCTCAATGCACGGCGCATCGCCGATCCACTGCGGCTGTACGACTGCGTCCTGCCGTGCGTCGGCGGCGACGCCATCGTCCTAGTCTCCGAGCGGATCGCGCGCACGCTCCCGGGCCCGAGCCTGCGCATACTCGCTGCCGAGGAAATGCACAATTCACCCGCGAACGACGTTTACAGCACACCGGGCGGCTGGGACCGGTTCGCGGAGCGCCTGTATGAACGCGCAGGGTGCGGCTCGCGCGACCTGCATTTTGCGCAACTCTACGACGACTATCCGGTGATGTGCTTCGTCCAGCTGGAAGCCCTGGGGCTCTGCCCCCCGGGAAACGCTCACAACTACATGAAGGAAACCGACATCACCGTCGATGGCAGCTTTCCCATTAACACTGGCGGCGGCCAACTCTCCGCCGGCCAGGCAGGCGCGTCCGGCGGCATGATCGGCGTCTTCGAAAGCGTCACGCAGCTGCTCGGCCGGGCCGGCGAGCGGCAGGTGCGCTGCGAACGCGGTCTGGTGTCCGGCTACGGCATGGTCGCGTACGGGCGCGGCCTCTCGTCCAGCGCGGCCATCCTCGAACGCAATCCGTAGGTGAAGCGATGAACAAGCCGCAGCCCCGCGTCACCGAACTCAACCGGTGTTACTGGGACGCGATCGACGCCGGGCATCTTGTCCTCCAGCACTGCCTCAATGACGCATGCCGGCGCGCGGTCTTCTATCCGCGGGTTTGCTGTCCCTATTGCCAGCACGCGGAATTGGAATGGAGAGATGCCACTGGAATCGGACGCGTCATCTCGCATTCGACGATCCATCGCACGCATCACGACGGATTCAACGACGAGGCGCCGTACGTATTCGCCGCCGTCGAGCTCGCCGAAGGCGTGCTCGTCTACGCGCAACTGCCCGGCGCGCCGATCGACGGCGAGTCGCTAATCGGGCGAGCGGTGACGGCCGATTTTGTGCCTCACGGGCCGAGTCGCCGGATGCTCGTGTTTCGCCTCGCCGACACGGGATAGACGAAATGCGCGTGAACATGGATTTCGGTTCTGAGAACACGTCGCCGGTCCACCCCGCGTTCGCGCAGGCGATCGTGGCCGCGAACGACGGATATGCAACGAATTTCGAGGCCGAGCAATGGACGGAGCGGGCGTTGGATGCGTTGCGCGAGTTCTTCGGGACGAACGAGCTTTGCGCATTTACAGTGTCGACGGGCACGGCGGCGAATGCGATCGCCTTGGGTGCGATGACGCCGCCGTATGGTGCGATCCTTTGTCATTGGGATGCGCACATCGCGACGGACGAGTGCGGCGCACCCGAGATGTACAGCTTCGGCGCGCGGCAGATCCCGCTGGCGGGCGAGCATGGTCGCATTTCGCCCGAGGCCTTGTCGAGTCAGGTGCGCGAGGCGCGCTTCGGCGTCGTGCACGCGGTGCAGCCGTCCGTCCTGAGCCTCACGAACCTCACCGAGGCCGGAACGGCGTATACGCCGGACGAGATCGCGGCGCTTACCCGTGTCGCGCACGAAGCCGGCCTGGCAACGCATCTGGATGGAGCGCGTTTTGCCAATGCCGCCGCATTCCTCGATGTGTCACCGGCGCAATTGTCGTGGAAGTGCGGCGTCGACGTCATAACGCTGGGCACGACAAAGAGCGGCTCGTTCGGCGCCGAAACGATCGTCGCGTTCACGTCGAAGTACAACACGGCGCTCGCGTTCCTGCGCAAGCGCGGCGGACACTTCGTGCCGAAAAGCCGCTTCTTGGGTGCACAGATTGAGACCTACGTGCAAGATGGCTTGTGGCTCGCGAACGCGCGGCACGCCAACCGCGCAGCACGGCGAATGTCCGAAGGTCTTGCGCAGGTCGATGGGGTCACGCTGGTGCATCCGACCGAGGGCAACGAGGTATTCGTCGCGATGCCCGACACCATGGTTAATGCGCTTGCGGCGGCGGGATGCAAATTCCAACGCGATTGGCGGCTGCATCCACGTCACCATCGGTTCGTGACGTCGTGGGCGACGGCCGACGAGGACGTCGACCGGCTGCTTGGCGTTTGCCGCTCGGCAAGCAGCGCACATTTTCGGGCAACGCCGTAAGGCGGCGCGGGAAATCCTGACGACGGTCGCGGCACGTGTCAAGCGGCCGGAGGAACGCGCGCACGCCTCGAAACAGTCTTGTCCTACGTGTGTTTCGGGACGCCGCGCCTCGGATACCGTCATGCCGGCGTCCTTCGCCTTCCAGTTATAGAAGGTCGCCTCGGAGATACGGTGCCGACGACACAACTCTTCGTCTTGGGGCCGGCCTCGGCCTCCTTCAGCACGCCGATGATCTGTTCTTCGCCGAATTGCTTGCCTTCATGGCCGGCGACCCCTTGCCTCTATCTCGGTGATCCCGCGAATAGGTACTCGGAAACGATTTATCCTATCCGGCCATCCACCCGAAGATCTCCGTCAATGTGCGCCAACCGCTAGTTTGGTTCGGCGTAGCCAGTAGCATCGCGGGAGCCAGCGGCGGCGTGCCGGCGTGTGGAGGAGGCAAAAATATGTTCCGGACCGTTCGACCAGAACCAGATCCCCGGCGACAAGTCCTCGTTCACTACCATGTCTTCAAGAACGCCGGGTCGACGCTCGACTCGATCCTGGAGGCCAATTTCGGCGACCGTTTCGCGCGTCTCGATGGCGATCGGCATGACTCCAATGTCTGCAATGACGCACTGATCGCTTTTCTCGAGCGCCATCCCGCGCTGGCCGCGGTGACAAGCCACCATCTGCGTCCGCCGAAGCCTGCCGATCCGCGGTTCGCATTCCACGACATCGTTTTCATCCGTCATCCGCTTGCGCGACTCGCGTCGGCGTACGCATTCTATCGGCGCGCGGCGCCCAATACCGATCCGCTCGCTGCGGCGGCGAAGTTGCGCGGACTGCAAGCATTTTTCGACTGGCTGATCGACGATCATCCACGCTACGTCTCGAACGTGCAGGTCAACCTGATCGCGAACGCCGGCGCGTGGCTGCCTCGCGCAGACGACCTCGCGCGGGCCGTTCGCATCGTCCAGGAGGCGACGATCGCCGGCACCGTGGAGCGGTTCGACGAGTCCGCCGTCGCCGCCGAGCACGTGCTGTCGCCGCACTTTCGCGGCATCGAATTCAGTTACGTGGCGCAGAACGTCAGCTGCCGGCCGCGAAGCCTCGATGCGCAACTCCATCTTATGCGCACCGCCTGTGGAACCGGGTTGTACAACCATCTTGTCGAGCTCAATCGGCTGGATCTCGCGCTCTTTGATACGGCGACAGAGAGGGTCTCGCATCAGCTCGCCACAATCGCGGATCACGGACGTCGCTTAAAGGAACTTCGGCTGCGATGCGGTGCCCGCCAGCGCGCCGCCGCAGCGCTCATCCTCACGTCGAACCATCCGGTGCAATTCGTTCGTTACGCAAACCTCGGCATTCCCTGATCGACTACGGCCGCCAGCGTTGCGCGAGGCGCTCGCGCGCGTTGCGCTCGTGCTGCTCGCACCGATCGATTGGGCGGTGCTGTGCGTGCTCGCGGCTTCCGAGCTGGTCGGGCGTTTGCGGGCACGGCGTGCGCCATTGCGGCCGCCACTGTTCGAACCATGCACTGAGAATTGCAGTGTGGTTGTCGTCGGCTGGCATGGCGAAGGGACGCTACGACATGCGCTAGCGGCACTGCGCGATGCGCTCGCCGAGTACCCGGGCCGCCACGAGATACTCCTCGTACGCGATCAGCGCGTCGCGAGCGTACCAGGCGCGCTGTGCCAGGCGGAGGCGCCCGGTGTGACGTTTCTCGAGCCCGCGCACGAGCTCGACTACGCGGCGGCTACGCGGTTTGCTATCGAGCGTGCGGCGCACGACGTCGTCGTGCTCATCAACCACGACACGTTTGTCGACCTGAATTTCCTTGCGTCACTGTTGACGCCTTTGCGCCACGACCCTGAGGTGTTTGGCGTCGCGAGCCGCGTTGTGAATCGATCCTGCGCCGCGGTCGAGACCGGCGTGACGCGCATTCGCGATACGGGAAGGGACATCGTCTGGCTCCACGAGCCTGTGCAGCCTGGTGACGAGGCGCGCGACGCATGTCCGGTCTCCTGGTTGCATCGCGGTGCGATCGCCATCGATCGCCGCAAGTATCGCTGGCTTGGCGGCTTCGATCCGCTGTTCGATCCGTTTTACTTCGACGACGTCGATATCTCGCACCGCGCCTGGAAGGCCGGATGGTGCTGCTTGATGGCGCCAGCGAGTCGCGTGAGCCACGATGAGCGTCACGACGGCTCGCCCCGGTACGACGAACTGCTACATGCGATCGCCGTGCGCAACGCCTACACGTTCGTGTGGAAGGACGTCGGCGATCTGCGGATGCTCGCCCACGCCTGCCTCGGGGCGGCAGGACGGCGGGTACGACGGGCGCGCGCCTCAGGGCTCGGCGCCCGCGTCGAGCTCGCCGCCTTCATCGCCGCACTGCGGCGCGTGCGATCAATCGCGCGTGGCAGGCGCGCGGTCGCGCGCGCTTCCCGGCGTAGCGATCGAGAAGTGCTTGGTCTCGTCGACGGTGAAAGGAACTCGTCCCGATCGCCCAGTCGGCGATGGAGCGAGACACAAGAGTAGACATAGTCGCGAAAGACGCATGCAAAACAACTGATGTTCGGCGCCACGCCCCCTGGGGAACCGACTAACGTGTAGTAACGTCCGCACGGCGATAACGCCGCTTCAATCGGGTAGCTGCCTTTCGCCGCTCAGATCACGCCGAGCAATGACCGTTAGCTGCAGTCGGCGATGCGCACCTCGCCTGCCGGTAAAGTTCAGTGCTGGACATCTGACACCGTCGAGCCAAGAGCGGGCTCACGCCACCAACGACTTCAAGGGCTTGGTGAGCAACCGCTGGGCCCCTCGTCTTTGCGGCTCGCGCATTAGGCTGGTATCCCGGCGCGACGCCGACTCCGATAGAACGATGCTTGCGACTTAATCGCGAGGCGCCGCGTCTATCATGATGGCGACGCGGTTCCCATGAATAGAGCCGCCCACGCGAGGTCGACTCGATGCGTCCCATGTCCGATGCACTGCCGCTATCTGCGGCAAAGAAGGCGCCGCAGGCGCGACGGCCGAGAGAACCCGGTCCGCGCAGCCCGCCGCGGCCGCCCCGATCCGATCCGCACGTGCCGCCGCGAACGATCGAGCCGCGGATGCCGAAGGTGCGCACGCGGTAAAGGCCACAACGACTCGCTCCGTGCACGAACCTTCCACACAAGACGAACCGCCTCCCGTAGGCCGTACGGCGGAATGGTTCGTGCCAAAGTTTGGTCCGCCGAAGTTCCGCGTGTTCGTCGGACTCTTGTTCCTGCCGTACACCGGCATGGTCCTCGCATACACGGTAATCGGCGCGATGCTTGCATCGCGCATTCACTGGGATCGCGTCGGCGCATTGCTGCTAATCTACTTCCTGGCGCTCGGGATCGCAGCGCACGCGCTCGATGCGCTCGGAAGCCCCAAGGTGAAGCCGTGGGGTGCGTATTTCTCGTCGCGGGAACTGTTGGTGCTCGCCGTCTGTGCGCTGGTGGTTGCGTACGCAATCGGCATCTACTACATGGTCCTCTTCACGCCGTGGCTTTGGCCTATCGCGGTCGCTGAAGGCTTCTTCGTGCTTGTCTACAACCTCGAGTGGTTCGGCGGACGGTTCCATACAGATCGCTGGTTCGCCTTTTCGTGGGGCGCGCTCCCGGTGATGGCGGGTTACGTGTTGCAAACGAACGAACTCGCGCTGTCGGCTACCGTAGCCGCGGGCGCTGCGGCGATGTTCAGCCTCGTGGAGATCAAGGCGTCGCGTCGTTACAAGGAGCTGGCACGCTCGGCAAACGAAGCGGGCCGCGCGATCCTATCGACCCTTGAAGGTATCCTGAGATGCATCAGCGCCGGCGTACTCTTGCTCGCGGCCGGCCTTGCGATATGGCGATGGAACGGCTAGAACCTAGGTTCTGGCTGGCCAACAATTCTTTCGCGTACCGGGCGGATTCCATGGCGACTTTGCGGCGTGCCTCCCGTCGCTGGCACTTCATCGTTACGCGACGCCCCGGCAGCCCGATACGACCGCTGCGATGGTCAACATGCGGGGCGACCCGAAGCGAGCGGTTGCCGGGGTCAGCACCGATGCTAACCCTTGATTCCTGTCACGATCGCGGAGCCGTAAAGCGTCAGGTGATCCACTTTCACGTCCGTGAACCCGTTTCGCGTGAGCTCGCTCTGCAGGTCGGGCACCCAGCGCGTTCTCTCGATCAGCGTCGGCAAGCCGTCATAGATTTCCGACCACTGAGGAAAGGCGCGTGCGACGGTGTTGCGCATCACCACGAAGTACAGGCGCCAAAGCGCGAGCAAAGTCCGCATCGGCGGCAGCGTGAAGTCGTGCATCATGAATACCCCGCGCGATCGCAACATGTCGCGTGACCGTGCGACCACTCGTGGCAGGTCGGCGTATTTCGCGAGATACGATGATGTCACGCAGTCGAAGCGCAGTGGACTCTCATAGTCCTCGGCGCGGCACAACGCGAATAGCACGTTCGCCGCCGGTTCGCGTGCCGCCTTCTGCCGCGCGATGTGCAAGTATTCGTCGCGCAGTTCGACGCCAACCACCAGCCGGCCCGGAAAGCGTCGCGCGATCGACAGCGTCGAGATTCCAGTGCCGCACGCGAGATCCAGCACCGGACCGTTGCCCGCCGGTATGTGCTCGAGCATCCGTTTCTTCCAGCGCGCGTCGAAACCCAGTGTCGCCCAGTGCACCATCGAATCGTACGAAGTCCCCGTGCCGCTGAAAAGCCGCTCGACAAGCTCGAGGCGAGCGTCCTGTCCTTGGGCGCCGAGGTTCGTGTCGCGATGGCTGCGCATTGCAAATTAGGCTCGAATCCCGCTGGCGACGTGCAAGGCGATACCCGGTGCACTCGTTAGCGGCCACGAAGATCGCACGAAGATCGCCACGAGGCAAACGGCCCGGCTCGCGGAACGACTCCGGTTCGCCGCTCGCCGCCACACCAGCCGCATGTTCGGGCAAGACGCACGGTTCCTGGGTCCGTGGTCCCGCATGGGATGCCTTCTGGCTTCAGTCGGCGCTGTGGCTGGCGCCACTCGCCCTGCTGCTTGCGGATGGCTACGACGATCCTGGCGAGAGCCCGCTCGATTGGCTGGTCTTTGGCCTCACGGCCGTGTTCTGGATCAGCCACCGGTTGGGCTCGACGTGGTTGGCGTACGCGACGACAGCTTACCGGCCGCTTTTGCGTGCCGAGCGCGCGCGCTTCGTCGTCATTCCGATCGTGATCGCGGCCGCTTGCTTCGCCATCCTGCTCCCTGGGGACGACGCGTTGCCGCTCACCCGGTCGCAGCGCGTGTTGGCACTTGCGACGCTCGACTTCGTGCTCGTCACGTATCACTTCGCTGCGCAGCACTTCGGCGTGCTGAGTCTGTACCGGATTCGCAGCGGAAGAAGCGCCGACGTGTGGACGCGGCGCCTCGATCGCATCTTTGCATTCGGTGCAGGAGGTGCGCTCGTCGTGCTCGTCGAAGCGGTTCTGCAAACCACGTTGTTCCAGGACGTGTGGGCCGGGCCGTGGATCGACCCGGCGTGGATGGATGATTGGTCCGGCCTCCTGCGGGCCGTTGCCACGACGATGGTCGTCGCACTGACGCTCGGTTTGCTTGCGGCAGAAGCACGGGCTTCCAGCATCTCGCTCCCGCGCGTTCTGTACGTCGCGGGCGTAGCCGTGATGGTCAGCGTCGGACTTCATACCGATCGGCCGATGCTGTTCGTGGCGGTCTGGAGTGCTCAACACTGGCTGGCCGCAACCGCCCTAGCCACGCGCGTCGCGTGCGCAGAGCCAGCGGCGCCGTACTCGCACGTCCGGCAGCTGTTGCACGCAGTCAACAGGCGACCATGGGCATTGGTTCTCGTGCTCGGCGTGCTGTCCGTCGCGCTGCTCCCGGTGATGGAGGTCGAGGCGATCGCATCCGATGGCACGTACTATGGCGACCGCATCTTCGGTACGTTTGCCGTCGCGTTACGCGAGTCGGAATGGGTGCCGGCATTACTGGCCTTGGGCTTCACGACCGGATTTCTGCATTATTGGCTTGACCGCGCCGTCTACCGGCTGTCCCGGCCGGCCGTGCGGATCGCGGCGCGCGGGCTGTTATAAGCGGGTCACCGCCAATTGCAGCACGAGCCGTCAGATGCGCAGCCCGCCGTCGATCTCGAGAATGCGCCCGTTGTAGTAGTCGTTCTGCAGCACGAAGAGCGCGCCACGCGCGATCTCTTCGGGTGCCGCGAGACGCTTGAGCGGGATCGTCGCCACCATCTTCTCGCGGATCTTCGGACTCATCCGCGCCACCATCCGGGTATCCGAAAAACCGGGGGCGATGCCCGCGACACGAATGCGATGGCGCGCGAGCTCCTTGGCCCACGTGACGGTCATGGCCGCGACGCCGGCTTTCGCTGCGGCATAGTTGGTCTGGCCGATGTTGCCGGCACGCGAGATGCTCGAGATGTTGATGATCACTCCGCCGCGCCGGCTTTCGATCATGTGCACGGCGGCTTCGCGCCCGCACAGGAACACGCCCCGCAGATCGACCGCGAGCACGCGGTCGAATTGCGCGAGCGACATCTTGTCCTGGACCGCGCCGTCGACTGCCTTCACGAGCAGCGCGTCGCTGTTGACGCCTGCATTGTTGATGAGACCGTCGACGGCACCCAGGTCGTCGCGAAGGCGCCTGAACAGCGCTTCGACCTGCGTTTCGTCCGTCACGTCGGTCGGGTAGTCGCGCATGACGCAGCCGCGCTCCGCGTTTGCCTTCGCAGTTGCGCGCAAAGCGTCGCTGTCGATGTCGACGATGGCGAGCTTCGCGCCCTGGTCCGCGATGACTTCCGCCATCTTCCGGCCCAGTCCCTGCGCTGCGCCGGTGACGACGATCACCTTGCCCTGCAGATTCATTTCGCCTCCACTTTCTCGCGTCCCGTCCGCATGAGGTTGAGCAGGCTGCCCGCGAGGATCATGTCGACTTGCCGCGCCGTGAGCGCGTGCCGCAGCCTGCATGTCAGATGCTTCGTCGTGTCGACGAGCTTGACCTGCGGTCCTTGCCGAATGGCATTGCGAATGTCCGGAAGCGCGAGGATGTCGCCCTGGTCGATCCGGGCCCAATCAGCGCAATCGTCGAACCGCAGGGGAAGGATTCCGAAATTCACGAGATTCGCTTCGTGGATGCGTGCGAATCCCTTCGCAATCACTGCCTTGACCCCGAGATATCGCGGCGCGATCGCCGCGTGTTCCCGGCTCGAACCCTGCCCGTAGTTCGCGCCTGCGACGACGAGGCAACCGCTCGCGCCTGCCTGCAGTGCCCGTTCGTGAAAGCCCGGATCGATGTGAGCGAACACGAACTTGCTGATCTCCGGCACGTTGCTGCGATAGGGGAGCACCTGCTCACCGGCCGGCATGATCTCGTCGGTCGAGACGTCGTCTCCGAGCTTGAGCAGGACCGGTGCCTCGATGCTTTCGGGGATGGGGTCGAACGCGGGAAGCGGCTGGATGTTGGGTCCTTTCTCGAGCTTCACGTGCTCGCTCGCAGCGCCAGGCTGCGTGAACATGAGGAGATCGATGGTCGGCTTGTCGCACGCAGTGACCCGCGGATACGGCATGTCCAGCGTTCGCGGATCGGTGATCGCGCCGTGGATCGCCGAAGCGGCCGCAGTTTCAGGGCTGCACAAATAGACTTGATCGTCCTTGGTGCCTGAGCGGCCCGGAAAATTGCGCGGGACGGTACGGAGGCTGATGCGTCCGGTCGCGGGTGCCTGGCCCATTCCGATACAGCCGTTGCAACCGGCCTGGTGGATGCGGGCACCGGCGCGGATCAGGCTCGCGAGGTGTCCGGTGCGCGTCAGGTCGACGAGCAGTTGGCGCGACGTCGGATTGATGTCGAACGAAACTCGGTCGTGCACGTGCTTGCCGTTGACGATCATCGCTGCCACCGCGAAATCGCGAAAGCCGGGATTCGCCGAGGATCCGATCATCGCCTGGTAGATCTCGCGACCCTGCGCTTCGCGCACGGCAACCACGTTACCCGGGCTGCTCGGGCACGCAATCAACGGCTCGAGCGCAGACAGGTCGATCTCGTCGTGCTCGTCGTACGTCGCATCCTTGTCGGCGACGATCTGCACCCAATCGCGCGCGCGTTCCTGCGACTGCAGGAAGCGGCGGACGGCCTCGTCGGCGGGAAACACCGTCGTGGTCGCACCGAGCTCGGCACCCATGTTCGCGATGACATGGCGATCCATGGCCGTCAGGTGCTCGAGTCCCGGACCGTAGTATTCGATCACCTTGCCGAGCCCGCCGTCCACGCCGTGCCGACGCAACATCTCCAGTATCACGTCCTTCGCACTCACCCAATCCGGAAGACGACCGACGAGCCTGACGCCCAGAACCTTCGGCATCCGAAGGTGGAACGGCTCGCCGGCCATCGCGAGCGCAACCTCCAGTCCACCCGCGCCGATCGCGAGCATTCCGAGCGCGCCCGCGCCGCACGTATGACTGTCGGAACCCAGCAGCGTCTTGCCGGGAATGCCGAATCGCTGCATGTGCACCGGATGGCTGACGCCGTTTCCGGGCCGGCTGTACCAGACGCCGAATTTCCTGCACGCGCTTTGCAGATACACGTGATCGTCCGGATTCCTGAAGTCCGTCTCGAGCAGATTGTGATCGACGTATTGCGCCGACAACTCGGTCCTCACGCGAGGCAGGTCCATCGCCTCCAGCTCCAGCATCACCATCGTGCCGGTCGCATCCTGCGTCAGCGTCTGCTCGATGCGCAGGGCGATCTCTTCGCCGATGTTCATCCTGCCGGCAACGAGGTGACTGCCAATCAGCTTGTGCGTGACGTTCATGGTCATGGGTATCTCGCGAGGCGCCGGTCGTCATCGCTCCAGCACGTATTCACCGGGCGCGTCGGCGATCGGCGCATATTTGCCACCCGCGATCCCGAGCCCGGGCGGTTTCACCGGCGGTCCGGAGCGCGCCGACAACCACGCAGTCCATTCGGGCCACCACGATCCTTGCTTTGCAGAGGAGCCGGCGACCCATCGGTCGGGCCCGACGTAGCTCGCGTGCTGCACCTTGGTGGAGATTCGATACGAGCGGCCCGCATGGCCCGGTTCGGATACCACGCCCGCGTTGTGGCCGCCGCTCGTGAGCACGAACGTGACTTCGGCGTCGCTCAGCAGGTTGAACTTGTATACCGATCGCCACGGTGCCACGTGATCCCGGTCCGTTGCCACGACGAACGCCGGCAGCTGCAGCTCCGACAGCGCGATCACGCGGCCATCGACCTTGTACTTGCCTTCGGCCAGCGCGTTGGCGAGAAACAGTTGCCGCAGATATTCGGAATGCATGCGATAGGGCATCCGCGTCGCGTCGGCGTTCCACGCCATCAGATCGATCATGGGCGCGCGCTCGCCCATCAGATAGCTCGTGATCATCCGCGACCAGATGAGGTCGTTCGAGCGCAACAGCTGGAAGGCACCGGCCATCTGCGTCGTATCGAGGAAGCCCTGCTCCCACATCACGTCCTCGAGGAACGCGATCTGGCTCTCGTTGATGAACAGCATCAGCTCGCCGGCCTCGGTGAAGTCGATCTGCGCCGCGAAGTACGTGGTCGTCGCGAGACGATGATCGCCTTCGCGTGCCATGGCTGACGCCGCGATGGCGAGCAGCGTGCCCCCGAGGCAGTAGCCCGCTGCATGGACGTTCGCGTCCGGGACGATTGCGCGCACGGCATCGAGCGCGGCCATGATGCCCAGCGTCCGGTAATCCTCGAGCGAGAGATCCCGGTCGTCGGGGCCGGGGTTCTTCCACGAGATCATGAATACCGTGAAGCCTTGTCCGACCAGGTAGCGCACCAGCGAGTCGTGCGGACTCAGGTCGAGGATGTAGTACTTCATGATCCATGCCGGCACGATCAGGACCGGCTCGGGTCGCACCGACGCCGTCGCGGGTGCGTACTCGATCAGCTCGATCAGTCGATTGCGATAGACGACCTTGCCGGGAGTGACCGCGAGGTCCCGTCCGACCTGGAAGCGATCGGCGCCCGGCGGTGGACGGCCACCGGCAGCGGCGTCGCAGTCCTCGACGAAGTTTTGCCAGCCCCGTACGAAGTTCAGCCCGCCCTCGCGCAAAGTGCGGCCGAGCACCACCGGATTGGTCGCGACGAAATTGGAAGGCGCGACGACATCAAGCCATTGGCGCGTCGCGAACGCGACGATGTCCTCGTCCTGCGCGCGTACGCCGCGCACGCCGACGGCCGCGTTGTGCCACCACTGCTGGACCAGCAGGAACGACTGGTAGAAAAGGGAGAACGGCGGCACCTGCCACGCCGGATCGACGAAGCGGCGATCCTGGGGCAGTGGTGCGATGCACGGCTCCGCGTCGATCTGCATCGTTCGGCGCAGCGCGTGGTCGGCTAGCCGCCACGCCTTGCGCACGCCCTTGGCCGCGAGTTGCCGCTGCTTGCCGGGCGACAAGGCCAGGTGCGAGGCCCAGTCCACGTACGCGCCGATCAGCGTCAGGGGCGACAAGCCTGCGGTGAACTTCGCCATGACCGCATGCAGGGTGCGGTCCTGAATGTCCGCCAAGGCATTGGACGACTGCGTGTCGCGCTCGAACGAATCGATCAGCGTCGACGGAGTCGGCGCCTGCGTCGCCGCTGCCCGCGGTGCGGCATGCTCGATCTGCCGATCGACGCGATGCACGGTGATGGTTCGCGGGCGGCGTGCGGTGCCGTGGCGAGACGAACGGAGCTGGTTTCGGGTTGCCATGCGTACTCAGCGAGGTGTCCGATTGCGTATCCACCGGCGCCGCAGCCGCGGTCGCTCCCGATGGATGACGGAATCGGCCGCAATCGACCTTGCGCGCGCGCCGGCTGGCGGTTGGATCGTGCGCGCTTGACGTTCTACGGTCGGCGGGCTGCGTTGCGAGGCGGTGGAGCGTTGCTAACCAGTGAGACCGGATCCGCGTCGCGTTTGTTTCGTCAATGTCGCGTTCGATCGCGATCTATACCGGATCAGGGCCCTGGAAGCGCTTCCAGTCGCCCGAGTGCGCCTGACGCGCCTCTCCGACGGTCCACGCATTGTGCTGGCGCTATCGTGTTTTTATATATAAAATCGTATGCAATCTGACCCGGCACCATACGAGGATTTGCCGAATGTCGAACGGAGCAGCCGAGGCGACAGCGAGGCTCGACTCGTTCGTCGACGCCTATCGTGCGAATGGGTACTACTTCCCTCTTCCTGCCGTCAGCGCCGAAGAGGCCGCATCGCTTCGAACGCGGTTGGAAGCCTTCGAGGCCTCGCATGGCGGGCCGCTCAAGTCCGAGTATCGCCAGAAGACGCATCTTCTTTTCACCTGGCTCGCCGATCTTGTCCGGGATCCGCGAATTCTTGACGTCGTCGAGGCCATCGTCGGCCCCCACATCCTCGTCTGGCAGACCACGCTCTTCATCAAGGAGCCGCACGACGAAGGATTCGTCTCATGGCACCAGGACTCCACCTATTGGGGACTCAGCGAACCGGAGGTCGTCACCGCGTGGGTGGCGCTGTCACCCAGCACGCTGGAAAGCGGTTGCGTGCGGGTGATCCCCGGTACTCACATGGTCGACCAGGTGGCGCACGTCGAGACCCGCGCGGCGAAGAACATGCTGACGCGCGGGCAGGAGATCGCAGTCGAAGTGGACGAACGCCAGGCGGTCGCGATGCAGCTACGGCCAGGAGAGATGTCGCTGCACCATATCCGCACGTTCCACGGTTCCGAACCGAATCGCTCGGGGGATCGCCGGATCGGCTTTGCCATCCGCTACATCCCGACACGGATTTGTCAGCTCGAGGTGCAAGGAGATTCGGCGACGCTCGTCCGCGGTCGCGACCTGTACGGCCACTTCGAGCTCGAGCGCGCACCGGAACGCGATTTCGACCGCGAAGCGGTGGAATACCACCGCGCGATCATGCAGCGCCGTCACGGCATCTACGGCAAGGCCGGCTGATTCGCAATCGGCGTGTCGAACGCGCGCGGTCTATTCGCCGCGTGATTACGTTGTTCAGCTTCCCTTAAGGTCGTGGATCTCGGGGAAGAACATGTCCGCCCACGAGCTCGGCTGCACCTTGATCGACCCCACCTTGTGCATGAACGTCGCGTAGTCGAGCACCTTCATCGGCGTGAGCGTGTACTGGATGTCGGGATCCGACAGGATCGATTCCATCGTCTCGACGCTCTCCTTGCCCTTGGTCATGCGCAGGTAGAGGTCCGCGGCGGCCCGCTTGTCCTTGTCGATGATGGTAACGGCATCCTTGAGAGCAGCCACGAATGCCTGGTAGACCTTCGGGTTCTCATCATGGAATCGCCCCGTCGTCCACGCGAGTGTCGATGTCGTCATTCCTTCCATCAGCTTGTACGAATGAACGACGGTATGGATGCCCGGATGACGGGTCTCGAGCTCACTGAACGGAGGTCCGGTGAAGTGCGAATCGACTTCGGAGCGTGAGTTGAGAAGCGCGATCATCCCGTCCGGATGCGACATGCTGACGGTGATCGGGTCCAGTTTCGCGTAGTTCTGCTCGCCGAAGGCCTTCGCGGCGGCCATCTGCAGCGTTACCGCCTGAATCGATACCTTGACAGCGGGCAGCGCGATCTTGTCCTCGTCCGTGAAGTCCTTGACGGTCTTGACTCGCGGGTTCCGCGTGTTGAGGACGACGGGCATCGAGTCCAGCGCGGCAATGCCTTTCACTTGCTGGCCGGGCGGCAGTGCGGACGTTTTCGCCCACAGCGTCACGATCGGTCCCACGCCGCCGGAGGCGATATCCAAGCTGCCGGACAGCAGCGCATCGTTCATGGCTGCGCCACTCGACATCTTCGACCACGTCACTTTGAGATCGCCAAGTCCCAATCGCCTGGCCTGCACCTCGATCAGGTGTCGATCCTCCATCACCATCAGCGGGAGATAGTTGATTCCATACTGTTGCGCGATGCGGATCTCGCCGACTTCCGCCACGGCAGTGCCCGTCGAAAGCCCGAATCCGAGCGTCAACAACCCGGCGAGCGTGGCAAATGACTTTCTCATCCTCACCTTCCTCCAACCAAGTCTCAGATCGCAACCGAAAGCGCTTCCCGCTCACGCATGTACTGAACGACGGCATCGCCTCCGTTATGGATATTCGCAGTCAAAGCGGCCACGACACGGCTCGTGCCCTTGCCGGCACTTTTCCACTCGCGCAGTCCGGCGACGATCGCCTGATGCTCGCGCATCGCGTCGCGCATCCGTTCCGCGGGAAATCCTTCGAGAGGCCGCGTGAACATGAGGCGATCGAACACGTTCGCGAGCATTGCGACGAGGAGGCCGTTTCCGGCTTGTCCGGCGATCCGTAAATGAAATGCCTTGTCGGCAAGCATGCCGAGACGCCGACGACTCGGGGAGTCGCCGAGCGACCGCCGATACGTCTCGTTGAGACGAACGACGTCGCGAACGAACGCATCGTCGGATCGCTCGAGTGCGCGCGGCACGACCTGCCCCTCGATGCAGACCCGGGCTTCGTAGAGCTGGCGGGCCTCGTTGGCGTCGATCGCCCGGACGATGAATCCGCGGTTTGGCAATGCGGCGACGAGCCCCTCCGTTTCCAGGAGGCGAAGGGCCTCCCGCACCGGCGTACGGCTCACGCCGACGTTCGATGCGAGCGTGTCGAGCGGAACCTTCTGACCCGGATGCAGCCGCTGCGCGAGCACCATTCGCTTGAATTCGCCCTGCACCCGGGCGATCGGGTCGGCGTGCGCGGGAAGCATCAGCCCGAACGGAAGATAAGGCAGGAGACGCTGGAAGTCCTGGCCGGACAGCTCGAGCAGTTGCTGCATATACAAAAGTATACAAAATGCGGCGTTGCGTGCGGGTTCTCGAGCACACGTAGCGCTCGCGCAGCCAGGTCGCGCCAAACGGTCAGTTCATGAACCGCAAGCGCGCGCGTAACGTTGGCGGCACGTTGACTGATGTCGGCGGCCTTGCAAGCCCCCTGCGGGGACGTACCGGACTGACAGTCGCCTATCCGGCACCGGCCCCCGCCGTTCCCGCGGGCAGTGCGTGCGCTTCGCTTTCGTGGTGAGCGCGACGCATCGGGCGCAACACGAACCACGCCATGAGCGCCGCGATTGCGTTCATCACCGCCGCCACGATGAACACGCCGTGCCACCCGCCGGTGGCGGCCGCAAGCACGCTCGACAATGGGACGAGGAGCGATGCCGTGCCCTTCGCCGTGTACAGGGCGCCCGCGTTCGCGGTGGCGAACTGCGTGCCGAACGTGTCCGTGCAGGTCGACGGAAAGAGGCTGTAGATCTCGCCCCACGCGAAAAAGACGACGCCGGTCAGGATGACGAAGAGCACCGGTTCGCGTCCGAGTTGCCATAGCGCCAGGATGCCGATCGCCTCGAGACCGAACGCGATCAGCATCGTTTTCTCGCGGCCGATCCGGTCCGACACCCAGCCGAAGAATGGCCGCGTGAATCCGTTCAGTATCCGATCGAGCGCGAGCGCGAACGTGAGCGCGGGAAGCGTTATGCCGATCAGGCTCACCGGAACGTCGGCCAGCTTGAAGTCTTTCGCGATGAGCGCCAGTTGCGCGGTCGCCATCAGTCCGCCCGCGCCGACGAGCACGAACATCACGTACATGACCCAGAAAACCGGCTCGCGAAGCATCTCGAGCGGACGGTAGTTGCGCGTTGTCTGGAGGATTTCGGGCGCGCGCGGGCGCTCGGCGACTTTTTTCGCGAGCGCCGGGCTCTGTGTACGACGCGGATCGGTCAAGCCGATCGACACGAGAATCACGACGAGACCTTGCGCAATGCCGAAGTACAGGAACGCGGTCTCGTATCCGCTCGACTTGATGATCGCCTGAATCGGGATGATCGTCAGCGCGGAGCCCGCGCCGAAGCCGGCCGCCGTGAGGCCTGCCGCCAACCCCCGGCGATCGGAGAACCACTTGAGCGCGTTTCCAACGCAGGTGCCGTAGACGGCGCCCGCGCCGATGCCGCCGATCGCGGCGGCGACATAAAGCATCGCGAGCGAGCTTGCGAACGAGTTCATGACCCACGCGATGCCGCAGAGTAGGCCGCCCACCATCACGACCGGCCGCGGTCCGAAGCGATCGACGAGATAGCCTTCGATCGGCACGAGCCACGTTTCGAAGAGCACGAAGATCGAGAACGCGACCTGGATCGCGGCGCGACCCCAATGGAATTTCGAGTCGATCGGGTTGACGAAAAGCGTCCACCCGTATTGCAGGTTCGCGATCATCGCCATGCAGACGATGCCGAGAAAGAGCTGCAGCCAGCGGTACGAAGCGGGTCGCGCGATGGCGGTTGACGCGATGGGTTGCGTGCTCATGGCCGTTCCTCGAAAGTGTGCGAACAGGGCGTCGAGTGCCAACGGTGACGCGGATTGCGGGATGCAGCAACGGCGGCGCGCGAACGAGGCGTGCCATCGTGCATCGGCCATGCGCCGACGCAACACTGCATCGCCCTAGTCTTGCTGCGCGCTGACAGAACACTGTCGATTCGCTGACACCGATCGCGGTTTGGCAGACAGCCGGGCGGCGTCATCGAGCATCGCGACTCGCACCGCATTGTCAGCATTTCGTCAGCCATTTGTCAGCGGCGTGAAAGATTGCGCGCATTTGTGTTGCGCGGCCGCATTCGAGCCTGACGACGTGAACGGCAAGGCCTTCGCGCCCGTTGCCGTCGCGTCGCTCGCGCGTCACCTTTGAGACAGGGCGGCGCGCTTTGCGCTTCCCGCCAAGAACGTCCAAGGAGGGGCAATGCGTTTTCGCACGATCCTGATATCGGCGGCAGTGGCGTCCTGCTTTACGCCTGCGGTGGCATGGGGCGACGACGTGAGCGACCTGAAGGCGCAAATGGAAGCGCTGCAGAAGCAGCTCAATGCCGTCAAGGGCCAGCTCGACCAACTGCAGCAGGAGAAGGCGCATGCGGCCGCTGCGCCGGCGCCGTCTGCAGCGCCGCTCATTCAGCTCAAGCCGGACGCCGGCGCCACGTTCTTGGTGCCGGGCGGGGGCGAGGTCCAGTTCTACGGCAATTTCGACGTGTCGTTCGATTACGCGACGAAGGGATTCAAGGCCGACTACGGCGAGAACGGCGGCGTTCCGCTGGGCAAGAACGGATGGGAACCCGCGATCTCCACGAACCTCTCGTATATCGGCGTGCGTGGACGGCATCCGTTGATGACCGATCTCGCATTCGTCTGGCAACTCGAGGGCGGCATCGAGATCTCGGCGACGCCCGGCACGCGCAACACGACGTCGAACAACAGCGACGCAGTCAATGGCGCGCTGTTCTCGCGCAACAGCTACATCGGATTCGCAGGTCCGGATTGGGGCGCAGCCAAGATCGGCAAGAACGAGACGCCGTACAAGACGTCGACCGATCGGCTGAACCCGTTCTCCGGGGAGCTCGGCGACTATCGCGTCATCATGGGCAACACCGGCGGGGACAACCGTGTCGAGTTCGGGCTGCGTGCGCCGCACGCGATCTGGTACGAGTCGCCAAGGTGGAGCGGATTCTCGTTCAACGCGATGTACGCGCCCGGGCAGAACCGCGACGACACGAGCGAGATCATTCCCTCGGCCGAACCCGATTGCTCCGGCGGCAACATCCCGGGCAGCGGCGCAACGCCCCCGTTCTGCAACGATGGGTCCTTCGGCGATCTGTGGAGCTTCAGTGCTGCCTACCAGACGAAGGAGCTCTACGTTACGGCTGCTTACGAGCTGCACAAGAACGTCAATCGCACGAGCGACCTCGCGAACCTCGACCCGCGCGATATCGCCGACGAGAGTGCGTTCAAGATCGGCGCGCAGTACGTGTTCCCGACCCACACGACCGTCAACGTCGCGTGGGAACGTACGAAGCGTTCGCTGCCCGAGGACCTGGAAAGCCAGAACGAGCGTGAGCGACCGAACGCCTGGTGGCTGGCGCTCACGCAGGCGATCACCGAGAAGGACACTGTCAGCTTCGGCTGGGCGCACGCGGGCAACACGAAGGGCGGCCTCGGTGTCCACAACACGCCCGACGACCAGACGACGTTCGACAATCGCGCCGACATGTACACGATCAATTGGCGGCACATCCTCGACAAGCACACGTCCTTCTATGCGGACTGGGCGCTGACCGTCAACCATGCCGATGCCCATTACGACCTTGGCGCCGGCGGACACGGCGTTACGGTGGATTGTCACGATGCGACGCCGATGGCCGCGTTCGACGCGACGACCGGCGGCGTCACGAACACCGGGCCGCATTGCTTCGCGGGCAACAAGCCGCAAGGCGTCTCGGTGGGCGTCAACTATCGTTTCTGACGTGCCGCTATACTGCTGCGAACCTTTCGTCGCGGCGCATGGCGCAATGGCTCTCCTCACCGCGCGCCCATCCTCCCGTGGGATTGCGCGGCGTCGTGCGGCAAACGTGGCGGCGGCAGGTCATCGCCGCCGCCACGCCCGCCTCGCATGATCGCGATTCATGGCCGAGCCTGGCGAGCGCGATGCACGCGAGAGAGGACGCCGTTTGCGCATTCTCGTTGTCGAAGACGATTCGCTGCTCGCCGAAAGCCTGATCCGCGCACTGCAGCAGCAGGGTTACGGCGTCGGGCACGCGCGGCGCGGGCATGATGCGGACGCGCTGCTTCGCGATCACCGTTACGACCTGCTGCTTCTCGACATCGGGCTGCCCGACGTCGACGGATTCGAGGTGCTGCGGCGCTTGCGAGCGCGCGCGGACCCGACGCCCGTGCTCGTCGTCACCGCCCGTGAGGAAGTCGACGAGCGCGTGCACGGTCTCGACCTCGGGGCCGACGACTACCTGACGAAGCCGTTCTCGCTGTCCGAGCTCGAGGCGCGCGTGCGTGCGCTGCTGCGGCGCGCGAAGCCTGCGGTCGCGTCGCGGATCTCGATCGGCGACCTGACGCTCGATCCCGCTGCGCGGCGGGCACGCATCCGCGACCAGCCGGTCGATCTCACCGCCCGCGACTGGGCGCTGCTCGACGTCTTCCTCGCGCGACCCGGGCAGGCGCTCTCGAAGCTGACGATCGCGGACGCCGTATCGGAAGGCGCGCCGTCGATCACGCCGAATACCGTCGAGGTGTACGTTTCGCGGCTGCGCGCGAAGCTCGAGCCGGCCGGCATCGTCATCCGCACCGTGCGCGGCTTCGGCTACCTTTGGGAGCAACCCGAACATGCGCAACGACGCTGATGTCGGCAGCATCCAGGCGCGGCTGCTCCGCGCGCTGGCGGTGTCGTTCGTCGCGATCCTGATCCTCTGCGGCCTCGTGTCGTGGTTCGTCGCGGTGAGCGTCGCGAACGACGCCTACGACCACGCACTGCTCGATCCGATGATGGACATCGTGCAGAACGTGCGGCAGGGTCCGCAGGGTCCGGAGCTCACGCTGTCGACGCGCGAGCAGGAGGCGCTGCTCTTCGACGGATCCGACCGCGTCTTCTTCCAGGTGCGCGACGCCGGCGGACGCTGGTTCGCGGGTGGCGCGCGCGACCTGCCCGCGCCGCCCGAGCCGCTCGTCCAGCGCGAGCCGGTCTTCTACAACGCGAACGTCGCGAACAGCGCGCTGCGCATCGCGGCGATGCGGACGGACGACGGCTTCGAAGTCTACGTCGCGGAGACGACGAACAAGCGGGATCGTCTCGTGTGGGAAGTGATCCTCACCGGTCTCGTGCCGGCGGCGCTGGTCATTGCTACCGCCGTCGTGCTCGTCTGGTTCGGCGTGAGCCATGGGCTGTCGCCGCTGCGCAAGCTTCGCCACGATCTGCTGCAGCGCTCGCCGAACGATTTGCGCGCCGTGGACATCGCGCAGGCGCCGTCCGAAGTGCGGCCGGCGATCGTCGCGCTCAATCGACTTTTCCAGCGCATCCGCGAGACCAGCGATTCGCAGCGCCGCTTCCTCGCCGACGCCGCGCATCAGCTCCGAACGCCGCTTGCAGGCTTGCAGATGCAGCTCGAGCTCGAGCTGCGGGCTTCGCAATCGGCGTCGTTGCGCGAGACGCTCGCGAAAATGCGCGATGCGGTGCTGCGTACGGGGCGGCTGACGAACCGGCTCCTTGCGCTGGCGCGTGCCGAGCAGACGCTGCCCGATGCGCGTCAATTCGCGGTGGTCGATCTCGCGGCGCTCGCCGAGCGCGTCGGCGCGCAATGGATCGCGCCGGCGATCCACCGCAACATCGACTTCGGCTTCGATCTCGCCGCGGCGAACGTCGAGGGTGACGACAGTCTGCTGACCGAGATACTCGACAACCTGATCGACAACGCGCTGCGCTACACGCCGGCGGGCGGCACCGTCACGGTTCGGTGCGGAAGGGATGGCGCCGGCGCGTTCATCGGCGTCGAGGACAGCGGTGTCGGCATTCCCGAAGCCGAGCGTGGCAGCGTCTTCGAGCGCTTCTACCGCGGCGCGGCCGCGACCGGCGATGGCTGCGGATTGGGACTTGCGATCGTCAAGGAAGCCGCCGAGCGCCACGATGCAACGATCGCGATCTCCGTGCCACCGAGCGGCACCGGAACGTTCGTGCGCGTCCGGTTCACGCGATGCGTCGTGCACGACGCAAGTGCTGGCGGGAGGAGCGAGACGCGCCCGCCCGTCGACGCTGCGAATGCGCAATGCGACACGGCCAGCGTCGCGACGAGCGAGAGAACCGTCAACTGCGCGTCGGCACCTGCTGCACCTCCTCAGGCGGGCGCACGTTGCGGAAGAGCATCAGCAGCGTGAGGTCGTAGCCGATCTTGATCGCGCCGGCGAGCACGAGCGGCCATCCGAACGGAGAAAGACTCAACAGATATCCGGTCAGCAGCGGGCTGCCGGCGGCGGCCAGGCTGCGCGGAACGGCCGTTGCACTCGCGGCTGCCGGTCGCTCGGCCGGCGTGACGACCGCCATGACATAGGAGCTTCGCGTCGGCACGTCCATCTGCGACAGTGCGCTGCGCACGAGCAGCAGCGCGACCGCGACGTTCACGTCGCTGACGAACGGAATGGCCATCAGCGCCATGCTCGACGGAATGTGCGTGAACACCATCGTGTTGACCAACCCGAAGCGGCGCGCGAGCGGTGCGGCGACCAGGTACGACGCTCCGGCGAGCAGGCTGGTGCCGAAAAACAGCGCGCCGAGCGCCGCGGGCGCGAGCGCGAAACGCTGGACGAGCCACAGGCTCAGCATCGACTGCACGATGAGGCCGCCGGCAAAGGCATCCACGCTGAAGAGCGCTGCCAGCGTCAATACGATCCCGCGCGACTCGCGCAACGGCGCTTCGCGCGAAGCCTTGCCCGCGGCGTCGGCGCGAACGGGAAGGCGTCGGTACAGCATCCACGCCGCGAAACCCAGCGCTGCATAGAGCAGGAACATGCCTTGCAATCCGATCGTGGCGGGCGTGCCCAGCACATCCGTAAGCAGTTGCGGAACCCCTGCAAGCAGCGCGCCGATCGCGCCGCCGACCGCGCCGACCAGGCTGTAGCGCGCGAACGTGCCGGTGCGGCGCCTGGCGCTGACGGCGTCCGACAACACGGCGTGCTCGAGCGGCAGGAACACGCTCACGTCGCCGCTCGATGGATTGAGCGTTCCGACGAACGCCACGACGAGCAGCGGCCAGAAGCCGCGCACGCCGGCGAACGCGATGCCCGTCACCATCATCAGCAGCGCCGCGCCGAGCAGCGCGTGGCGATAGCCGATGCGCGTTGCGTAAACGCCCGCGGTCAGCGACAGCGCGGCCGACCCGAGCAGCGTCGCCGTCGACAGCAAGCCCACCTCGAACGGCGTGTAGCCCAGCGCGAGCAGATACAGCGGCAACGTGAGGCTTACGAACCCGTCCGCGAGCGCGCGGACGCCGCGCGCCGCGAGGACGATCGACCCGACGGAGCCCACGTAATCGCGAACCGCCTACCGCGTCTCGCTGCTCAACCGGAGCGGCGCGCCGATCGCTTTCCAGCCGGAGTGGCCGCTGTTCATGTATTTCGCGTCGAAACCCGCGTCGCGCAGCTTTGCGGTGGTTCCGCAGCCGACGTGAAACCCGTACGCGCAGTACACGACGACGGGTTGCGCCTTGGAGAGCTCGCCGATCCATTCGTCGAGACGGTCGGGATCGCGCCAACGGACGCCTTCGGCAATGTCCTGCTGCCGCGACAGCGAATGCCTCGGGCGCACGTCGATCACCTGGATCGATTCGCCCGACGCGAGCAGCGCTTTCACCTCTTCGACGCCCACGCTCGGGACGTCGGCGAACTCCTTTTGCACGAGCGGTCGCGGCGGCGGCACCGTCGTCGCATCGCCGTAGCGATCCTCGACGCCCTGCCAGTCGACGTTGCGCAGGAACGTATCGACGTACGCCGTCGCATTGGCGCCGAAATCCATGTGGTACGCGTGCTCGTACATGTCGAGCGCCAAAATCGGCACGCCGCTCACCGCCGTCTGCGCGTGCTCGGCCGCGTACTGGTTGAGGAGCAGCCGATCACGCGGGATGTACGTGAGAACGACCCAGCCGGAGCCGCCGCCGAGGGCATAGCCCATCGCGCGAAATTGCGCGCGCCAGCGATCGAAGGAGCCGAACTGGTGCGCCAGCGCATCGATCATCGTCGGCGTGGGCTTGCCCTCGCCGCCGAGGCTCGCGAAGTACAACTCGTGAAGGAGCGTCGAGTTGAGCGCGACGAGTTCCTCACGCTTCAGCCCGTTGATCACGTGACCGGGCGTGTTTTCGAAATCGAGCGCTTCGATCTGCGCGGTGATCGCATTCAGCCTGCGCAGTGCGCCACCGTAGTTGTTCTCGTAATGGCTCTCGATCAGGGCGAGCGACAGGCCGTTCAGCGTCCACGGCCGGCAATGGATCTGCTTCAGTGAATATGGCATGACGGACCTCCGGGCAGGATATGTCGACGCGTCGCGCCTTTCGCGCAATGCGAACGCAAGTCGAGCCGCCGGGAGGCCGACAGTGCCCACGCTCGCGCGCAACGCTTCCAGGATTGGACGGGGCACCGTCTTGGAGGGAGGAAGTCCCGGGGGTCCTGTCACCCCCGCAGCTACGTTACTCGCGCGGGCATCGCAATGTCAACGGGAAGTCGACGGCAGGCGGCCCCGCGCTTTCGCGGTCCCGGTCCCGTGCGAATGCCCGGGTCGCCGTGGAACCGGATGTCTTACGATGCCGGAATCATGCACCGGTCGCTCCTGACGATCCGCAGCGCGACGGCCGACGACCGTGACGCGATCTGGAACATCTTCCGGGTCGTCGTCGCGACCGGCGACACGTGGTCGTTCGAGCCGACGACACCCCGCGACGAAGCGCTCGCGTACTGGTTCGCGCCGGCCAACCGCTGTTTCGTCGCGGAGCGCGAAGGCAGGATCGTCGGAACCTACATTCTCAAGCCCAACCACGGGGGACCCGGCTCGCATGTCGCCAACGCCGGCTTCATGGTGGCGCCGGATGCGCAAGGCGGCGGCATCGGCCGCGGCATGGGCGAGCACGCGCTTCGCGAAGCGCGCCGCCTTGGTTTTCGCGCCATGCAATTCAACTTCGTCGTGTCGACGAACGAACCCGCGGTGCGGCTTTGGCAGGCGCTCGGCTTCCGCATCGTCGGTACGCTTCCCGGCGCGTTCCGTCATACGCAGAAAGGCTACGTCGACGCGTACGTGATGTTCCGTTCGCTCGTCGACTGAGCGTGGATGTACGATGCACCTGCCGACGCGTGCCGGGCGCATTCACCCTCCTCGCCCGGCGAGTTGGGAGCGCCCTTGTCGGACCTTGCTGTCAGCGCGTTGTCGAGCCGTGACGAAGCCAGGCAGCGGCTGCGCCTGAACCGCTTCCTGCTCGCGAGCGGCTTCTCGGTCGTCTACCTGCTCGTACTGGTCCTGTTCCATACCCACGGCAAGGTGGACACGTCCACGCTCGTCGAGGCGTCGGCGATCGTGGCAGCCCTGATCGTCGTGTTCTTCGCGGTATTCCGGCTCGGCTTCAACCTTCGCTTTGCCGACCCGAGCCTGACGAAGGCGCAAATGGTCGCGGCCGTGTGCACGATGCTCTTCGTCCTGTACCGCGCGCCGGAAACGCGGCTCGTCTTCGCCACGTTCTTCTTCGTGGCGCTGATGTTCGGGATGCTGCGCTCGACCGCGCGCGAGCTGGCGGCTCTCGGCCTGATCACGCTGGCGTCGTACGCGGCGGTGACCGTCGGCCGTTACGCCGACAACCACGATGCGGAAACGCTGAGCGTCGACATCCTGCAGCTATGCGTGACGGCGCTCGCGCTGCCGTGGTTCCTCTTCATCGGCAGCCGCGTCAAGCGGCTCAAGGAAGCGGATCGCCGCAAGGACGAGTTCCTGGCGACGCTCGCGCACGAGTTGCGCAATCCTCTGGCGCCGGTGCGAACCGGCATTCACATCCTGCGCATGACCGTTGCCGACGCGCAGGCGCAACCGGTGCTTTCGATGATGGAGCGGCAGCTCCAGCATCTGACCCACCTGCTCGACGATCTGCTCGACGTCAGCCGCATCACGCAGGGGAAGATCAACCTGCGCATCGAGCGGATGGACCTGCGCAGCGTCATCGAGGCCGCCGTCGAAACGAGCCGGCCGGTGATCGAGGCGATGCGGCATGAATTCACCGCCGCGCTGCCCGACGAGCCGCTGTGGATCGATGGCGATCGCGTTCGGCTTGCGCAAGTCCTCTCCAATCTGCTAAGCAACGCCGCGAAGTACACGCCCGAAGCGGGTCGCATCGCGTTGACAGCGGAACGGCGGGGCGACGACATCGAAGTGGTCGTCACCGACAACGGATACGGCATTCCGCGCGAACGGCTCGAATCGATATTCGACATGTTCACGCAGCTCGACATCCCGCTCGCGAAGCATGCCGACGGGCTTGGCATCGGCCTGTCGCTCGCGAAGGGTCTCGTCGCCCTGCATCGCGGCACGATCGAGGCGCGGAGCGACGGGCCGGGTCGCGGCAGCGAGTTCCGCGTGAAGCTCCCGGCGGGTTCGCGACGCGCCGAGGACGCATCGATCACGCCGATCGGAGCCGGCGAGCCGCTCGTTCAGGGAAAACGCAAGATGCTCGTCGTCGACGACAATCGCGACGCTGCGTCCAGCCTGGAGATGCTGCTGCAACTCATGGGGCATGACGTTCGTGTGGCGTTCGACGGCGAACGGGCGATCGAACTCGCCGAGGAATTCCGGCCGCAGACGATCTTCCTCGACCTCGGCATGCCGAGACCTGACGGCTATGAAGTGTGCCGGCGAATACGTGGCGCCGCGTGGGGCAGGGACGTCCGCCTGATCGCCATCACCGGATGGGGACAGGACGAGGATCGGCGCAAGTCGGCGATTGCCGGGTTCGACATGCACCTCGTGAAGCCGGTGAATCCGGAAGCGCTCGAGCTGCTCGTGACGCAGTCGAAGGCCGCTTGAATCGTTACGCTACTGCCACCTTCAATCGGCGCCGACGCTCCAGTACGGGTCGGACTTGGGTGGATTGCGATCGAGCAACTTGCGCCGCAGCGCTTCGCGCAACGCCTGCGCTTTGCGGACGTCCTCCTTCGAGCACGTGCAGGGAAGCGGATCGACGGGCGCGTTTCGCGAGCGAAGTGTCAGCGTGCGCATGCGTGGGACCTGCGATTCGGAAGGCTTGCCGATCGAGTCGCAAGGCGCATACCAGTGACGCCTGCGCCGCTGCCGGCGCGCACGGCCGCCCGCTATGGCGTTGAAATGCCGTTCGAAATTCGGCGCACTTCGCGGTAGTACCGGCCTGGTCCACAGTCCTGGCGACGCCCGCTCGCCCCGACGGGCGACGCAGTGGAAATGTTTACGCCGCGCAGCGTCCAGGCGGGAAACGCGTGTCGGCTTGCGAGACGTTCGGTCGGGCGCGTTGTCCGACAACGCAGGTGCGGCTCGTCGTACGCCGATCGCTATGCGGCGGCGGCAGACCTCGGCAACTCGATCAACCGGAACGCCGGTCTGTCCGGATACGTTCGCTTGAGAAGCGGCAGCGCGACGTTGTAGACCGGCGTGCCGTTTACCGTCCTGCCCTCGGGACTTCCGCGATGGGCGTGCCCGTGCAGCACGGTGCTCACCGGATAGCGGATCAGCGGCTCCTCGAGCCTGCTGGTGCCGAGGAACGGGAAGATCTCGATCGGCTCGCCTTGCACGGTCGCCTCGATCGGCGAGTAATGCAGGACCGCGAGCCGCTCGGCGGTGCGCAGCTTCGCGAGGGCCGATTCGAGCTTCAGTGCTTCCTGGATCGCTTCGTTGACGAACGTCTTGATCGACCGCTCGCCCCAGGAGCCGAGCGTTGCGCGCCCGTAGCCTCCGGCGAAGCCCTTCACGCCGGCGATGCCGACGCCGTGGATCTCGCAGGCTTCGCCGTCGAGCACGTGCACGCCCGCGTCGGCGAGGATGTTGCGCACGTCGTTCTGCGCGTCGGATTCGAAGTCGTGGTTGCCGAGGACGGCCACGATCGGCACTTTCGCGGCGCCGAGCTCGCTCGCGAGGACCCGCGCTTCTTCCGGCAGTCCGTAATCGGTGAGGTCGCCGCACAACAACAGCGCGTCGGCCGCGTCCGACGCCTGCGCGAACAGCTCGCGGAATGCGCCGGCCGAATCCTTCTTGCAGTGGATGTCGCCGACGGCGGCGAAGCGGACGTGGTCTTGCGAGAGCATTCGGTCGACCTCCTCGTTGCCGCTGCGCCGCTTCGGTCCCAGTCCTACAGCGCTTGGTATGCGGCTTGCGTCGTTGCGGGGATCCTTTCGAGCGTAGCCCCATGAGCACGATCCGCGGCGAAGAGACGCCCGACGATCGGGATCCCGAGAGCAGCTTTTACCGGCGCGTGCTGCACGACCTCGAGGCGTCCGGCGTGCCCGTGCTCGTCGGTGGCGCGTATGCGCTCGCGCATTACACGGGCATCGAGCGTCGCACGAAGGATTTCGACCTCTTCCTGCGACGCGCCGACTACCATCGCGCCGCGCAGACCCTCGACGCGCAAGGCTTTCGCACCGAACTCACGTTTCCGCATTGGCTTGGAAAGGTTCACGCCGGCTCGCTCTGTGTCGACCTGATCTTCAATTCCGGCAACGGTTTGACCCGGGTCGACGACGCGTGGTTCGAGCATGCGGTCGACGGCGAGGTCCTGGGCCTCCCCGCGAAGCTCGTGCCGGTGGAGGAGATGATCTGGTCGAAGGCGTTCGTCATGGAGCGCGAGCGCTACGACGGCGCCGATGTCGCGCATCTTCTGCTCGCCCATGCCGCGTCGCTCGACTGGCCGCGCCTGCTCGAGCGGATGGGCGCGAACTGGCGCATCCTGCTTTCGCACCTCGTGCTGTTCGGCTTCATATACCCGGCCGAGCGAACGGAGATACCGGCGGGCGTGATGCGGGAGCTCCTCGACCGCCTGCGCGACGAGCTGCATTTGCCGGCGGCGGGCGTGTCGCTGTGCTGCGGCACCCTCGTTTCGCGCGAGCAGTACCTGCACGACGTGTTGCGGGAAGGCTACGCGGACGGACGGCTGCCGCCTTCCGGCACGATGAGCGTCGTCGACATCGCGATATGGACCGACGCGATCGACCAGACCGCGCCCGGTGATCGGCGATGAAGCTCGTCGCCTCCACGCTGATGCTCGCGTTCCTCGCCTCCGCCAATACCGCGGCGGGCGTTCCCGTCGACGGTGATCCTTATGTCGAACGCCTGAGCCAACTCATCAATGGCTACCGCGCGGAACACGCCGGCACGCCGCTCGCGCTTACCGCTTCGCTGTCAGTACTCGCGCACGAGCACGCGGTGGCGATGGCGAAGGACGGTCGGCTCTCGCACGATGGCTTTCAGCAGCGTTTCAGCAACGCGCAATCGCCGCATTGTGTCGAGAACGTCGCGGCGTCGGGGACGGCGGAGGCAACGTTCGACGCCTGGCGCGACTCGCCCACGCACGCTCGCAACCTTCTCGATCCCGGCATCTCCCGGATGGGGATCGGCGTCGACGGCCGCTATGTCGCCTTCTTCGCGTGCCGTTAGCGCAGCAAGCCGCGCCTGACGGTCCACTCGCGTCAGTTCTAGCCGTTGTTCATCCGCCGCTCGTAAGCATCGAGGAAGCGGCCCGGAAGCTCCGGATCGCGCGCCTTCGTGCCTTTCGCGTCGAACTGCACGCGCGTGCGTCCATCGGGCAGCCGAACGATGCTGACCGCGACCGGTATCCCGTTGCGCGTGCCGCGGATCTGTCCCGACACGCGATCGCTGGTGGTGACCTGTACGCCGACGTCGTCGAGCGCGCCTCGCGCCGCGTCGAACGCGCGGTCGGCGGTCGATGCCGATTCCGGATAGCTCGCGCAGCCGAAAAAGCCGGCGGCGAGAAGCGCCATCGCGATGCGTTTGCAGTAGCTGTCTTGCACGCTCACCATCCTCCGAATCGCGGCCACTCGCGAAGCTCGCCGTCGCCGAGCACCGTATAGCGGTCGAACTGCGCGGCCGTCGCGCATGCGTGGTTGGGCAGGATCCGCAGCGGCGCGCCGAGCGGAAATCGCCGCGCGATATCCACCCCATCGTCGCCCGTAAAGCGCAGCACGCCGTGCTCCTGGTTCGCCTCGTCGAACGCGAGCGCGTCGATCGGCTTGCCGTCGACGTCGCAAATCGCGCCATAGCCGTAATCGTGCGGCTGCTTCTGCGTGCCGCGGTCGCGGCTCATCGCCATCCAGCCCGCGTCGGTGATGACGAGACCCGCGTCGTCGCGATGGCCGATCACGCTGCAGAGCACCGACAGCGCGATCTCGTCGCGCGTGCAGACGCCGACGTTCATCATCACGAGATCGAAGAAGACGTAGACGCCGGCGCGCACCTCGGTGACGCCGTCGAGCGAGCGGGCACTGAGCGCCGTCGGCGTCGAGCCGACGCTGACGATCGCGCATGCATGTCCGGCCTCGCGCAGCCGCGAAGCCGCTCCCACGCAGCCGGCGCGTTCCTGCTCCGCCATCGCCTCCAGCGCTCCGGTCGTATGCAGCGCGTACGAGCTGCCGGCATGCGTCATGACGCCGGCGAGCAGGGCGCCGCCGCGCTCGTCGGCGCGCAGCGCGTCGGCAATTGCGGTCAACTGCGGGTCGTCGGGCCGCACGCCGGAACGGTGACCATCGGTGTCGATCTCGATCATCACGTCGTGGCGATGTCCGTGCAGCGCGCCGTGGCGTGCAACCGCGGCCGCGCCGGCAACCGAATCGACGAGCAACGTCAGATGCACGCCGTCGCGCGCAAGGCGCAGCGCATGATCGAGCTTCGCGGGCGCGATGCCGACGGCGTAGAGGATGTCGTCGATGCCGGCGGTTGCGAACTGCTCCGCTTCCTTGAGCGTCGACACGGTAATGCCGCGCGCGCCCGCGGCAAGCTGCCGGCGCACGACGTCCGCGCACTTGCTCGTTTTCGCGTGGGGCCGGAAGCGAACGCCGAGCTCATTCATCCGCGCCTGCATGCGATCGATGTTGCGCTGCATTTTCGCCGCGTCGAGGACGAGCCGCGGCGTCTCGAGATCCGAAGGAATGTGCATCAAACGACGAGCGTCGCGACGGCCCACGCGAGCAGCACGAAACCCGACGCGCGGCCGACGACGGCGCCCGCGGGCGCAAGCTTCTCGACGAGGACGAGGATCGCGAGCGCGGCGATCCAGACGAGGTTCATCACGCCACCGACGAAGAGCAGCGCCATCAGCATCCAGCAGCAGCCGACGCAATACGCGCCGTGGCGCACGCCGATCGCGAAGGCGCCGATGCGTCCGGGACGCCAATGGTGCGCCAGGAACTCGGCCGGCCCGCGGCAATGCGCGAGACACGCCGACTTGAACGGCGACAGCTGGTAGACCCCCGCCAGCGCGAGCACGGCCGCCGAGAAAACGGCGCTGCTCGACCACAGCGTCGTCGACGACAGGAAGCCGCTGCGCAGCACGAGGAGCTGGATCGTCGCGGCGAGGATCGCGAACGCGAGCCATACGGCGAGATAGCCCGCCGCGACGTAGATCGCCGGCGCCAGCACGGCCGACGACTCGCCGCGACGATGCCGCAGCACGCGCGCGTACAGCAACACGAGCGGCGTCACGCTCGGGGTCATCATCGCGACCATCATCACCCACCACATCGCGACCGCCGCGGCCCAGCCGAACGGCGGCGGCATTTCCATGCCGGCCATCGGATCGGGCTTCAAATGCGGAAACAGCGCGAGCGCCGTCATCGTCGACGCCGGCATGCCCGATCCGGCACCGACGTAGACATACGCCCACGCGATCGCGGTCAGCGCCGCGAGCGCGGCGCCGATCAGCAGCCGCTCACCGCGGGGAAGTTCGACTTGAATGCTTACGCCGCCGCGCGATGCCGCACGACGCCATGATTGTTCAAGTGGATGCGCGCGAATTGCGCGTAGGTATTCGCGAGCTGCAACGCGAGGTGGCCGGTCGAACGGCTCGTGCCCGAGCCGACTTCCGCGAGCTCGTATTCGAAGCCATGCGGCAGATCGATGCGCGCACGATGCTCGGCGCCCGTGACCGGATTGCGGATCGGCTCGCCGTTGACCTCGAGCACGCCGGCCGCGCGAACCCTGCCGCGGCGCGCGTCGACGTCGACGTCGATCTCGATCGGCGCGAAGATCGGATCGAACACCTTCTCGAACGTCGTGGCGAACACGGCGAACACCGTCGCGAACGGGTCGGTGTCCTGCCCCGAGACGATCTTGAGCAACGCGTCGCGCTGCGCGGCGCTCGCCGCTTCATCGACGACCGGCTGGCAGCGGCCTTTGCCCTGGTGGATCGGCCCGGGCCACGCGAGGGCGAGCGCGATCTTCGTCCCGTCGAGCGAGATATCCCCGTAATGGCCCTTGTCGATCACGAGCCCGCCGATCGCCTCGCAGTAACCCTCGCTCGGCAAGGCGCTGAACTGGCAGGGGCAGCCGTACGAGCAGTTGCAGTTGATGAGCTCGCGTCCCTGGATTTCCCATGGCGTCATGAACGGCCTCCTCGTGTTGGTGAACGGGGAAGGTTACGCCCACAGCGGCGAACTGGACAAGCGGTCGGGCACGACGCCCCGCTCTACTCGCGCGCGGGCGACATCCGGAAGTGCACGACGTCGGGCATCGCGACGAGGCCCTGCTGGACTTCCGAGAGACGCGCCGGTGCGCTCGCCCACATGACGCCGCGGTATTCGAGCACGCCGCTCGCATCCAGCCGATACGCGAATTCGTTGATCGTGAAGCCGTATTGCCGGATCAGCGCCCGCAACCGCTCCTCGTTCGCGTCCGGCCCGTTGCGGAAGCCGACCTCGAAGTGCACGAACGTCTGCGACGGCAAACGGTCCTCGATGCGCCGGAGGATGGAAAGCGCGCCGAGCGTGATGAGGGTCGCCGCAATGCCGACGGTGTACGATCCGGCCCCGAGGATCACGCCGATCGCGGCGGCGGCCCAGATCGACGCGGCCGTCGTCAGTCCGCGCACCGTGAAGCCTTCCTTGACGATGACGCCCGCGCCGAGGAAGCCGATGCCGGTGACGATGCCCTGGATGATCCGCGTGAGCGCGCCGCTGTCGCCCGCCGCGAGGTCGTACCCGCCGACGACGAGCACAGCCGACGCGAACGACACGAGCGCGTACGTGCGAAGCCCTGCGGCGCGGCCGTGGAACGTGCGCTCGAGCCCGATCACGCCGCCGGCGGCGAGCGCCGCGATCGCGCGCGCGATCGCTTCCCATTCGTTCATCCTGCGCCCGCTCGTCGTGGCATGGCCGGGAAGTACATCGCGAGTCGACATCGGCCGTCAAGCGCGCCGTATAATGCCGCCGCCGCCCACGCGGGCCGGCTGGTCGCATAGAGGGAGGCCTTCGTGCAATTCCAGAGCCGCCACTTCGGCAGCATTGCCGTCGCCACCCCGGCCGGCCGGCTCGACCATTCGGCGGCCGCCGAGTTCGAGCAGTCCATGCTTCCGCTCGCGGGAGACAAGCAGACGAGCGGGCTCGTCATGGACTTCGCCGCGGTCGACTACATCAGCAGTGTAGGACTGCGCGTGCTGATGCTCACGGCCAAGGCCGCGCGCGCGAGGAAGGCGCGCATCGCGGCCGTCGCGCTGCAGCCGATCGTCGCCGAGGTGTTCGCGATCAGCCGCTTCGACTCGGTGTTCGAGATGTTTCCGACGGTGCGCGACGCGCTGGCCGCGATGTCGCCCGACGCGCTCGCGGCGTACGACGCATCGATGGCGGGTCAACGTTAGCGATCGGTCCCTGATGCACGGCGTTCGCTTCTGGGGCACGCGGGGATCGTTGCCGGTCGCGCTCGATGCCGCGGGCGTTCGCGCTAAGCTCGTCGCCGCGTTGCGCGGCGCGAACGGCCACACGTTCGCCTCCGACGCGGACGTCGATGCGTACGTCGACAGTCTGCCGTTCGACGTCGGATCGACATTCGGTGGCAACACGTCGTGCGTCGAGCTGCTGACCGGTAACCCCGAGTACGTCGCATGCGATCTCGGCAGCGGCCTGCGGCCGTTCGGGCAGGCGGCGATCGCGCGCCACGGCCCGGCAGCGCCGCAGACGTATCACCTGTTCGTCTCGCACGTGCACTGGGATCACATCATGGGGCTGCCGTTCTTCGGCCCGGCCTACATCCCGGGCAACCGGCTCGTCTTCTACGGCGGTCACGAGAATCTCGAGGCGGCGCTGCGGCGGCAGATGGACCCGCCGTCGTTCCCGGTGAGCTTCGACGTTTTTCGCGCGGCGATCGACTTCGTGCGTCTCGCGCCCGACGTGCCGCATGACGTCGCGGGCGTGCGCGTCACGCTCAAGCACCAGCATCACGCCGGCGATTCGTACGGCTACCGCTTCGAGAAGGGCGGCCGCACGATCGTCTACTCGACCGACTCCGAGCATCAGTTGACCGAGCCGGGCGAGCTCGTCGCCTTCACCGAGTTCTTCCGGGACGCCGATCTCGTGATCTTCGACGCGATGTACTCGCTCGCCGAAGCGACGTCGGTCAAGGCCGACTGGGGCCATTCGAGCAACATCGTCGGCGTCGAGCTCTGCCAGGCCGCGAAGGTGAAAGAGCTGTGCCTGTTCCATCACGAGCCCGCGCTCGACGACGCGGCGCTCACGAAGATGCTCACGGAGACGCGGCGCTTCGAGGAGATCACGCGCCGCGCGGCGCCATTGCGCATCTCCGCGGCCTACGACGGGCTGGAAATCCGCTTGTGACCGGCGCTGCGCCGGACACGCCCGCCCTTCGAACCGCTCCCGTCCGTGCCCTCGGCGCGGCGCTGATGATCGTCTGCGTCGTCGCGCTCGCGCTCGATGTCCCGCGTTTCTCGCCGCTCAGCGAAGCCTGTTTCGACGCGTACCAGCGGCTGTTGCCGCGCACGGTGACGTCGCTGCCGACGACGATCGTCGCCATCGACGATGCGAGTCTCACGAAGCTCGGCCGCTGGCCGTGGCCGCGCACGCTGCTCGCTTCGCTCGTGGACGCGATCGCCGTGTTCACGCCGGGCGCGATCGGGCTCGACATCGTGATGCCCGAGGCCGATCCGCTGTCGCCGGAACGCGCGCTCGCGCACGTCGACGCCGATGCGACGCTGCGCGCGGAAATCGCGGCGTTGCCGTCAAACGACGCCGTGCTGGCCGCCGCGTTGCAGGCGACGCCGTCGGTGCTGGCGATGGTCGGCGCCGTCGCGCCGACGCGAGAGGCGCTGCGTACGATGCCGATTCTCGTGACCGACCCGCGCGGCGACGCCGACGCGACGCAGGCGATTGCGAACGTCGCCGATTATCCGGCCGCGCTGTCGAGCATTCCGGTGCTCACTGCCGCGGCGCATGGCTTCGGTCTTATCTCAGCCGACGATCCGCAAGGCGTCGTGCGCAAGGTGCCGCTGGTGGCGAACGTCGCCGGCACGCTGGTGCCGGGACTCGCCGTGGAAATGTGGCGCGTCGCGCTCGGCGCGCGTGCGCTGCGGGTGGCAGCCGACGACGGCACCGTGCGCGCGGTAAGGATCGGTGGCGACGTCTTTCGCGTCGATCCGAACGGCACCGTGCGTCCATGGTTCTCGGCGTCCCAGCCGCAGCGCTTCGTGTCGGCGGCCGACGTGCTGGATGGTACCGCCGCGGCCGAGCAGCTGCACCGAAGCTTCGTGCTGATCGGCGTCACGGGGCTTGCGCTCGGCGATTACGCGTGGACGCCGGTCGGCAAGATGCCGGGCGTCGAAATCCATGCGCAGACGCTCGAGAACATGGCCGCGCACGCGTTCCTCGCGCGTCCGGCATTCGCGCCGCTCGCCGAGGCGTTCGTTCTGCTTGCGGCCGGCACCCTGCTGATCGCGCTCGTGCCGCGCGTGTCGACCGGTGTCTTCACGGCGGCCGCCGGCGGCGCCATCGTCACGATCGTCGCGCTCGGTTACGCCGCCTTTCGCAGCGAGCGCTGGCTCTTCGACGCGGCGACGCCCGCGCTGATGCTCGCCGTCGTGTTCGCGACGCTGCTCGGATTGCAGCTCGCCGCCGCGACGCGACACCGCAAGGCGCTTTCGCGCGTTTTGCAGCGCGAGCGCGAGGAAGCCGCCCGTGTCGCCGGCGAACTGCAGGCGGCGCGGCGCATCCAGGTCGGGACGCTGCCGCACGCCGATGCCGTGCGCGATCCACGCGTCGAGATCGCGGCGGCGATGGAGCCGGCGCAGGAAGTCGGCGGCGACCTTTACGACTTCTACCGGCTCGACGACGACCGCCTGTTCTTCATGCTCGGCGACGTGTCGGGCAAGGGGCTTCCGGCGAGCATTTTCATGGCGGTGAGCAAGGCGCTGTGCAAGAGCACGGTGCTGAGCGCACCCGAGGCGGACCTGGGCACGCTGCTGTCGCGGGCGAACGTCGAGGTCGCGCGCGACAACAGCGCCGCGTTTTTCGTGACGGTGTTCGCCGCCGTGCTCGACCTGCGGAGCGGCGTGCTCGATTACTGCAACGCGGGCCACGAGAATCCGTGGCAGCGGGCGGCGGCAAACGGCGCGCTTGCGCGTCTCGCCGACGGCGGCGGGCCGCCGCTTTGCGTCGTCGACGACTTCGTCTATCGCACCGCGCGCGTCCGGCTCGCGCCGGGCGACTTCGTCTGCATCGTCAGCGACGGCGTCACGGAGGCGAACGATCCGGCACGCGCGATGTATGGCGTCGTGCGGATCGAAGCCGTTCTTGCGTCCGCCGGCTCCGCGCAGGCTGCCGTCGAGGCGCTGCGCGCGGACGTGCACGCGTTCGCGAATGGCGCCGGTGCGTATGACGACATGACGCTGCTCGCCGTGCGATGGCGCGGCGCGGACGGTGACGCGTGATCGTTACGCGCTTCGCCTGCTACCGCACCACGATTTCGACACGCCGGTTCCGGGGCTCGGCGGTCCCGTCCGGCGTCGGCACGAGCAGGTCGCGTTTTCCGCGTCCGATCGCCGCGATGTCGGTCTGCGCGATGCCGCGCTCGACGAGCATCGCCTCGACCCTTTCGGCCCGCTTCCTCGCGAGCGCGTCGTTGTACTGGTCGCTGCCGACAGCATCCGTGTGGCCGACGATGACGATGTCGCGTACGGGACGCTTCGCGACATCGGCGAGCATCCGCTCGAGCTCGGCGCGCGACTCCTCCGTGAGGTCGTCGCTCGCCTCGTTGAAGTAGAGCGTGAAATGCGCGGCACGCACAGGCTGCGCCGCGAGCGCGTCGCCGAAGGTCGCCTGCACTTCGGCGGCAGTGGCCTGGTAAGGCCACGGATCCGCGACCGTCAGGTCCGTCGCCGCATAGGGCCGGTCGAGCAGCACCTCGTGCGATCCCTGGTGCACGTCGAGGGACGTCGGACCACCGTTCGCTTCCGGCAGCAGGATCACGCGTTCTTCCATCGCGCAGCCGGCGACGCATGCGACGAGCGTGACCAGCACGGCGAACCGTGCGCTAATGCCCATCGCCGACGCGCACGACGAACTCGGTGCCGCGCACGCCGAGCACCGCCGATGGCGTGCGAATCTTCATCGCGTCGGGCGATTGCTTCGCAAGCCGGCCCGACACGACGGCAAGCGAGCCCTTGGCGAGCGACGCGTCGAACTGGCCGCGGCTCGTCACGTCGTCGAAATCGTAGCGATCGAGCGCAAGCACGCTGTTGGGCCCGGCCGACAGCAGCGAGTCGTCGGTCATCGTGATGCCCACCGAGCCATCGCTGCCGGTCCGGATCACATCCGACGCCTGCACGTGCGTGCCGACGGCAGCGGGAACCTGCTGGCCGGCACGTTCGATCGTCACCGCGCCTTTGGATACCTTGATCTGCCCGATGTCGGCGGCATCCGCATGCGCGGCGGCGAAGGCGAGCAGGACGGCCAGCAGCGGTCGCAGCATGTCGGCACTCCCAGGGCGAGCCACGGAGGCGACGCCGATTGGAGCGCCGCGCCCAAATCCTGCCCGAATCTTGATCGTTTGTCGAAGGCAACCGATGGCATATCGCTTGCGTCGAACGACATGTGACATGGAGGAACCCGCGATGGCACGAAGCGCATTGAACACGACCGGCGAAGGCAAGGACGGCACGCAGAAGGGCCACGGCACCCGCGCCCTGGGCCCGAGCGATTCCAGCGACACCGGCAGCGACGTCGTCGGCGGACCGGGCCTGAACCGCGACGCCGGCTTGCCGCTGCAGCGCGGCACGACCTCGGATCCCGACGTCGACCGCGCGCCGACGACCGCCGGGCCCGACCTCGGTGACGCCGACCTCGACTCCGACACCGATCGTCACGGCACCGGCGAGCGCGCCGCGGCCGGCCGCGACTCGACGGAAGCCGTCGACGAGACGCTGACCGAGTACGATCCCGACGCGACCGAATCGCTCGAACGAATGGACGTCTCCGACAACGAGCGCGAGGCGGACAGCGTCGAATCCGACGACGATCCCGAAGCGGAAATCGAAGCGATCGAACCGATCGAGAAACGGCGCCACGTGAACGGCAAGTCGCGATTGCCCCGTCGCTGACGTTGCGCGAGGTTCTGCGAGGACGGACACCCCGGACCCACGCCGCGTGCAATTCTTGCGGCGAGCGACGTAATCGTTACAAGCGCAACTTCGCTACGCGTCGCGGCGCAACGCGAGCGCCGGGTCGAGCGCCGCGAGCGCGGTCGAAAGCCGCTTCGCGGTTTCGCAAACGGCCGCGGCGAACGGCGCGATGTTCGGCTCGACGCGCTCGCGCGGCCCTGAAATGCCGACCGCCGCGATCACCTTCGCGCGCCGATTGAACACGGGCGCGGCGATTCCCCACACCGACGCCCGCCATTCGCCGCGATTGATCGCGTAACCCTGCTTGCGCGTCTTCGCCGCTTCGCGTACCACCGCTTCGGCGCCTGCGATCGTCGCCTCGGTGAATCGCTGCGCGAGGCGACCGATTTGCGCAATCTCGGATTCGTCGCGCCATGCAAGCAGCGCCTTGCCCGTCGCCGTCGCATACGCAGGCGAACGACCGCCGACTGCCGTGTACGAGCGTATCGGGTGCAGGCCGTCGACTTTTTCGATGTAGACGCTCGATCCGTCCTCGTACGCCGCATAGTGCGCGGTTTCGCCGGTGCGCTCGACGAGATTGCGCAGCAGCGGCAGCACTTCGTCGCGGATCGCGCCCGAATCGAGCGCGCTGCAGCCGATGCGCCAAAGCTTGAGACTGACCGCATATTCGCCGTGCGCGGTGCGGCGCAGGAAGCCGCGCGCGATCAGCGCGTGCAGCAGACGAAGCAGCGTGGATTTCGGCAGCCGCACGTCCTTCGCGATGTCGGTCAGCGTTCGCCGTTCGGCGAGGCCGACGCATTCGAGCACGAGCAGCGCCTTGGCGATGGAGCTGAGCGGCGGCGCGCCGGCTTTGACGGTCGCGGCGTGCTTCGGCGCGGCCTGCGGCTTCGCGGTGCGCCGCGCGGGTGTACGCGTCGTCCGTGCGCCCGGCGACGCCGTCGCTGCCATCGCGGATCCTCTGCGGCTCGAGCCGGTTTTCATGCCTGCGCCCGGCGCCGCTCGCGCGCCTCGCGGATGCGCCGGGCATGCTCGCGCACGCGTCCGGCAAAACCGTTTCGCGAAACGGACGCGACCAGTTCGTCGCGGTCGCGCGCCGACGGCGCGTCGCGCAGGAGCCGCAGCATCGCGCGCAACGTCTCCGCGTCGATCGTTTCGCAGCGTTCCACGATGGCCTCGATGCGCGCGCTGACGCCGTCCTCGTCGCAGAGCTCGCTCAAAAGGCCGCAGCGCAACGCCGCGTCGGCGTCGATCGTCCTGCCTTCGACGAGAATCTCGAGTGCGGCCTGCCGGCCGAGAAGCGCGGCAAGATGCCGCGTGCCGAGCACGACGCCGAAGCGGCTGCCAGGAAACGCGAAGCGCGCGGCCGACGTGCCGATGCGGTAGTCGCAGGCCGCGACCAGATCGCCACCCGCACCGAGTGCGGCGCCCCGCACGGCGGCGATCGTCAACGCGGGCGCGCGGCGAACCGACTCGAGCAGCGCCTCGAGCGCCTCGAAGCGCGAGCGAAGCTCGGCATCGGAGACGTCATCGGCGTCGCGAAGCGCGAAGCCCGCGCAGAATCGCGCGCTGCTCGAATGGAAGGCGATCGCGTGCGCGTCGCCTGCCAGCGCGCCGCGGATCGCTTCATCGAGGCGCGCGACGAGCGTCGGTGAAAGCGCGTTCGCATTCGCCGGATCGTCGAGCACGAGGCGCCAGCAGCCGGCGCGCGGGCAATCGCGTTCGACGTGAATCATGGATCCTGCGCAACCGCGCGCGTCGACGGGGTCGCGAGCCATTCGGCGAACACGTCTTCCGTATGCTCGCCCAACTGCGGCGGCGCTCGCGATGCGCGAGCGCGTTGGCCGTTCATCTGCACCGGGTAGGCGATCGTGCTCGTCGCGCCGGCGACCGGGACGTCCATCGATTGGATCAGACCGCTCGCGATCAGCGCGCGATCGGCAAGGATGTCCGCGAACGTGTTCACCGGTCCGCTCGGAACGCCGCGCCGCTCGAATTCGTCGAGCCATTCGCGCGCTGTCCTGGTCGCGAAGACTTCCTGCAGGATCGCGGCGAGCGCCGCCTGGTTCTTCGCGCGTTGCGCGATGCCGGCGAAGCGCGGATCGGCGAGCAGGTCGCGCCTGTCCGTCGCCTCGCACACCTCGCCCCACAGGCTGTCGTTGCCGGCCGCGACGATGAACGGCGCATCGCTCGCGCGAAACGCCTGGTACGGGGCATTGCGCGGATGCGCGGAACCGAGCCGCGCCGGCGCCTTTCCCGTGCCCCAGTATTCGCTCGTCTGCAATGCAGACACGCCGAGCAGGCAATCGAGCATCGCGCAATCGAGATGCACGGGCCGCTGCTCGCGCACGGCGCGGCCGTGCGCCGCGACGATCGTGTACGCGGCGTACAGGCCGGCCGTGAAGTCGGCAACGGGGACGCCGCACTTGACCGGCGGCCGATCCGGTTCGCCCGTCACGCTCATCAGGCCGGACGCCCCCTGCACGACGACGTCGAACGCGCCGTTGCGGGCGCGCTCGCCCGTCTGGCCGTAGCCGGAGATCGAGCAATAGACGATCGACGGGTTGCGCTTGGCGACGTCGGCGCATCCGAGGCCGAGACGCTCGAGCGTGCCCGGCCGATAGTTCTCGAGGATGACGTCGGTGCGCGCGCAGAGCGCGAGGACGCGCTCGACCTGTGCGCGGTCCTTCAGGTTCGCGACGACGCTGCGCTTGCCCCGGTTGAGCGACGCGAAGTTCAGGCTGAACGCGTCGCCGCTGTCGCCGGTCACGACCGGCGGCCATGCGCGCAGTCCATCGCCGTCGGGCGCCTCGATCTTGACGACGTCGGCGCCGAGGTCGGCGAGCAGCATGCCGCAGAACGGCGCCGCCGCGATGTGCCCGAATTCCAGCACGCGAAGGCCGTCGAGAAACGCGGGTGCTGCGGCGGACGTCATGACGCGGTCTCGTGCGCGATGCCACGCGCCGCCTCTTCGACGATCGCCGTGTACGCGGCGACGCGATGGGGGCTGTTCAGCAGAAACGCGCCGGTCACCGCGTCGCCGCGCTCGAACAGCGCGACGAAGCGCCGTTCGTCGAAACCGCCTTCGGCGACGCGAAGCGAATCCGCGGGCGACGGCGCACCGACGAGCTGCAGCTTGTTGCCGTGCTGGTCGGACCAG
Organism: Casimicrobiaceae bacterium; assembly: GCA_035495715.1. Taxonomy (GTDB): domain Bacteria; phylum Pseudomonadota; class Gammaproteobacteria; order Burkholderiales; family Casimicrobiaceae; genus VBCG01. The sequence goes on from DATJFI010000044.1 coordinate 59,849, forward strand.
AAGAACGGGATCGCGGCATTCGGTTGCGCAGCGCCCGCCCCGGCGAGCAGCGTCCGCGCGGCCGTATCACCCTGTGCGATCGCACTGTTCCAGTGCTCGATGCGCATCGGGCCATAGTACGGATGCGTGCAGCGCGCGACGTCGCCGGCGGCGACGATTCGCTCGCAGCCCGGCACGGCACCCATCGCATCGCAGACGACGCCGTCATCGAGCGCGATGCCGGAGTCGCGCAGCCATTCGACGTTCGGGACGACGCCGACCCCGACGACGACGCCGTCGGCTTCGACGATCCGGCCACCGGCAAGCCGCACGCCCTCGACCCTCGTCGCGCCGACGAGGCCTTCGACCGCCGAGCCCATTGCCATTTGCACGCCGTGCGTCTCGTGCAGTCCGTGGCAGATCCGCGCGAGCGGTTCGCCGAGGGCGCGCAGCATCGGCAGCGGGTCGACGTCGATCAGCGTCACGTCGCGATCCGCCGCACGCAGCGTTGCCGCGGCCTCGGAGCCGATGAAGCCGGCGCCGACGATCGCGAACCGGCGGGCGCCTTCACGCACGTGCGCCTGGATCGCGAGCGCGTCGTCGAGCGTGCGCAGCGTGAACACGCCCGGCAGCTCGGCGTACCAGCGCGGCTTGCGCGCGCGTGCGCCCGTCGCGATGACGAGATCGTCGAACGGCAGCCGGCGGTTGTCGTCGAGCGTGACCTCGCGGCGCGCGACATCGAGCGACGTCGCGCGCGCGCCCAGCATCCAGTCGATGCCGAGGCTGTCGGGAACGCGAAGCGCGATCCGCGCGCGATCCCACTCGCCCGACAGGAACTGCTTCGAAAGCGGCGGCCGCTGATAGGGCAAATGCGGCTCGTCGCCGACGAGCGTGATCGAGCCGTCGAAGCCGAGCCTGCGCAGCGATTTCGCCGCCGAGACGCCGGCGAGCGATGCACCGACGATGACGACGGACCGCACGCTCGGAACTCGAAGATCAGTCTTCGATCGTGATCGCCTGCGTCGGGCACAGCCGCGCGGCTTCCTCGACGGCGGCGCGCAGGCTTTCGGGCGGCGCCTCCTGCAGCACGTAGAGGAGGCCGTCCTCGCGCACCTCGAAGACGCTCGGCGCCGCGCGCACGCATTGCGCGTTGCTCATGCACTGGTCGAAATCGACGACGACCTTCATGCGGCCGCTCCGTGCGGCTTCGCGTCCGACGCATAGCGCGCCATTTCGAGCGACGCCGCCGGCAGGCCGAACGGCTGGCTGTGCTCGGCCTTCTCCATCCGCGACAGCACGCGGCGCGCGTGAACGACGCCGATGTCGGAACGGACGTTGATCTCGCGGTAGCGCGAGTTGTCGGGCAGCGCGTCGCTGAACTCGAGCATCTCCTGTTGCCGCGCGAGCGCCCATTCGTCCTGCGCGACGACCTCGGGAAACTCGAACGCCATGCCCTGCGAAAGCGTCATCGACGGATCCGGCGGGAAACGCACGTCGGCGCGCGAGATCATGATCCAGTGCCACTCGAGATGCTGCTCGTCGATCGGCGTGTCGGTGTGGCAGAGGATGTAGCCGCGCTCGCAGTCGGTGCCGAGCTTGCCGGGCGGCGCGAGGCGCAACTGCACGCGGACGAGGCCGGGACCGAGCATGCAGTGCGTGTGGTGCCGATCGACGACGTCCAGGTCGAACCAGCGCTGGTAGTACGGCGGCAGCTTGTAGTTCTGCACGTTGCGCGTCGTCATCACCTTCGGGTTGCCGTCGATCTCGTCGTCGACGATGCCGACGGGGATCATCGAGTTCGCGAGGTCGCCGATGTTGCCGTCGTGCAGCGGGAAGAAGTGCGTGATGTCGAGGAGGTTCTCGATCAGCAGCCGGTAGTTCGCGCGCACGCGGACCGGCGGGTCGGAGATGACCGCCTCGTAGCGCGGGTCGACGAGCTCCGGAATGCGCGGCGGCCTGACGTCGCCGATCTTCGCGGGATCGCCGGGCCACAGCCATACGAGCCCGTCCTGCTCGACCAGCGGATAGGCGTGAAGCTGCGCGACCGGCGAGATCGGAATGTCGCGCTGCGCGGGAATGTCGACGCACTTGCCGGTGCTGTCGTAGCACATGCCGTGATACGCGCAGCGCAGGATGCCCGTATCGAGCAGCTTGCCGTCCCAGAGCGGGAAGCGCTTGTGGCAGCAGCGGCCGTCGAACGCGACGACCTTGCCGTCCTGCGCGCGCCACATGACGATCGGCTGGCCGGTGATGATCTTTTTCTCGAGCCTGTATTTGAAGCTGCGCGAAAGACCGGCGACGTACCAGCTATTGCGAATCATGGGATCCTCCAAATTCTCAACATGCGAACCAGCATTTCATACATTAACCATTTGTCGCATCATCGTCAACCGAGCGTCATGCTCTCTCGAATGCGCAAGGAGCGGTCGATCCGTCAACCGAGATACGCCTGCCGCACGAGGTCCGAGCCCGACAGCTCGTCGGTGGCGCGCGCGAAGCGGACGCGCCCGTGCGAAAGCGCGTAGGCGAAGCTCGCGAACTCGAGCGCGAGCGCCGCGTTCTGCTCGATCAGCAGCACGGAGATGTCGCGCTCGCGGAACGTCGCGATCGCGGCGAAGATGTGCTCGATGATGAGCGGCGCGAGGCCGAGGCTCGGCTCGTCGAGCAGCAGGAGCCGCGGCTCGCCCATCAACGCGCGGCCGATCGCGAGCATCTGCTGCTCGCCGCCGGAGAGCGTGCCCGCCGATTGGCCGAGCCGCGAGGTAAGCCGCGGAAACATCTCGAGCACGCGGTCGATCTGTGCGCGTCCGTTGCCGCGAACGTAGCTTCCGAGCACGAGATTCTCGCGGACGGTGAGACCCGGGAACACCTGGCGACCCTCGGGACAATGGATGATTCCGCGCCGCACGATGTCCGACGCATCGAGCCGCGTGATGTCGACGCCGTCGAACACGATGCGGCCGCGCGACGGCTTCACGATGCCGGAAATCGCCTTCAGCGTTGTCGTCTTGCCGGCGCCGTTCGCCCCGAGCAGCGCGACGATCGCGCGGTCGGGCACTTCGAGCGTGATGCCGCGAAGCGCATGCACGTGCCCGTAGCGCACGTGAATATCGTCGAGCTTCAGCATGACGCAGCGGCGGCGCTGCGCCTGCGTGCCGCGCCGAGGTAGCAGCGGATCACCTCGGGATCGTCGCGCATTGCCGCAGGCGGACCTTCGGCGATCTTGGAGCCGAAGTCCATCACGGTCATCCACGTCGCGATGCTTTCGAGAAGCTCGAAGTGATGCTCGATCATCAGCACGGCGCGACGCTCGCCGGCGGCGGCGATGCACGCGGTGAGGCGCGGCGTCTCGGCCTCGGTCAGCCCGGCGAACGGCTCGTCGAGGAGAAGCAGCGTCGGCTCGGACACGAGCGCGCGCGCGACATCGAGCAGCTTCTGGTGGCCGTACGGCAGGTCGGCCGGACTCGCATGCGCGATGTCCCACAGGTCGAGGTCGCGAAGCACGCGCTCGCAGCGCGCGCGTCCGCTTCTTTCCTCGGCGCGCGTCGCGGGCGTCATCAGTGCGCCGGTGAGCCCCGTCTTCATCGTGCTGTGCAGGCCCACGAGCAGGTTTTCGAGGACGGTCAGTGTCGGGAACAGTTCCGCGCGCTGGAAGCTTCGCGCGATGCCTGCGCGCACCGCCTGATGCGGCAGGAGCGCGAGCACGTCGACTCCGTTCAATCGAATCGTTCCCTGCGTGACCGGGCACACGCGGGAGAGCGCGTTGATCAGCGTCGTCTTGCCCGCGCCGTTGGGCCCGACGAGCGCGAACACGCCGCGGTCGGGAACGTCGAGGTCGAGCGCGTTGACGGCGACGAGACCGCCGAAGCGAACCGTGACGTTGCGCGCCTCAAGCATCCTGCGTGACGACCGCTTTCGGCGCGTGCGCATGGGCCGTCCGCCGGGCGCGGGCGCGAAGCCACCCCTTCAGCCCGCCGGGGAAGAACAGCACGACGAGCACGATCATCCCGCCGAGGATCGCGAGCGACAGCCCGCTGACGGTCGCGGCGGTGGTGCGGATCGCGTCGACGACGACGGCACCGCCGATCGCGCCGGGGATCGATCCCATGCCGCCGATCACCACCATCGCGAAGAACAGCAGCGAGCTGTCGATGCCGAAGTCCTCCGGCGCGACGAAGCCGGCGAGAAACGCGTAGATGCCGCCGGCGGCGCCGGCGAGAAAGGCGCTGACGATGAACGCGAGCACCTTCGTCCGCGCAACCGGAACGCCCATCGCGGCGGCCGCGATCTCGCTGTCCTTGATCGCGGCGAATGCGCGGCCGATCCGCGTCTGCGTGAGACTCCAGACGAGCAGCACGACGACGACGAGCGTGACGAGCGCGACGTAGTACATGCGCACCGGCGTCCCGACGTCGAGGCCGAGCGCGACGGGTCGATGCAGGTGGATGCCCTGATCGCCGCCCGTGAGCGAATCCCATTTGAGCGCGATCTGATCGACGGCGATCCCGAAGCCGAGCGTGACGATGCCGAGGTAATGGCCGCGCAATCGCGTCGCGGGAAGTCCGAGCACGAGGCTCGCGAGGCCGGCGACCGACGCGCCGGCCAGCATGCCGACGACGAGATCGACGCCGAAGCGCTGATTCAGGATCGCCGTCGTGTAGGCGCCGAGCGCGACGAAGCCGCTTTGTCCGAGCGAGATCTGCCCGCTTCGTCCCATCAAGAGGTCGAGACTGATGGCGACGATCGCGAAGACGTAGAACTCGGAGACGACGAACAGCCAGTAGACCTGGCGCTCGCCGATCGCCTGGAGAAGGATCGGCAGCGCCGCGCAAAGCACGACGAGGGCGATCGCGGCACTTCGCACCACGGCGCCGTTCACACCTTCTGAACCTGGACGCGGCCGAACAGCCCGTCCGGCTTCACGTAGAGCACGACGAGCAGCAATCCGAAGACGATCGACATCGCGAGCTCGGGTGCCACGAACGCGTCGATCATGTTGACGACGACGCCGAGGATCAGGCCACCTGCGAGCGCACCCGCCATCGAGCCGAAGCCGCCGACGATCGCCGCGACGAAACCGTAGACGACGATCGTGTCCATCATGTTGGGCGTGACCGACGTCATCGGCGCAGCAAGAATCGCCACGACGGCGGAGAGCATGACGCCGACGCCCCATGCGATCGCGAGCACGCGCCCGACCGGAATGCCCATGAGCTGCGCGGCGTACGGATTCTCGGTGATCGCGCGCATGCCGAGCCCGACTTTCGTCGCGGCGAAAAGCGCGGCGAGCGCCAATCCCAGGACCAGCAGCAGCGCGAGCTCGAGCACGTCCTGCGGGCGCAGCACGAGGTTGCCGAGGATCACCGGCTTGATCGCGATCGATTCGCTCATCGGACGCGGGTTGTAGCCGAACGCGAGGCCGAGCAGTCCTTCGAGCAGCATGAAGAGACCGAGCGTGACGACGACCTGCGACATGAGCGGCGCATGGCGCAGGCGTGCGAGGAAAAGCGTCTGCACGACGACGCCGAGCACGAACGCGGCGACGAGCGCGCCGGCGAACGCGAGCGCGAACGGCGCCTGCCATTTCGTGATGAGCAGGTAGGCGACGTAGGTCGCCGCCATTCCCATGGCCCCGTGCGCGAAGTTCACGACGGAGCTCGCGTTGTAGATCATCACGAGGCCGAGCGCCGTCAGCGCGAAGAGACTGCCCTGCGCGATGCCGGCCAGCGCGATCTGGAGCAGGTACTGCGTCATCGAAGCCTGCGCGCCACGCGCGGCGAAGGGCCGCCCCGAGCCGCGCGTTCCGCCCCCTGGGGGGCAGCGAAGCGGCAAAGCCGCGAGCGTGGGGGGACCACTACCCTATTTCATCTCCGAGCCGTTGAACTCGCTGTCGGGGACGATCTGCCACTTGCCGCCTTTCGCCTGCCACAACAGTTGGCAGCAGCTTCCTTCGTGGCGCTCGGACGAATAGTTGATCTTGCCGGCGATCGTGTCGAAATTGCGCAGCGTCTCGAGCTGCGCGACGAGCGCGTCGCGCGTGATCGGGCCCTTGATCTTCGACAATCCGGCGTAAGTCACCTGGCCGGCCAGCCAGCCCCAGGCGGCGTAGATGTCCGGCGCATGGCCCGGCGCGTACTTGGCCATCGCCTCGGCAAATTCCTTCCACTTCGGATCGGAGCTCTCGGGCGGCGGCAGGAACGCGGTGCAATACGTTCCTTCGAGCGACTTGATCGTGCCGAAGATGCCGCCGTAGCCGCACGCCGACGAGGTCAGGATGCGCGTCGGATGGTAGTCGAGGCTGTCCATCTGATTCAGGATCTGTGCGCCCGACGTGGCGATCGTCGCCAGCATCGCCACCTTGATGCCCTGCGACTTGAGCTTGATCACCGCGCTGCTGAAGTCGACCTGCGACGGCACGTACGGAATCTCGACGTCGACCTTGCCGAGCGCCTTCTTGATGCCGGCCAGGATCGGCTTGCCGAAGCCGTCGTCCTGGTAGATCACCGCGGTGGGCTGCCCGGCGAAGTGCTTCTTGACGTACGCGCCCATCGTTTCGCCGTCGGTCGTGTAGATCGGCCACGACGGAAACACGTACTTGAGCCCCGGCTCGTAGAAGATCGGGCTGCCGCTGCCCATCGAGATCAGCGGCACGTGCGCTTCGTTCAGCGTCTTGTAGACCGCCGCCGTCGTCGGGCTGCCGATGCTGCCGACGATCGCGAACACGCGATCCTCGTAGACCAGCTTCTTGTCGAGCGCCGTCGTCTGCGCGGGCTGGTAGCCGTCGTCGTAGCTGACGAGGCCGAGCTTCTTGCCGCCGATGCCGCCCTTCGCGTTGGCCCAGCCGATGAACGCTTCGAGTCCCCACTTCGACGCGCCGATCGGCGCCTGCGGCCCGGATTGCGCGGCCGTCTGGCCGAGCATGATCGTGTCGCCTTCGACTGTCGCGCCGGGCGCGGCCTGACCCTGTGCGATCCCGGCGAGCGTCACGCCCGCGAGGGCGAGGACAAGCGTTGCAAGACGGCGCGTTGGAACGTGCTGCATGGGTTCTCCTCCTGTGGACTTTAAAGTCCCATTATGTGGAACGCTTGTTTGCGGGCTGACTTTAGCACCCGCTCGCGCGTCCCGCAACACGCGATCCGCTACTTCACCGCCCCGAGCGTGAGCCCGCTCACGATGAAGCGCTGGCCGAGGAACATCAGGATGACCGCCGGGATCGTCGAGATCACCGACGCGGCCGCCATCTGCGCGTGCTGGATCTCGTACTGCTGCGCGAAGCGCGCGATCGCGACGGGGACCGTCGCCGTGACGCGCGACGTGAGCGTCAGTGCGATCGGAAACTCGTTCCAGCTGAAGACGAATGCGAGGATGCCGGCGGCGATCAGCCCGGGCAGCGCGAGCGGCAGCGCGATGCGGCGGAACGCGTCGAAGGGTCCGCAGCCGTCGACGTGCGCGGCCTCGAGGATTTCCGGCGGGATCTCGCGGAAGAACGTGCGCAGCAGCCACACGGTCATCGGCAGGTTGATGGTGACGTGCGTGACGACGAGCGCCGCGCGCGTGTCGTAGAGCCCGAGCTCGCGGAATGCGACATACCACGGTCCGAGCAGTGTCAGCACCGGCACCATGTGGAAGACGAGCGTCCAGCCGAGAAAGCCGGCGCTCACCCACGCCGGCCAGCGAAAGCGCTGCAGCGAATACGCGGCGAGGGCGCCGACGACGAGGACGAGCGCGGTGCTCGACGCGGCGACGATCAGGCTGTTCGCGATGTTGCCGCTGAAATCGGAGCGCCGTCCGAAGAGCACGTCGGCGTAATTCGCAAGTGTCGGCGTGAACGGGAACTGCCCGGCATAGATCGCGATCTGGTGCTTGAACGACGCCGTGAGGATCCACAGGAACGGTGCGACGATCGCGAAGATCGCCAGCGCGACGTAAAGCCGGCCGGGGATGCCCGCGCGAAGCGCCGCCGTTCCGCGTGTGTCGGTGGTCATCGGTGCATAGCCGCGACGGCGAGCGCGACGCGGCGAGAGACGAGCAGGAACGCGACGATCGCCGCGATCACCGCAAGCGACAGCACGGCGCCGTAGCCCAGCCGGTTCTGCTCGAAGAAGACCTTGTAGAGATGCAGGTTCACGAGCTCGGTCGACGTCCCCGGCCCACCGGCCGTGAGCAGGAACACCTCGTCGAACACCTTGAACGCGAGGATCGCGCGGAACAGGAAGGCGACGACGATCGCGGGTCGCAAAAGCGGCAGCACGACGAAGCGCAGCGACTGTCCTCGCGTGGCGCCGTCGACGTGCGCCGCCTCGAGCAGATCGGGCGGAATCCCTTCGACGGCCGCGAACAGGATCAGGAACACGAACGGCACCCAATGCCAGACGTCGACGGCGATCACCGACCAGAGCGCGACGCTGGTCGAGCCGAGCCAGTTCACCGGCATCGCGCCGAGCGCGACGAGCGCCTGGTTGAAGATCCCGAAATCGTAGTTGTACATGAGCTTCCATATGCTGCCGATCGCAACCGGCGGCACGAGGATCGGCAGGATCGCGACCGTGCGCACGAGCCGCTTCGCGCGTGACAGACCTGCCACCGCGATCGCGAGTGCGGTGCCGAGGACCATCTCGATCGCGACCGACACGGCGACGAATACGAGCGTGTTGACGACGGCCGGCCGCACGACGTCGTCTTCGAGCACCGCCGCGAAATTGCGCAGCGGCGTGAGCGTCCACGTCTCGACGCCGTTCGCGAACCCGACCGTCGACACGCTCATCCGCACGAGGTTCAGCAGCGGATAGAGCGTCAGTGCCGCGAAAAGCAGCACCGCGGGGACGAGGCTCCAATAGCGGAAGCTGCGGTCGAGGAGTGTGCCGATGCCACCGCGCGTCGCCGGGGCTCCCGGCGTCGCCTCGCGCAACGCGCCCACCGTGCGCATCGCGTCCCGCTTCCCGATGAAGCCTTCCGCCTACTCCGGCAACGGCGGCAGCACGCCGGTGCGCCGGCCGTTCTTCCTGAAGAGCGCCTCGATCTCCTGCGCGGCCGTGTTGAGCGCCTTGCCTGCGCCCATCTCGCCGATCAGCGCCTGGTTGAGCCGCAGGCCCAGGATCTGCTCGACCTGCGCACCTTCGGCGTAGCCCAGCTCCTGCTTCGCGAATTTCTGCGTCTCGAGATAGGCGGGCATCCAGCGATACTTCGGGTTCTTCGCGAGGTCGGACGTGTAGACGTCGCTGCGGTTCGGAATGCCGCCCGCTTCGGCGAACGCGCGCTGCGCATCGTAGGTCAGGAACCACCGCGAGAACGCGAGCGCCGCTTTCTTCTGCGCATCCGGCGCGTTCTTCGGAATCACCGCGTTCCAGTTGCCGATGACGGCGCCGTGTGCGCCGTTCGCGCCCGCCGGCAGCGGCGCGGTGTCGAGCTTGCCGACGACGGCCGACTTGTTCGGATCCTCGAAGCTCGCGAACGCGGCGGTCACGACGTCGCCGAGCGCCGCCTTGCCGGTCGCGAGGAGCTGGATCACGTCGCCCTGGCCGAGCGAGCCGTAGTTCGGCGGACCGCAGTGCTTCAACAGGTCGACGTAGAGATCGAGCGCCTTCTTCGCCTGCGGGCTGTTGATCGTGACCGTGAAGTCGCCGGCCTCCGGATCCTTCACGACCTGCGCGCCCTCGGCGAGCATCACGCTTTGCCAGTCGTAGCGGATGCCGTTGCCCTTCTCGCCGCGGGCGACGAAGCCGTACGTCGACGGCGGCTTCGCGAGCTTCGTGCACGACGCCAGCACGTCGTTCCACGTCTTCGGCACCGCGAGGCCCGCCTGCTTCAGCACGTCGTCGCGATAGTAGAGAAGCTGCACGTTGCCGAGCACCGTATACGCCATCAGCTTGCCGCCGCCGGCGGTGCGCCAGCGCTTCTGCGCGTTCCAGTAGCCGGAATCGCCGTAGTGGAACACTTCCTTCGGCATCGCGAACGCCGGATCGACATCGGCGAGCGGCGACACGAACCCGCCCTCGTAGAACTCGATCGTCCATTGCGTATCGAGCGTCATCAGGTCGTACGGGCTCTGGCCCGTACGCACGGCGTTGCGCGCCTTCTCGAGGATGTTGCCGAACGGCGTGACGTCGAGCTTCACGTGATTGCCGGTCTGCTGCTCGTAGAGACCGACGACCTTCTCGAACGCCGGATACCATGGCGTCGAGCCGATCAGCACCGTGATGTCGGGTTGCTTGCCGACGTCGGCGAATGCTTTCTGCTGTGCCGTGGCTGGCGTCGTCGCGACGAGCGCGAGCGCCGCCAGCAGGATGCGGACGTGCCGAAGGTTTGCGATCAAAGCGTTTCCTCCTCTGTCGTTGTCGTCGCCTGCCGGTACGCGGTGCCGACCCCGTATCGCCCGTAGATCTCGGCCGGCGCGTCGTGCGCGCGAAGCGCCTGCGCGATGCCTTCGTGAAAGCGGCGCTCGATGCCTTCGTCGCGGAACGGCCTCTGCTGCTTCGGGTCGGTCGCAAGATCGTAGAGCGTCGTGCCGACCTCCGGATCGAACTTCTTGTCGTCGTGGATCGGGATGCGGCGCGCGTCCTTCAGCGCGTCGATGCGCATCAGCGGCATGCCCTTCGTGAAGTCGAACGGCGGCGCGAGCGTCGCCGTCTTCATCTCGGATGCGCTGAACAGCGTGTTGAGGTGCATCGGCATCAGCGTGTATTCGTGCAGCCCCGGCGCGTAGAGATCCTCCGGGTAGAGGTAGTACGTGTAGCGCGCGTCGGTCGCCCCGATCGGGCCGCCGAACATGCCGAAGATGCCGATGTCGCGCTGCGAGCGATCGGCATCGAGCAGCGGCAGCACCGAGCGTGCGCGCACCTCGGCAGGCCGCGCGATGCCGAAGAGATCGAGGAACGTCGGCATCAGGTCCATCGTCTGCGTCAGCGATTTGCGGCGCGCACCGGCGCGATCGGCGAACGCGGGATGATGGACGACCAGCGGGATGTGCGAGATCTCCGTGTAGTACGGCTGCAGGTTCTTGCCCCACCAGTCGTGCTCGGCGAGCAGGAATCCGTGGTCGGTCGAGAGGATCAGCGCCGTGTCGCGCCAGAGGTCGTGGCGGTCGAAGTAGTCGAGGAGCTCGCCGAAGTAATGATCGCAGGCGGCGACGAGCGCCGCATAGTTCGCGCGGATCTCGGCGATCTCCTCGGCGCTGTCGGTGACCTTCTCGTAGATCGGCCAGTCGAGGATGCCGCCGCTGTAGCTCGTCCTGTACTGCTCCTTGAAGCGCGCAGGCGCCTGGAACGGCTCGTGCGGGTCGAAGCACTCGAGCATCAGGAACCACGGGTCGGCGTCGCGGTTGTGGTCGAGGAACTCGAAGCCCGACGCGAAGCAGCGCGCGAGCGGCAGGTCGTTCTCGTCGACCATGAACTCGCTGTTGATCGCATGCTGCATCCGCTTCCAGTTGCGCACGTCGAGCGGGTAGTGCTTCGCGGCGTACTTTGCGCGGAGCCGCTCGATCGGCGGCTGGACGAGCGCCTTCCACGGATCGTATTCGTTGCCGCGGACGAAATCCCAGGTGCGGAAGCGGCCGTGATAGGTCGCGCCGCCGTCCTCGAAGTAATGCAGATGGTCGCTGACGAGGTGGGTGTGGATGCCGTGATCCCAAAGCGAGACGGGGAACGAGTTGTCGAACGGCTCCAGCGGACCCCAGCTTCGGTGCATGAAGTTGAGACGCCCGGTGTGCAGGTCGCGCCGCGCCGGCATGCAGGGCAGGCTGCCGACGAAGTGGCTGTCGAACGTGACGCCGCGCGCGGCGAAGCGGTCGAAGTTCGGCGTCTTCACCCAGCGGGAGCCGTAGCAGCCGAGCGCATTCCGGCAGAGCGAGTCGAAGAGCACGAAGACGGCTTTCATGGCGGTTCCGCGAAGCGGCCAAAAGGAGAACGACCGCGAGTCTCGCACCGTCGACCTATCCTGTAAAATTCTCTTTCGCGCTCGTCCGATAACTGCACGTTATGCCACTGCTTCGCAACGCGGCGCTGCTACGCGATTTCCTGGCCGTCGCCGGCGCCGGCAGCGTCAGCGCGGCGGCGCAGGCGCTCGGCGTAAGCCAGCCGGCGCTCACGAAGAGCGTTCGCCGTCTCGAAACGCATTACGGGCTCGCGCTATTCGAGCGCCGTGCACGCGGCATGGCGCTGACGCCGTTGGGCGAGACGCTCCTCGCGCACGCGAAGCTGATCGACGCGCAGTGCCGCTTCGCCGACGCCGAGATGCGGGCGTTCACGAAGGGCGCCGCCGGACGCCTGCGCATCGGGGCGGGCCCGTTCTGGGGCGCGACCGTGATCCCGCTCGCGATCGTGCGGCTCCAGCAGCAGCTTCCGAATCTGGAAGTCGAGCTCGACGTCGGCGTCAACACGATCATCCATCCGAAGCTTTTCGCCGGTGATCTCGACATCGTCGTCTGCGCGCTGCCCGACGCCGGCGTGCCCCCGCCGGGCATCGACGTGCACCGCTTCTTCGACCTCACGATGCGCGTGATCGCCGGCGACGATCATCCGCTCGTCCGCCGCCGCCAGGTGTCGGCCGCCGACCTCGCGCCGTATCCGTGGGCGCTTTATCAGCGCGATCGCGAAATGGTCGCCAAGCTGATGACGGCGCTGCGCGACGACGGCGGCGCGCCGCCGCGCGTGATGGTCGAGTCGAGCTCGGTGCTCGCGGTGCTCGAAATCCTGAAGTCGGGGCCGTACCTGTCGTGCATCGCCGACGCGTTCCTGCGGGTGCGGCCCGACATCGGCGTGCGCGCGGTTCCGTTCCGCCGCGACATCTGGAGCTGTCCGTCCGGCGCGCTCTACCATCGAACGCTGCACCAGTTCGCGCCGGTGCAGGCGCTGATCGGCGCGATCGACGAGATCAGTGCGCGGATCTCGCGGACCGCGAAGGTCCGCGGGAAGGCGGGCGCCACCGTGAACGCGATATCATCGGCGGATCGCGTCCCGTCGCCGTAACGCCCCGTCCGCCACGCTTCCTCGCGATGCAGAACACCACGCGCTTCGCCGCCGACCGGACGCTCGACATCGTCTGTCTCGGACGCTTCGGCGTCGACTTCTACGCGCAGCAGATCGGCGCGCGTCTCGAAGACGTGACGAGCTTCGCCAAGTACCTGGGCGGCTCGTCGGCGAACACGGCGTTCGGCTGCGCGCGCCTCGGCCTTCGCGCCGGACTGATCTCCCGTGTCGGCGACGATGCGATGGGGCGTTTCCTCACGGAGACGATCGCGCGCGAAGGCTGCGACGTGAGCCACGTCGGCGTCGATCCGTCGCGGCTCACCGCCGCGGTCGTCCTCGGCATCGAGGACAAGGCGACGTTCCCGCTCATCTTCCTGCGCGAGAACTGCGCGGACATGGCGATCGGCGACGCCGAGATCGAGGCAGGCTACATCGCGAAGTCGCGGGCGCTGCTCATCACCGGCACGCACTTTTCGACCGAATACATCGCAGGCGTGAGCAACCGCGCGCTCGACCATGCGCGTGCGAACGACGTACGGACCGTGCTGGACATCGACTATCGGCCGGTGCTGTGGGGATTGACCAAGCGCGGCGACGGCGCGACGCGCTACATCGCGTCCGGCACGGTGTCCGCGCACTTGCAGCGAATGCTGCCGCGCTTCGATCTCGTCATCGGCACGATCGAGGAGTTCGCGATCGCCGGCGGCAGCGACGACATCCTGCGGGCACTCGCGGAAGTGCGCCGGCATACGAAGGCGGTGCTCGTCGTCAAGCGCGGCCCGCTGGGCTGCGCGGTGATCGACGGCGCGATTCCCGCATCGCTCGACGCCGCGTTCAACGGCCGCGGCGTCAGCGTCGAGGTGCTGAACGTTCTCGGCGCCGGGGACGCGTTTTCGGCCGGCTTCCTGTCCGGCTGGGTGCGCGGCGAGGATTACGGCGCGTGCGTCCGCTACGCGAACGCCTGCGGCGCGCTCGTCGTGTCGCGGCACGGCTGCGCGCCGGCGATGCCGACGCGCGTCGAGCTCGACTATTTTCTCGCCAACGCCGAGCGCATTCCGCGGCCGGATCGCGATGCGATGCTGACGCGGCTCCATCGCGTCACCGCGCCGCGCACGCCGCGCGACGAAGTGCTCGCGTTCGCCTTCGACCACCGCAATCAATTTTTCAAGCTCGCGCAGCAGACGGGCGCCGACGAGTCGCGCATTCCGAAGCTCAAGGAGCTGTTCGTCGCCGCCGTCGCCGACGTCGACCGGCATCCGGGCATGAAAGGACGCGTCGGGCTGCTCTGCGACGACCGCTACGGCCAGGATGCGCTGAACGATGCGACGGGACGCGGCTGGTGGATCGGCCGGCCGGTCGAGTTGTCCGGCTCGAATCCGCTCGTCTTCGACCGGGGCCGCTCGATCGGCACGACGCTGCTTTCGTGGCCGTCCGAGCACGTCGTCAAGTGCCTCGTCCAGTACCATCCCGACGATGCGATCGACAATCGCCTGGAGCAGGAAGCGCAGGTTCTGGCGCTCTACGACGCGGTGCAGGCGAGCGGGCACGAGCTCATGCTCGAGATCGTGCCGCCGAAATCCTTACCGCGCGATCGCGATACGGTTTACCGCGCGCTGAAGCGGCTCTACAACCTCGGCATTCATCCCGAGTGGTGGAAGCTGCAGCCGATGGATGCCGAGCAGTGGGCCGACGTCGACGCGCTGATCGCCGAGCGCGACCCGTATTGCCGCGGCGTGCTGATCCTCGGCCAGAGCGCGAGCGTCGAGGCGCTTGCGAAGGCGTTTCGCGAGGCCCGCGGCAGCGCGACCTGTCGCGGCTTCGCCGTCGGCCGCACGATCTTCGAGGCGCCGGCGCGGCAGTGGCTGGAAGGCACGATCGACGACGCGGCGCTGGTGCGCGCGGTGCGGGCGCGATTCGAATCGCTGATCGACGCCTGGCGCGCGGCTCGCCCCTCGGCCCAACCCTCTTCCCGCGCGCAGGGAGAGGGAGCGAGATGCGAAGCGGCGAGCGGGTGAGGAAGATACCAACGTGAAGACCGTTCGGCTCACGATGGCGCAGGCGCTCGTCCGCTACCTCGCCGCGCTGCGCGTCGACGGCGACGATGCGCAAAAACCGCTCTTCGCCGGCGTGTGGGCGATCTTCGGCCATGGAAACGTCGCGGGCGTCGGCGAAGCGCTGTTCGCGCACCGCGATGTGCTGCCCACGTACCGCGCGCACAACGAGCAGGCGATGGCGCACGCGGCGATCGCGTTCGCGAAAGCGAGCATGCGCAGGCGAATGATGGCGTGCACGACGTCGATCGGTCCCGGCGCGACGAACCTCGTCACCGCCGCCGCGCTTGCGCACGCGAACCGGCTGCCGGTGCTGTTCCTGCCCGGCGACATCTTCGTCACGCGCGCGCCGGATCCGGTGCTGCAGCAGATCGAGGACTTCCAGGACGGGACCGTTTCGGCAAACGACTGCTTCCGTCCCGTCTCGCGTTATTTCGACCGCATCGCGCATCCGGCGCAACTGCTGACGGCGCTGCCGCGCGCGATCGCGGTCCTGACCGATCCGGCGCTGTGCGGACCGGTCACGCTCGCGCTGCCGCAGGACGTGCAGGCGATGGCGTACGACTACCCGGCCGATTTCTTCGCGCCGCCGCTCGTG
Organism: Casimicrobiaceae bacterium; assembly: GCA_035495715.1. Taxonomy (GTDB): domain Bacteria; phylum Pseudomonadota; class Gammaproteobacteria; order Burkholderiales; family Casimicrobiaceae; genus VBCG01. Next base: position 75,439 of record DATJFI010000044.1, read on the forward strand.
CGTTTCGCCGCCGCGCCCCCGTCCGCGATCGAGATCGACGAGGCGGTCGCGCTGCTTCGCGAAGCGAAGCGGCCGCTGATCGTCGCCGGCGGCGGCGTGCTCTATGCGCGCGCGGGCGATGCGCTCGCAAGCTTCGCCGACCAGCACGGCGTGCCGGTCGCCGAGACGCAAGGCGGAAAGGGTGCGCTCGCGTGGGACGATCCGATGCAGCAGGGCTCGATCGGCGTCACCGGCTCGCCTGCCGCGAACGCGCTCGCGCGCGACGCCGACGTCGTCGTCGCGGTCGGCGCGCGACTCCAGGATTTCACGACGGGATCGCATTCGATGTTCGGGTCGGCGCAGCTTTTGTCGATCAACGTGGCGCGCTTCGACGCGATCAAATGGCGCGGGCTCGCGGTACGCGCCGACGCGCGGGCGGCGCTGCATGCGTTGTCGGATGCGCTGTCCGGCTGGCGCCCGGACGTCGCGTGGACCGTGCGCGCAAAGGAAAGCGGACAGGCGTGGCGCGCGGATGTTGCACGAATCACCGGCCGCCGCGATGTCGCGCTTCCGTACGAGGGCGACGTGATCGGCGCCGTGCAGCGCTCGGCCGGCGACTCGACGACACGCGACATCGTCGTTTGCGCCGCGGGCTCGCTGCCCGGGGAATTGCACAAGCTCTGGCGCACTTCGACGCCGGGCGGCTACCACGTCGAGTATGGCTACTCGTGCATGGGCTACGAGATCGCCGGCGCCGTCGGCGTCAAGATGGCGCATCCGGAGCGCGAGGTCGTCGTCCTCGTCGGCGACGGCAGCTACCTGATGATGAACTCGGAGATCGCGACGTCGGTGATGCTGGGGCTGAAGCTCGTCGTCGTCGTGCTCGACAACCGCGGATTCGGCTGCATCAACCGGCTACAGCAGGCGTGCGGCGGCGCACCGTTCAACAATTTGCTCGACGATTGCATCCGCGCGATGCCCGAGCCTCCGAAAGTGGACTTCGCGGCGCATGCGACGGCGCTCGGCGCGCGCGCCGAGAACGTTGCGAACATCGCCGAGCTCGAGCAGGCGCTCGCACGGGCGCGCGCGGCCGATCGGACCTACGTGATCGCGATCGAGACCGATCCGAACCGCGCGACGCAGGAGGGCGGCTGGTGGTGGGACGTCGCCGTGCCGGAAGTCTCGCCGCGCGCGAAGGTGCGCGAGGCACGCGAGCAGTACGAGGAAGGCAAGAAGGAACAGCGGCCGTGAGCACGGGGACCCGAGACACGAGCGGCGCAGGGCCGTCCCGAGCCGCGAGCTCCGCCCCCTCAGGCGGCAGCGCGGCGGCGACAGCCGCAAGCGTGGGGGGGTCATTGCGCATCGGCATCAACCCGATCTCGTGGAGCAACGACGACCTGCCGTCGCTCGGCGGCGAGACGCCGCTCGACGTCGCGCTGTCGGAAGGCGCGCGCATCGGCTACCAGGGCTTCGAGCTCGGCAACAAGTTCCCGCGCGAGCCGCGCGCATTGCGCGCGGTGCTGCAGCCGTACGGCCTCGCGCTCGTGTCCGGCTGGTATTCGGGACACCTCGCGAGGCGATCGGCCGACGAGGAGATCGCCGCCGTCGGTTCGCACCTGACGCTGCTCGCCGAAGGCGGCGCGAACGTGATGGTCTACGGCGAGGTCGCCGACAGCATCCAGGGCGCGAGCGCGCCGCTCTACAAGCGGCCGCGCTTCACGAACGCAGGCCAGTGGCGCGACTACGGTCGCCGCATCACGCAATTCGCCCGCCATACGCTCGATCGTGGCGTGCGGCTCGCGTACCACCATCACATGGGCGCGTATGTCGAGACGCCCGATGACGTCGACCGTCTGATCGAGAACACCGGCGACGAGGTCGGGCTCCTGTTCGACAGCGGCCACATGACGTTCGCCGGTGGCGATGCGATCGCGATGCTCGACAAGCACGTAACGCGCGTCTGCCACGTCCACTGCAAGGACGTGCGCCCGGACGTCATCCGGCTTGCGCGCAATCGCGATTGGAGCTTTCTCGAGGCCGTCATCAACGGCGTGTTCACGGTTCCCGGCGACGGTGCCGTCGATTTCCCGGCGTTGATCGACATCCTGCGGCGCAATTCATATCGCGGATGGCTCGTCGTCGAGGCGGAGCAGGATCCGGTGGTCGCGCCCGCCTATCGCTATGCGGAAATGGGCTATCGTCATCTCGCGCAACTCGTCAAGGGCAACGCGCTCCATCCGACATGACACTCCTCGTCAAAGCGAAACGCGAAGGCCGCGACATCGTCCGCGTGACGCCGCAGTCGGCAGGCTGGCGCTACGTCGGCTTCTCCGCGCACCGCTTGCGCGACGGCGAATCGGTCGCGATCGACCAGCCGAACGACGAGCTTTGCATCGTCGTGCTGGGTGGCCTCGTCACCGTTCGTCAGCGTGGCGGCGAGGCGTTCGCGCGGATCGGCGGCCGCCGCGACGTTTTCGACGACGCGGCGCCGCATGCGGTGTATCTTGCGAACGGGGGCAACGTCGACGTGACGGCGCACGGCGCCGCGCAAGTCGCCGTCGCGAGCGCGCCGGGGCCGGGCAGCGCGCCGACGCGGCTGATCGAGCCGTCGCAGATGAAGCGCTTCGCGCGCGGCACGGGCCTCAACACGCGCTATGTCTGCGACATCCTGCCCGAAAGCGAGCCGGCGTCGCATCTGCTCGTCGTCGAGGTGCGCACGCCGAGCGGGCACTCGTCGTCCTATCCGCCGCACAAGCACGACGCCGACAACCTGCCGCACGAGAGCGCGCTCGAGGAGACGTATTACCATCGGCTGTCACCGGAGCAGGGTTTCGCGTTCCAGCGCGTCTATACCGGCGATCGCTCGCTCGACGAGTCTCTTGCCGTCGAGGATCACGACGTCGTGATGGTGCCGCGCGGCTATCACCCGGTCGTCGTCCCGTACGGCTACGAATCGTATTACCTGAACGTGATGGCGGGGCCGAAGCGCGAATGGCATTTCCGCAACGATCCCGCGCATGAATGGATGCTGAAGCCGAAGTAGGGTCGGAGACGACCTTTGCCGACGGCTTGCGCAAAAGTCGTCTCTGTCCCTATTCCGGTAACGAATGGAAGCTCGGAGCGCGCAAATGATCGACGTCGCATTGTTCGGCGCAGGCCGCATCGGCAACATCCACGCGGGCAACGTCGCCCGTCAACCCGGCGTGCGGCTTCGCCATGTCGTCGACGTCGACCGCAGCGCGGCGCAGACGCTCGCGCAGAAGCACGGTGCGGACGTCGCCGATGCCGGGCGCGTGTTCGACGACGAGCGCATCGCCGCGGTGCTCATCGCGTCGTCGACCGACACGCACGCCGAATACATCCAGCGCGCGGCGAAGGCCAGGAAAGCGATTTTCTGCGAGAAGCCGGTCGACCTCGCGCTCGAGCGCGCGCGCGTTTGCGCCGAAGCGGTTCACGCCGCCGGCGTCGCGTGCGTGATCGGCTTCCAGCGCCGCTATGACCCGACATTCGCGTCGCTTAAGGAACGGATCGACGCCGGCGAGATCGGAACCCCGGAGATGCTGATCGTCACGAGCCGCGATCCCGGCGCGCCGCCGGTCGATTACATCAAGCGCTCGGGCGGCATCTTCAAGGACATGCTGATCCACGACTTCGACATCTTCCGCTGGATCCTGGACGACGAGGCGGCGAGCGTCTACGCGACCGGAAGCTGCCTCACGGATTGCGCGATCGAAGGCGCCGGCGACATCGACGCGACGGCGGTGACGATTCGCACGCAGAACGGGCGACTCGCGCAGATCAACACGATCCGTCGCGCCGCATACGGCTACGACCAGCGCTTCGAGGTGCTCGGCCCGAACGGGATGCTGCAGGCCGGCAACCACCGTCCCACCGAGGTCGTGTTGTGGTCGTCGGGCGCGATCACCGCCGACAAGCCGGAGCATTTCTTCCTCGAGCGCTACCGCGCGGCGTACGCGATCGAGATGGCCCACTTCTTCGACGTCGTCGCCGGCCGGGCACAACCGAAGACGTCGATCGACGACGGCGTCGCGGCGCTCGCGCTCGCCGAGGCGGCTACGACGTCGTGGCGCGAGAAGCGGATCGTCGAGCTCGGATGAAACGACCCCCACGCTCGCTCCGCTCGCTGCCCCCGGAGGGGGCGCGCCTGGCGGCTTGGGGCGGCCCGGCGCCAGCAGGAAAACGCCAATGACCAATCCCCGATTGCGAATCGGCATCGCGGGCGTCGGCCGCATGGGCCGCCGCCATGCCGAGAACATCGCCCACAAGGTCGCCGAGAGCGAGCTCGTCGCCGTGTGCACTCCCGTCGCCGAAGAGCTCGAATGGGCGAAGCGCGAGCTCGGCGTGACCCAGCTCTACACCGACTACGCGGTGATGCTCGCGCGTGCCGAGATCGACGCCGTCTTCGTCGTCACGCCGACGACGCTGCACGCGCAGCAGATCGTCGACGCGCTGCGCGCACGCAAGCACGTCTTCTCGGAGAAGCCGCTGTCGCTCGACGTTGCCGAATGCCGCCGCGTCGAGGCGGAAGCGGCGCTGCAGCCCGATCTCAAGGTGATGATCGGATTCGTGCGGCGCTTCGACGAGAGCTACCGCCGCGCGCACGCGCTGATCCGCGAAGGCCGCATCGGGCGCCCGCTGATGGTGCGCTCGCACACGCTCGACCAGAACGATCCGAGCGGCTTCTTCGTCCGTTACTCGCAGGCGAGCGGCGGCATTTTCGTCGACATGAGCGTCCACGACGTCGACGCGGCACGCTGGCTTCTCGGCGTCTCCGACGTCGCGCGCGTATTCGCGACCGGCCTCGTCGGGCTGCACGAGCGCCTGCGCGAGTGGCGCGACGTCGACAACGGCGTCGCGACCTGCGAGTTCGTCACCGGCGAGATCGCGACGATCTACGCGTCGCGGACGATGGCGCACGGCTTCGAGTGCACGACCGAGGTGATTGGCACGAAAGGCCGCGTGCTCGTCGGCGGCGATGCGCGGCGCGATCACGTCGTGATCTCCGACGAGCACGGCGTGCGGCACGAATGCACGCCGACGTTCTACGAGCGCTTCGCCGATGCGTTCCTGCGCGAGGACTCCGAGTTCGTGCAGGCGGTGATCGAGGACCGGCCGCCACCGCTTACGCTGCGCGACGCGACCGAGGCGACGCGGATCACGCTCGCGCTTCGCCAGTCGCTGCTCGAGCGGCGTGTCGTGACGCTGTAGGGTCGATGAGCACCGCAGAGCCGCCTCAAGGCGCGAATCTCGCCCCCTTCGGGGGCAGCGCAGCGCGCGAGCCCGAAGGGCCGCCCCGAGGGCGAGCAGGAACGGGCGAAGCCCGCGCATCCGTCGATCCGCCGCAAGCGTGGGGGGATCATTCAAGCGAGGAGCGCTACGCGTTCGCGCGCGACGTCGCGCGCCGGGCGGGCGCGCTCGCGCTCGACTATTTCGAGAATCGCGAGCGCCTGACGATCGAGCTCAAGGGTCCGCAGGATTTCGTGAGTCACGCCGATCGCGACGTCGAGGCGCTGCTGCGGCGCGAGATCGCGCGCGCGTTCCCGGGCGACCGCTTTCTCGGCGAGGAGACCGCCGACGCGTTCGCCGGTCCCATCGACGGTTGCTGGGTCGTCGATCCGATCGACGGCACGCACAACTTCCTGCGCGGCGTGCCGTACTGGAACGTCGCGGTCGCGTATGTCGAGCAGGGGGGTGCGCGGATCGGCGTCGTGTTCGACCCCGCGAGCGGCGAGCTTTACCACGCCGCTCGCGGCGAAGGCGGGTGGTGCGACGACGCTTCGGGTACGACGCGTCTGCACGCCGCGTCCACGCAGCAACTCGCCGGCGCCTACGTCGCGCTCGGTCATCACGATCGCACGCCGAGCGCGCGTTATCTCGAAATCCGGCGGCGCATGATGGAGCGCGGCGTCGCGATGCGCAATTTCGGCTCGGCGGCGCTGCAGCTCGCGCACGTCGCGCGCGGACGACTCGACGCGTTCGTCGAGCTCTCGCTCTCCTGGTGGGACGCGGTCGGCGGCGTGCTGCTGGTCGAGGAATCCGGCGGCTACGCGGCGCCATTCGCGCCCGCGGCGGCGACGGCGAAGGCGAGTTGCGTCGCGTGTGCGGCGGGGATCGCCAAGGAGCTGCAAGCGTTGCTGAAGGACTGAAAGCGCGCTACTTCTTCGCGAAGTCCCCCGCGTACGCAAACGCGATATCCGCCGGTATGACGTACTTGCGCAGCGCGGCCGTCGCCGACTCGGGCGTCACCGCCTCGATCTCGCGATCGATCTTCTCCGACTCGGCCCACGTCCGTCCGAGGAACGCCTGCGACACGAGCGCGTTGGCAACGGCCGGGTCCTGCGCGCGCGTGATCTGCCGGTCCTCGAGCACGGCCTTCTTCGCCGCCGCGATTTCCTCGGGCCTGAAGCCACCGTCGAGCGCGCGCCGGATCTCGTCGGCCGTCGCCGACCGCACGTTGTCGAGGTTCTGCGGCGCGAAGATCGCGTAGAGCACGAGCAGGCTGTTCGGGTCGATCGACGCCGGCTGGAACGCCGTTCCCACCGCGTACGAGAAGCCGCCCTTGACGCGCACGCGCTGGAAGATCCGCGAATCGCTGTCGCCGCCCAGCACGCGGTTGGCGACGAGCAGCGACGCGTAATCGGGCGACTGGTCGGTGAGCTGCATCGACAGCCGTCCGAACATCGCGGCGTTGGCCTTGTCCGGCGTCTCGAACGTCATCGGCGCCGCCTTCGTCGAATAGAACGGCTGCGGCACGCGCGTGTACGGCGTCGGACTTTTGAACGAGCCGAAGAGCTGCTCGAGCAGCGGCTTCACCGCGGCCACGTCGAAATCGCCGACGACCGCCAGTTCCGCGTGCGACGCGCCGTAGAACTTCGCGTAGAACGCCTTGACCCCGTCGAGATCGGTCGCGCGGACGCGCGCGATTTCCTCGTCGATCGTCGGCACGTAGCGGACGTCGTCGGGCGGATACGGATTGCCGGCCCGCGCAGCCGCCCGCCGCGCGAGTGCCGAGGGATCGGTTCGGCTCTGCTCGAGCCGCGTCAGGAGCTCGCTTTTGAGCTGCGCGTATTCGCTCGCGGGAAACGCCGGCTCGCGCAACGCCTCGGCCGCGAGGCGCAGCACGTCGGGAACGCTTGCGCGCACCGTCGTCGCCGACACGGTGACGGTCGCGCCGCCGCCGCCGATGTCGAGCTTCGAGCGCAGCTTGTCGAGCGCATCCTGAAACGCCTGCCGCGAATGCCTGGCCGTGCCGCGATCGAGCATGTCGGCCGTCAGGCTCGACACGGGCGTCGTGTTCTCGAGCGACTTCATGTCGCCGAGATCGAGACGGATCTCGAACTGCGCCGTCTCGCCGCGAGTCTTCTTCGGCAGCAGCGCGACCTTCATCCCGTTCGACAGCATGAAGCGCTGCGTCCGCGCCTCGAGATTCGCCGGCGTCGGATCGAAGGCCTCGCCGGCGGCCACAGGCGGCTCGCCCTTGTAGTCGTCGACGAGCGCCGGGATGTTCAGCGGCGCGGGTTGCGGCGCGCGGTCGGGCTTCGCTTCCGGCTCGAACAGGCCGACGGTGAGGTTCGAGGCCTTCAGATACTCGGTGCCGACGCGTGTCACGTCGGCGGGCTTCAGCGCGCGCCATTGATCCCGATGGATGAAGAAGAGCCGCCAGTCGCCCTCGGCGATCGAGTCGGCGAGCGCGACTGCCATCTGCTGCGGATCGTTGATCGTGTCGTCGAAGTCCTTCTGCGCCTTGATCCTCACGCGCTCGAGCTCGGCTTGCGTCACCGGGTGCGCAGCGACGTCGTAGAGCGTTGCCAGCATCGTGTCCCGCGCCGTGGCGATCGACAGATCGGGCGGAACCTGCGCCCAGAAGATGACGAAGCCCGCGTCGTGCAGCGGGAACATCCAGTTGTCGACGCTCGACGCCTTCTTGGCTTCGACGAGCGCCTTGTAGAGGCGGCCCGCCGGCTCGACGGTCATGATCTCGGCGAGCGCCTCGAAGGCCGTCGTATCGGCGTTCGCGCCCTGCGGCAGATGGAAGAGCGCGCCGACATACTGCGTGCTGGCGACGCGGCGGACCGTGACCGTGCGCTCGCCGTCCTGCACGGGCTCGACCGTGTAGAGCTTCGGCAGCACGCGCGTGGGCTTCGGTATCGCGCCGAAGTATTTGGCGATCGCGGCAAGCGTCGCGTCGGGATCGAACTTGCCGGCGACGGTCAGCACGGCGTTGTCCGGCTGGTAGTACTCGCTGTAGAACGCGCGCAGCTTCTCGAACGGCACGTTCTCGATGTCCGAGCGCGCGCCGATCGTCGGCTTGCCGTAGTTCTGCCAGTCGAACGCGACCGCCGCCATCCGCTTCCACAGAACGCTCTGCGGCTTGTTCTCGCCGCTTTCGTATTCGTTGCGCACGACCGTCATCTCGGAATCGAGCTCGCTCTTGCTGAACGTCGAGCGCGTCATCCGCTCGGACTCCATCATCAGCACCCAATCGAGCGATGCCGGCGAGGCGGTGAAGGTTTCGAAATACGTCGTACGGTCGTAGGACGTGTTGCCGTTGAATTGCATCCCGCGCCGTCCGAGCTCGGCGAAGACGCTCGGAATCGACGGCGTGCCCTTGAACAGCATGTGCTCGAGCAGGTGCGCCATGCCGGTCTCGCCGTAGTTCTCCATCCGCGATCCGACCTTGTAGGTGACGTCGACGGTGGTCGTCGGCTTCGTGGCGTCCGGGAACAGCAGGACGACGAGGCCGTTCGCGAGCCGATATTCGTGAACGCCTTCGACGCTCGGACCCTGCGTGATGCCGGAGGGCAGCGCGGCGAGCGCGGCAAGCGGAAGGAGGGCGAGCACGAAAGCGAGAACGAACCGGCGAAGCGTCGGAAGGCTCATGATCGGCGGACGAGGTGGACGAAGCGGCGAATACCGCGCGGTGGCGACGATGGGACAGCGAACCGCCCGAAAAAGTGCCGAAGCGTGGGGTCGGAGACGCGTTCCGCGCAACGGGAAGCCGTCTCTCACCCCACTTCGCTTCTTCGGTCGGTCTCGGTCAGTTGACGTTTACGTAAACGTCATGGTAGCGTCGGGCTGCCCCGGATCGCGCGGGCGCGCATCGGCACGCCCGGCGCCCGCATCGGAAGGGTTCCGCTAAGCTTCGGCAAAAGGCGCTTTTTCGAACCCGCTTACGCGATGACGGATCTTTCGACCGCCAAGCCGCTCGTCTACGTGCCGCTTCGCAAGGTGCGCTTCGTCACGGCGGCGAGCCTGTTCGACGGCCACGATGCGTCGATCAACATCATGCGGCGCATCCTGCAGGCGACCGGCTGCGAGGTGATCCATCTCGGCCACAACCGGTCGGTCGAGGAGATCGTTGGCTGTGCGATCGAGGAGGATGCGCACGCCATCGCGGTCTCGTCGTACCAGGGCGGGCACGTCGAGTTCTTCACGTACATGATCGATTTGCTGCGCGAACGCGGCGCCGGCCACGTCAAGGTGTTCGGCGGCGGCGGCGGCGTCATCGTGCCGTCCGAGATCGAGTCGCTGCATGTGTACGGCGTGACGCGGATCTTCTCGCCCGAGGACGGGCAGAAACTCGGCCTGCAGGGCATGATCAACGAGATCGTCGCCGCGGCCGACGTCGATTTGACGCAGCGGTTGCCGGAGACGATCGACGCGCTGCGAAAGGGCGATCGCTACGCGCGCGCGGGCGCGCTCGCACGCACGATCACGGCGCTGGAAGCCGGCGTCGCGCCGCCCGCGTTTCGCCAGGCGGTGCTCGATGCGGCGGCCCGCGCGAAGGCGCCGGTGCTCGGCATCACCGGAACCGGCGGCGCAGGCAAGAGCTCGCTCACCGACGAGCTCGTGCGCAGGTTCCGTCTCGACCAGCGCGATCGGCTGCGCATCGCGATGCTGTCGATCGATCCGTCGCGGCGCAAGTCGGGCGGCGCGCTGCTCGGCGATCGCATCCGGATGAACGCGATCGGCACGCCGAACACCTACATGCGCTCGCTCGCCACGCGCGAAGCGGGCAACGAGCTATCGAAGGCGCTGCCCGACGCGATCGCGGCGTGCAGGGCCGCCGGCTTCGATCTCGTGATCGTCGAGACGTCGGGCATCGGCCAGGGCGACGCCGCGATCGTCCCGCACGTCGACGCGTCGGTCTACGTGATGACGCCGGAGTTCGGCGCGGCCTCGCAGCTCGAGAAGATCGACATGCTCGACTTCGCCGACTTCGTCGCCATCAACAAGTTCGACCGCAAGGGCGCGCAGGACGCGTTGCGCGACGTACGCAAGCAGTATCAGCGCAATCGCTCGCTCTTCAACGTCGCGCCCGACACGATGCCGGTCTTCGGAACGATCGCCTCGCGCTTCAACGACGACGGCGTCACCGCGCTCTACCAGGCGGTTGCGGCGCGGCTCGCCGGGCACGGCCTCGCGCTCGACGAGGGCACGCTCGCGACGGCGACAACGCGCTGGTCGACGCAGCGGCAGGCCATCATCCCGCCGCCGCGCACACGCTATCTTGCCGAGATCGCGGAGACGGTCCGCGGCTACCACGAGCGCGCCGTTCGCCAGTCGCGCATCGCGCGCGAGCGGCAGCAGCTTCGAGCCGCGAAGGCGATGCTCGAGGATCGTGCGCCAGAGGCGCTCGACAAGCTCATCTCCGAGCGCGAAGCGTCGCTCGACACCCGCGCACGAAAGCTTCTCGACATGTGGCCGCGCACGAAGGCCGCGTACGCCGGCGACGAATACGTCGTGAAGATCCGCGACAGGGAAATCCGCACCGCGCTCAACACGACGTCGCTGTCGGGCACCAAGGTGCGCAAGGTCGCGCTGCCGCGCTACGAGGACGACGGCGAGATCCTGCGCTGGCAGTTGACCGAGAACGTGCCGGGCAGCTTTCCGTTCACGTCGGGTGTGTTCGCATTCAAGCGCGAGAACGAGGATCCGACACGGATGTTCGCCGGCGAAGGCGATGCGTTTCGCACCAACCGCCGCTTCCACCTGGTCGCCGACGGCATGCCGGCGAAGCGCCTGTCGACCGCGTTCGATTCGGTGACCCTCTACGGCAACGACCCCGACCCGCGCCCCGACATCTACGGCAAGGTCGGCAACTCGGGCGTGTCGATCGCGACGCTCGACGACATGAAAGTGCTCTACTCGGGCTTCGACCTCTGCGCGCCGAACACGTCGGTGTCGATGACGATCAACGGCCCCGCGCCAACGATTCTCGCGATGTTCATGGACGCGGCGATCGACCAGCAACTCGACAAGTTCAGCGAGGACAACGGCCGCGAGCCGACGGAGGACGAGGCGGCGAAGATCCGCGAGTGGACCCTTTCCACGGTTCGCGGCACCGTGCAGGCCGACATCCTGAAGGAGGACCAGGGTCAGAACACCTGCATCTTCTCGACCGAGTTCAGCCTCAAGGTGATGGGCGACATCCAGCAATACTTCGTCCATCACAACGTCCGCAATTTCTATTCGGTGTCGATCTCGGGCTACCACATCGCCGAAGCGGGCGCGAACCCGATCTCGCAGCTCGCGTTCACGCTGGCGAACGGCTTCACGTTCGTCGAGGCGTACCTCGCGCGCGGCATGCACGTCGACGATTTCGCGCCGAACCTGTCGTTCTTCTTCAGTTACGGCATGGATCCGGAATACGCGGTGATCGGCCGCGTCGCGCGGCGGATCTGGGCGATCGCGATGCGCGAGCGCTACGGCGCGAACGAGCGCAGCCAGAAGCTCAAGTTCCACTCGCAGACGAGCGGGCGCAGTCTTCACGCGCAGGAGATCGCGTTCAACGACATCCGCACGACGCTGCAGGCGCTGATCTCGACGTACGACAACACGAACTCGCTGCACACGAACGCCTATGACGAGGCGATCACGACGCCGACCGAGGAAAGCGTGCGCCGCGCGATGGCGATCCAGCTCATCATCAACCGCGAATGGGGGCTCGGCAAGAACGAGAACCCGAACCAGGGGTCGTTCATCGTCGAGGAGCTGACGTCGCTCGTCGAGGAGGCGGTGCTGAAGGAATTCGAGGCGATCTCCGAGCGCGGCGGCGTGCTCGGGGCGATGGAGACCGGCTACCAGCGCGGCAAGATCCAGGAAGAGTCGCTCTACTACGAGCACCGCAAGCACGACGGCTCGTATCCGATCGTCGGCGTGAACACGTTCCGCAATCCGCACGGCGATCCGGTGCCGCGGAAGCTCGAGCTCGCACGCTCGACCGACGACGAGAAGCAGTCGCAATTGAAGCGCCTCGCCGACTTCCACGCGCGGCATGCGCACGAGGCGCCGGCCGCGCTCGCCCGACTGAAGCAAGTCGTGATCGACGACGGCAACGTGTTCGACGAACTGATGAACACGGTGCGCGCGTGCTCGCTCGGTCAGATCACGAACGCGCTGTTCGAGGTTGGCGGGCAGTACCGGCGCAGCATGTAAGTCGCTGACAAGCGCCTCGGTCGGACGGCCGATGGCGCTATACCCGGTCACGTCGATACGCCTCCCGCATGTCGACGCTCGCCATCGATGCCTACAGGCTTCTCACCGTGCTCAAGGGAACAGGGAAGGGCGCGAACTTCTCTGCCGAAGAGATCGCGAACGCGATCCGCGGGATGGCGCCGATCTGCGCACCCGGCGCGAATTCGGGAAATGGATGGTCCGCTCCGAAACGAAATCGGACGCGAAGCTCGACGGGCTCGAAGCCTATTGACGCGGTCTCACGAATGCCTTCAGCGCGCGCCGGCCTTCGTCAGTATCTCCACCATCGCCCGGTAATTGCGCGAACGCGCGAGCGCAAGCGGCGTCGTGCCGGCGCGATCGGCGATGTTCAGGTTCGCCCCCGCGTCGACGAGCGCCTGCAGCGTCGATTGATGTCGCGCTCCGCCGTCGCCCAGCACGATCGACTCGATCACCGCGGTCCAGCCGAGGTTGTTCACATGGTCGAGGGGCGCACCGGCGCGGATCAGCACGCGCACCACTTCGTCGTGGCCGAGGTGCGCGGCGGCGATCAGCGCGGTGCCGTCGTACGGACTCGTCACGTTCGCGGCGCTGCAGCCGATCTCGAGCGCGGTCGCGAGCGTCGCCACGTCGTCCGCGACCGCGGCGATCGTGACGATGTCGTATCGATCGCGATCGACCGCATTCGGATCGGCGCCGGCGCGCACGAGCGCGCGCATCGCGTCGCGCTGCCGCGCGTACGCCGCGACATGCAGCGGCGTTCGTCCGTGGCCGTCGCGCACATCGATCGGCTGGCCCGATGAGGCGAGGCGCTCGATGGCGGTCGCTTCACCGCGTTCGGCAGCCGCGAACAGGCCGGTATACGCCGCGCGCTCCGCTGCGCTCGGTGGAACCTGTGCCCCGGCCGGTCCCGGGGCTGCAAGGAGCGCAAGGATGGCGAAGGCGCAGCCGGCGGTATCCGCGCGCATGGCTTTCGGTTGCTATAGCAGGTCGGTGACGATCGCCTTGCCCAGGTCCGGCGCCGTCTTGATCTGACCGAGGTCCATGAAGAACTTTACCCGGTACCCGGGTCTCGCGCGGAAGTCCTCGCGTTTCATCCGCTGCTTGACCGTCGCGAGGTCGCAGAACCCGGAGAGCTCCAGGAACGGTTGCGTCGGACCCGGCGGCTTCGTGAAATCGTCGCACGTGAAGAGCTCGCGCGTGTCGGTGCGCTCGCTCATGATGCAGAAGCGTCCATTGACGGACGGCACGATCGCGTCGACGCGTCCCGCGACGAACGCTGCCTGACCGTCGGCTGCGGCCAGGTTCACGAAGTCGACGTCCGAAAGCTTCATGTCGAACTTGGCGAGCACGCGCGCGAGAAAGTAATGCAGCGCGGTGCCGCCGGTCGCCGCGACGCGCTGGAACGCTGCCGATCGGCCTTCTGCGTGCGCCGGCTTCAGGCATCGTCGCCACCCTGCGGCGATTGCGCGCGCGCCGAACAGCGCTGCCGTCGCAGCGAGCGTTGCGGCGGCGCTCGCGCGGACGAGAAAGCGGCGGCGGCTCGATGCGGCGTCACGGTCGGGCATTCCTGTTGTCCTCCTCGGGTCTTTGCGCGTCATGCGCGCACGATGGTCGCGTGGGCGCCGGTCGCGCCCGTTTGGGATTGCAACGCGCTGACCGGCCGGCCGCGCGCTTCCTGCAGCGTCGTCCACAATGTCCGCTTGGCGGCGACGAATGCGTCGCCGACGCGTGTCTCGGCCGCGCGCGGCCGCGCCAGCGTGCTTCGCACGATCGCATGCACGCGGCCCGGGCGGCTCGACAGCACGACGACGAGGTCGGACAGGAAAACCGCCTCGTCGAGGTCGTGCGTGACGAAGACGACTGTCTTGCCGGTGCTGCGCCAGAGCTCCAGCACTGCGTCCTGCATCTCGGCCTTCGTCTGCACGTCGAGCGCCGCGAACGGCTCGTCCATCAGCAGGATGTCGGGCGAATTCGCGTATGCGCGCGCGAGATCGACGCGCTTGCGCATGCCGCCCGATAGCTGCTTCGGATACGCCTTGCGGAACGCCGTCAATCCGACCGCCTCGCACCATTGCGCGACGAGCCGCTCGCGTTCCGCCTTCGGCACGCCGCGCGATTTCGGACCGTACGCGACGTTCTTCTCGACGGTGAGCCACGGAAACACCGCGTCCTGCTGGAACACGAACCCGAGCTCGTAACGAACGCCGCGGACCGCCGTGCCGTCGTGCAGCACCTGGCCCTCGGACGGCATCAGCAGGCCGGCCATCATCCGCAGCAGCGTGGATTTGCCGCAGCCCGATTCGCCGATGATGCAGACGAACTGCCCGCGCGCGATGTCGAGATCGATGCCCGAGAGTACGGTGAGCGCGCTCGGTGGCGAGCCCATCACGTAGCGATGCGTGAGACCGCGCACGGCAAGCACCGGCGTCGCGTCCGCGCTCGTTCGCGGTTTGATCGTTGCCGGCGTGCGCTTGACCGCCTGACCGTTGCTCATGGGTCGCGCCGTACGTCGCTCCACGCGGTCAGCGCGCGGCCGGTGCGGCTTGCGAGCTGGTCGAGCAGTGCGCCCAGAAGACCGATCACGACGATCCCGACGATCGTGACGTCGGTACGGAAATACTGACCCGCGTTCTGGATCATGAAGCCGAGCCCCGAGGGGGCGGCGATGAGCTCGGCGGCGACGAGCGCGAGGAAGCCGGTCGACACGCCGGTCCGCAGCCCGGCGATGAAATACGGCACCGCGCTCGGCAGCGCGACGGTGACGAACACGCGCCAGCGCGAGGCGCCGAGCGTGCGCGCCGCGTCGACGTAGATCTGCGCGACCTCCTTCATGCCGGCGCGCGCGTTCACGACGCACGGCTTGAAGACGGCGAGCACGATGATGATGATCCGCGACGGTTCGCCGATGCCGACCCAGACGATCACGAGCGGGATATACGCGAGCGCGGGAATCGGGCGCAGCGCGTCGATGATCGGGTTCAGCACGTAGCCGGCATAGCGGAACCAGCCGGCCAGCGCTCCGAGGACGAGCGCCAGCGACGCGCCGATGCAAAAGCCGATCACGACGCGCTTCAGGCTCGCGAGCGTGTTGACGAGAAGATCGCCGCTCGCGATTTCCTCGCGCAGGGCCTTGACGATCGTCGGCGGCGTCGGCACGAGCGCCGGATTCGTGCCCGGCCGCAACGCCAGGTACCAGTAGACGGCGACGAGGGCAGCGAGCGACAGCGCGCCCACGAGCACGGCCGGCGTGCATATGCGCGCGAGCCAGCCTCCGCGTCCGCTAGTGCGCACCGGCGAGCTCCGCAGGCGCGGCCTGCGCCGCCCGCCGCAGCAGGTTGTTCTTCGCCTTCTCGATGTGCGCGCCCATCAGAAGCGCCGCCGAATGCGCATCGCGACGCTCGATCGCGCAGATCAGGTGCTGATGCTCCTCGATCACGCGCGGGAAGCGCTCGTCGCCGTAGCCGTAGCGCTTGAGCAGCGCCGACAGGAGCAGCCAGTGGCTGTCGACGATCGGCAGCGCACCCGGGTTGCCGGCGGCATCGTTGATCGCCGCGTGGAAGTCGCGGTTGGCGTGCGGGACCTGCGCGACGTTGCCGGCGTCGACGTACGCTTCCAGTCGCTCGGCCGCGCCACGCAACTGCGCAAGGTGCTCGGGCGTGCGCCGCTCGGCGGCGCGTCGCGCGAGCATCGTCTCGATCGCGCAGCGTACGTCGAAGATGTCCTCGATGAACCCGCGGTAGATCGGCCGCACGCGCGCGCCCCGGTTCGGCTCGATGAGGACGAGGCCTTCACCGTGCAGCACGCGCAACGCCTCGCGCACCGGCATGTGGGAGACGCCGTAACGCAGCGCGAGATCCTCGATCCGCAGCCGGGCGCCGAACGCAAGCTCGCCCGACACTATGTCGTTGCGCAGCCGCTGCTCGATGTCCGGCGGCGGCGCGTCGTTCGCAAGCGCTGCGTGCGTGCGACCCATCAAGACGTGACGCGTACGCCGCTTCGCGCTTCGCAGGCGCGCAGCATCGAGCCCGGCGTGCCGTCGCCGCCGTGGCCGTCGCCGAGCGCCTCGCTCAGGAGCCGGAACGCCGCCTCGCCCTGATGCATCGGCACGCCGAGCTCGCGCGCCATCTCGGGCGCGAGCTTCACGTCCTTGTGCGCGAGCCGCGCCATGAATCCGGGCCTGAAGTCGCGCTTCAGCGCCTTGTCGGGCAGCACCTTCGCAAGCGAGTTGTTCCAGGCCGGGACCCGCGCGCTCGATCGACCCGGCTCACCGCCCGCCATCAACGGCAGCGTGCCGGCGATCGCGTGGTCGACCGTCTTGCCGACCGGACAATCGACGAAGTCGACGCCCTTCGCGCGCGCCTCGGCGTGCAGCGCCTTCTTCGTGCGCGGAGCGGCCGTGCTCATCTCGATGACGAGCGCGCCCGGCCGCAAGCTCGCGATGATGCCGCTCGCGCCGGCGAGCACGTCGCCGACGATCCGATCGTCGGGCAGCATCGTGACGACGACGTCGCAGTTGCGCGCCGTCCGAGCCGGTTCGGGTACGCTGGCCAATTTGATCGAAGTGCTGAATTACCTGCCATCGGCTTCCGAGATGACCATGGAACGGATTCACACGTATACTGCTTTTTTTGATCAAAAGCGTCAAGCGTGAACGCTCCTCCCGACGCATGGCTCCTCGCGCCGACCGACGACGTCGCGACCGCCGTGCGGCCGCTTCCGGCCGGCGCGCGCATCGACGTGCAATGCGGCGACGTGCAGCGCGCCGTGACGCTCGTCGATGCCATTGCGTCCGGGCACAAGTTCGCGCTGCGCCCGCTCGCGGCCGGACTGCGGATTCGAAAGTACGGCGAGTACATCGGACGCACGACGCACGCGATCGAAGCCGGCGCGTTCGTGCACGAGCACAACCTCGCGACAGCCGCGCGCCGCTCGCCGGATCTCGAGCGCGCATGGGCCGACGCGCAACCGGTCTGCGACATTCGCAGCGTCGGACGCAGCCAATGCTCGCTCGGCGAAAGCCCCGTATGGAGCGAGCGCGACGGACGATTGTATTTCGTCGACCTTCGTGACACGCCGGCCATTCACGCGCTCGACATCGACACCGGCGACGAGGCACGCTGGCCGATGCCCGAGGACATCGGCTGCATCGTGCCGTCGTCCGACGGGACGCTTGTCGCGGGTCTTCGTTCCGGCTTCGCGACGTTCGACCCGTCGCGCGGCGCGCTCGATTACGTGCTCGATCCCGAACCCGGCACGCCGCATACCCGGCTGAACGACGGCAAGTGCGACGCGAGCGGACGCCTTTGGTGCGGCTCGATGAATCCCGACTCCGCGCTCGCAGAAGGAAGCCTGTACGTGCTCGAAGGCCGCGATCGTTGCACGCGCGTGCTCGGCGAGTGGCTCACGCCGAACGGCATCGCGTGGAGCCTTGACGGGCGCACGATGTACATCGCGGATACGCGGCGCGGCAGCATCGAAGCGTTCGCGTTCGATGCCAAGCGCGGCGCGCTGCACGAGCGGCGCGTCTTCGCCGACCTGGGCGCGCTGCCAGGTGGTCCCGATGGCGCGTGCGTCGACCGCGAGGGTTGTCTGTGGTCGGCGATCTTCGATGGCGGCGCGCTGCTGCGTCTGGATCCGCAAGGACGCATCGACCGCGTGCTGCGATTGCCGGTGAGCAAGCCGGCGTCCTGCGCGTTTGGCGGCCGCGATTACCGGACGCTGTTCGTGACGACGGCCTCGCGAGGCTTGAGCGCGTCGCGGCTTGGAGCCGAACCGCTCGCCGGCCGCGTGCTTGCGCTCGACGTCGGCGTCGCCGGTTTTCCGCCCGATGCGTTTGCCATCGGAGGTCTCGGCCAATGAGCGACGACGCGCTTCACGGTTTCCTGGGCTTTCGGCGCCACGATGGCAGCATTGGCGTTCGCAACCACGTGCTCGTGCTGTCGCCGACCGGCCTCACGTCGGCGGCCGCGCAGCGGATCGCGCATCTCGTGGCGGGCAGTGCCGCGGTCACGTCGGGATTCGGACGCGGACAGGTCGGCGACGACGCGCAACTGCACTTCGACACCTTGGCGGGACTCGCGTGCAATCCCAACGTCGCCGCCGTACTGGTCGTGTCGGCGGCGGACGGAATCACCGAGCCGTACCTCGACGCATTGCGCAGGATCGGCAAGCCCGCGGATGGCTTGTCGCTGCCGGGCGTGCACGAGGACGCGCTGACGCTCGTCGACCGCGGTGTGCGCATTGCCGCGCGGCTCGTGCGCGACGCATCGCAATCGCGCCGCGAACCGTGCATGCTGGCCGATCTCTTCCTCGCGGTCGAATGCGGCCATTCCGACGCGACGTCCGGTCTCGTCTGCAATCCGCTTGCGGGGCGCCTCGCCGAGCGCATCGTCGCCGCCGGTGGACGCGCAGTGTTCAGCGAGACCGTCGAATGGACCGGTGCCGAGCATCTGCTCGCGCGTCGCGCCGCATCGCCCGACATCGCGCAACGGATCGTCGCGACCGTGATGGCGCGCGAACGCGCCGTGCGCGCGTCGGGCAGCGACATTCGCGCGGAGAATCCCGGCCCTCAGAACAAGGCCGGCGGTTTGACGACGATCGAGGAGAAGGCGCTCGGTGCGATCGCGAAGGGCGGCGAGCAGCCGATTCGCGGCGTGCTCCGCGCGACGGAGCGCCCTGCCGCGCCGGGCCTCTACCTGATGGACACGCCATTCTTCTCGCCCGAGTCGATCACCGCGATGGTCGCCGCCGGCGCGCAAGTCGTCGTCTTCACGACGGGCGCGGGCAACAGCTACGTCAGCGCGCTCGCGCCGACGCTCAAGATGAGCGCGAATGCCGACGCGTGCGCGCGACTCGCCGAGCAGATCGACTTCGCCGCGACCGGCGTCCTCGACGGCAGCGTGCCGTTCGACGAAGCGTCGGCGCGCGCGCTCGACGCGCTGGTCGCGATCGCGTCGGGCACGCTCACTTACGGCGAGATCGTCGGCGAGGGCGGCGAAGTCGTGAGCCGCGTCGGCGCGTCGATCTAGCGAAGCGACGATTCCGAACGATCGAAATCTTTCGCAGCGAACGATGAGCGCGACCGAACGGGATCCCGTTTCCCGCCTGCTGCAGCACCCGACCGCGATTGTCACCGACGCGCTCGACGAGACCGGCATCGTCGTGTCCCCGCGTGCGCGGATACGCGAGGCGCTCGAGCTTTGCGAACGAATCGCGAGCCAGGAGGCGCTTCTCGAGGCGCAGGTCCGAAACGACGCCGTCACGCCGTGGGACGCGCTTTGATGCAACGCGGCGGGCGGGGCAGCGAACCGGTGTAGATTCGCGCGATGCCTGCACGCACTGTCGGCAAGCTCGTCGTTCATCCGCTCACGCCAACGCGATGGGACGATCTGGTCGCGCTTTTCATGGGCCGCGGCAGCGGACAGGTGCGCTGGTGCTGGTGCATGTACTACCGGCGCTCCGGCCGCGCCGACGTTCCGCCCGGCGTATCGGTCGCCGATTTCAACCGCGCGGCGCTGAAGTCGCTCGTCGACGCGGGCGTCGTCCCGGGGCTCGTTGGCTATCGCGACGGCAAGCCGGTCGCCTGGGTATCGCTCGGTCCGCGCGCCGATTACGCGAAGCTCGCCAAATCGCCCGTCATGCGCGCCGTCGACGACAAGCCGGTGTGGTCGGTCATCTGCTTCTACACGGCGCCCGAGGCGCGCGGCGCGCACGTCGCCGAAACGATGCTCGCGCATGCGGCCGACTATGCGCGCAAGAACGGCGCGATGCTGCTCGAGGCTTATCCGGTGGACAAGCCGGAGCGCTCGCGCGACGAGAACGCGTGGTTCGGTGCGAAGGCGATGTACGATCGCGCGGGCTTCAACGAGGTTGCGCGGCGCAAGCCAACGCGCCCCGTGATGCGGAAAGCCCTCCGGAAAAAGCGCGCGTGAAAGCGGATCAGCTTCGCGCGGTGATCCGCCAGTCGTCGAGATAACGCGTGAATGCCGACGTGTCGTCGCCGTTGCGCTCCGCGAACGCGACGTAACCGTCCGGTCGCAGCAGATAGCACGCGTCGCGCGCGAAGCCCGCCGCGGCCATCGCCTCGCGCCATGCGAACGCGTGCAGAGCGATGCCGCGGGTACCGCAGAGCGCGCAGAGCGCCGGCTTCGCGCCGCCGTACACATGGACCTGGAACTCGCGCGCGGCGAGCGGTGCGTAGTTGTCGATCGGCTCCGCGCCGTCTTCGCGAAGATCGACCCATGGCAGCCGGTCCCCGGCGTGCACCGAGCCCGCGACACCGCGGGACAGCGCGCTGTCGCGATATTCGATCGCCGTCTGCGACAGCGTGCGGAACATGAAGCGGCGCACCTCGGAAAGCGCCGTGAGCGGCGGCAGCACCTCGGGTATCGCGTGCAGGCGGACGAAGCGCGCGATCGGTCCGTCGCTCGTCGCGATCTTAAACGCGCGGTCGGTCGTGGCGACCAGCCGCTTGGCAAAGGCGAGGCGCTCCGGCTCGAAGCTCTCGAGCACGCGCGAATCGATCGTCCTGCGAAGCGCGCCGGCGATCTTCCAGCCGAGGTTGATCGCGTCCCCGATCCCGGTATTCATGCCCTGCCCGCCGACCGGACTGTGGATGTGCGCGGCGTCGCCGAGCAGGAACGTCCGGCCGCTCCTGAAATGCGACGCGACGCGATGATGGACGTGATACGTCGAGAACCAGTTGACGCGCGTCACGTCGATGCGAAGCGTGTCGATGGCGCGGCGGCTCACGTCGTTCCATTCGAGCGCGTGCTCCGCTTGCTCGTTCTCCGGCTTCACGGTGCCGATGAAGCGCACGCGGCCGTCGCCTTTCATCGGGAAGATGGCAACCAGGTCCGCGAAATCGAGCGCGACGTTGAGCTCGCCGTTGATCGCCGGGCCCTGGGCTTCGACGTCCGCGACGTAAAACAGATGGGCGTAGGTCGCGCCGGGAAATCCCGCGCCGAGTTGCTCTCGAACCGTCGAATGCGCGCCGTCGCATCCGGCGAGATAGGCGGCGCTACAGGTCTCTTCGCGCCCGTCGTCGTGCATCAGACGTGCGACGACGCCGTCGCCACGATCGTCGAAGCGGGCGAGCGCGCACGGACGCTCGACCGTGACGCCGGCGGCGGCCAGCTGCTCGCCGAGGAGCCGCTCGTGCTCGTCCTGCGGGAAGATCAGGACGTACGGGTACGCGGTCGCGCCGGCGCCGAGCGCGCCCAGCTCGACATGCGCAACGTGCCGGCCGCCGACCCAGAGATTCAGGGCATCGAAGCGGACGGACGCGTCGACGACGGCATCGGCGATGCCGAGCTGGCGATAGAACTCGAGCGTGCGCGCGTGCACGACGAGCGCGCGGGACGTCGATGCGACGGCGGGGGCCTTGTCGACGATGCGCACGCGCACACCCGCGCGGGCGAGGCACAGCGCGAGCACGAGGCCGGTCGGACCCGCGCCGGCGATCAGGACGTCGACGTCGTTCATTCGTCTTGCGGGTTTGCGATCTTCGACGATTCTACCGACCGTCGCTCGCTTGCCGGCGCTTGCTGCTCATTGAACGATCGGCGGCGTCCGTCGCTCTAAGACGCGCGGCCGCGCTCGCGTAAGATGCGTGCGCGTGTTCTACCGCAACCAGCGCGAACCATGGCCGACATGACTCACTGGGCGTTCCCGCCCGAACTGCAGCCTTCGAGCGACGAAGTCGACTTCGACCTGTCGCGCGCGCTCGACGCGGTCGTGGCGTTGCGCGCCGAGATTCCGGAGGACGCGTTCACGGCGTCGCTGCTCGGTACCGAGCGGACGGGCAGCGGCGTCGTCATCGGCGACGACGGCGTCGTGCTGACGATCGGCTACCTGATCACCGAGGCCGAATCGATCTGGCTCACGACGAACGGCGGCGCGGTCGTGCCGGGTCACGCGCTCGCGTACGACCAGGTGACCGGGCTCGGCCTCGTGATGCCGCTCGGCAAGCTGGAAGCACCCGCGATCGCGCGCGTCGATCTCGATTCCGCGCAGACCGACGGCGACGTCTACGTGCTGAGCAGCGGCGGCCGCTCGCACGCGCTTCGCACACGCGTGTTCGCGCGCCGCGAGTTCGCAGGCTACTGGGAATACCTGCTCGACGACGCGCTGTTCACCGCGCCGCCGCACCCCGAATGGAGCGGCGCCGCGCTGCTCGACGGCAAGGGCCGGCTGACCGGCGTCGGCTCGCTGTTCGTGCAGGAGGCCGACGGCGACGACACGGTGAAGGGCAACATGTTCGTGCCGAGCGAGCTGATCGATCCGATCGAGAACGACATGCGCAGGCTCGGGCGCGCCGACCGTCCACCGCGTCCCTGGCTTGGCATCTACAGCGCCGAAACCAGGGACGGCATCACGATCCAGGGGCTCGCGCACCAGGGTCCGGCCGAGCGCGCGGGCGTGCATCTCGGCGACGTCGTCCGCGACGTTGCCGGCTCGCCGGTCAGCGGCCTCGGCGACTTCTATCGCAGCCTTTGGCTGCAGGGTCCGGCGGGCACCGACATTCCACTGACGGTCGCGCGCGGCGGCGGCCTGAAGGAAGTCACCGTGCAGACGGTCGATCGCAGCATGCTGCTCAAGAAGCCGTCGCTGCAGTAAGCGGACCCTACTTCGGTTGCGGCGCCGCCGCCACCGGCTCGACCGCGTTCCTGTAATCCCAGCCGCCGCCCAGCGCCTTCGCGAGATCGACGAGCGCGAGCCGCACGTCGCGTGCGGCGAGGATCGACAGCGTCTGCGCCTGCAGCAGTTGGCGCTGCGCGTCGAGCACTTCGAGATACGGCGAGTAGCCGGACTTGTAGCGCAGGTCCGACAGCTCGTACGCCTGCTGCAGATTCTGCTCGCGCGTCGTTTGCGCGGCGAGCGCCGCGCGCGTCGTCTGGTTCGCCGAAAGCGCGTCGTGCGCGTCCTTGAAAGCGGATTGCACCGTTTGCTGGTAGGTGACGACCAGTTCCTCGCGCCGCGCCGTCTGCGTCTGCACGTTGGCGTCGATCGATTTCAGATTCAGGAGCGGCTGCAGCAGCCCGGCGCCGATCGACCAGATCAGCGCGGGCCCGCTCGCGATCTTCGACAGCTCGATCGATTCGGTGCCGAGCTGCCCCGTGAGCGAAAGCGACGGAAAGTAGTCGGCACGTGCGCTGTCGATGCGCAAGCTCGCGGCCGCGAGCTGCTTCTCGACCTGCCGCACGTCGGGCCTGCGCTCGAGGACATCCGACGGCAAGCCTGCGGGCACCGTCGGCACGGCGAGCAGCTTGTCGATCGACGGCTCGCGCGCGACGGCCGGCGTGAACACGTCGCGCGGCGAGCGACCGACGACGACAGCGAGCGCGGATTCGAACTGCGCAACGGCGCGCTTTGCCGTCGCGATGTCGGCGACGACCGAGTCGCGCTCCGCCTTCGCCTGCGCGAGATCGTACTGGCCGATCACGCCGGCCTGCGCGCGATCGGTCTGCAGCGCAACCGTCTGCTCGCGAAGCCTTAGCGTGTCCTCGAGCAGCCGGAGCTGCGCATCCGCCGCGATCAACTGAAAGTACGTCTGGGCGACCGCGGCAGCGACGGCCGAGCGCACCGTCTCGCGCGCGTATTCGGTCGCGAGAAGGTCGTTTTGTGCGGCGCGCGAAGCCGAGCGGTACTTGCCCCACAGGTCCACTTCGTACGACGCGTTGAGTGCGAGCTGATAGTTGTTCGTGATCGCCGATACGCCGGACGGGATCGGAATGCCGCCGACCTCGCTCACCTTGCTGCGGCTCGCGTTGACGCCGAGGTTCAGGCTCGGATAGAGATTGGCCGATGCCGCCGTCAGCTGTGCGCGCGCTTCGTCGATCCGCGCCATCGCGAGGCGCAGATCGAGGTTGTTCGCGAGCGCCTCGTCGACGAGCGCGGTGAGCGCGGGCTCGTTGAACTCGACCCACCAGTGATCGAGATCGAGATGATCGATCGTCGCCGCCGGCAGCTCGACGGCCGGCGGCGCCGTCGGCGTCGTCGTGCACGCCGCAAGCGATGCGGCGAGCGCAACCGCGAGCAGCGCGCGGACGGTGACGGCGCTTCGTCGCGGACGGGGAGAATGGCGAATGTCGTGACTCATGCTAATCGTCTCCGGCGGCCGGAACCGGCGGATGTCCCGGCGTGTGCGGCACGTGATGCGACGACGTGCGCGCATGCTTCACTTCGGCGACGAGCTCGTCGTGGCTGCGCCGCTCGATCAGCCGCCGCTCGGTGATGACGCGGTAGAAGAGCGGCACGAAGAACACCGCGAGGAACGTCGCCGCGAGCATCCCGCCCATCACGCCGGTGCCTGTCGAGTGCCGCGCACCGGCGCCCGCACCCGTCGACAGCGCGAGCGGCGTGACGCCGAGGATGAACGCGAGCGACGTCATCAGGATCGGCCGGAAGCGCAGCCGTGCGGCTTCGATCGCCGCCGCCGACGGCGTCATGCCCTCGTGTGTCTTGATCACGGCGAACTCGACGATCAGAATCGCGTTCTTCGCGGCGAGGCCGAGCAGCGTGACGAGACCGATCTGGAAATACACGTCGTTCGTGAGCGGTGTCGAGTGCAGCCACGGCGCGAGCGAGTTCTTGATCCAGATCGCCGCGAGCGCGCCGAACGTGCCGAACGGCAGCGCCAGCAGCACCGACAACGGCAGCGACAACCGCTCGTACTGCGCGGCGAGGATCAGGAACACCATGATGACGGCGAGGCCCAGCGAGAACGTTGCCGCGCCCGACGACTTCTTTTCCTGGTACGACGTGCCGCCCCAGTCGTAGCTGAAGTCCGGCGGCAGCACCTGCCCGGCGATCTTCTCGACCTCGGCGATCGCCTGCCCCGAGCTGTAGCCCGGCGCGGCCTGTCCGAGGATCTTCACGGCCGGCAGGTTGTTGAAGCGGTCGAGCGCGTCGGGGCCCGACGAATAGCGAACGGTGACGAGCGATGACAGCGGGATCATCTCGCCCGCAGCCGAGCGCACGTAGATCGCGCCGATGTCGTCGGGCCGGTTGCGATACGAGGACTCCGCGGACATCAGCACCTGCCATGCGCGGCCGTACTTGTTGAAGTCGTTGATGTAGTAGTTGCCGAGCGTCGCCGACAGCGCCGCGAAGATGTTCGAGATCGGGATGCCGAGCGTCTTCGCCTTCTCGCGGTCGACGTCGACGTTGAGCTGCGGAACCGTTGCGCGCCACAGCGTCTGCGCGCCGGCCAGCACGGGATCCGAGTTCGCCTTCGCGAGGAAGGCGTTCTTCACCTCGTCGAGCCGCTTCGCGCCGCCTTCGCCGTGGTTCTGGATGTAGAACTCGAAGCCGCCTGCCGTGCCGAGGCCGAAGATCGGCGGCGGATTGAACGCGAGCACCAGCGCTTCCTTGATGCCGGCCGTCTTCGCGAACAGCTCGCCGACGAGCTGCTGCGCCGTCACCTTGCGCTCGTCCCACGGCTTCTGCGTGACGAAGATCGTCGCCGCGTTGTTGCGGAACCCGCCGCCGATGAAGTCGAAGCCGGTGAACGCGACGATGTCCTGGTTGTTCGGGTTGGACCGGATCGCGGCCGCCACCTGCGAGACGACCTTGTCGGTGCGCTCGAGCGTCGCGCCGTCGGGCAGGATCACCGCGCTGATGTAGAAGCCCTGGTCCTCGTCCGGCACGAGGCTGCTCGGCGTGACGCGCCACAGCCACGCGGTGATCGCGACCATGCCGAGGAAGAGCAGCGCGCCGACGACGCCCCGGCGCAAAAGGAAGATGACGCCGTCGTTGTAGCGGACGGTGACGCGGCCGAACCAGCCGTTGAACCAGCGGAAGAACGCGTTCGGCGTCCGGTGCGGCTGCAGGATCAGCGCGCAAAGCGCCGGCGACAGCGTCAGCGCGACGAAGCCCGAGATGACGACCGACATCGCGATCGTCACCGCGAACTGCCGGTAGAGCTCGCCGGTCAGGCCGCCCAGGAAGGCGATCGGCACGAACACCGCGGTCAGCGTCAGCACGATCGCGATGATCGGTCCCGTCACCTCGCGCATCGCCTTGATCGCCGCGTCGCGCGCGGGCAGATGGTCCTCGCGCATGTGGCGCTCGACGTTCTCCAGCACGACGATCGCGTCGTCGACGACGATGCCGATCGCGAGCACCATCGCGAAGAGCGTCAGCGTGTTGATCGAATAGCCGAGCGCGTAGATGCCGGCGAAGGCGCCGATCAGCGAAACAGGCACCGCCGCGAACGGAATGATCGCCGCGCGCCAGCTTTGCAGGAACAGGTAGACGACGAGGAAGACGAGGATCATCGCCTCGCCGAGCGTCTTCAGCACTTCGCGGATCGACACCTGCACGAACTTCGTCGTGTCGTACGGCACCGAGTACGTGAGGCCTTCCGGGAAGCGCGTCGCGAGCCGCGCCACTTCCTTGCGCACGCTTTGCGCGACGTCGAGCGCGTTCGCGCCCGGCGACAGGAAGATGCCGACGAGCGTCGCGTCGCGGCCGTTGATGCGGCCGATGAACTCGTAGTCCTTCGATCCCAGCTCGACGCGCGCGATGTCGCCGAGCCGCACCGTCGAGCCGTCGGGATTCGCGCGGACGATGATCTGCTCGAACTGGGACGGCTCGGTCAGCCGTCCCTGCGTCGTGATCGTGTAAACCAGCGCCTGGTTCGACGGCGCCGGCGACTGCCCGATCTTGCCGGCCGCGAATTGCGCGTTCTGCTCGTTCACCGCGTTGATGACGTCGGTCGGCGTCAGGTGAAGCTGCGCCATCCGGTCTGGCTTGAGCCAGATGCGCATCGCGTAATCGTGCGCGCCGAAGATCTGCACGTTCGTCGTTCCGGGCAGCCGCTTCAGCGCGTCGAGCACGTTTAGGTTGACGTAGTTCGACGTGAAGAGGTCGTTGTAGCGGCCATCGGGCGAGTAGAACGCGAGCACCTGCAGGAACGCCGAGCTGCCGCGCTCGACGCTCACACCCTGGCGGCGTACCTCCTCGGGAAGGCGCGGCAGGATTTCGTTGACGCGGTTGTTGACGTTCACCGACGCGATGTCGACGTTGGTGCCGATGTCGAACGTCACCTGGATCGAGACGATGCCGTTCGACGCCGACGTCGAGCTCATGTAGATCATGCCCGGCACGCCGTTGATCGCGTTCTCGATCGGCGAGGCGACTGTCTGCTCGAGCGTCTGCGCCGATGCGCCGGGATAGGTCGCCTGCACGGTCACGACCGGGGGCGCGATTTCGGGATACTGCGCGATCGGCAGCGACCGCATCGCCGCGAGACCGGCGAGCACGATGAACGTCGCGAGGACGATGGCGAAGACCGGACGGTCGATGAAGAAGCGCGAGAGCATCGGTGCTCCTCAGGACTTGGGCTTGGCGCCCGATGCCGACGCGCTTTCCTTCCCCGGCTCGGATGCGGGCGCCGATGCGCTCGCCTTCGCCGGAGCGCCGGCCGGCGCAGGGGCGGACGCCGCGGCAGCGGCGCCGGCCGCGCCTTCCGTGCCGACCTTTACCTTCGCGCCCGGCATCAGTTTCGCGACACCGTCGACGATCACGCGGTCGCCGGGCTTCAATCCCGACTCGATCACCCACTTGTTCGCACCGTCGGCGCCGACCCAGTCGCCGACGGCGACCGGCCGCGGCGTGGCGACGTCGTTGCCGTCCTTGTCCTTGCCGACGACGTAAACGAACTTGCCTTGGGCGCCGTCGAGCACTGCGACCTGCGGCACCGCGAGCACGTCGACGCGCGACGCGCCTTTCAGGATCACGCGCACGAACTGTCCCGGCTTGAGCGCACCGTCCGCGTTCGGGATTTCGGCGCGCATCTCGTACGTGCCGGTCGTCGGGTTCACGCGCGTGTCGGCGAAGTTGATCGTCCCCTGCTTCGGGAACGTCGAGCCGTCGGAGAGCTTCACCGTGACGTCGTACGCGTTGTCCTTCGGCAGCTTGAGCCGGCCTTCGCTCACCGCCTTGTTGAGCCTGAGCTCCTCGTTCTCCGAGACGTTGAACACGATCCAGATCGGGTGGATCTGCGAGATCGTCGTGAGCAGCGTTTCGTTCTGCGTCGCGAGGCTGCCTTCGGACTTCTGCGCGCGGCTCGTGAGGCCGGAAATCGGCGCGACGACTTTCGTGTAGCCGAGATTCAGGTTGAGCTCGGCGAGCTTCGCCTGCGCCGACTTGACGGCGGCCGCGGCGAAATCGGCGTTCGACGCCGCGTCGTCGGCTTCCTTCTGGCCGATGGCCTTGCGCTCCGCGAGCGGCAGCAGCCGCGCGAGCTCGCGATCGGCCTGCGCCTTCTGCGCTTCCGCGCGCGCGAGGTCGGCCTTCGCCGCGTTCACCTGCGCCTCGTACGGCCGAGCGTCGATGATGAAGAGCGGCTGCCCCGCCTTCACGAACGACCCTTCCTGGTAGAGCCGTTTCTCGATGATGCCGGTCACGCGCGCCCGCACCTCGACGTCCTTGGACCCTTGCGTCTGCCCGACGTACTCGAACGCGACCGGGAACGTCTGCGGCTCGACGCTTTGGACGGTGACCGCCGCCGGGGGGAACGCGGGGAAGCCGCCTGCCTGCTGCTGCGGCTTTCCGCAGGCGGCAAGCGCGAGCAGCGCGACGAGCGGCAGGAAACGGAAGGAACGGCGGAACGCGACGAGGGACATCGGGCGGGCTCCTGGGGTTGCGGCGCGGATTGCTGCGATGCGCCTTGTGCAAGCGGCGTAGGATACATACAATCGCGTCTGTTTGTAAAGTTTCATTTGTACACCGTTCAAGTGCGACGCATGGACAGCGCCACGTCCGCATGCGCGCGCTCCGGAGGCTCGGTTGGCGAGAAGGACGAAGGAAGCGGCGGCGAACACGCGCGAGCAATTGCTCGACGCGGCGGAGCGCGTGTTCCGCGCGAGCGGCGTGTCGGGCAGCACGCTGGCGCAAGTGGCGGCCGATGCGGGCGTCACGCGCGGCGCACTCTACTGGCACTTCCGCGACAAGGCGGATCTCTATGCGGCCATGTGCGCGCGGGCGACGCTGCCGCTCGAAACGATGTTCGAGCGCGCGGGCGCCACCTCGCACGCCGATCCGCTTGCGACGCTGCGCGAACTGGCGCTCGCGGCGCTCGCGCGGCTCGCCTGCGATCCGCGCGCACAGGCCGTGTTCGACGTCATGTTCCACAAGTCCGAGCGCACGGCGAACGTGGCGCCGATGGCGGAACGCGAGCGGCGCGAGCGCTGCGATTGCCTGCTGCACGTCGAGCGCGTGCTGGTGCAGGCGGTCGACCGCGGCCAGCTCCCGCCCGATACCGATACGGCGCTCGCCGCGCGTGCGATGCACGCGTACATCGAAGGGATCATGGATCAGTGGGTGCTCGACCCGGCCGCGTTCGACCTCGCCGCGGTGGCGCCGGCGCTGATCGATTCGATGCTCGCCGGTCTGCGCGCGGCACCGCCGCGACTGCGTTCGCCGATGCCCACCGGAAAGAAGCGGCCGCGTGCCACGCGCGTCGCGACGCGGGCGCTGCCCGCGAACCATCCGCGTGCGCAGGCGCGTGCCGTCGCGCAGCGAGCGAAGGGACGGCGCGGCAGAGCATAATGCGCCGAGGAACCTCTCAACGACTCCCGCGCGGGCGTTGATCAGAGTTTTCTGAAATCCACGCCGGTGGAGGCGCGCAATGCAGATCGAACGAGTCGGCGTCGTCGGCGCCGGTACGATGGGCAACGGCATCGCGCAGGCGTGCGCGGTGGCCGGCGTCGATGTCGTGATGGTCGACGTCGCGCGCGACGCGGTCGACCGCGGCCTCGCGGCGATCGACGGCAGCCTCGAGCGGCTGCAGAAGAAGGACAAGATCAGCGGCGACGCGCGCAAGGCCGCGCTCGCGCGCGTTCGCGGCACGACGGCGTATGCCGACCTCGCCGGCTCGCAGCTCGTCATCGAGGCGGCAACCGAGAATCTCGAGCTCAAGCTCAAGATCCTGCGCGACATCGACACGCTCGGGCAGGACGCGATCATCGCGTCGAACACGTCGTCGATCTCGATCACGGCGCTCGCCGCGGTGCTGCGTACGCCGGAGCGCTTTCTCGGCATGCATTTCTTCAACCCGGTGCCGATGATGGCGCTGGTCGAAGTGATCCGGGGCCTGCAGACGTCCGACGCGACGCTCGACGCCGTGCACGCCTTCGCGCAGCGCCTCGGCAAGACGCCGATCGTCGTGAAGAACAGCCCCGGCTTCGTCGTCAACCGGATCCTCTGCCCGATGATCAACGAGGCGATCTTCGCGTTCGCGGAGGGGCTGGCCTCCGCCGACGACATCGACAACGGGATGCGGCTCGGCTGCAACCATCCGATCGGGCCGCTCGCGCTCGCCGACATGATCGGCCTCGACGTGGTGCTCGCGGTGATGAACGTCTTCTACACGGACTTCAACGACCCGAAGTACCGGCCGGCGCCGCTCCTGAAAGAGATGGTCGCCGCCGGTTATCTCGGACGCAAGACGAAGCGCGGCTTCTACCGCTATGACAAGTAGGCTCGGCGCGCTCGTCGCCGCCGTCGCGTTCGGGATCGTCGCCCTCGTCGCGAACGCGCAGGCGCCGTCGCCGCCGCGCACCGTCGTCCACGTGCTCGCGTTCGACGGCGGCTGGAACCTGCCGATCTGGGTCGCGCAGCGCAACGGTTTGTTCGAAGCGCAGGGCCTCGACGTCCAGCTCGCCTACACACCGAGCTCGGGCTTCCTCGTCAAATCGGTGCTCGAGGGCAAGGCCGACCTCGCGTTCGCGGCGATCGACAACGTGATCGCGTACCAGGAAGGGCAGGGCGAGGCCGACGTTCCGGCGAATCCCGACCTCTTCGCGTTCATGGGCGGCGACGGCGGCTTCATCTCGATCGTCGCGGCGCCGCCGGTAGCGGCCGTCAAGGACCTCAAGGGCCGCACCGTCTCGGTCGACGCGATGACGACGGGCTTCGCGTTCGTCGTCCGGGAACTCGTGGCGCGAAGCGGCCTGGCCGAGGCGGATGTGAGCTTCGTGCGCGCCGGCGGCACCGCGAATCGCTACCGCGATCTCGTCGCCGGCAAGCATGACGCAACGCTGCTCCGCACGCCGTTCGAGCTGCTCGCGGAGAATCGCGGCTATCACGTGATCGCCGGCGCCGAATCGCTTGGCCCGTACCAGGGAACCGTGGGGCTTGCGCGCCGCAGCTTCGCGGACGCGCACGAAGCGACGCTCGTCGCGTTCCTGCGCGCATACAAGGCGGCGACGGACTGGCTCTACGACCCGGCGAACCGCGAGGTCGCCGAAGCGCTGCTCGTCGCGCACATCCGCGACATGACGCCGGCGCTCGCGAAACGCTCGTACGCGCTGCTCGTGTCGCCGAAGGGCGGCCTGTCGCGCGACCTGAAGCCCGACGCCGCGGGCATCGCGACGGTTCTCGCGCTTCGCGACAAGTATGCGACGCCGCACAAGACGCTCACCGATCCGATGAAGTACGTGGACCTTCGCTACTACGAGAAGGCGTTCGCGAAATGAGCGCGAGCCACCGCTCACCCCGACCCTCTCCCCGCATCCGGGAAGAGGGAGTGCGACGCGAAGCGTCGGGCGGGTGAAGGGCGCCCGACCGCATCATGGTGAAGACCCGCCGCGAGCCTTCGATCGTCCGTCCCGACGACATCGATCCGCACCACCGGTTCGACCGCCCGCTGCAGGCACCGGGCCGCATGCAGGTCGACTTCGAGGAACGCGTCGATTTCCGGCGGCTCCACGACTACCGGCTCGCGCGCACGCGTGCGGCGCTCGCGCAGTCGGGTCTCGGCGCGCTGCTCTGCTTCGATCAGCACAACATCCGCTACATCACGAGCACGGTGATCGGCGAATGGGCGCGCGACAAGCTCACGCGCTATTCGCTCCTGACCGGCAACGGCGACCCGTACGTCTGGGACTTCGGATCCGCCGCGCGCCATCACCGGCTCCATGCGCCGTGGCTTCAACACGACCATTGCCGCGCGGGCCTGCGCGGCTTGCGCGGCGCGACCGGCGCCGACCTGACGCTGTTCCGCAACGCGGCGAAGGAGATCAAGTCGATCCTCGACGCCGAAGGCGTCGGCGACATGCCGCTCGGCCTCGACGTCGTCGAGCCGCCGATGCTCTTCGAATTGCAGAAGGCCGGCATCGACGTGCGCGACGGCCAGCAGACGATGCTTGCCGCGCGCGAAGTGAAGAACATCGACGAGCTGACGCTGCTCAACATGGCGGCGGCGATGGTGGACGGCGTCTACCAGGACATCGCCGAAGCGTTGAAGCCGGGCATCCGCGAGAACGAGATCGTCGCGCTGGCGACGAAGCGGCTGTTCGAGATGGGCTCCGACAACGTCGAGGCGATCAACGCGATCTCCGGCGAGCGCTGCTCGCCGCACCCGCACAACTTCACCGACCGGCTGATACGCCCGGGCGACCAGGCGTTCTTCGACATCATCCAGTCGTTCATGGGCTATCGCACCTGCTATTACCGGACGTTCAGCGTCGGCAAGGCGACGCCGGCGCAGCACGACGCCTACCGACGGGCGCGCGAATGGATGGATCGTGCGATCGAGCTGCTGAAGCCCGGCGTATCGACCAATACGATCGCGCGCGCGATGCCGACCGCCGACCAAATCGGCTTCGCGAGCGAAATGGAGGCGTTCGGGCTCAACTTCTGCCACGGGCTCGGCCTCGGCCTGCACGAGCGCCCGCTGATCTCGCGGCTCAATTCGCTGTCGGATCCGATCGAGCTCAAGGCCGGCATGGTGTTCGCCGTCGAGACGTATTGCCCCGCGAGCGACGGTGTGTCGGCGGCGCGGATCGAGGAGGAAGTGATCCTGACGCCGAAGGGGCCGCAGGTGATTTCGCTTTACCCGGCGCAGGAGCTGCCGATCGCCAACCCCTATTGAAGCGAGGTGTCCCGATGCCTGCACGAAACCCTGCCGAGATCGATACGCTGTTCGTCAACGCGCTGAACGCCGGCGATCTCGACGCGCTGATCGCGCTCTACGAGCCGCAGGCGGCGCTGATGCCGTCGCCGGGGAAGCTCGTCAACGGGACGGCCGCAATTCGCGAAGCGCTTGCCGGCTTCCTCGCCGCGAAACCGTCGATGTCGCTGTCGGCGCGCACCTTGGCGCAGGCCGGGGACACCGCGCTCGTCAGCGCCACGTGGCAGCTGTCGCTCACGGGGTCCGACGGCAAGCCGGCGACGATGAGCGGCACGAGCGTCGAAGTACTGCGCCGCCAGCCGGATGGCCGGTGGCTTTTCGCAATCGACTTTCCGTTCGGCGCCGCGGCGACTGCCTGATGACTGCCGAAGGCGCGAGGCGAGCGCCTCGCGCCTTCGAAGCGGCCTACGGACTCACCGGCGGAAGCGACTTCGGATCCGTCGTCTGATTCAAGCACGTCGGATGTCCAAAGCCGGTCCCGCTGATGCCGGTACCGCCCGACGGATTCGCCTGAATGTCGAAGATGATGTTGTCCGGATGTGTGGGGTCGTTGGCGAATAGCGCCGCAGGGCCGCCGACGACGCTGCCGAGATGATCGAGGCCGAGGTTCGCGCGCACACGCCAGGCGATCATGTGGTCGGCGCACGATGTGTCGCCGCTCACGCCGACGCCGCCGACGATCTTGTGTTGCCTGTCGTAGAGCCCGAGGCCGCCGCCGAACACGTTCACGCCGCCGATTCGCCGTCCCACCATCGGGTCGTGCGCGGTGCCGTAGGACGACGGGCTGCCGCCGTACGCGACGTCCGTATCCACGGGATTGCTGTGCTGAAGACCGTACAGCGATCCGCCCGGCTGCACCGCTGAATAGAGATTTGCCGTCGACAGCGCGAGCCCGTTCAAGCCGAATGCGTTGGCGGTGTTCGCCTTCTGCGCCGAGATCACGCGGCTGCCGGGCCATTGCGAGCCCCGGTCGGCGCCGGAGAACGCAACGGCGCAGACGACGCCGTCGCGGTCGACGATCGTTCCCCACATCTGGAAGTCGAGTCCGCTGCTCTCGGCTTGGACGGCCGCAATCAGCGCGCTCTTGAACGCTGCGTACGAAGGCAGGCCGGAGCACGCGCTTCCGCCATTTTCGTCCGCCAATGCACCCGACGCCATCGCGACCAGTCCCAAAAACAACAGGCACGAACGCTTGCGTTTCATGCTCGTCTCCTTTGTCGTTGATCGTCCTCGCTCTCCGGCCGCTCCCTTCAACGCACCGGGCCGGTGGCATGCCGGGTGGGAGGACGAGTCGACGCAAGCAATGAACAAGCCGTGTGCTACAAGGCGCTGAATCGCATACACTTGCGACGCGCGCTTCCGCGTTCGCTTCCGCGGTTTGTAAGGTGGTTCGACGATGCCGCAGGCGGCCGCAACGCTTCTGCCGGTCGGGACCAGGGGTAACATACGGGGCCCCGCGCATCGAAAGTCGCCCCGTGAAGAGGACGCGGGCACGCGAAACGGCGCCGGAGGCCTTTGGAGGAGCGACCGATGGGGGAGCGCACGGATACCTTTCCGCGGCTTCTGCTGCACCACGCCCGGGTGCGGCCGGATCATGCGGCTACGCGCGAGAAGGATCTCGGTATCTGGCAGACGTGGACGTGGCGGCAGGTCGCGGACGAGGTGCGCGCCATCGCCTGCGGATTGGCGGCCGAAGGCTTCCGGCGCGGCATGCATCTCGCGATCGTCGGCGACAACCGGCCGCGCCTCTACTGGGGGATGATCGCCGCGCAGGCGCTCGGCGGCGTTCCGGTGCCGATGTACCAGGACGCGCCGGCGGCGGAATTCGCATTCGTGCTGAACGACGCGGAGATCGATTACGCGCTGGTCGAGGACCAGGAGCAGGTCGACAAGCTGCTGGAAGCTCAGCCGCAGGTGCCGACGCTTTCGCACATCTATTACGACGACCCGCGCGGCCTTCGCGGCTACGAGGGGGTGACGAGCTTCGAGGATCTCGCGCAGAAGGGACGCGCGTTCGATCGCGCGAATCCCGGCTTCTTCGAGCGCGAGGTCGACCTGGGCGAGACCGGCGACGTGTCGGGGATGCTCTACACGTCGGGCACGACGGGCAAGCCGAAGGGCGTGCGGCAGACGCACGCGGCGTTCATCGCCGCCGCGAAGGGCAGCGCCGAGTTCGACGGCCTGCGTCCCGACGACAGCGTGCTGTCGTACCTGCCGATGGCGTGGGTCGGCGATCACCTGTTCTCGTTCGCGCAGTGGCTCTACGTCGGCTTCACGATCAACTGCCCCGAATCGGGCGACACGGTGATGACCGACCTGCGCGAGATCGGGCCCACGTACTACTTCGCGCCGCCACGCGTGTTTGAGAACCTGCTCACGCAGGTGATGATCCGGATGGAGGATGCCGGGCGCGTCAAGCGTTGGCTCTTCGCGCATTTCACCGAAGTCGCGCGGCGTTGCGGCGCTGACGTTCTCGACGGGAAACCGGTTTCGATCGCCGATCGCGCTCAGTACGCGCTCGGCAACCTGCTCGTGTACGGGCCGCTTCGCAACGTGCTCGGCCTGTCGCGCATTCGCGTCGCCTACACGGCGGGCGCTGCGATCGGGCCCGATCTGTTCAGGTTCTATCGCTCGATCGGCATCAACCTGAAGCAGCTCTACGGATCGACGGAGACTTGCGCGTACGTGTGCCTGCAGCCCGACGCGGCCGTGCAGTTCGATACCGTCGGTCTGGCGGCGCCGGGCGTCGAGCTTACGATCGCCGAGACCGGCGAGGTGCTCGTGCGCGGGCCGATGCTGCTCAAGGAGTACTACAAGCGTCCCGACGCCACCGCCGAGTCGATCGACGCGCACGGCTTCTTTCATACGGGTGACGCCGGGTTCATCGCGCCGGGCGGCCAGCTCAAGATCATCGACCGCGCGAAGGACGTCGGAAAGCTCGCGAACGGCGCGCTGTTCGCGCCGAACTACATCGAGAACAAGCTCAAGTTCTTCCCGCACATCAAGGAAGCGGTCGCGTTCGGCGCCGATCGCGATGGTGTCTGCGCGTTCGTCAATATCGACGTCGGCTCGGTCGGCAACTGGGCCGAGCGGCGCAGCATTCCTTATTCCGGCTATACCGACCTCGCCGCGAAGCCGCAGGTCTATGGCCTGATCCGCGAATGCGTCGAGCAGGTGAACGCGCAGCTCGCCGCGGAGCCCGAGCTCGCCTGCTCGCAGGTGCATCGCTTCCTCATTTTGCACAAGGAGCTCGATCCCGACGACGACGAGCTGACGCGCACCCGCAAGGTGCGGCGGGGATTCATCGCCGACAAGTATGCGGCGCTGATCGACGCGCTCTACGCGGGACGAAGCGTCCAGCACATCGAGACGCTCGTGAAGTTCGAGGACGGCCGCTCCGGAGTCGTCGCCGCGGATCTTCGCATCGAGGACGCGAAGACGTTCCCGCCGGCGACCGCGAAGGTTGCCGCCTGAAGCGCAGCGCGATGAATCTTTCCGCACCGTCAGTCGTCGTCACCCGCGAAGCGGCGGCCGGGACGGCCACGGTCGAACCGAGGACGGCTTTGCGGCGTACCGGCGACGTGCTCCTTGCCGTCGACCATATCTCGCTCGCGTTCGGCGGCGTCAAGGCGCTCTCCGACGTCACGTTCGACGTGCGCGAACACGAGGTGCGCGCGATCATCGGGCCGAACGGCGCAGGCAAAAGCTCGATGCTGAACGTGATCAACGGCGTGTATCGGCCGCAGCGCGGCACGATCCGCTATCGCGGACGCGAGTGGAGGGGCATGGTTCCGCACACGGCGGCCGCGTCCGGCATCGCGCGCACGTTCCAGAACATCGCGCTCTTCAAGGGCATGAGCGTCCTCGACAACATCATGACCGGACGCAACCTCAAGATGAAGGCGAGCTTCGTCGAGCAGGCGTTCTGGTTCGGGCGCGCACGCCGCGAGGAGCTCGCAAACCGCGCGAAGGTCGAGGAGATCGTCGACTTCCTCGAGATCCAGCACATCCGGCGCACGCCGGTCGGGCGGCTGCCGTACGGCCTGCAGAAGCGCGTCGAGCTCGCGCGCGCGCTCGCGGCCGAGCCGACGCTTTTGCTGCTCGACGAGCCGATGGCCGGGATGAACGTCGAGGAAAAGCAGGACATGTGCCGCTTCATCCTCGACGTCAACGAGCAGTACGGGACGACGATCGTGCTGATCGAGCACGACATGGGCGTCGTGATGGACCTTTCCGACCGCGTCGTCGTCCTCGACTACGGGCGCAAGATCGGCGACGGGGAGCCGGCCGCGATCCGCAACGACCGCGCGGTGATCGAGGCGTATCTGGGCGCGGCGACGATCGAGGATCCGTCGCTCCTCGCTGACAAATCGTCGGCATGATCCAGTTCGTCTTCGAAGTCGCGATCGGCGGGCTCCTGTCCGGTGTCATGTATTCGCTCGTCGCGCTGGGCTTCGTGCTGATCTACAAGGCGTCGGGCGTCTTCAACTTCGCGCAGGGCTCGCTCGTGTTCTTCGCGGCGCTGACGTTCGTCGGTTTGACGGAGCACGGCCTGTCGTTCGGCGTCGCGCTCGTCGTCACGCTCGTCGTCATGGTGATCGCCGGACTTCTCATCGAGCGGCTCGTGCTGCGGCCGCTCGTCAATCAGCCGCAGATTTCGCTCTTCATGGCGACGATCGGGCTGTCGTTCTTTATCGAGGGCCTCGCGCAACTTGCGTGGGGCGCGAACGTGCGCGGCCTCGATCTCGGCATCCAGGACGAGCCGATCGCGTGGATCGCCGATGGCACCGGCATCAACATCTCCAAGTTCGACCTGATGGCGGCGGCGATCGCGGCGGTCCTCGTCACGGCCCTGGGACTCTTCTTCAGCCGCACGCGCATCGGCCGCGCGCTTCGCGCCGTCGCGGACGATCACCAGGCGGCGCTGGCCGTCGGCATTCCGCTGCAGCAGATCTGGGGCATCGTCTGGGCGGTGGCCGGCTTCGTCGCGCTCGTCGCCGGCATGCTGTGGGGTGCGCGCAACGGCGTGCAGTTCGCGCTGACGTTCGTCGCGCTGAAGGCGTTGCCGGTGCTGATCCTCGGCGGCTTCGAATCGATCGCCGGCGCGATCGTCGGCGGCCTCATCGTCGGCTGCACCGAGAAGCTCGCCGAAGTATTCATCGGTCCGCACGTCGGCGGCGGCATCGAAGGCTGGTTCCCTTACGTGCTCGCGCTCGTGTTCCTGCTCGTGCGGCCGGAAGGGTTGTTCGGCGAGAAGATCATCCGCCGTATCTGACGCGAGCGTGAGCAAGCGCCTAAGGCTTCTGTCCTCTGTTGCCTGACCTCTGAATGCTTTACCGCGAAGCCGGCCAGTTCAAGAGCAGCTACGCCGCCGATTCGGCGATCCTGCCGATACGCCAGGATCGTATCGGACTCGCGATCATCCTGGCCGTCGCATTCGTCGTGATTCCGCTGACCGCGTCGCCGTACCTCTTCTCCGCGATCCTGATTCCGACGCTGATTCTCGCGCTCGCCGCACTCGGCCTCAACATCCTGACCGGCTACGCGGGACAGCTTTCGCTCGGTGCCGCGGCTTTCATGGCGGTCGGCGCGTTCGCGTCGTACAACTTCGTCCTGCGCATTCCCGGCATCCCATTGCTGCTCGCCTTCGCCGGAGGGGGCGTCATGGCGGCGGCCGTCGGCATCGTGTTCGGCCTGCCGAGCCTGCGCATCCGCGGGTTCTACCTCGCGGTCGCGACGCTCGCCGCGCAGTTCTTCATCGTCTGGTGCCTCACCAAGATCGGCTGGATCACGAACTACAACCCGTCGGGCGTCATCACCGCGCAGCGGATGCAGATCGCGGGCATCACGTTCGACACGCCGGCGGAAAAATACCTGCTCGTGCTGACGATCGTGACGCTGATGGCGCTCGCCGCGAAGAACATGGCGCGCGGCAACATCGGCCGCCAGTGGATGGCGATCCGCGACATGGACGTGGCCGCCGAAGTCATCGGCATCCGGCCCATGCGCGTGAAGCTGCTCGCGTTCGCGGTGAGCTCGTTCTACTGTGGCGTTGCCGGCGCGCTCTTCGCCTACGCGTACCTCGGCACCGTCGAGCCCGAGGCGTACAGCCTCGACCTGTCGTTCCGGATCCTGTTCATGATCATCATTGGCGGCGTCGGCACGGTGCTCGGCGCGTTCCTCGGCAGCGCGTTCATCGTCGTCGTGCCGATCTTCCTCAGCATCTCGGTCGAGTTCCTCGACAATTCGCTGCATCTCGGGGTGCCGAGCAGCGTCGGCTCGAACCTGCAGCTGATGGTATTCGGCGGACTGATCATCTTCTTCCTGATCGTCGAGCCGTTCGGTCTCGCGCGGATATGGCAGATCACGAAGGAGAAGCTGCGGCTGTGGCCGTTCCCGCACTGAGCGCGGGGCAGGGCGAGCCGCCGCCCGGTATTGACACGTGTAATCCGCTGGCCAATTCTTCGGTCGCAGGACTCCGCCGATGGCCGGCGGACAATACCTTGGAGGAGAGACGCATGAAGTGGTGGATCAAAGGCCTGCTCGGCATCGCGTTCGCCGTGGCGGCCACGCAGGCGAGTGCACAGAACCAGCAGTACATCCCGATCCTGTCGTATCGCGTGGGTCCGTACGCGGCGGGCGGCTCCGGCTATTTCGGCGGCGCGATCGACTATTTCACGCTCGTCAACCTGAACGGCGGTATCAACGGCGTGAAGCTGGTCTGGGAAGAGTGCGAAACCGAGTACAACGCCGCGCGCGGCGTCGAGTGCTACGAGCGGCTGAAGACGCGCCATGGCGGCGCGAGCACGGTCGAGCCGCTGTCGACCGGCATCGCATACGGGCTCTTCGAGCGCGTCGCGCAGGACAAGATCCCGATGACGACGAACGGCTACGGGCTCGCGATCGCCGCCGACGGCGCCGTGTTCCCGTGGGTGTTTCCGCTCGGCACAACCTACTGGGACCAGGCGGCGGCGATGATCGCCTACCTGGGCCAGAAGGTCGGCGGCGAGGCGAACCTCAAAGGCAAGAAGATCGCGTTCCTGTATCACGACTCGGCGTACGGCAAGGAGCCGATCCCGGTCCTCGACGCGCTTGCGTCGCGCGACGGCTTCGAGCTCACGAAGATCCCGATCACGCCGCCCGGCAACACGCAGGAATCGCAGTGGCTGCAGGTGCGCCAACTGCGTCCCGACTTCGTGATCCTCTGGGGCTACGGTGTGATGAACCCGGTCGCGCTCAAGACTGCGGCGAAGCTCGGCTACCCCCGCGAGAAGATCCTCGGGGTCTGGTGGGCCGGCTCCGAAGAGGACGTCGTACCGGCCGGCAGTGCGGCGAAGGGCTACACGACTGCGGCGTTCTCGGCGCATGGCACGAACTTCCCGGTGATGCAGGACATCGTCAAGAAGGTCTACGGCGCCGGCAAGGGGAACCTCGAGGACAAGTCGCGGATCGGCTCGATCTACCACACCCGCGGCGTGACCTACGCGGTCATGATCGTCGAAGCGATCCGAACGGCGCAGGACAAGTACGGCAAGGGCAAGGTGATGACCCCCGAGCAGGTGCGCTGGGGACTCGAGCACCTGAACCTCTCCGACGCGAGGTTGAAGGAGCTCGGCGCGGCCGGCCTGTTCCCGCCGGTCAAGACGAGCTGCGGCGACCACGAAGGCTCGGGCATGGTCAAGTTTGAGCAATGGGACGGCACGAGCTTCCATCAGCTCACGCCGTTCATGGCCGGCGACCGCGCGCTCGTGCGCAAGATGGTGGAGCAGGGCGCGATGAAGTACGCGACGGAGAAGAAGATCACGCCGCGCGATTGCGGCAAGGAAATGTAGGGCGTTCGATGATCGCAACGGCCGCGATGTCGGCGAGCGCGGACGCGGCGCGCGGGCTCGCGCTGTCCGTCAACAGCATCGAGGTCATCTACGACCACGTGATCCTCGTGTTGCGCGGCGTGTCGCTCGACGTTCCCGAGGGCGGCATCGTCGCGCTGCTCGGCGCGAACGGCGCGGGCAAGACGACGACGCTGAAAGCGATCTCGAACCTGCTATCCGCGGAGCGCGGCGAGGTGACGAAAGGGACGATCGAGTACCGCGGCGAGCGCGTGGACCGGCTGACGCCGAACGACCTCGTCCGCCGCGGCGTCTGCCAGGTGATGGAGGGCCGGCATTGCTTCGCGCACCTCACCGTCGACGAAAATCTGCTGACCGGCGCGTTCACGCGCAAGGGGTCGCGCGGCGAGGTCGCGGCGGCGCTCGAGCGCGTGTATCGCTACTTCCCGCGGCTCAAGGAACGCCGCGCAAGTCTCGCCGGCTATACATCGGGCGGCGAGCAACAAATGACGGCGATCGGCCGCGCGCTGATGGCCCAGCCGTCGATGATCCTGCTCGACGAGCCTTCGATGGGCCTCGCACCGCAGATCGTCGAGGAGATCTTCGCCATCGTCGGCGAGCTGAATCGCAACGAGCGCGTCTCGTTCCTGCTCGCCGAGCAGAACACGATGGTCGCGCTGCGCCATGCGAGTTACGGCTACATCCTCGAGAACGGCCGCGTCGTGATGGACGGCGCGGCGAGCGCGCTCGCGAACAACGAGGACGTGAAGGAGTTCTACCTCGGGCTGTCGACCGCAGGCCGCAGGAGCTTTCGCGACGTCAAGCATTACCGGCGCAGGAAACGCTGGCTTGCCTGATTTCATGGCGACCGAACACTACGACGATCTCGAGACGCGCGATGCCGAGGTTCGCGCGCGCGAGCAGTTCGCACGGCTTTCGAAGCAGATCGCGTACGCGAAGGCGCACTCGCCGGCGTTTGCGCGCTCGCTCGCGCACGTCGATCCGCGGGCGATCACGACACCCGACGCGCTTGCGAAGCTGCCCGTCATTCGCAAGTCGGAGCTCGCCGATCTGCAGCGGGAGACGCGGCCGTTCGGCGGCCTCGCCGCGACGCGTCCCGGCGCGATCCGGCGGATCTTCGCGTCGCCGGGCGGCATTTACGAACCCGAAGGCGCGGCGCCCGATTACTGGCGGCTCGCGCGTGCGCTGTTCGCGGCAGACTTTCGCAGTGGCGACGTCGTGCACAACGGCTTCGCCTATCACCTTACGCCGGCCGGCTCGATGCTCGAGAGCGGATTGCACGCGCTTTCCTGCACGGTGATTCCCGGCGGCACCGGACAAACCGAGCAGCAGGTTGCCGCGATCGGCGATCTGCATCCCGCCGGCTACGTCGGCACGCCCTCGTTCCTGCGGATCATCCTCGAGCGGGCGGATGCGCAAGGCATCGACATGTCGAGCCTCGTGAAAGTGCTCGTGTCGGCGGAGCCGTTTCCCGCGTCGCTTCGCGATGCGTGGATCGCGCGCGGCATTCACGGCTACCAGGTCTACGCGACCGCGGACCTGGGCTCGATCGCGTACGAAACGCCGGCGCGCGAGGGTCTCGTCGTCGACGAAGGCGTCCTCGTCGAGATCGTGCGCCCCGGCACCGGCGAGCCCGTCGCCGTGGGCGACGTGGGCGAGGTCGTCGTCACGCCGCTCGCGAACGCCGACTACCCGTTGATCCGCTTCGGCACCGGCGACCTGTCGGCGATGCTGCCCGGCGTGTCGCCGTGCGGGCGCACGAACGCGCGAATCAAGGGCTGGCTCGGCCGCGCCGACCAGACGACGAAGGTCAAGGGCATGTTCGTGCATCCCGGCCAGGTCGACGCAATCGTCAAGCGCCACCCGGAGGTGAAGCGCGCGCGGCTCGTCGTCGACAATCGTGAAGGCAGCGACCGGATGATCCTGCACGTCGAGGTCTGCAACGTCGATGCGCAACTCGCCGACGCGATCGTCGGGTCGATCCG
>DATJFI010000045.1:0-21593 GCA_035495715.1 Casimicrobiaceae bacterium
GCGACCGGCCGCTTCGGATCGGCGCACCACTCGCTCCACGAGCCTGGATAAAGACGCGTGAGCGGGTAGCCGGCGATCGTCATCGCGAGCACGTTGTGACACGCGGTGACGCCGGAGCCGCAATAGTGAACGACGTCGGCAGGCGCGCGGCCGTGCAGCATCGCGTCGAACTCGGCGCGCAACTCGGCTGCCGGACGAAACGTTCCGTCGGCCGCGACGTTGCGGCTGTACGGACGATTGAGCGCGCCGGGAATGTGCCCGGCGACCGGATCGAGCGGCTCGGCGTCGCCGCGATAGCGCTCGGCGGCGCGCGCGTCGAGCAGCACCAATGCGTGTCGCGGCAGGCTCGCCGCGATGCCGGTCGCATTGACGGTCGGACGTACGCGCCTCGCCACGAATTTCGCCGGCGTCGCGACCCGCGCCTCGCGCTCGACCGCACGTCCCTCGCGCGTCCACCTGGCGAAGCCGCCGTCGAGAACGGCGACGTTGTCGTGGCCGAGCCAGCGCAGCATCCACCACAGCC
Organism: Casimicrobiaceae bacterium; assembly: GCA_035495715.1. GTDB lineage: Bacteria > Pseudomonadota > Gammaproteobacteria > Burkholderiales > Casimicrobiaceae > VBCG01. The sequence continues at coordinate 524 of DATJFI010000045.1, forward strand.
GCGACGCATAAATGCCGCTGCCTTGATCGTAGACGACGACCTGCTTCGTCGCGTCGATCCCGAGGCGGCCGAACACCGCCGAGGCTCCCTCCGGTGTCGGCAATGGATGCCGGCCGTTGCGGCCCGTCGTTGGCGCCGACAGATCGCGGTCGACGTGCGCGAACACGGCGCCCGGCACGTGCGACTGCGCGTACGCGTCTTCGCCGAAGCGCTCGGGCTTCGCGAGGTCGTGCCGCACGTCGACGATCACGAACGCGGGATCGCCGAGATGACGCGCGAGATCGGCGGTGCCGATCAGCGCGCCGTAGCGGGCGTCGGCCGACGGGGCGGGCGCGCTCGCGGCGCGCGAAGGGCGAGCGGGACGCGGCATCGAGCGTCAGACGCCGGCGAGATGCGCTTCCATCTCCCGCCGGTAGAACTCGTGAAAGTGCTGCATCCCGTCTTCCATCGGTGACTGGTACGGCCCGACCTCGCTGCGGCCCTGCGCGTAGAGCGCCTTGCGGCCGGCGTCCATCCGCTCGGCGATCTCGTCGTCCTCCTTCGCCGTCTCGTGATAGGCCGCCTGCTCGGCCTCGACGAACTCGGGCTCGAAGAGCGCGATGTCCTCGGGGTAGTAGAACTCGACGACGTTCAGCGTGCGATCGACGGCCTGCGGGATCAGCGTGCTGATGACGAGCACGTGCGGATACCATTCGACCATCACGTTCGGGTAGTACGTGAGCCAGATCGCGCCGTGCGGAGGCTGTTGTCCGCGGTAGTAGGCGAGCACCGCCTTGTGCCAGCGCTCGTACGTGCGTGTGCCCGGCTTGGCGAGTGCACTGTTGACGCCGACCGACTGCACCGACGCCCACGGCGCAAACTGCCAGCGCAGATCGTCGCACGTGACGAACTGGCCGAGGCCTGGATGGAACGGCCCGACGTGATAGTCCTCGAGGTAGACCTCGATGAACGTCTTCCAGTTGTAGTGGCAGTGATGCAGGTCGACACGGTTCAGCACGTAGCCGTCGAAGTCGATCTCGTCGAGCGCGAGGACGGCGAGGTCGCGCGCGACGTCGCGCGGGCCGTCGAACAGCATGCCGCGCCAGTTCGAAAGCGCCGTGCGGCCGAGGTGCGCACACGGCTGATCGTCGAAATGCGGCGCGCCGAGGAGCTTGCCCGACAGGTCGTACGTCCAGCGGTGGATCGGGCAGACGATGTTCTTCGCGTGGCCCTTTCCGGTGAGCATGATCGCCTGCCGGTGGCGACAGATGTTCGACAGGAGCTCGACGCCGTGCGGTCCGTGGACGAGCGCCTGCGCGTTGTCGCGTGCGGCGAGCACGTGATAGTCACCCGGCTCCGGCGTCATCAGCGCGTGGCCGACGTAGCCCGGCGCGCGCGCAAGCAGGTGCCTGCGCTCGGCTGCGAAGACCTTGGGATCGCAATACCAGTTGGCGGGGAGCTGCGACGTGGCTTGTCGCAGCCGCTCGGCGGTGGCGAGATCGGACATCGATCACCCTTTCATGCGTAAATCAAACCCAACCCAACAACCCGGGGCGTTTCCGCTTGCTTCGCCGCTTGCTTCACGTCACGAAGCGCCGGACCGCTTTGCTAAGTCGACCGCGCGAAAGGATCGCGTAAGACGTTGATTCGACGTCTTAAGACAGGCCGCGTCGTCAAAACGTGCTAGTATATTGGGCCAGCCGGCCATGGGTCAAGGTTGGACCCGCATTGCATGCCAAGCCCATGTCCGAGACAGCCGAGTTTCCTCCTAGTTTCGAAGCCGCGCTCGCCGAGCTCGAGGCGCTCGTCACGCGCATGGAAAGCGGCGAGCTTCCGCTCGCCGAGTCGCTCGCGGCGTACAAGCGCGGCGCCGAGCTGCTCGCGCATTGCCAGGCGGCGCTGAAGGAGGCCCGCCAGCAGGTGCAGGTGCTCGAGAAGGGCGTGCTGCAGCCATTCGCGGCCGACGAGCCGGACGATGCCTAGGATGAACCGCCCCCCACGCTCGCTCCCACCGAAGGGGACGGGTCAGTGGCTTCGGGCGGCCGGGCGCCGCTGACCATGCCGTTCGCGGCGTGGGCGCGCGAGCGTCAGCAGCGGATCGAACACGTCCTCGAGCGCGTGCTGCCCGGCGACGATGCGACGGCCACGCGGCTTGCGGCCGCGATGCGTTACGCGACGCTCGGCGGCGGCAAGCGCGTGCGGCCGCTCCTCGTCTACGCCGCCTCGGAGGCCGGGCAGGCTGCGCCCGAGCGCGCCGACGCCTGCGCCGCGGCGGTCGAGCTGATCCACGCGTATTCGCTGATTCATGACGACCTTCCGTGCATGGACGACGACTCGCTGCGCCGGGGCAAGCCGACCTGCCACATCGCGTTCGACGTCGCGACGGCGCTCCTCGCCGGCGACGCGCTGCAATCGCTTGCATTCGCGGTCCTCGCGCGTGGCCTGCCCGACGACGCCGACGCATGCGGCGTCCTCGCCGAGTCCGTGGGCGTCGCGGGCATGGCAGGCGGCCAGCAGCTCGATCTCGATGCAGCGGGGACGGCACTCGGAGCCGATTCGCTTGCCCAACTGCACATGATGAAGACCGGCGCCCTGATCCGCGCGTCCGTCCGGCTCGGCGCCCGTTGCGGCCGCGCGATGAGCGACCACGAGACGCAGGCGCTCGATCGCTACGCGCGCGCCGCCGGTCTCGCGTTCCAGGTCGTCGACGACATTCTCGACGTCGAAGGCTCGAGCGCATCGCTTGGCAAGACCGCCGGCAAGGACGCCGCGCAGCACAAGGCGACCTTCGTCGTGCTGCTCGGTCTTGCCGGCGCAAAGGCGCGCGCCGCGGAGCTTCGCGAAGAGGCGCACGCGGCGCTGGCGCCGCTCGGCGCCGATGCGCGGCGCCTTTCCGAGCTCGCCGACTTTCTGGTGCTGCGCAACCGCTGACGATGGAAGATCCCCCCACGCTCGCTCCGCTCGCTGCCCTCCGGGGAGCTGATCAGTCGCTCGGGGCGGCCCTTCTCGACTGATGGACAGCTATCCCCTTCTCGATCGCATTCAATCGCCGGCGGATCTGCGCAAGCTCGATCGCGCAGAGCTGCCGCAGCTTGCGCGCGAGCTCCGTGCATTCCTGCTGCGCTCGGTCTCGCAAACCGGTGGTCACCTGTCGTCGAATCTCGGTACCGTCGAGCTCACGGTCGCGCTGCACTACGTATTCGACGCGCCGCGCGACCGGATCGTCTGGGACGTCGGCCACCAGACGTATGGCCACAAGTGCCTCACCGGACGCCGCGGGGAGATGGACAAGCTGCGGCAATGGGGCGGCCCGTCCGGCTTTCCGCGCCGCGACGAGAGCGAGTACGACACGTTCGGCACCGCCCACTCGTCGACGTCGATCTCGGCAGCGCTCGGCATGGCGGCCGCGGCGAAGCTCAACGGCGATCGGCGCAAGATCGTCGCGGTGATCGGCGACGGCGCGATGAGCGCCGGCATGGCGTTCGAGGCGCTCAACAACGCGCAGGACGCGAACCTGCTCGTGATCCTGAACGACAACGACATGTCGATCTCGGAGCCGGTCGGCGCGTTCAATCATTACCTCGCGAAGGTGCTCGCGTCGCGCTTCTACAACAGCGTTCGTCGCGGCGGCAAGGAAGTGCTGTCGAGGCTGCCGCCGGTCCACGAGCTCGCGCGCCGCGCCGAGGAGCACGTCAAGGGGATGGTGCTGCCGGGTACGCTGTTCGAGGAATTCGGCTTCAACTACATCGGGCCGATCGACGGTCACGACGTCGATCTGCTCGTGAAGACGCTCGCCAACCTGCGGAAGCTCGACGGCCCGCAGTTCCTGCACGTCGTCACGCGCAAGGGCTACGGGTATGCGCGCGCCGAAGAGGATCCGATCCTCTATCACGGCGTGACGAAGTTCGATCCCGCCGTCGGCATCGTGCCGAAGAGCGGCGGCAAGCCGACGTACACGCAGGTTTTCGGCGAGTGGCTATGCGACATGGCGAAGAGCGACCGGCGCCTCGTCGGCATCACCCCGGCGATGCGCGAAGGCTCGGGCCTCGTCGAGTTCTCGCATCGATTTCCCGAGCGCTATTACGACGTCGGCATCGCCGAGCAGCATGCGGTGACGTTCGCCGCCGGTCTCGCCTGCGAAGGGATGAAGCCGGTCGTCGCGATCTACTCGACGTTCCTGCAACGCGCGTACGACCAGTTGATCCACGACGTCGTGCTGCAGAATCTGCCGGTCATGTTCGCGATCGATCGCGCGGGCATCGTCGGCGCCGACGGACCCACGCACATCGGCGCGTTCGACCTCACGTATCTGCGCTGTCTGCCGAACACGACGGTGATGGCGCCCGCCGACGAGAACGAGTGCCGGCAACTGCTGACGACGGCGTTCCACCTGAACACGCCGAGCGCGGTCCGCTATCCGCGCGGCAGCGGTCCGGGCGTGCGCATCGAACCCGCGTTGACGACGCTGCCCGTGGGCAAGGGCGAGATCCGCCGCGCGGCGAAGCGGCGGAGCAACCGGATCGCGATCCTCGCGTTCGGACAGCTTCTCTACCCGGCGCTCGCGGCCGCCGAGGAACTCGACTGCACGGTCGCGAACATGCGCTTCGTGAAGCCGCTCGACGGCGAGCTGATCCGGGCGCTCGCGCGCGAGCACGATGCGTTCGTGACGATCGAAGAGAACGTCGTCGCTGGCGGTGCTGGCAGCGGCGTCGCGGAGTTCCTCGCCGCGGAGAAGATCGCGCTGCCGATCCTGCATCTCGGTCTTCCCGACCGCTTCATCGATCACGGCGACCCCGCGTTCCTGCTCGCGCACGTCGGGCTCGACGCGAAGGGCATCGCGGCGTCGATTCACGCGCGCTTCGCGCAGCGCACGCCGGAAAGCTGGGCGAAGCCGGCCGCGTGAAACGCGGACGGCGCGGCCCGCATCCAATGGGTCGTTGCGGCGCGCACGGCGCCGCGAGGCCCTTGTGGCACACTTGAAGGGATCATGAACAGACCCGAAACGCCGAATCACCTGCTGAGCATTCCCGACGTGCAGTCGAGCCGCGACGAGCGGAGGCTCGCGATCGACCGCGTCGGCATCAAGGGATTGCGCTATCCGTTGTCGTTCGCCGACGGGGACCAGGTCCATCGGACGATCGCGACGTGTGCCGTCTACGTCGAGCTGCCGGAGGAGCAGAAGGGCACGCACATGTCGCGGCTCGTCGCACTGCTCGAGGAGCGCGCGGCGCCCGATGCCGAGCCGCTGTCCGTCGCGGGACTGCGCGGTTTCGTCGAGGAGCTCGTGCTGCGACTCGGCGCGCCGGGCGGCAGCGTCGAGATCGCATTCCCGTTCTTCGTGCGCAAGACGGCGCCGGTATCGGGCGTCGCGAGCCTGCTCGACTACGACGTGCGGCTCACCGCGAAGCTCGCGCACGGCGACTACGCGAGCACGATCTGCGTGTCCGCGCCGGTCACCTCGCTCTGCCCGTGCTCGAAGGAAATCTCCGCGTATGGCGCGCACAATCAGCGCTCGCTGGTGACGATCACCGTCGGGCCGCGGGTGCCGGTGCGCGTGGCCGAGCTGTTGCGCATCGCCGAGGACGAGGCGTCGTGCGAGCTCTATGGAATCCTGAAGCGCGCCGACGAGAAATACGTCACCGAGCGTGCCTACGACAATCCGCGCTTCGTCGAGGATCTCGTGCGCGGCGTCGCGTCGCGGCTGTCGGACGACGACCGCTTCGCCGCGTTCACCGTCGAAGCCGAGAATTTCGAGTCGATCCACAACCATTCGGCGTACGCGCGCATCGCGCGCGGCTGGTGACGGCGCGTAACGGTCAGTCCGGAACGAACCGGTAGCCGACCCCGGTTTCGGTGATGAAGTGCCGTGGCCGCGCGGGCTCGCGCTCGAGCTTCTGGCGCAAGCGGCCCATATAGATGCGCAGGTAGTGGCTGTCGTCGGCGTGCGAAGGACCCCAGATCTCGCGCAGAAGCTGCCGGTGCGTCAGCACCTGTCCCGGATGCGAGACGAGGTGCGCGAGCAGCCGGAACTCGACCGGCGTCACGTGCACGCGCGAGTCGTTGCGCACGACCGTGCGTGCCGCCAGATCGACGCGTACGCCGCCGAAAGCGACCACGCCGATCGAGCCGTCGGGCGCGCGGGCGCTTCGCCTCAGCATCGCGCGCACGCGCGCGAGCAGTTCGCCGGTCCCGAACGGCTTCGTCAGGTAGTCGTCGGCGCCCGCATCGAGCGCGTCGATCTTGTCGCGCTCGTCGACGCGCGCGGACAGCACGAGGATCGGTACGTTGCTCCACGCGCGCACGTCGCGGATCACGTCGATGCCGCTGCCGTCGGGCAGCCCCAGGTCGACGATCACGAGATCCGGCTTGCGCGTGCCCGCCTCGATCGCGCCGCGCCGTCGCGTCTCGGCCTCTGCGACCCGATACGATTCCGCTTCGAGCGAGGCGCGCACGAAGCGCCGGATCTGCGCGTCGTCTTCGACGATGATCACCTGCGGCGCCGGGCTCATCGGTCACGTGCCGATGTGACGTCGTCGGTCGCGTTCTCGGGCTCGACCGGCGGCGGCGGCGATTGCGCAGGCAGCGTGAAGACGAAGCGCGCGCCGCCGCCGTCGCGATTCTCCGCGTGAATCGAGCCTCCGTGCGCAGCGACGATGGCGCGGCAGATCGCAAGGCCTAAACCGACGCCGGGAATCGCCGATTCCTGTCGGCCACGAATGAACTTCTCGAAGATCGACCGCTCCTTGCCGTACGGCAGTCCCGGCCCGCGGTCCTCGACCGCGATCTCGACGACGCCGTTCGCGAGCTGTGCGGCGATGCGGATCTCGCTCCGCGGTGGCGTGTACTTGGCGGCGTTTCCGAGCAGGTTCACGAGCACGCGCGTGACCAGGACGCCGTCGCATTGCACGAGCGGCAGTTCCGGGTCGAGCGCGATGTCGATATCGCGGCCGCCAAGCTGCGCATCGAGCTCGGCGAGCGCGGCGCCCGCGAGCTCCTCGATGGACTGCCAGTCCTTGCGCAATTCGGTGCGGCGGGTCTCGAGCTGCGCCATCTCCAGGAGCTGATCGACGAGCTCGGCGGTGCGCCGCGCCTGGTCGCGAATGGCGGCCGCCTGCGGCCCGGCAGGATCGGACGCGAGCTCGTGCGACAGGCGATCGGCGAGCCCGACGAGCGACGTGAGCGGCGTGCGCAGATCGTGCGAGAGTGCCGACAACACCGAGTTGCGCAGCCGCTCCGATTCCATTTCGACCAGCGTGTCCTGCGCGACGGTGACGAAATGCACGCGCTCGATCGCAATGGCGATCAGCGCGGCGCAGGTGTCGAGCAGGCGCCGTTGCTCGGGAACCATCAGCGTATCCGGATCAGTTGGCGCGACGACGAGGACGCCGCGCGTGCGCACCGGCGCCTTGAGCGGCAGATACAGCCTGCCCGCCGCCGGCAGCGTGTCGGTGCCCGCGCCCGCGGGCTCGCTGTGATCGACGACCCAGCGCGCGATCGCCATGTCGGCATCGGCTCGGTTGTCGTCAGTCCCCGGTACGCGCAACGTTTCGTCCGCTGCGAGCGTGAGCACGTGGGCGTCGCCCGGCATCATCGCGATCACGTTGCGCTCACCGACCTCGGTCACCTGCTCGCGCGCAAGCGCCGCCGACAGATCGCGCGCCATCGCGAAGAGGCGGCGCGCGCGTTCCTCGCCGAGCGACGCGACCCGCGCCTGGTATCGCAGGCGCGCGGTGAGCTGACCGACGACGAGGCCGACGATCAGCATGACGACGAACGTGAACAGGTCCTGGGCGTCGGCGATGGCGAGCGTGAATCGCGGCGGCACGAAGAAGAAGTCGAACGCCAGCACGTTGGCGAAAGCGGCGAGCACGGCCGGCCCGCGACCGAACAGGACTGCGACGCCTACCACCGCCAGCAGGAACAGCATCACGATGTTGGAGAGCGCGAAAAAGCCGTGCAGCGGGAACGCGCCGACTGTCGCGACCATGCAGAGTGCGATCGCGCCGGCGTAGCCGCGGCTGTCGGGGCCGCCCCGCGGTGCGTGCCCGTGGCTCGTGCGAGGCGCCGCAGCGTCAGCGCGTGCGTCGCGCGTCTTCGGCGCCGGCGCACCGGCGACGTGCTCGATCCGGTACGTGCGCAACTGCGTATCGGCGCGATCCGCCGTGCGCCGCAACGCGAGCTCGCGCAGCGCCAGCAGGTTGCCCTTGCGAAAGAATTTCTCGACGGCGCTTTGTGACTGTTCGGGGAAGCAGACCTTCCCTTCCTTGAAGCGCTGCAGCAGGTCGTCCGGCGTCCGATCGACGAGAACCACTTCGTCGCTCTCGTCGAAGAGGCGATCGGGCAACGTCTCGCGCAGCTTGACGCCGGTGATGCCGGCGACGATGCCGTTCACACTGTCGAGATGCTGGACATCGAGCGTCGTGTAGACGTCGATGCCGGCGTCCAGCAACTCGGCGACGTCCTGCCAGCGCTTTCGATGCCGCGAGCCGACGGCGTTCGCGTGCGCGAACTCGTCGACGAGCAGGACCGTCGGCCGGCGCGCGAGAGCGCGATCGAGGTCGAACTCGTCCCTTATGCGGCCCTCGTATTCGACCCGCGTGCGCGGCAGCACGTCGAGCCCTTCGGCGAGGCGCATCGTGTCGCTGCGGCCGTGTGTCTCCACGATGCCGACGACGACATCGCATCCGCTCTGCCGCAGCCGCTGCGCCTCCGCGAGCATCGCGTCCGTCTTGCCGACGCCGGGCGCGGCGCCGAAGAAGATCCTGAGCCGGCCCCGCGCTGCACGAGTGCCTTCCTTCTCGTCGCGAGAAAGCACCGCGCAGGGGTCCCGCCGATGATCGTCACGACCGTCAATCATTCGCACCGAGGTCGGCCGTAATCCGCTCGGCGCGCAGGCGCTTCGCGAATGCATGCCGCGCTCGCAGCCGCGGATCGTCGAGAATGCCGCCGATCGTGCCGGCAATCACCATGACGAGGCCGGCGAGCGGCAGCGCGAGAATGAGTCCGGGTACGCCGGCAACGGCGCCGCCGACGAAAATCAAAAGCACGGTCGGCAGCGGGTGCATGCGCAGACTCCGTCCAACCGTGAGCGGCAGGAATACGAAATCGTCGAGCAGGCGCATGGCGGCGAGGAGCGCGATCGCCGCGTAGACGAGCTGCGGCTGGTCCGGGAAGTCGGTCGCCGTGACCAATATCACCAGGATCCCGCCGACGATGGGCCCGACGACCGGCACCCATGAAAGCACGGCGGTGGCGAGCCCGAGGACCGCCGCACCGGGCACGCCGATCACCCACAAGCCGACGCTCATGCAGACGGTATCGATTGCCGTCAGCTTGAGGAGGCCGTGGAAATACGCGCGCGCCGTGGTGTCGAAGCGCTCGAGCATGTAGAGCGTGCGCTCGAAATAGGCGTTCGGGACCGCCGCGCCGAGAAATTTCAGGAAGCGCTGCCCGTCGCGCAAGAAGAAGAACGCAAAGAACGGCGCCAGCAGCAGCGAAGGCAGCCACGCCGCGGCGCCGAGCAACGCGGCGGTGAGTTGTTTCTGCAGGTTCGTTTCGCCGAACTCCGCCATCCGGCGTCCGACCTGCTCGTGGAAATGCATTCGCTCGAGGAAGCCGAAGCGTGCTTCCAGCATCGCGAGCGTCTTGTCGATCAAGACACGACCGGCGTCGAGATAGCGGTAGAACGCCTCCTGCCCCGACACCGCGTGCGCGGCCGTCCACGACACGGCGGGCACCAGCGCGAGGACGGCGACGACGACGAACGCGCCGGCGACGAGCGATGCGGCCGTCGATCGCGGCACGCCCGCGAGCATCAGCCGGTGCACGGGCGGGAAGAGCGCGTAATAGACGACGACGGCAACCAGGAACGGGACGACGAGCCACAGCGCCTGCTTCAACAGCACGAGCAGCAGCGTCGTGACGGCCAGCGTTGCCACCCAGACGAACGGGCCGGTCGACACGTACCGACTCGAGCCATCGTCGTCGGCGTTCGACGTCATCGGGATCAGCCTTCCGGCCGTGCGGCGTTCTGCTCGCGCAGTTGCCGTCCGAGCTGGCGCGCGAGCTGCAGCGCGATCTTCGATGCGGCGATCGCGTGCGTATCGAGGAGGCTTTCGAAATCGGCTCGGGAGAGCGATGCGAGAACGCAGTCTTCCGCCGCACGCGCCTGCGCCGCCCGCGGCGCGTTGTCGAGCAGCGCGAGCTCGCCGAAGACGACGCCGGCGTCGAGCTCGGCGATCCGTCCGGTGTCCGGCTCTCCCTGGCGGCAGATCAGCACGCGGCCGGCGACGATCACGTAGAGCGCCTGCCCGTGCTCGCCCGCGTCGAAAACGATCTCGCCCTTCAGGTATCGCCGCTCGTGAAGCAGGCTGTCGACGACGCGCAATTCGCGGCGCGAAAGCGTCGCGAACAGCGGGAGCTGCCGCACGATGCGAAGACGCGGCGCCTCCCCGGCGTTATGAAACAGCGCAACCATCGGGGCGGGACAGCGGGCATTCGACGCATTGCAGCGCCGCCACGTTGGGCCGCGCGCGAGCGGGACGGATCATCCGCGCAGTTTATCGAACGCGAGACCGGCGGCATAAACGCCGCATAAAAACATGCGTTGGATCGGGCGCTTGGCCGGTGGGGATCGGTATCCGCCGTTAGAATCGTACTACCGCCAACAGCGATAAGCGGATTGACTCTGGCGATGCGTACGACCGGTTCGGGAACAGCGATCACCGCGTCCAGCGGATCGCACGCGGACGCGCCGCCGCAACGCGCCACGTGGGGCATGGCGCTCCTTGCGCTGGGTGTCGTCTACGGCGACATTGGAACGAGTCCGCTGTACGCGGCGAAGGAAACGTTCAATCCCGATCACGGCATTCCATTCACCGCTGCGAACGTCATCGGCGGCGTCTCCGCGATCTTCTGGACGCTGATGATCGTCGTCTCGCTCAAGTACGTGACGCTCGTGCTACGCGCGGACAACCGGGGCGAGGGCGGAATCATGGCGTTGCTCGCGCTCGCGATCCGCTCGGTTCGCGCGCGGCCGACGCTCGTGACGCTGCTGCGGACGATCGGCGTCTTCGGTGCCGCGCTTTTCTACGGCGATGCGGTGCTGACACCGGCGATTTCGGTGCTGTCCGCCGTCGAGGGACTCGAGGTCGGCACGACGGCGTTCACGCCCTACATCGTGCCGATCGCGTGCGGCATCCTGTTCGGGCTGTTCGCGATCCAGCGGCATGGCACCGGCGCCGTCGGCCTGCTGTTCGGACCGATTTGCGCGCTGTGGTTCGTCTCGCTTGCGCTCGTCGGCGCATGGAACATCGTCAAGGCCCCGGTGATCCTCGCCGCGCTCGACCCGCTGAACGCCGTTCATTTCGTGACCGCGCATGGCGTCGCGTCGTTCCTCGTCCTCGGTTCGGTTCTGCTCGCGATCACCGGTGCCGAGGCGCTTTACGCGGACATGGGCCATTTCGGCAAGCGCGCGATTCGCATCGCCTGGTTCGGCCTCGTGGCGCCGTCGCTCGTGCTGAATTATTTCGGCCAGGGCGCGCTTTTGATCATGACGCCTGCCGCCGTGCAGAACCCGTTTTTCCTCGCCTATCCGTCGTGGGCGCTGTATCCGATGATTGCACTCGCGACGGCCGCCACGGTGATCGCATCGCAGGCGACGATCTCCGGCGCCTACTCGATGACGCAGCAGGCGGTCCAGCTCGGTTACCTACCTCGAATGGCGATCCGGCACACGTCGGCGAGCACTATCGGCCAGATCTATGTGCCCGTCGTGAACTGGACGCTGCTCGTCGTCGTGCTGGTCGCCGTCGTCGGCTTCGGTTCCTCGTCGCGGCTCGCGAGCGCGTACGGCGTCGCCGTGATGGGAACGATGCTCGTGACGACGATCCTGACCTTCTTCGTGATCCGCTACGGCTGGGGCTACCCGCTGCTGCTGTGCGTCGCGGTGACGGCCTTTTTCGCGGTCGTCGATTTCACGTTCCTCGCGGCCGCGTTGCACAAGCTGCTCGAAGGCGGCTGGCTGCCGCTCGCGCTCGCGACGATCGTCTTCTCGATCATGGTCACGTGGCGCCGCGGCCGGCTGTTGCTGCTGGAGGAACTGCGCGATACCTCGGTGCCGCTCATGCCGTTCCTCGAGTCGTTGCTGCTCGAACCGCCGCCGCGCGTGCCCGGCACCGCCGTCTTCCCGACCTCGACGCCGGATGCGACGCCGGTCGCGCTGCTGCACAGCCTCAAGCACTACAAGGTGCTGCACGATCGCAACGTTTTCCTGACGGTCGATTTCCAGGACCGGCCGTGGGTAGTCGGCCGCGACGATTGCGTCCAATGCGAGGATCTCGGTCACGGCTGCTGGCGGGTGACGATGAGCTGCGGCTTCATGGATCTGCCGGACATTCGTCGTGCCCTCGAGCGCTGTCGCGCCCAGGGCCTCGCGCTCGACGAAATGGAAGTGTCGTATTTCCTGTCGCGCGAGAAGGTGGTGCCCGGCGAAAGGGGCAAGGGGATGGCGCGCTGGCGCGACCGGATCTTCGCGGCGATGGCGCGCAATGCCGGAAGCATCAGCGACTATTTCAACATTCCGGCGAATCGCGTCGTCGAGCTGGGGACGCGCGTCGAGATCTGATCGGGGCGCGGCGTCATCCGACCGCTGCCGCGGTGAGTGTCCCGGCGGTGTCCGCTGGTAACATCCGAGGCGTTCGCCCTGCCGCGCCGTGGCGCGCATCGCCGATCTCTCAATGCGCCCGATCGCCGTCTTTCGCTTCAGTCCGACCGAAGGTCCGGCGCATTTCGCGCAATGGCTCGATGCGGCCGGTCTGCCGTGGCGGCTTGTCGCGATCGACGAAGGGCAACCGGTTCCTTCCGATGCGCGCCACTTCGCCGGCATCGGCATGATGGGCGGGCCGATGAGCGTCACGGACGCGCTCGCGTGGATCGATCCGCTGTCGCGGCTTCTGCGCGACGCGGTCGCGCGCGACGTGCCGGTCATTGGCCATTGCCTCGGCGGCCAGTTGCTCGCGCAGGCGCTCGGCGCGCGCGTGCGCCGGACGGATGTCCCGGAGATCGGCTGGATCGACGTCGAGTCGACCGACACGGCGGCGAGCGACGCCTGGTTCGGCGGCAAGCGCGCGTTCACCGCGTTTCAGTGGCATTACGACGCATTCGACGTCCCCGCCGGCGCGACGCGCGTGCTCACGAATCGGTTCAATCCGAATCAGGCGTACGTGATCGGCGATCGTCACATCGGCTTGCAGTGCCACATCGAGATGACCAGGGACCTGGTCGAGACGTGGTGCCGCACCGGCGCCGGCGAGATCGCCGCACCGGGCACCGACGCGCGGCAGTCGCGTAACGAGATCCTGCGTGACCTCGACGCCCGGCTGATCGCGTTGCAGACGACGGCGAACGGCATCTATGCGCGCTGGGCGCAGAATCTTCGACGCTGATGGGTGCGATCCGCGCGCTGCCCGACCTGCTGATCAACCAGATCGCCGCCGGCGAGGTCGTCGAACGCCCGGCCGCGGCGCTCAAGGAACTGCTCGAGAACGCGCTCGATGCCGGTGCGACGTCGATCGACGTCGACGTCGCCGGCGGCGGCATCAAGCGCCTGCGCGTTGCGGACAACGGCGACGGCATCGAGCGCGAGGATCTGGCGCTCGCCGTCTCGCGTCATGCGACGTCGAAGATCGCGACGATCGTCGATCTCGAAGCGATCGCGACGCTCGGCTTCCGCGGCGAGGCGCTCGCGTCGATCGCGGCCGTGTCGCGACTCGCGATCGCGTCGCGCGCGAAGGATCGGCCGCATGCGTGGCGCATCGAGGTCGAGGGGGGCACCGTCGGTCCGCTCGCGCCGGCGGCGCTCGCGAGCGGCACGACCGTCACCGTCGAGGAGCTGTACTTCAACACGCCCGCACGGCGGAAGTTCCTGCGCACCGAGGCCACCGAGTGGGCGCATTGCGACGAGGCGTTTCGCCGGATCGCGCTCGCGCACGACGACGTCGCCTTCACGCTGACGCACAACGGGCGCGCGCAGCATCGCCTCGTCCCCGGCGGACGGCGTGCGCGCGTCGAGGCGCTGCTCGGCGACGCGTTCGTGCTGCATGCGACGGGCGTCGACGCAGTCGCCGGCGAAGTCCGTCTCGCCGGCTTCGCCGTGCGTCCCGCGTACGCGGCGGACGCGCCGTCCACGCAGTACGTGTTCGTCAACGGGCGGCACGTGCGCGACCGGATGCTCGCGCACGCGCTGCGCGACGCGTATCGCGACATCCTGCATCACGAGCGGCTGCCGGCCTATGCGTTGTGGCTCTCGGTCGACCCCCGGCGCGTGGACGTCAACGTGCATCCGCAAAAGACCGAAGTGCGCTTTCGCGACGCCGGCGCCATCCACCAGTTCGTTCGCCACGCCGTCGAGCGCGCGCTCGCGACGACGGCCGCCGAGCAGCCGGCGGCGTCCGCCGCGGAGCGTCTAGGGCTCGCGGCCGCGCACTTGCCGCCGCGCGTGCCGGCGAGCGCCGCGCTTGCGCGTGAATCGGGAGTTTCCGGCGATGCGTCCCGGCCCGGTGGCGCCACTCAGACCGCGATGTCGCTCGACGTGAACGAGCCGGCCGCGTTCTACCGTCGCCTCTTCGGCGAGCGCGCGTCGGCGCCGGCCGTGCTGCCCGACGACGATCCGCATCCGCTCGGCTTCGCGATCGCGCAATTGCACGGCGTCTACGTGCTTGCGCAAAACCGTACCGGGCTCGTGCTCGTCGACATGCACGCGGCGCACGAGCGGATCGTCTACGAGCGCCTGAAGAAGGCGTTCGACGAGCGGGTTCCCGTCCAGCCGCTGCTCGTTCCGGCGACCTTCGCCGCCGAGGCGCTCGAAGTCGCGGCCGCGAACGAGCATCGCGACGCGCTCGACGCGCTCGGCTTCGACGTGTCGGCGCTCGGCCCGGCGACGCTCGCCGTGCGCGGCATCCCGGCGCCGCTCAAGGATGCGGACGCGGCCGCGCTGGCGCGTGCGGTGCTGCACGACATTCGCGAGTTCGGCGGCTCGCGCGCGCTCGACGCGCGTCGCGACGAATTGCTGGCGACGATGGCGTGCCACGCCGCCGTCCGGGCGAATCGCAGCCTGACGATCGCCGAGATGAACGCGCTGCTGCGCGAGATGGAGTCGACCGAACGCGCGGGCCAGTGCAATCACGGCCGCCCGACGTGGTACCAGCTCACGCTCGCCGACCTCGATCGGCTGTTCATGCGGGGCCGATGATCCCCTGCATCGTGCTGGTCGGCCCGACGGCCATCGGCAAGTCCGCCATCGCGCTGGCGCTCGCGCGGCGTGTCGGCGGCGAGATCGTCAGCGCGGATTCGGCGCAGGTCTACCGCGGCATGGACATCGGGACGGCGAAGCCCGACGCGGCCGCGCGCGCCGCGATCCCGCATCACCTGCTCGACCTGATCGAGCCGACCGACGCGTACTCGGCAGCGCGCTTTCGCGGCGACGCGATCGCTGCGATCGATGCGATTCGCGGGCGCGGCCGCATGCCGATCGTCGTCGGCGGCACCATGCTGTACGTGAAAGCGCTGCGCGAAGGACTGAGCGCGCTGCCGGCGGCCGACGCCGTGCTCCGCGCGACGCTCGAGGCGCGCGCGGCGTCGGTCGGCTGGCCGGCGATGCACGCGGCGTTGACGCGCGTCGACCCGGCGACGGCGGCGCGCCTCGCGCCGACCGACGCGCAGCGGATCCAGCGCGCGCTCGAGGTGCATGCGCTGACCGGGCGGCCGCTTTCGGCGCTGCAGGGCGCGCGCGACGCGCAGCGCGGAATCGGGACGTCGGTCGTCGTCGCGCTGCTGACCGCCGACCGTGCGCGACTGCACGCGGCGGTCGCGCGCCGCTTCGACGCGATGCTGGCGGTGGGCCTCGTCGACGAAGTGCGCGAGCTTCGCCGCCGGCTGCCCCTTCTTCGCGCCGACATGCCGTCGATGCGCAGCGTCGGGTATCGACAGGTATTCGACTTTCTGGAGGGCCGCATCGACCGCGCCTCGCTGCGCGAGCGGGGCATCGCCGCGACGCGGCAGCTTGCGCGCCGGCAGCTCACGTGGCTCCGCGCGATGGACGTGGAGCCGATCGAAGGCTTCGCAGCCGACGCGGCCGAGCGGGTGACCGACCGCGCCCAACGCGCACGCGAGGCGGCAGACGCCGCCTCGACGCCGGATTGACGCGTCGAACCGCGTTCGCCATCATGCTTGGCCGGTTGCCCCGGTCAAAAGGAGGAGAAATGCTTTCACGATCCACCATCTGCGTGGCGGCCGTGCTCGGCGCGCTGGCCGTCGCGATGCCGATCCACGCGAAGACGCTGCGCTGGGCGAGCCAGGGCGACGTGCTGACGTTCGACCCGTACGCGCAGAACGAGAGCTTCAACAACACGTTCAACAGCTACGTCTACGAATCGCTGGTCCAGTACGACAAGAAGTTCGACGTCGTGCCGCAGCTCGCGACCAAGTGGGAGCAGGTGAGCCCGACGCAGTGGCGCTTCCATCTGCGCCCGAACGTGCACTTTCAGGAGGGCGAGCCGTTCACCGCCGACGACGTCGTCTTCTCGATCAACCGGCAGAACTCGAAGCGGTCGATGACGAAAGCGTACCTGGCGGGAATCGCCGAGGCGAAGAAGGTCGACGACCTGACCGTCGACATCATGACGAGCGGACCGGCGCCGGTGCTGCTGCGGCAGTTGACCGACGTGCGGATCATGAGCAAGGCGTGGTGCGAGAAGCACAACGTCGTCGAGGTGCAGGACTACCTCGCGAAGGAGGAGACGTATGCGGTCGGCCATGCGAACGGCACCGGGCCCTACGTCCTCAAGTCGCGCGAGCCCGACGTGAAGACGGTGCTCGAGGCGAATCCGAAGTGGTGGGGCAAGATGGAGGGCAACGTCACCGAGATCGTCTACACGCCGATCAAGTCCGCGGCGACGCGCACCGCCGCGCTCCTTTCGGGCGAGGTCGATTTCGTGCTCGATCCGCCGCTGCAGGACCTGCCGAAGCTCAAGTCCGATCCGAACATCAAGGTCATCGAGGGCCAGGAGAACCGGACGATCTTCATCGGCATGGACCAGAAGAGCGACGAGCTCAAGTATTCGAACGTCAAGGGCAAGAACCCGTTCAAGGACCATCGCGTCCGCGAGGCGCTGTATTCGGCGATCGACATCGAGGCGATCAAGCGCACGCTGATGCGCGGCCTGTCGATCCCGACCGGCGAGCTCATCACGCCGCAGGTCTACGGGTACTTCCCCGAGGCGAACAAGCGTCCGCCGTACGACCCCAACAAGGCGAAGGCGCTGCTCAAGGAAGCGGGCTATCCCGACGGCTTCGAGGTGACGCTCGACTGCCCGAACGACCGCTACATCAACGACGCGCAGATCTGCCAGGCGCTGACGTCGATGTGGGGCAAGATCGGGCTCAAGGTCACGCTCGACGCGATGCCGAAGGCCCAGTATTTTGCGAAGATCAACAAGAGCGACACGAGCCTCTACATGCTCGGCTGGGCGGTCGCGACGTTCGACGCGCAGGACGCGTTCCTGTCGCTCGTGCATACCCGCGACGGCAAGGGCGCCGGCGAGTACAACGACGGCAACTACAGCAACCCGAAGATGGATGCGCTGATCGACGCGATGCAGAAGGAGGCCGACGTCAAGAAGCGCCTTTCGATCATCCACGACGCGCTGATGCTGCATACGCAGGACATCGCGCACATCATGCTGCACCAGCAGATCATTCCGTGGGCGATGAAGAAGAACGTGAACGTCACCCACAGCGCCGACAACCGGCTGCGGATGTGGTGGGTGCACGTGAACGACACCGCCGGCAACGGCAAGCAGTGACGTGTCGACGCGGCGGACCGGGCGCCTGTCCGGTCTGCGCCGCGCCGCGGACGCGACGACGCCGCTCGTCCCGGGCGGCCCCATCCTGAGAACGATCCGTTGACGGCGTTCATTCTTCGACGCCTTCTCCAGGCGATCGTCGTGATGCTCGTCGTCGCGCTCGTCGCGTTCTCGCTTTTCCAGTACGTCGGCGATCCGGTACAGCTCATGCTCGGGCAGTTCGCGACGCCCGACGACCGGATTCGTCTGACGCACGAGCTCGGCCTCGACCAGCCGTTCTACGTGCAGTTCTACCACTTCGTCGTCAACGCCGTGCACGGCCGGTTCGGCATTTCGCTGCGCATCGGCAAGCCGGTGTCGGTGCTGCTCGCGCAGCGCATTCCGGCGACGCTCGAGCTCTCCATTTCCGCGGCGATCCTCGCCCTCGTCGTCGGCATTCCCGCCGGCGTCTATACGGGTCTGCGGCCCAACTCGTGGCTCGCGCGGACGGCGCTGTCGCTGTCGCTTCTCGGCGTGTCGCTGCCGACATTCCTGATCGGGATCCTGCTGATCCTGATCTTCGCGGTGAAGCTCAACGTGCTGCCCGCGTTCGGCCGCGGCGACGTCGTCGACCTCGGCTGGTGGACGACGGGACTGCTGACGCCGAGCGGGCTGCGCTCGCTGATCCTTCCCGCCATCACGCTCGGCCTCTTCCAGCTCACGCTGATCATGCGGCTCGTGCGCTCGGAGATGCTCGAGGTGCTGCGCACCGACTACATCAAGTTCGCGCGTGCGCGGGGCCTGCGCGACCGCGCGATCCATTTCGGGCACGCGCTTCGGAACACGCTGGTGCCGGTCATCACGATCACCGGGCTGCAGCTCGGATCGATCATCGCGTTCTCGATCATCACCGAGCAGGTGTTCCAGTGGCCCGGGATGGGCCTGCTGTTCATCCAGGCGGTGAGCTACGTCGACATCCCGGTGATGTCGGCGTACCTGTGCCTGATCGCGCTCGTATTCGTGACGATCAACCTGATCGTCGACCTTCTCTATTACGTGGTCGATCCGCGGCTGCGCATCGATCGGCCGGGTGGCGGGGAACGATGATGAACGGTCGTGTGGCGGGCGCATTGCGCCAGTCGTGGGACAGCGACCTGGCCTACAGCTTCCGCCATTCGCCGTACGCGATCGCAGCGGCTGTCGTCTTCCTCCTGTGCGTCGGCAGCTCGGTCTTCGCGCCGTGGGTCGCGCCGCACAACCCGTTCGACGTCGGCCAGCTCGATCTCTCGAATTCGCTCAAGCCGCCGATGTGGCTGGCAGGCGGCGATCCGGCGTTTCCGCTCGGCACCGACGACCAGGGCCGCGACATTCTCTCGACGATCCTGTTCGGCGCGCGCATCTCGCTCGCGGTCGGCATCTGCGCCGTGCTGCTGTCGATGGCGCTCGGCGTCGCACTCGGGCTTCTCGCCGGCTACGTCGGCGGCAAGACCGACGCCTTCATCATGCGCGTCGCCGACGTGCAGCTTTCGTTCCCGGCGATCCTGATCGCGCTTCTGATCGACGGCGTCGCGCGCGCGCTGATTCCCGGCGCGCACGAAAGCATGGCGTTCTACGTGCTCGTGCTGTCGATCGGCGTGTCGGGCTGGGTGCAATACGCGCGCACGGTGCGCGGCTCGACGCTCGTCGAGAAGAACAAGGAGTACGTGCAGGCGGCGCGGCTCTTCGGCATCCATCCGCTCGCGATCATGGCGCGCCACGTGCTGCCGAACGTCCTCGGTCCCGTGCTCGTCATCGCGACGATCCACATCGCGACGGCGATCATCACCGAAGCGACGCTGTCGTTCCTCGGCGTCGGCGTGCCGCCGACGCAGCCGTCGCTCGGCACGCTGATCCGCATCGGCAACGACTTCCTTTTCTCGGGCGAATGGTGGGTCACACTGTTCCCCGGCATCGCGCTCGTCGTGATGGTGCTCGCGATCAACCTGCTCGGCGACTGGCTGCGCGACGCGCTGAATCCGAGACTGCGGACGTGAGCGTGCGGCGTTCCCCTCACCCCGACCCTATCCCCGATGGGCAGAGGGAGCCGAGCGCGAGCGAGGCGGGTGAGGGGCACGCCCTTCTCGACGTACGCCATCTGCGCATCGAGTTTCCAACGCGGCGCGGCGTGCTCACCGCGGTCGACGACGTGTCGTTCGCGATCGGGCCGGGGGAGGTGCTCGGCGTCGTCGGCGAGTCCGGCGCCGGAAAATCGCTGACCGGCGCGGCGATCATCGGACTTCTGGAGCCCCCGGGCCGCATCGCGGCCGGCGAGATCCTGCTCGACGGCGCGCGCATCGACGATCTGCCGGACGAAGCGATGCGCCGCATTCGCGGCCGGCGGATCGGCGCGATCTTCCAGGACCCGCTCGCGGCGCTCGATCCGCTCTATTCGATCGGGAGCCAGCTCGTCGAGACGATCCGCACGCATCTGCCGATGAGCGAAGCGGCCGCGCGCGCGCGTGCGGTCGAGCTGCTGCAGGAGGTCGGCATTCCCGCCGCCGCCCGGCGCGTCGACCACTATCCGCACCAGTTCTCGGGCGGCATGCGCCAGCGCGTCGTGATCGCGCTCGCGCTCGCCGCAAACCCGCAGCTCATCGTCGCCGACGAGCCGACGACCGCGCTCGACGTCTCGATCCAGGCGCAGATCATCACGCTGCTGCGCAGGCTCTGCCGTGATCACGGCACGGCCGTGATGCTGATCACGCACGACATGGGCGTGATTGCCGAGACCGCGGACCGCGTCGCGGTCATGTACGCCGGGCGCATCGTCGAGATCGGACCGGTCGCCGACGTCGTACGCGCGCCGAGGCATCCGTACACGATCGGCCTGATGGGCTCGATTCCGTCGGTCGCGGACGACCGCGATCGACTGGTGCAGATCGAGGGCAGCATGCCGCGGCTGACGGCGATTCCGTCGGGCTGCCCGTTCCATCCGCGCTGCAACCGCGCGTTCGACCGCTGCGTTCGCGAGCGGCCCGAACTGCTCGATGCCGGAACGTCGCTCGCCGCGTGCTGGCTGCATTCGCGAGCGGCGGTATGACAGCCGGGACCTTACTGGAAGTCTCGCACGCGTCGAAGGTGTTCGACGTGTCGCCGCCGTGGCTCGCGCGCACGCTCGCACGGCAGCCGCGGCTGTTGCTGCATGCGGTTCACGACGTGAGCTTCTCGATACGCCGCGGCGAGACGCTCGGCCTCGTCGGCGAATCGGGCTG
>DATJFI010000046.1:0-40534 GCA_035495715.1 Casimicrobiaceae bacterium
TCAGACCGGGCAAATGCTGGCAGCGCTGCTCGACTGGGCGCAGGCCACGTTTGCGTCGAAGCTCGAACTCGCCGGCAATTGCGCGACGGTCACCCGCGAGGTCGATGGCGGACTGGAGCGGGTGGAAATCGATTTACCGGCCGTCGTGACGACCGACCTGCGCCTGAACGAACCGCGCTACGCGACGCTGCCGAACATCATGCGCGCCAAGAAAAAGCCGCTGGACACACTTACGCCAGAAGCGCTCGGCGTGGATGTGGCGCCCCGCCTGACGACATTGAAAGTCGCGGAGCCGCCACCGCGCAAGGGCGGCGGCCGCGTCGCCGACGTGAAGGAGCTCGTCGCGAAGCTGCGCAACGAGGCAAAGGTACTGTCCTAGCGGCACCCACCGCAAAACAGGTCGAGAGGAAGCCGATGTCTGTTCTTGTGCTGGCCGAGCACGACAACGCCTCGCTCAAGGAGGCTACGCTGCACGCGATAACGGCGGCGGCGAAGCTCGGCGGAGACATCGACGTCCTCGTGGCGGGTAGCGGGGCGGAAGGCGTGGTATCGGCGGCGGCGGCGATACCAGGTGTCGCCAAAGTGCTGCGCGTCGATGCGTCGTATCTTGAACAGCCGACGGCGGAAAACCTGACGGCCACCGTCGTCGAGGCATTCAAGCGAGGCAGCTACAGCCATCTCGTCGCGGCGGCGACGAGCTTCGGCAAGAACGTGATGCCGCGCGTTGCGGCGAAGCTCGACGTTGCGCAGGTTTCCGACATCACGTCCATCGAGTCCCCCGATACCTTCGTCCGACCGATTTATGCGGGCAACGCGTTTGCGACGGTGCGCGCAAACGATGCCGTCAAGGTGATCACGGTCCGCACGACCGGGTTCGATGCCGCGGCGTCGAGCGGAGGCACCGCCACGATCGAGACAATCGAGCCCGCACCCGAAGTGACCAAGGCAAGAGTGGTTGGACAGGAGCTCACGAAATCGGAGCGTCCCGAGCTCACGAGCGCGCGCATTGTCGTTTCCGGAGGACGCGGAATGGCGAGCGGCGAGAATTTCAAGCTGCTCGAAGCGCTCGCCGACAAGCTGCATGCCGCAATCGGCGCCTCGCGTGCGGCCGTCGATGCGGGCTACGTTCCGAACGACTATCAGGTCGGCCAGACCGGCAAGATCGTTGCGCCGGATCTCTACGTTGCCGTGGGCATCTCCGGCGCTATCCAGCATCTCGCCGGGATGAAGGACAGCAAGGTGATCGTGGCGATCAACAAGGATCCGGAAGCGCCGATCTTCCAGATTGCCGACTACGGACTCGTCGGCGACCTCTTCCAACTGGTGCCCGAGCTGACGAAGGAGCTCGGCTCGTAGTTTCTCTTGCGCTGCGAAACGGGTCGATGCCACCCGCGTCGTCGGCGTGCGCTATCGTAGCGGCATCGAGTGACGACATCCGGACATGAGCACCTACCGCGCCCCGCTTGCCGACATGGAGTTCGTGATGAACGACCTGGCCGGCTTGTCGCAGGTCGCCACGCTGCCGGGATTCGAGGAGGCCACGCCGGACACCGTCGGCGTCGTTCTCGAGGAGGCGAGCCGCTTCGCGAGCGAGGTGCTCGCGCCGCTGAATGCGACCGGCGACCGCGAGGGCTCGAAGCTGCTGCCGGACGGCACCGTGAAGACGCCCGAGGGCTTCAAGGCAGCCTATCGGAAATTTATCGATGGTGGCTGGAACGGCGTCAACAAGCCGGCCGAGTACGGCGGCCAGCACCTGCCGCAGCTCGTCGCGGCGGCCATCGAGGAGATGTGGCACGCGGCGAACATGGCGTTCGACCTGTGTCCGCTGCTCACGCAAGGCGCGATCGACGCGATCGAGCTCGTCGGCACGCCGGAGCAGAAGGCGCGCTACCTGCCGAAGATGGTGGGTGGCGAGTGGACCGGCACGATGAATCTGACCGAGCCGCAGGCCGGCTCGGATCTCGCCGCCGTGCGAACGCGTGCCGAGCCGCAGGGCGACGGCAGCTACAAGCTGTTCGGCCAGAAGATCTTCATTACGTATGGCGAACACGACTTCGCCGACAACATCGTCCACCTCGTGCTCGCGCGCACGCCCAACGCGCCCGAAGGCGTGAAGGGGATCTCGCTCTTCCTCGTGCCGAAGTTTCTCGTCAATCCGGACGGCTCGCTCGGTGCTCGCAACGACGTTCACTGCGTATCGCTCGAGCACAAGCTCGGCATTCACGCGAGCCCGACCGCGGTGCTCGCGTACGGCGACCACGGCGGCGCGGTCGGCTACCTGATCGGCGAGGAGAATCGCGGGCTCGAATACATGTTCATCATGATGAACCAGGCGCGCTTCTCGGTCGGCATGGAAGGCGTCGGGCTTTCCGAGCGTGCGTACCAGCGGGCCGTGAGCTATGCGCGCGAGCGCGTGCAGGGCCGGCCGATTGGCAGCCAAAAGACCGGAAAGGTCGCGCCCATCATTGAGCATCCCGACATTCGCCGGATGCTGATGACGATGCGCGCGTATACCGAGGGCATGCGCGCGCTCGGCTACGTGACCGCGGCTGCGATGGACAACGCGCGTCGCGCTGCAGTTCCGGCGCAGCGCGCGCAGCACCAGGCGTTCGTCGACCTGCTACTTCCGATCGTCAAGGGCTGGTGCACCGAGACCGCGCAGGAGGTCACCTACCTCGGCGTGCAGGTGCATGGTGGCATGGGCTTTATCGAGGAAACGGGCGCCGCGCAGCACTACCGCGACGCGCGGATCATCACCATCTACGAAGGCACCACGGGCATCCAGGCGAACGATCTCGTCGGACGCAAGACCGCACGCGATGCCGGGGCCCTCGCGAAGCGCGTCGCAGCGGAAATCGACAAGGTGGCGGCACACTGCGCATCGCAATCCGACATTGGACTGAACGCGATCGGCGTGCGGCTTGCAGCGGCCACGGCGGCGTTGCAGAACGCGATCGAGTGGATCGTCAGCGCGAACGGCGTCAACGCCCGCGCCGCGTACGCCGGCTCGGTTCCTTATCTCCGCTTATGGGGCGTTGTCGCCGGCGGCTGGCAGATGGCGCGAGCCGCGAACGTTGCCGTCGACAAGCTTGCGAGCGGCGAGGGCGATGCGGCGTTCATGCGCGCGAAGATCGCGACGGCGCGCTTCTATGCCGAGAACCTTCTTCCACTCGCCGAGGCGTATGCGCAGGCGGCCGTCACCGGCAGCGACGCAACGCTCGCGCTCGCAGCGGACCAGTTCTAGGAAAGTCGGGTTAGGACACCGATATCCACACGGCGGCGTGATCGCTCGGCCGCTCGCGGCCGCGGAACTCGGTGTCGACGCCCGTCGCCTGCAGACGCTTCGCGAGCGGTGCGTTCAGCAGCAGGAAGTCCATCCGAAAGCCGGCATTGCGCCGGAAAGCGAACGTATTCACCCAGTACGTGTAAATCCGCTCGCGCGGATGCAGCGCACGCGTCGCGTCGACCCAGTCCTCGGCGAGCAGGCGCTGCCATGCCGCGCGACTTTCGGGTTGCATGACCGCGTCGTGCCGCCATGCGGCGGCGTTGTAGATGTCGAAGTCGGTCGGTACGACGTTGAAATCGCCGCCGAGCACGGTCGGCTTTTGCGACGCGCGTAACGTGCGCGCATGTGCGATCAGCCGCTCGAACCACGCGAGCTTGTACGCGAAGCGCGGACCCGGTTGGGGGTTGCCGTTCGGCAGATACACCGAGGCGACGACGACGCCGTCGATCTCGGCTTCGAGGTAGCGCGCCTCGCGGTCGTCCGCGTCGCCTGGAAGGCCGCGTCGGATCTCGCACGGCACCAAGCCCCGCGCGAGAATCGCAACGCCATGGTGCGCGCGCTGCCCGTGCCAGATCGCGGCGTATCCAACATCGGCAAGCGCCTTCGCCGGAAACTTCATGTCGTCGGTCTTGATTTCCTGCAGGCACGCGACGTCCGGCTGCGTCTCGTGCAGCCATTCGACGAGACGCGGCAGGCGGCCGTTGACGCCGTTCACGTTGTAGGTCGCGATCTTCATCGAGGCCGAATTCCGCGTCACCGCTTGCAAGTCGCATTGCGCGCGGGAACCCGCGGTATCCTCGCACGCTCTACCGCGTGCAGCGAAACGCGCGCAACAGGCTCGGCAAGGTAACCCGCATGGTCTACGTTCGTCACCTCGTCGCCGCGTTCGTCGCGGCCATCGCACTTTGCGCGACTGCACATGCACAGTCGTACAAGGACGCGCTCTCGACCGTGCCTCCGATCGGCCCGGGGCCGTATCCCGTGGGTTGCAGTAACGTTCAGCAGGACTTCTCGCGCGTCGCGCCGGGCAGCGACGCGACGGCCTATTGGGAAGGACGCGGTCGCGGCGGCTCGGGTTACGTGACCGACCTGCTCGTCGATCCGGTGCACGCGTTCGTCTTCAACGTGACGCTTCCCGACGACGCCGATCTCTACGGCGATTTTCGCAACCGGACGCTCACGTTCGCGGCACTCGTCTGCTATCCGACGACGGCCGGGAATCCGCGTGCCGACTATCCGCTGCCGAACGGCCAGATCGTGCCGCACATGCAGCGCGACGGCGACGCGCCGATCTTCGCGACCGATCGTCCCCGCTTTCCCGCGCTGCTGTTCTCGACCGGTCTCGGCGGCAGTCCGCTCTCCGGCGATTACATCGATGCGGTGACGCTCTTCGCGAGCCAGGGCTACGTCGTGATCGCGCCTTTTCACGCCGATGCGCGGATCAGCGACATCAACCTGCAGACGCTGAGCGACGTCGTGAACGCCGTGTTGCATTTTTCCGACTACACGGCGCTGCAATCCGTTCGGCCGCAGACGCTACGTGCCTCGCTCGACGCAGTGCTCGCGAATCCGGGTTTCGCCGTGGCGATCGACCCGAACGCAATCGGCGGCTTCGGTGCGAGCCTCGGGGGCGAGTCGTTGCTTCTGATGCGCGGCGCGCGTCTGACGGTCTCGCCGGGTCTCTCGTCGTCCGCCGTGATGAACGACACGCGGCTCAAGGCCGCCGTCGGCTACGTGCCGTACTTCGGTCAGCTCATCCTGCCCGCATTCGGCCGCGACCAGGAGGGCCTTTCCGACCTGCAGATGCCGTATCTCGCGATCGCGGGCGGCGCCGATACGACAGCACCTGCCGTCGTGACCGCGATCGGCATGACCAAGCTCACCGGCGCGCGCCAGCTCGTCGTGCTCGAAGGTGTGTCGCACTCGTTCGACGTTCCGTCGACGCCCGACATTTTCACGTGGTCGCTCACGTTCCTCGGCGCATACGTGCAGGACGATCCGCTCGCGCGCGCGGCCAGCGCGCGGATGACGAGCGTCGCCGGTGGCGGCGACGACGTGCTGCTGCTCGATCGCGCAGCGCCGTTGTCACCGGGTCCCGGCGAGCAGACGGCGATTGAATACTACAACGCGACGCTCGATCACTACTTCATCACGTCAGACCCGACCGAGGTCGCGATCCTGGACGCGGGCCAGCAGATCCCCGGCTGGCAGCGCACCGGCTACGCGTTCAACGTCTATGCGCCCGACGCCGCGCAGGGCGTGCCGGCGTGCCGCTTTTTCGGTGTGCCGGGCGTCGGCCCGAATACGCACTTCTACACGATCCTCCCGAACGAATGCGACGATGTGAAGCGCAATCCGCTGTGGATCTTCGAAGGTCTCGTGTTTCGCGTCGAAGGTCCGGACGCGGCCGGCAACTGTCCGGCCGACCGGGTGCCGGTGGTGCGGATGTACAACAACGGCAAAGGCGGCCAGGCGAACCACCGCTACCTCACGAGCCACAACGGGATCACCGAGATGGGGCTCGAAGGCTGGATCCTGGAGGGTGTCGTGTTCTGCTCGCTGCCGTGACTTGAATCCGGGGCTCGACTCGTGGCATCCTTCAAGCCCCCGGCGCACCGTGCGCCGGCCGTTACGTGACCACTCCACTCACCCCGGAGAAACCATCGTGTCGATCTACGGCGGAAGGCGAGGTTGGAGCGATCTGAACGATGTCGTGCAGCCCATTGCCAGGGCGCGCGCTGCCGAGGTTGCGACGAAATCGGCGGAGTCCGATGTCCGGTGGGCGAGCGTGCGGAAGGCTCAACCGGCCAACTATCTGTTGCCGCAAAGCGAGAAGTGGTTCGATTCGCTGCCGGCCCGCGTCGCGCCGTGCGCGCTCGCGACGCAATATCCGCGCATCGTCAACATGATCGTTGCGCAGTGGCAAGATCATCGGAACGCGCCGGACGTGTTCGCCGACCTGCTCGGCGATCGGCGCGGCGGCCGTGCGGGCTTCCCGCCGGCTGTTCGTCGCGACATCGAGAACCTCCAGGAATACTGGTACAGCGGGAAGGTCGACGTGGGCTGAGATCACCAGCCGGTGATCGCGGCCAGCGCGTCGTAGAGAGCCGGGGCGGTCGCGAGAACGGCGCCGCCCGCGCGCAGACCGTCCGCGCCCGGATACGCCAGCACGCGGCCGCCGGCTTCCTCGACCAGCAGCAGCCCCGCGGTTGCATCCCATGGATGCATATGCGGCTCGAGGTAGGCGTCGAAGCGTCCGGCCGCCACGTGCGCGAGCATCAGCGCACCGGCGCCGTGGTCCTTCACTTCGGCGCCCGTTTCGAGCAGGCGGCGGCGCAGCCGGAGATGCGCATCGAGATCGTGGCGCTGCACGTAGCCGTGCATCAGCAGTGCGCGGTCGAGCGACTTGCACGAGGACGCGTGGATCGGCTGGCCGTTCGCGTGTGCGCCGCGCCCCTTCGCCGCGAGGAACAGTTCGTCGTGGGGCGGATCGTAGACCGCGCCGACCTTGCGCACGCCTTCCTCGAGAAACGCGATCGAGATGCACCAGTAGCGGACGTCATGAACGAAATTGAGCGTGCCGTCGATCGGGTCGACGAGCCAGGTGCGTGCGCCGATCGTGCCGCCGCCTTCCTCGCCGAACATCACGTCGCCGGGAAACGCCTCGGCGAGCCGCGTGCGGCACAGCGCTTCGACCGACCGATCCGCGACGCTCACCCAGTCCTGCACGTCGCTCTTCGACTCGGGCGAATAGTCGAGCTCGCGGCGAAAGTAGCGCATCGCGAGCGCGCCCGCATCGCGGGCGAGCGCGGCCGCGAATTCGAGTCGGGCGTCGATATCGTCGATCATCGCGGCCGGTAATATTCCGCATGGGCACCGGGACGTCAACCGAATGACCGGCATGCGCATCGGCGTCGACCTCGGCGGCACGAAGACCGAGATCATCGTTCTGGACGACGCAGGCAACGTGATGCTCCGTCGTCGCGAGCCGACGCCCGCCAACGATTACGCGGCGATTCTCGATCTCGTCGCGCGCCTCGTGCACGACGCCGAGATCGCATGCGGCGTCGCGCCTGGAGGCGCCCGCGTCGGCATCGGCACGCCGGGGTCGATGTCGCGCGCGAGCGGACTGCTGCGCGGCTCGAACTCGGTGTGCATGAACGGTCAGCCCGTAAAGCGCGACCTCGAGATGCGGCTTGCGCGACCGATCGCGATGGCGAACGACGCGAACTGCTTCGCGCTCTCTGAAGCGAGCGACGGTGCCGGTCGCGGCGCCGACGTCGTCTTCGGCGTGATCCTCGGCACCGGCGTCGGCGGCGGGTTCGTCATGCAGGGACGCGTGCTCCAGGGCGTCAACGGCATCGCCGGTGAGTGGGGACACAATCCGCTGCCGTGGCCGACGCCCGACGAACGGCCGGGCGCCAGTTGTTTCTGCGGACGCAGCGGTTGCATCGAAACGTTCGTCTCGGGTCCCGGCATGCTGCGCGATCATCGTGAGCATGGCGGCACGGCCGCATCGACGCATGCAATCGTCGCAGGCAGCGTCGCGGACGACCCCGCGTGCGAGGCGACGATGGCGCGTTACGAAGAGCGTCTCGCACGCGCACTTGCGCATGTCATCAATATCGTCGACCCCGACGTCGTCGTGCTGGGTGGCGGAATGTCGAACATCGAACGCTGGTACGACACGGTGCCGCGGATCTGGACGCGCTGGGTGTTCAGCGATCGCGTCGATACGGCGCTCGTGCGCCACGTCCACGGCGACTCGAGCGGCGTGCGCGGCGCCGCGTGGCTTGCGGGTGGCCATGCCTTCCAGCCACTTTGAGGGTTCGTCTTACAGCTTCTGCGAAACGTCGCCGACAGTCCCTGCCAGAGGCTTCGCCTAGCATGGACTGTGCAGTGGGCAATAAACACGCATCGGAGGATATTCATGAAGATGTCTCTCAAAGCGGCAGTCGGCGTCGTGGGCCTCGCGGCGGCGACGACGGCCGCCGCACAGGTGACGCTGTATTCGCACGATGACTTCCGCGGCCAGCAATTCACGGCCAACGCAAGGGTGCACAACCTCGATCGCCTCGGCTTCAACGACCGGGCGAGTTCGGTCGTCGTGAATGGCGGCGACTGGCAGGTTTGCGAAGACGCTAATTTCCAGGGGCGCTGCGTGATCCTGCGGCCTGGCGAATACCCGTCGCTCGATCGTATGGGGCTGCAGAACGAGATCTCGTCGCTGCGGCCGGTCGAGGGCCGTTACGGCTACAACGATCGCCGCGACGACCGCGCCTACGTCGCACAGGGATACGACGAACGTCAGGGATATGACAGCCGTGCAAGCGAGCCGCTGTACCAGGCGCCGGTGACGTCGGTGCGTGCGGTCGTCGGACCGCCCGAACAACGCTGCTGGGTCGATCGCGGCGAATGGCACGGTGACACGAACGTTCCAGGCGCGGTTGCGGGCGCCGTCATCGGCGGCCTGATCGGCAACCAGTTCGGTCATGGTTCGGGCCGTGCAGCGGCAACGGCCGGCGGTGCGATCGCCGGCGGTGCGATCGGCGCCAACGTCGGCACCGACAACGACGGCGGCGCGGTCGAGCACTGCCGCACGGTCGCTCATTACGATCATCCGGATTACTGGGACGTGACCTACTCGTTCCGCGGTGAGCAGCACCGGATCCAGATGTCGTCGCCGCCGGGATCGACGATCACGGTGAACGGCTACGGCGAGCCGGCGGCGTAGGTCGCGCGCTTTCCGAAGCCGGACAAACGAGCGCGGCTGCAAGGCCGCGTTCGTTTTTTTGAGCTCACTTGCTGAAGCTCACCTCACATGCGACGGTAGTTCGGGCCGCCGCCTCCCTCGGGCGGGACCCAGTGGATGTTCTGCCGCGGATCCTTGATATCGCAGGTCTTGCAATGCACGCAGTTCTGCGCGTTGATCTGCAGACGACGCGCTGAGCCGTCCGCACTGTCGACGAACTCGTAGACGCCTGCCGGGCAATAGCGCTGCTCGGGGCCGTCGTACATGCGCAGGTTGACGTCGACCGGAATCGCCGGATCGCGAAGCTGCAGGTGCACCGGCTGGTCTTCGGCGTGGTTCGTGTCCGACAGGTAAACCGACGACATCCTGTCGAACGTGACCACGCCGTCGTACTTCGGATAGGCAATGGGCGCCGCTTGCGACGCCGACAGCAACGTCTCGTGGTCGGCGTGGCGATGGCGCATCGTCCACGGTACGAGCGCGCCCAGGCCCACGTCGTTCAACCACATGTGCATCCCGCCGTGCAGCGTGCCGGCGAGCGTGCCGAAGCGCATGCCCGGCTTCACGTTGCGGACCTTGTAGAGATCCTCGTACACCCACGATCGGCGCCACGACGTCTCATAATCTTCGAGGACGTCGTGCGCCCGCGACTGGGTGACGGCGGCGAAAGCCGCTTCGGCGGCGAGCATCCCGGTCTTCATCGCGTTGTGCGAGCCCTTGATGCGCGGCAGGTTGACGAAGCCCGCGGCGCAGCCGATCAGCGCGCCGCCCGGAAACGCGAGCCGCGGAACCGATTGCAGGCCCCCTTCGTTGATCGCGCGCGCGCCGTACATGATGCGTTTGCCGCCGTCGAACGTCGGCCTGATCGACGGATGCAGCTTGAAGCGCTGGAACTCGTCGTACGGCGACAGATGCGGATTCGCATAATCGAGATGCACGACGAAGCCGACGGCAACGAGGTTCTCGCCGAAGTGATAGACGAACGAACCCCCGCCGGTGTCGTCGGCGAGCGGATAGCCGAGGCTGTGGATGACGAGGCCCGGGCGATGCTGCGCCGGCGCGACTTCCCAGAGCTCCTTGATGCCGATCCCGTATTTCTGCGGATCGACGCTTTCGCGCAGCGCAAAGCGGCGCATCAGCGCCTGCGAGAGCGAGCCGCGGCATCCTTCGGCGAAGAGCGTATAACGCGCGCGCAGTTCCATGCCGGGCTGATAGTCCGCCTTGTGCGAGCCGTCTTTCGCGATGCCGACGTCGCCGGTCGCGACGCCGAGCACGGCGCCGTCGTCGCCATGCAGCAGTTCGGTCGCGGCGAATCCGGGATAGATCTCGACGCCGAGCGCCTCCGCCTGCCGCGCGAGCCAGCGGCAGAGATCGCCGAGACTGCCGATGTAATTGCCGTCGTTGTGCATCAACGGCGGCAGCATGAACGGCGGAATGCGATGGGCGGCGCGTTCGGTCAGGTAGAGGAAGCGATCCTCGGTGACGCGCGTTGCAAGCGGCGCACCGGTCGTCCCCCAGTCCGGCAGCAGTTCGTCGAGCGCGTGCGGATCGATGACGGCGCCCGAGAGGATGTGCGCGCCGATCTCCGAACCCTTCTCGATCACGCAGACACCGACCTCGCGCGACGCCTGCGCCGCAAGCTGCTTCAACCGGATCGCGGCGGCGAGCCCGGATGGACCGCCGCCGACGATCACGACGTCGTACTCCATCGTTTCGCGCGTCATCGCTTCGTCCTGCTCGTTTCGCGTGGTCGCAGTGGGGGGTCAATTATAATGACGCGCGCATATGCGGCCGCTCCCGACCCCGTGTGACGCGCACGAACCGATGCGAATCGGCGCATCGCGATGAAGCTGCTCGCGATCGTGATCGCGCTCGCGCTCGAGCAGTGGCGCTCGTTCGCATGGCGCGCATCGGTCGAGCGCGCATTCGTCGCTTATGCGCGCGCCCTCGAGCGGCGGCTGAACGGTGGAACGTTGCAGCAGGGTGTCGTCGCGACGGTGCTTGCGATCGGACCGCCGATCGTCGCCGTCGCGCTCGTCGGATGGGCGCTGGCTCGGCTGCATCCTTTTCTCGGGCTCGTATTCGACGTGCTCGTGCTCTACGCGCTGATGGGCTTCCGGCGTTTCAGCCACGCCGTGTCCGCGATCATCACCGCGCTGAAGAGCGGGGATCCCGGCGGCGCGCGGCGTGCGCTCGCGGGCTGGTACGGGCCGCTTGCGGGCGAGCTGTCGAGCCAGGACGTCGCGCGTCTTTCGATCGAGCGCGGGCTCATCGACGCGTATCGGCAGGTTTTCGCGGTGTTATTCTGGTTCGTCGTGCTCCCCGGCCCGGCGGGTGCCGTTCTCTATCGCGCGACGGCGCTGCTCGCGTTCGAATGGAAGGGCGCGCTTCCCGGCGACGACATGACGGTGCTCTCGCGCTCGCTCGCCGTCTTCGGCCAGCCGGCGCGCGCGCTGCTGTCGATCCTCGACTGGATTCCCGCGCGGCTCACGGCGCTTTCGTTTGCGGTCGTCGGCGATTTCGAGGACGCGGCATTCTGCTGGCGCACGCAGGCGAGCACGTGGCCGCCTGCGTACGGCGGCGAAGCGATCGGCGTCGTGCTCGCAAGCGGTGCAGGCGCGCTCGGGATCCAACTCGGCGGACCGCATCCGGACGCCGACGGCGCGCTCGAAACGCGGCCCGAGATCGGCATCGGCGACGCCGTCGAGGCCGAAGTGCTGCCATCGGCAGTCGGGCTCGTCTGGCGTGCGCTCGTGCTGTGGCTGTTGCTGGTGCTCTTGCTGTATTTGGGATGAGGAATTGGGATTCGAGCCGGAGTACCTCGCAAGCGCGGTACTCCGACGGATCCCGAACTTTGCGCGTTCAAACTTTGCGTGCTTCGCGCAGCAGCGACTGCAGCAACGCAACGCGCTGCGGCGCCACTCGGCCTTCCGCGACGGCCACGTTCACTGCGCAATCCGGCTCGCGTTCGTGCCGGCAGTCGCGAAACCGGCAATGCGGAACCAGGTCGCGCAGCTCCACGAACGCATCCGTGAGCGCCTGCGGCGAACAGTGCGCGAGCCCGAACACCTTCATCCCGGGCGAGTCGACGATCCATCCATCGCGGTCGGGAAGCCGGTACAGCGTGGCGGCCGTCGTCGTGTGGCGTCCGCTGCGAAGCGCGGCCGAAAGCTCGCCGGTGCGCGCGGCGGCAGACGGCAACAGCGCGTTGATCAGCGTTGACTTGCCCATGCCCGACTGGCCGATGATCACCGTGTGCTCATCGCGAATCCAGCGCAGCAGCGGCGTTGCGTCGCGCTTTGCGGAAAGGCCCACGACCGGGTAACCGAGCGCCGCGTACGGGGCGAAACGCTCGGCGAAGCGCTCTGCCTCAGGCAGGTCGGATTTGTTCACGACGAGCACAAAACGGCAACGCTCGGTCTCGGCCGCGACGATCCAGCGGTTCAGGAGGTGCTCGTCGACCGGAACGTCCGGCGCCACGACGCCGACGACCTGCGTGACGTTCGCGGCGAGGAGCTTCTCGTTGAACGCGTCCGAGCGATAGAACAGGCTTTTCCGGGGTGCGACGGCGACGATGACGTTGCCCGCCGCTTCGCGCGCAACCACCACGCGATCGCCGCACGTGAGCGTCGTCGCGCGGCCCTTCAGCACGCACGTGAGGCACTCGCCGTCGTCGAGCTCGACCCGGTAATGGCGGCGGTGTGCCGCGACGACGAGCCCGTTCGCGAGCGCGTCGTTCGCGCCCGCGCGATGCGCGCGGCGAGATTTCGGCGCTACGCGAGCAGCCGGTCGGTCTTGGCGGCGCAGACGACGTCGTTCTCGGTGATACCGCCCGCGTCGTGCGTCGACCAGGCGACGATGCAGCGGTTGTACGAGACCGTCAGGTCGGGATGGTGATCCTCGCGATTGGCGACCCACGCGAGCGCGTTGACGAAGCCGATCGTTTCGTGGAAATCCGCAAACGCGAACGTCTTCTCGAGCCGTCCGCCTGCCGCGGCCCAGCCGGCGAGCATCGAAATGCGAGCGGCGAGGTCAGCGTCGCCCAGCCGTGCGGCGCCGGCATGGCAGTGTTGCTCGGCGAGCGCGCGCAACGCCGGCGACGGTGTGCTAAAGGGTGTGGTCATCGTCGTTCCTTCATGCCCTCGCGCCGGATGCAGGCAGCGCGGCGAGGCGCGCGACGCGTATCGCAGCCGGCGGGTGTGAATCGTAGAACGCCGAATGCAATGGATCGGGCGTGAGCGTCGCGGCGTTGTCCGCGTAGAGCTTGATCAGCGCGGCGACGAGCGCCGCACCCGACGCGTGCGCGGCGGCGAACGCGTCGGCCTCGAACTCGTGGCGCCGCGAATAGGCCGCGGTGAGCGGCGCGAGGACGAACGTGAACACCGGCAGCGCGAGCATGAACAGCGTGAGTGCGACGCCGGGACGCGCCAGCGCA
The DNA here is from genome assembly GCA_035495715.1 of Casimicrobiaceae bacterium. Lineage (GTDB taxonomy): Bacteria > Pseudomonadota > Gammaproteobacteria > Burkholderiales > Casimicrobiaceae > VBCG01. The sequence continues at coordinate 13,474 of DATJFI010000046.1, forward strand.
ACCGCCACCTGGTCGCCGGGAATGCCGAGCCCGCCGTAGAACCATGGCGTGCGCGCGAGCCATGCGAGCAGCGCGAGCAGCGCAAGCGAGCAGACCGCCGACCATACGACGCGCTTCACGACATGGCGCAATCGGAAGTGGCCGAGCTCGTGCGCGAGCACGGCCTCGATTTCTTCGGGCGCGAGGCGCGCGAGCAGCGTATCGAAGAAGACGACGCGCTTCGCGCGGCCGAAGCCCGTGAAATAGGCGTTGCCGTGGCCCGAGCGCTTCGAGCCGTCCATCACGAAGAGACCCGAGGCGGTGAAGCCGCAACGCGCGAGAAGCCGTTCGATGCGCTCGCGTGCGGCGCCCGCAGGTAGCGGCGAGAAGCGATTGAAAAGCGGCGCGATGACGGTCGGGTAGAGCACCAGCACGAGGAGCTGGAATGCCATCCACGCCATCCAGACGAAGATCCACCAGAAGGCGCCTGCACCGCGCATCAGCCCTAACACGACGAACGCGAGCGGCACGCCGAGGACCGCACCGACGGCAAGTCCCTTCGCGAGATCGGCGAGCCATGTTGCGAGCGTCGTCCGGTTGAATCCGAAACGCTCCTCGATCCGAAACGTTCGCCACCACGAGAACGGCAGCGAAACGACGCCGGCGATCGCGGCGACGGCGACGAGCAGCAGCACGTCGCGCACGATCGCAGGAAACGCGACACGTTCTGTCGCGACGACCAGCCATCCCACGACGCCGCCTTCGGTCAGCACGAGCAGGACCGCGGTGTCGACGATCGCTTCGAGCATGCCGAGGCGCTGCTTGGCGATCGTGTAATCGGCGGCCTTGCGGTGCGCAGTATCGTCGATTCGCGATGCGAACGGCGCCGGCGTCGCCACGCGATGCGCACGAACGTACGCAATCTGCCGCGCCGCGAGCCACAGTCGCAGCGCGAGCGTCGCGGCGACGGCGGTGACGAAGATTGCGGCGAATGCGAAGGATGTCACGGCAATTGGGCGGCTCGCGCATCGCGCTCACGTACAATGGAACGTCCCATTTTACGCTTCGACATGCCCCAGGATCCGAATCGCCTGATCTGGATCGACCTCGAAATGTCGGGCCTGCGCCCCGACAGCGATCGCATCCTCGAGGTCGCGCTCGTCGTCACCGACCACGCGCTCGAAACCGTCGCCCTGGCGCCGGTGTGGGTCGTTCATCAGGACGACATCGTGCTCGATAACATGGATTCGTGGAACCGCTCGACGCACGCGCGCTCGGGTCTGATCGACAGGGTGCGCGCATCCGCATTCACCGAGCAAGACGTCGAGCAGGCCGCGCTCGCGTTCCTGCGCGAGCACGTGCCGCCGAAGACGTCGCCGATGTGCGGCAATTCGATCTGTCAGGACCGTCGCTTCCTTGCGCGCTTCATGCCGTCGCTCGAGGACTGGTTCCATTACCGCAACCTCGACGTGTCGACGCTCAAGGAGCTCGCGCGGCGATGGAAGCCGGACCTCGCGAAGGGCATTCCGAAGGAGGGCCGCCACGAGGCGCTCGCCGACGTGCTCGAGTCGATCGCCGAGCTTCGCTACTACCGCGAGAACTTCCTGCGGTTGTGACCGGCATGCGGGAAGCGGCGTGAAGTTCTGCAGCGCGTGCGGCTCGCCGCGAATCGAGCGCCGCGTGCCGGAAGGCGACACGCTGCCGCGCGACGTTTGCGCCGAATGCGGAACCATCCACTACCAGAACCCGAAGATCGTCGTCGGTTGCCTGCCGCAATGGGAGCGCCAAGTCCTGCTTTGCCGTCGCGCGATCGAGCCGCGCTACGGACTGTGGACGCTGCCGGCCGGTTTCCTCGAAAACGGCGAGACGCTCGTCGCCGGCGCGGTGCGCGAGACGCTGGAGGAGGCCGATGCGCGCGTCGACGTCCACGACCTGTACGCGGTGATCAGCCTGCCGCAGATCAACCAGGTCTACATGATGTTCCGCGCGCGGTTGCTCGATCTCGCGTTCGGCCCCGGCTCCGAAAGCCTCGAGGTGCGCCTCTTCGACGAGAGCGAAGTGCCGTGGGAATCGCTCGCGTTCCGCACGATCGCGCGCACGCTTCGCAACTTCTTCCTCGACCGGCGCCTTGACGCCTTCGCGCTGCACGTGAGCGCGATCGAGCGCCGGCCGCCGCTCACGCCCGACTTGCTCGCGGCCGGCTGACGCCCTCGTCGAGCGGGCGATGGGATCGCGCGGTCGCCCGAACGGCGCGGCGTTGCAGGTTTTCACAGCGTCCGCGCGAGCAAGATCGGCCTACGCGAGGCGCTCCCGTATCCGATTCACTTCAGGATACCGGCTTCCTTGTAGTATTTCTCCGCGCCCGGATGCAGCGGGACCGGTGCGCCTTGCAGCGCTTTGTGGATGTCGATCGCCTTTGCGGCGCCGTTTGCGGCGACGAGCCGATCGAGATGCGTCCACAGCGCCTTGGTAATGCCGTACACGACGTCGTCGCTGACGTCTTCGTGCGTGACGAGCAGATTCTGCACGACCACCGCGCTGACGTCGGCCGTTTGGCCGTTGTACGTATCGGCGGGAATGACGCCGGACGTGTACCCGCCCCCGGTCATTCTCTTGGCGACTTCCTCCGGGACCGGTACGAAGACGACCGGTAGCGACGATGCGAGATCACGAAGCGACGACGCACCGAGCCCCGCCGATTGGAGCGTTGCATCGATGTGCTTGCCTTTCATAAGCTCCACCGATTCGCCGAACGGCAGGTATTCGACCTTCGCGAAATCCCTGTAGTCGATGCCCGCCGCGTGAAGCACGGCGCGGGCGTTGAGCTCGATGCCCGATTTCGGCGCGCCGACGGACACCCGCTTGCCCTTCAGATCGGCGAGCGTCCTGATACCCGAATCGGCGCGCGCGACGATGTGAATGTAATTCGGATAGAGGGCCGCGACGCGGCGCAGCTTCTTGAGCGGCTGCCTGAAGCCTGCTTCCTCGTTCCCCTTCCACGCGTCGGACAGCGCATCGGCGAGCGTAAACGCGATCTCGCCCCTTTCGGCCTGCAGCAGAGCGAGATTGTCGAACGAGCCCTTCGTCGCCTGGACCGATGCCTTGACGTTGGGCATCGTGTCGGCGATCACGCCGGCGAACGCGACTCCGAGGGGGTAGTACGCCCCGTTGGTCCGCCCGGTCAGGACGTTGACGAACGTGCCTGCCGCGAATGCAAGCGTCGCAACGGCCATTGCCGCCGCGACCATTACGACGGCTGCGTGAACCCAACGGGCGCTGCGGCCTTGCACGGCGGACGATGGTCCACCACCGGGCGCGCGGCGTCGTTGAAGTGGTCGCTTCATCAGGGCGGTGAACCGGAGGCAGCGAGCGACGACGACGTGCCGTCCGCGATTCCGGTGACGATCTTCACGTTCGCGCTCGCAAGCGCGCGGTGCAGCTCGGCGACATGCTCGTGACCCGTCGTCTCGACGACGCAGACGACGCGCACCTCCGAGAGATCCGGTCCCGAGAACGCGCGGTCGTGCACGATTTCCTTGATCGACGCGCCTGCCGACGCAATCACTTCGGCGAGCCGCGCGAGTCCGCCGGGACGATCGCTGATCGACACGGTGAACCGCGAAAGGCGGCCGTCGGCAACGAGCCCGATCTCGATCACGCGGTCGAGCATCGTCAGGTCGATGTTGCCGCCGCACAGCACGAGCACGACGTTCCTTCCCTTGAGCGTATCGACCTTCCCCGCGAGGAAGGCCGCGAGCGGCGCGGCGCCCGCGCCTTCGACGACGCTCTTCTCGAGCTCGATCAGCCGCAGCACCGACAGCGCGATCGACGCCTCGTCGACGGTCACGACCTGGTCGACGACGCGTCGCAACACGTCGAAGGCGAGGCCGCCGGCCTGCATGACGGCGAGGCCGTCGGCGAGCGTCGACGACAGCGTGACCGGCACCGGATGCCCGGCGGCGAGCGCCGCCGTCAGGCAGGCCGCGTGCACCGGCTCGACGCCGACGACGAGCACCTCGGGCTTGCGCGCCTCGACGACGGTGCCGATCCCGGCCAGCAGGCCACCGCCGCCGACCGGCGCGACGATCGCCTGCACGTCGGGCGTCTGCTCGAGGATCTCGAGCGCGATCGTCCCCTGTCCGGCGATCACGTGCGCGTTGTCGAACGGATGGATGAACGTGAAACCCTCGCGGGCGGCGACTGCTTCGGCCTGCTCGCGCGCCTGCGAAAGATCCGCGCCGTGCAGCACGACGTTCGCGCCGAGCTGCCGGCAGTTCGACACCTTGATGAGCGGCGCGAACTTCGGCATGACGACGGTGACGGGAACGCCGAGCAGCGCGCTGTGATAGGCGACGCCGAGCGCGTGGTTGCCGGCCGATGCGGCGATAACGCCGCGCTCGCGTTGCGCAGCCGACAACTGCAGAAGCGCGTTGCGCGCGCCGCGCTCCTTGAAGCTGCCGGTGCGCTGCAGGTAGTCGAGCTTGCAGTAGACGTGCGCGCCGGTGAGCTGCGACAACGGAATCGATTCCACGCACGGCGACTCGTAGATCCCGCCACGAATGCGCTCGCGCGCGGCTTCGATGTCGGCGATCGTCAGCATCGAACGCGCCATGCGCAGGCGATCGCGGCGGGCCGCATCAGTACGGCAGCGCGATGCCGGGCTTCACCTTCGTGAGCACGCGGCGGAAGTCTTCCTGGATCCGAGCGAGCGCGTCGGGGTTGTCGGCCTCGAAGCGCAGCACGATGACGGGCGTCGTGTTCGATGCGCGCGCGAGGCCGAAGCCGTCCGGATATTCCACGCGCAGGCCGTCGATGCGGATCACGTCGTCGGCGCCGGGAAAATCGGCGACCTCGGACAGCCGCCTGATCAATGCATGCTGTTCACCTTCGTCGCAGGCGATCTGCAGCTCGGGCGTCGATATCGCATCCGGCAAGTCGTCCAGCACGCGCGCCGGATTCGGGTCGCGTGACAGGATCTCGAGCAACCGAGCGCCCGCATAGAGGCCGTCGTCGAAGCCGTACCAGCGCTCGCCGAAGAACGTGTGGCCGCTCATCTCGCCGGCGAGTGCCGCACCGAGTTCCTTCATCTTGGACTTGATCAGCGAATGGCCGGTCTTCCACAGCACCGGCACGCCGCCGTGACGCTCGATCCACGGCTTCAGGTTGCGCGTGGACTTGACGTCGTAAATGATCTTCGCGCCCGGCACGCGCCCGAGCACGTCGGCCGCGAACAGCATGAGCTGGCGGTCGGCATAGATCACGTGACCCTCCGGCGTGACGACGCCGAGCCGGTCGCCGTCGCCGTCGAACGCGAGGCCGAGCTCGCAGTCGCCTTCGCGCAGCCGCTGCTTCAGATCCTCGAGGTTCGCCGGTTGCGACGGGTCCGGATGATGATTCGGAAAGCGGCCGTCGACGTCGCAGAACAGCTCGACGACGTCGCAGCCGATGCGGCGATAGAGCTCGGGCGCGAACGCGCCGGCGACGCCGTTGCCGCAATCGACCGCAATTTTCATCGGACGCGCGAGCCGCACGTCGCCCGCGACGCGGTCGAAGTACGCCCGCGAGATGCCCTCGCTGCTCGTCGTCGCCTTGCCGTGCACGAAGTCGTTGCGCTCGATCCGCGCGCGCAGCGCCTGGATGTCGTCGCCGGACAGCGTCGTGCCGTCGATTACCATCTTGAGCCCGTTGTAGTCGGGCGGATTGTGGCTGCCGGTGACCGCGACGCTGCATCGCGTGCCGAGGTACTCCGCGGCGAAGTACGTCATCGGCGTCGTCACCATGCCGACGTCGACCACGTCGACGCCTGCGGCGCGAATGCCCTCCGCAAGGGCGGCGGAAAGCTTCGGTCCGGACAGCCGACCGTCGCGGCCGACGACGATCGCATCGCGTCGCGCCTCGTGCGCCAGCGTGCCGAGTCCCTGCCCGATCAGGCGCACGCCGTCGACGGTCAGCGTGCGATCGACGATGCCGCGGATGTCGTAGGCCTTGAAGATTTCGGCGGGCAGCATGTTCAGCCTTCCTGACGAGAACGATCAGCGGGGGGCGAAGCGGCTCCGGGTTCGGCGCCGACGGTTGCGAAGTAGTTTAGCAATCGCTCGGGGAGCCACCGGACGTTGCCGGGAAACGGCCCGCGCGCGAACCCGGCATGCCCGCCGCCGCGCGGCTGCTCGAGCGTGACGGCGCTGCTGACTTCCGCCGGCGTCGGCAGCGACGAGGCCGGGATGAACGGGTCGTTCCGCGCATTGATCACGAGCGTCGGCACGCGGATCGTCGCCAGCCACGGCTTCGACGACGCGCGCGTCCAGTAGTCGCGCGTCCCCGCGAAGCCGTGCAGCGGCGCCGTCACCGCATCGTCGAATTCGTATAGCGTCCGCGCGCCGCGAATTCGCCTCGCGTCGAGGAGGCCGGGAAAGCGCGCAGCGATCCCGAGCGACTTGGGCTTGAGCGTCGACAGGAAGTGTTTCGCGTAGATCCGGTTCACGCCGCGATCGATCGCGAGGCCGGCGGCCATCAGGTCGAGGGGCGCGGAAACGGCGGCCGCAGCGGTCACGTAGCGCGATGCGTTCGCCTGCTCGCGTCCGAGCCAGTTCAGAAGGGCGCTTCCGCCGAGCGACACGCCGACGGCGTAGATCCGCGTCGCTGCATCGGTACACGCGCGAACGTGCGCCAGCATCGCGGCGACTTCCTCGTAGTCGCCGGAATGATAGGCGCGCGGCAGCCGGTTCGGCGTGCCGCCGCAGCCGCGAAAATGCGGGACGACGCCACGGAGACGGCGTACGCGCAGATGCGCGAGCAGCGCGCGCGCGTAATGCGACGTCGACCCGCCTTCGAGGCCATGGAAGAGGACGACCAGCGGCGCGCCGGGTGCGGCATCGACGTCGAGCCAGTCGAAGTCCCAGAAGTCGCCGTCCGGTGTTTCGACCCGATCGCGCCGCAGGGGCACCTTCGTGCGCGGAAGACGATACGGCCAGATCGTTTGCGCGTGGCCGCCGGCAAGCCAGTGCGGCGCACGATACGCGAGCGGACTGCCATCGTGGGCACCGCTTCGCGATGCACGGGCCGGGCGCCGTTTCGGCTGCGACACGAGCGCGCGCTATTGGGCGGTCGAATGCTCCCGCGCGAGCCGCGCGCGCTGCTCGTACGCGTCGCGGGCGATCGCGATGTCGGCGAGGAAGTGCGGAAGCTCGGAGACGAGCAGCGCCTGCGGTCCGTCGACGAGCGCCTTCGCAGGCTCCGGGTGGAAATCGACGAGCAGCATGTTGGCGCCGGCTGTCACGCCCTGAGCCGCAACGTGAAAGATGTCGAGCAGGCCGTCGGGCGCGCGGGCGCGCGAACCGACCGAGTGCGACGGATCGATTGCGACCGGCATGCGCGTCAGCCGCTTGACGACGGGCACGTGCGCGAAGTCGACGAGGTTGCGGTGCGGGTCGCCCATGTTCGTGTGCATGCCGCGCAGGCAGAAGACGATCTTGCGGTTGCCTTCGGTCGCGAGGTACTCGGCGGCGTTCAGCGACTCGTCGAGCGTGATGCCGAAGCCGCGCTTGATCAGCACCGGGAACTGCTGCTGGCGGCCGACCTGCTTCAGGAGCTCGAAGTTCTGCGTGTTGCGTGTGCCGATCTGCAGCATCACGCCGGTCGCATTGCCCGTCGCCTCGAGCGCGCTTCGGATTTCGTCGACGTGCGATTCGTGCGTGACTTCCATCGAGATGACGCGGATGCCGTACTTGCCGGCCAGCTCGAACACGTAAGGCAGGCACGCGGCGCCGAAACCCTGGAACGCGTAAGGCGACGTGCGCGGCTTGTACGCGCCCATCCGCGTGCATACTTGGCCGTTGTCGCGCAGCGCCTTCATCATCGCGTCGACCGACCCGCGGGAGTCGACGGCACAAAGGCCCGCGAACACGTTCAGGTTGTCCTGGCCGAAGCGCACGCCGTTGTACTCGAACGACGACGCGCGATCGTCGGCCTGGTTGTGCCGCCCGAGTACGCGGTACGGCTCGGAAACGCGCACAACCTTCGCGACGCACGGCAGCACCTGCATCTGCTCGATGGTCAGCGCGCCGGTATTGCCGATCAGGTAGATCTCGGTCAGCGTGACCTCGCTGCCGACTTCGCGGTGGACGCGGTACGTGATGTTGGAGAGCCGCTCGAGCTGGCTCGTGAGCATCCGGTAATCGACGCTTTCCGGATGGGCGTTCGGTTCGAGAACGAGGATCATCGGTGCTGCTTTTACTGATCGGTCAAAGGGTTACGGATATTACCGCGGCCGGGCCCCGACCGGTACCGGACATGGAGCCCGCCATGTTGCACCGCAAGAGGGCCCGCGCGCAACATCGGCCAAATGGCGGTCAGCGAATTCGTTGCCTCGTCCGTTACGGTTGCCGTAGACTGGCTCGAAGGCCGTCTATGCAGTTCCCAGCGCAGGTTCCCACGACAGACAACCCTCTCGGAGTCCTCATGAAAAGTCTCTTGCCGCTCCTCGTATTGTCCCTTGCCGCGGCGGTTGCGATGCCGGCCGTCGCCGCGGAAAACAAGCAGAACACGAAGATGGCCGATTGCCAGAAGCAGGCCGGCGACAAGAAGCTCGAAGGCAAGGACCGCCAGAACTTCGTCAATCAATGCCTGAAGGCGAAGCCGGCGAAGTCCGAAAGCAAGATGGCCGAATGCAACGCGAAGACGAAGGGCATGAGCAAGGAAGAGGCGAACAAGGCGCGCAGCGAGTGCATGAAGGCGACGTAGCGACGAGCACACCGAACCTCCGGTCGGGCGTACTCCTGTCCACCCGTCCGAAACTACCAGGCCGCAACCGGTAACGCTTGCGGCCTTTTTTTCACGACTTCTTCGATCGGCCGAAGCGGCGTCAGCCCGTCGCCACGCCGAGCAGATGGCCGATCGCGAACGTGACCGCGCCGGCCATCGCGCCCAGCACGAGCATCCGCGCACCGGAGTAGACGCCGTTGCGGCCGGTGAACAGCGACAGGACCGCGCCGACGGCGAAGAGTCCCGCGGCCGTGAGGCCGATCGTCCAGCCGAGCGGGTTGGAACCGGCGCGCAGCAGGAAGGGCAACAGCGGGACGAGAGCGCCGCCGGCGAACGCGCAAAACGAGCTCACCGCGGCGCCGACCGGCGAGCCGAGCTGGCCGGGGTTGAGGCCGAGCTCCTCACGCGCGAGCGTGTCGAGCGCGTTTTCGGGATCGGCGACGAGGCGCTTCGCGAGCCGGTCCGCCTGTTTCACCGGCAAGCCCTTCGCCGCGTAGATCAGCGCGAGCTCCTGCGCCTCGGCTTCCGGATACTGCGCGAGCTCGTCGCGCTCGAGCGCGATCTGGTACTCGTAGAGCTCGCGCTGCGAGCGCACGGATACGTATTCGCCGGCCGCCATCGCGAATGCGCCGGCGGCCATGCCGGCGACGCCCGACAACACGATCATCCGGACATCGCTCGTCGCCCCCGCGACGCCCAGGATCAGCCCGGCGTTGGAGACGAGGCCGTCGTTGACGCCGAACACGGCGGCGCGCAGGTTGCCGCTTCCGCCAAGGCCGCGATGGCGCCGCTCGAGCATCGCGCCCGGCGCCGGCGCCGAATGCGCGGAATCGCTCGGCACGCCGCCGCCGTAGACCGCCATGCCGCGCACCTTCATCGCGGCCAGCACGTTGCGCAGGCGCCGCGGACCGAGCCATTGCACGAGATTGGCGACGAGACGCGTCCTGGCGTCGGGCACGAACGGACCCGGCGCCGGGAAGCCGCGCGCGGTGAGCTGCGCGCGCCAGATGGCGGCTTGCGCTTCGGCCTCGCCGGCGAGCCGGCGGAACAGCTCCGCGCGAACCGTGCCGTTCTCGGCATCGGCGCATGCGCGATAAAGATAGGCGGAGCGCTGCTCCTCGACCCACGAATCGAGCGGGTTCACGCGCTCATCTCCGTGCCGCCAAACGGCCACGCCGCGTCGGTGCATGGGCCGGGATCATGCGAGCCGGAAGCGACGTGAGCGCGCGCGCGGTACATGGAACTCAGCCGGCGACGGCGGCATCGATCCTCGCCATCACGTCGGGCGTGAGCTTCGCGGCCACGTCCTGTGCCTTCATGTTCTCGACGACCTGCGCGGGCCGGCTCGCGCCGGTGATGACCGTCGACACGTGCGGATTCCTGAGGCACCACGCGATGGACATCTGGGCGAGCGTACAGCCGAGTTCGTGCGCGATAGGGACGAGCGATTGGACCTTCGCGAGCTTCGTCGGTTCGAGGATCCGGTTGGCGAGCCATTCGAAGCCCTTGATCGCCGCGCGCGAATCGGCCGGTACGCCGGCGCTGTACTTGCCCGACAAGAGACCCGATGCAAGCGGGCTCCACGTCGTCGTGCCGATGCCGTAGTCGCGGTAAAGGCGCGCGTATTCGTTCTCGACGCGCTCGCGATGCAGAAGATTGTATTGCGGCTGCTCGGTGACGGGCTTGCGCAGATGATGCCGCTCGGCGATCTCGCACGCCATCGCGATCTCGGCGGCGCTCCACTCCGACGTGCCCCAGTACGTCGCCTTGCCCGACGCGACGATGTCGTGCATCGCCCATACGGTCTCGTCGATCGGCGTCTCGGGATCGGGGCGGTGACAGAACAGGATGTCCACGTAATCGAGCCCGAGCCGCGCGAGCGACCCGTCGATCGCCTGCAGCAGGTATTTGCGGTTCAGCGTGTTCGTCTCGTTCGGCCCGTCGAAGAGGCCCCAGAAGAGCTTCGTCGACACGATGTAGGACGATCGGCGCCAGCCGAGCTTCTTCAGCGCGTCGCCCATCATCGATTCGGAGCGTCCCTTCGCGTAAACCTCGGCGTTGTCGAAGAAGTTCACGCCGGCATCGCGCGCGGCGGCCATGCATTCGCGCGCGAGGCTCTCGTCGAGCTGGTTTCCGTACGTGACCCAGGAGCCGAACGACAGTTCGCTGACCTTGAGACCGGAGCAGCCGAGACGGCGGTATTGCATTTCGAAAGGCGACGCGGGATTCGACGCGAGGTTCGCGGCAGATCGGATGAATCGGGGATGACGCGTATGCGGTCGCCGACGCGCCTTCGCGCGTTGCCACTACAATCGCGCGTTCATTCTACTCCGAGAGGACGCTCCCGATGTCAGCGCCGCACGCAAAATCGAAGACCGCCAAGCCGCCGTTCGACGCCGACGCGCTCTGGGCGGTGAAGCGCATCGGAACGCCGTCGGTGTCGCCGGACGGGCGTCTCGCGTGCGCGCCGGTCACGACGTACGCGATGGAGCGCAACGCGGGCACGACGGAGCTTTGGCTCTATCCGACGGGCTTCGGCGCGAAGGCCGGCGTGGTGTCGAAGCCGCGGCGATTGAGCGCCGGCGACAAGGACAGTGAACCGCGCTTCTCGCCCGACGGGACGCGGATTGCGTTCACCGCGAAGCGTGGCGACGACGCGGAGCCGCAGATATACCTGATCGCCCCTGACGGCGGCGAGGCGACGCGGCTTACGAACCTCGCGACGGGCGCGAGCGCGATCAAATGGTTTCCGGACGGCAGGCGCATCGCGTTCGTGTCGTGGGTATGGCCCGACCTGCGAAGCGAGGCTGCGCAAGCGAAACGCCATCGCGAGAGGAAGGACGCCAAGGTCAAGGCGCACCTGACCGAGCGCGCCGAGTATCGCTACTGGGATCACTGGCTGACCGACGGCCGCGAGCCGCACGTATTCGCCTGCGACGTCGCGACCGGGCGCTGCGACGATCTGCTCGCGGGCACGGGGCTCGCGCTGCAGCCGTGGGATCCGTCCGCCGAGCACTACGACATCGCGCCCGACGGCCGCGAGGTCGCGCTCACGGTCGATCCCGGGGCCGAGCCGGGCATGATGAACCTGTGCGACCTGGTCGTCGTCGACCTCTCAACGCGCCGCGTGCGCAATCTGACGGCGTCGAGCGGATTCTCGGACGAGCATCCTTGTTATTCGCCGGACGGCGGCGCGATCGCGTATCACGCGTACGACACGGCGCGCGCATTCAACGACCAGGGACAGCTGCGCGTCCTTACGCGCAAGACCGGCGAGAGCGTGCGCATCGCAGCGTCGTTCGATCGCGCGACGACGCATCTCGGATGGGCGCCCGACTCGCAAGCGATCCTTTCGCTCGTCGAGGACCGTGGGCGCGTCGGCATTCGCCGCCACTCGCTCACGCGTGCCGGCAGGGATCGCGACGGGGCGCCGCAGGTTGTCGTCGGCGGTGGCGCCGTCTCGGGCTACGCGCAATCGGCCGACGGCAGCGTGCTCGTCTACACCCGCGACACCGCCACACATCCGCCCGCGCTCTTCGCGGCCGCCGGCGACGGCACGGCAGAGCGGCAGCTCGACACGCACAACCGCGCGCTGCTCGCGCGCCATGGATTCGGCGAGATTCGCGAGTTCGAAGTGGCCGGATGGAACGGCGAGCCGGTGCAGGTATTCGTCACCTACCCGCCGAACTTCGACGCGAAGCGCAAGTGGCCGCTGCTGCAGACGATCCACGGCGGTCCGCACGCGGCGCACCATGACGGCTGGCACTTCCGCTGGAACAACCAGGTGTTCGCCGGGCAGGGCTACGTCGTCGTTGCCGTCAATTACCACGGCTCGTCGGGCTACGGCCAGGCGTTTCTCGAGACGATCACCGGACGCTACGGCGAGAAGGAATTCGCCGACGTCGAAGCGGCGACCGATTTCCTGATCGCGCAAGGTTACGTCGACTCGCAGCGTATCGCCGCGACGGGCGGCAGCTACGGCGGTTTCATGGTCGCGTACATGAACGGCCAGACCGACCGTTATCGCGCGTTCGTCTGTCACGCGGGCTGCTACGACTGGGTAAGCATGATGGCGACCGACGGCTATCGGTTCTTCGCGAAGGAGCTTGGCGCGTTCCACTGGGAAGACGAGGCGCGCGTGATGCGCCAGTCGCCGCATCATTTCGTCAGGCAGGCGAAGACGCCGACGCTCGTCATCCATGGTGAGCTCGACTACCGGGTGCCGGCGACGCAGGCGCTGCAGTACTTCAATTCGCTGAAGGCGAAGGGCGTGCCGGCACGGCTCGTCTACTTTCCCGACGAGAACCACTGGATCCTGAAGCCGCAGAACTCGGCGCTCTGGTATCGCGAGTTCTTCGCGTGGCTTGCGCGCTTCCTGACGCCGCAAGCGCGTCCGCGTGCGGCCAACGGCACGGACAAGGGCCGCCGGGTGAAGGAGCCTATCGCCTGACGCGCTGGCGCTTTTCGTCCTGCTCCTGGCAGGCGACGCAACGCTTCGCCGCCGGGTAGGCGGCGAGGCGCGCATATGGGATCGCGCTGCCGCAATCCACGCACTCGCCGTAGCTGCCGTCGTCGAGCCGCGCGAGCGCCTGTTCGACGTTCGCGAGCTCGGCCAAATCCCGCGACACGTGCGTGATGTCCTGCGCCGCCATCGCGTCGGCGGCGGCCCAGTCGTCGGTGTCCTCCTTCGGGTTGCGCAGACCGACGACCCGCGGGTCGTCCTGCGTGCGCAGCATCGCCGCGATGTCGGCGCGCAGCGACTGCTGTCGCGCACGCAGCGCCTCGCCGAGCTCGGCGAGCTGCGCAGCCGTCAGGGTCGAGGAGGCGGTCATCGCGACGCATTATCGGCCAGATGCCAGTGCTTCGCACGCGCGTTCCGACGGGGCGCGGCGGCTCTTGAATCGCCGCCGTCCGCCCCTAGATTGCGCCGTGGGAGCGCGGCGCCCGGCGGTCGAAGCGGCGCCCGCGCGGCTACCACGTCAACCTTCTGAGGAAGATCATGGCCAGCTTGCAAATCTACGACCCGTTCGCGGACCCGACGGTCGAAACCCTGCTTCGCAGTTTCTTTCGTCCCGAGCGCTCGGAGCGCGCCACGCCGCGCAGCCTGCCGATCGACGTCGCCGAAACCGAGAACGGCTACGTCGTCCAGGCCGAACTGGCAGGCGTCGCGAAGGACGAGATCCACGTCGCCATCGAAGGCAACCAGGTGACGATCGCCGCCGAGGTGAAGCGCCGCGGCGTCGACGAGAACGCGCGCGTGCTTCGCAACGAGCGCTACTACGGCAACGTGTACCGTACGTTCGCGCTGCCCGTCGAGCTCGACGAAGGCGGGAGCGAGGCGAAGTACGAGAACGGCCTTTTGACACTCACGCTCGTCAAGAAGCCGGCGGTCGCGGGCCGCAAGCTCACGGTTCAGTAGGCGCGAGTAAATCGCGCGTGCTGCCGCGCGTCCGGTGTTCGGGCGCGCGGCGTCACCGCATGCGCCGCGCCGTGTATTCCTCCTCGATGTTGTCGCGGTAGTACGACCACGGCGACGAGGACGTCGAGAAGCGCCGCCATACTTCGGAGGGCACGCCGGCGTACTCGAGCGTGCCCGACGTGAGCTCGACGACGAGCTTGCGCGAGCGCTCGTCGTAACCGGCGGCGCGCAGGCTGCCGCCATTCATTCGTCGCATTTCCATCGCCACTCCCGGAAGCGCGCGCCCGGCGCGCCGGACGCATGCGGTGCAATGCTACGATCGGCGGCTTCGCTCGTACAAGCGCGCCATGCGTAGCCGCCTTCCCGCAGTCGTTGCGCTGCTCGCGCTCGTCGCGTTCGCCGCGCAAGTCCATGCCGCGCAGGCGGACAAGACGCTGCGCGTCGCATTCTCGATCGCGGAGACGAGCTTCGACCCGGCGTTCGCATCCGACGCCGCGTCCGACGGCATCATCGCGAACGTCTTCGACACGATGCTCGATTACGACTACCTCGTGCGGCCGGTTACGCTCGTGCCGCGCGCGCTCGTCGCGATGCCCGAGGTACAGGACGGCGGACGCACGTACGTCTGTCGTTTGCGCAAGGGCATCTACTTCACGCCCGATCCGGCGTTCAAGGGCCGGCCGCGCGAGCTGACCGCCACCGACTTCGCGTACGGCATGAAGCGCATTCTCGACCCGGCGGTCAAGTCGCCGTGGCTGTGGCTTCTCGACGGCAAGATCGAAGGCGGCAACGCGGCGCGCGAGAAAGCCGGGAAGACCGGCCGCTTCGACTACGACGCGCCGATCGCGGGACTCGACGTCGTCGACCGCTACACGCTGCGCATCCGGCTCACGGAGCCCGACCTCCGCTTTCCCTACGTGCTCGCGATTCCGAACGTCGCCGCGCAGGCGCGCGAGGTCGTCGAAGCCTACGGCAGCGACATCGGCGCGCATCCGGTCGGGACCGGTCCGTACATGCTCGGCGAATACCGGCGCAGCACGCGGATCGTGCTGGTCGCGAGCCCGACGTTTCGCGAGACCTATTACGAGCCGTCGGGACCGATCCCCGAATCGTCGCGCAAGGCCGCCGCGGCGCTGCGCGGCAAGCGCCTGCCGCAGGCGTCGCGAGTCGAGATCAGCGTGATCGAGGAAGGACAGGCGCGCTGGCTCGCCTTCCTGAACGCCGAGATCGACTTTCTCGACATCGTCCCTGCCGAGTTCACCGCGCAGGCGCTTGACGAGGACGGCAAGCTCTTGCCGTGGCTCGCCGAGCGCGGCGTCGTGCACGACGTGCTGCTGCGGCCCAACAGCTGGTGGGTCTACTTCAACATGCTGGACCCGGTGGTCGGCGGCTACACGCCGGAGAAGATCGCGCTGCGCAGGGCCATCGGCATGGGGTACGACAACGCGGAAGCGATCCGCGTGCTGCTCAAGGGCCGCGCCGTGCCGGCGAACGGGCCGATTCCTCCCGGCGTCGCCGGGTACGATCCGAAGCTTCGCACCGACGCGCAGCTCTACAACCCCGCATTCGCGCGCGCGCTCCTCGACCGCTTCGGCTACAAGGACCGCGACGGCGACGGCTATCGCGAAACGCCGGACGGCAAGCGGCTCACCATCGAGCGGTGGTCGACGCCGAACTCGGCGTCGCGCGAATCGGACGAGCTCTGGAAGAAGAACATGGACGCGATCGGCATTCGCATGATCGTCAGGAAGGATCGCGTTCCGGAGCTGCGCAAGATGGCGCGTCTCGGCAAGATCCCGATGCGAAGCGACGGCTGGAACGCCGACTACCCCGACGCGGAGAATTTCATGCAGCTCCTCTACGGGCCGTCGGGACCCGAGAACAACGCGCGCTTCGACCTCCCCGAATTCAACCGGCTCTACGAACAGGCGCGCACGCTTCCCGACTCACCGGCGCGCACGAAGCTCTTCGACCGGATGACGCAGCTCGTGATCGCCTATGCGCCGTACCGGATGACCTATCACCTGCTCGAGGACAGCCTGCGCCATCCGTGGATCAGCGCTTATGTGCCGCACCCGATCCGGTCGCAGTGGTGGCAGTTCATCGACATCGATCCAGCGCGCGGCGCCGGCCGGCACTGAACCCTACTTTTCCTTCGGAAGCTCGAACGGCTTGCAGTCGAGATGGACGAGCTGCTGCTCGCGGATCAGCTCGAGCTTCATGCCCGTGCCGCGCAATTCCATGTTGCCGTTCAGGTAGCGGGGGCCGGACGTGCTCGGCACCTGGTAGAGAACGACGCGCGTCGTGTCCGGCATCAGGATCCGCGCCTCGCCGTGGTCGTAACGGATCACGAAGTGCTCGCCGGGCCGCTCGCAGTCGACAGAGTTCTTCGCCGCCTCGATTTCCTCTGGCGTCGGCCCGGTCTTGCATCCGCCAACCACGACGAGCGCGGCGATCGCGGCGACCGGGAAGGCTGAACGTGTCATGCGCGGCTCCGTCGGTGGCGTCTCTTCGAGCATAACATCGGCGCGCACGCGTTTCACGACGCGAGGAGCGCCCGCGAAGGTGGCGTCGCCGCGGCGCTCTTGAAGCGCACGCTCTCGGGATACGACAGGACTTCGATCTGCGCGCCGCCGCGATTGGCTTCCTGCATCGCCTGCCACCATGCGGCGTCGAGAAGATCCGAGTGGCACGCGACGAACGCGCGGCGGATCGACGCATCGGTCAAGAGAAAGCGCGCGAACTCCTCGGGAAACACGTCGTGCGGGCCCACCGGGTGCCACACCTCGTCGGACAGCTCGTCGACGTCGGGCGGGCGCGCGGGAATCGCGCGGAAGCGGCAGTCGGTCAGGTATTCGATCTCGTCGTAGTCGTAGAACACGACGCGCCCGTAGCGCGTGACGCCGAAATTCTTGAACAACAGGTCGCCCGGGAAGATGTTGACGGCGGCGAGCTCCTTGAGCGCGTTGCCGTAATCGCGCATCGCCCGCATCGTCGCCGCGTCGTCGGCGGTCGTCACGAACAGGTTGAGCGGCGTCAGGCGGCGCTCGATGTAGACGTGCCGGATGATGACGTAATCGTCGTCGAGCTCGAGTCGCGAAGCGATCGTCGCCTCGAGCTCCGCGAGAAGCGCGTCGGTGAACCGCCCGCGCGGGATCGCGACATCGGAGTATTCGAGCGTGTCCGTCATGCGTCCCGCGCGGTCGTGATGCTTGACGAGCGCGTACTTGGCCTGGACGCGCGCCGCGTCGGTGTCCTTCGACGGCGCGATCCGGTCGCGGATCACCTTGAACACGTACGGATAGGACGGCAGCGTGAACACGCTCATCACCAGTCCCCTGATGCCGGGCGCGGCGACGAGGCGATCGGTCGAATGCTTCAGGTGATGCAGGAAGTCGCGATAGAAGAGCGTCTTGCCGTGCTTCTGCAGACCCAGCATCGTGTAGAGCTCGGACGTCGTCTTGTCCGGCAGCATCGGCCGCAGGAATTCGACGTAAGCCGACGGCACTTCCATGTCGACCAGGAAGTACGCGCGATTGGCCGAGAACAAGAGCGCGAGCTCGAGCGGGTCGGAGAGCAGCGCGTCGACGTAGAGCTTGTCGTCGCTGCGCCGCTTGATCGCGGCGACGAACGGATACGTCTTCTCCGCATTGACGACGCGGCCGACCGCGTAGGCGGTCTGGTTGCGGAAGAGCAGGCTCGACAGGACCTGGATCTGGCAGTTCGCGTCGACGACGAACGGTCGCGGCAGCCGTTGCCTCATCGCGCCGAGCACGTTGCGCAGGTCGGCGCGGAAATCCGCGAAGCGCAGCCGCAGGCCGAAGTCCAGGACGACGTCGATCAACGTCGCGCGAAGGCCGAGGCGCCGCGGGTAATAGCAGCGGTACGACGGCGCGCCGTCGTCGAGGTATTCGGTCGACGCCGCCGGCCGTACGAAGAGGCAGCGGTTGTGGAAGTACGTCCGATGCAAGAGCTTCGTCGAGACGGTATTGAAGAATGTCTCGGCGCATTCGGGCTGGCGGTGCTCGGCGAGCAGCGCGACGAACTGCTGCTTGACCTTTGCCCAGAACGCGTCGTCGGCGCTGAACGCGAAATCGCGCTCGATGCGCTCGACCGTTTCGGCGACGCGCCGATCGTAGAAGTCGATGCGCTCGCGCGTGAGGTGACCGATCGCGAGCCAGTTCCCGGCCTCGAAGTCGCGCTTGGCGGCCTTCGCGCAGTCGCGAAAGAGCGCGTAGTGCCGATCGAAGCCTTCGATCAGGACGCGCGCGATGACGTCGGCCGACGCCTGTTCCGGCTTCGCGGCCGGCGCGATGTCGTCGCGCGAAAACGGCGTGCGAGGCGCGGGCGTCGCCGCGAGCGCCTCGCCGGGCATTGCGGCGTCGCCGCCGTCAGCCGCCCTTGGCCTTCTGGATCTCGTCGTTGTACGCCTTGACGCCGGCGTTGTACTCGTTGATCGCCGCATTCGCCGCCTTCACGTGCGGCTCGGCGAGCGCCTGCTGCTCTTCGACGAATTTCTTCAGGCAGTCGATGTAGGCGACGTACTCCTTCTGCCACGCGCGCTTCTGGTTGTCGCTCGCGAGGTTGCCCGGGTAATCGCCGGGCTTCGCGCCACATTCCGGCTTCGGTATCGGGGCCGACGATGCCGGCGCAGCCGTCGCCGGCGCCGTTGCCGTCTGCGCGCCCGCCTGCGCGGCCACTCCCGCGAAGGCAATGGCGGCGACGACGAGAGCAGCGCGATGATTCATGGAAATCTCCTCCGTTGTCGATGCACGCGCATTCTACTCGGAGCGCGACGCTACAGCAGCGCACGCAGCGCATGCAGCCCGAGCGCGACCAGATCGACGCCGTTCTGCGTCTCGTACTCGCGGCGGTTCTTCCCGAGCTCGCGCTCGACCGTCGCGATCGCGATCACCGCGTCGCCCGTCAACGGCTGCGGCGCCGTACGCTTCGCCTCGGCGTCGCTCAGTCGATCGAGCGCCTGCGCAACGCCGTTCGGATCGAGCAGCATCACCGGCGCGCCGCAATACGGGCAGACGGCGTTGCGGTCGAGCGGGACGGGCGCGCCGCAGCTCACGCACTTGACCGTCGTCACGACGGCGCGCAGGCGCGCGAGTTCCTGCGGATCCGGCGCGCGGATGAAGTTCTTTTCGCGGAGGAACTGCACGTACGGCGTGAAGCGGCCGTGCCCGTAGCGGCAGCGGTAATAGGTGAAGCGCGTCGTGTGCTGGATGTCCTGCGTGAGCGCGAGCGGCGTCGTGCAGCGCGGGCAGGGCATCGGCGTGCGGTACGGTTCGCGTTGTGCAGCCTGCGAGGCGGCGATCTCGCGAAAGAGCGCGATGACGGCGCCGGGCGTCAGCGCCTGGCTTTCGTGCGCGTCGAACCACACCGCCTGGCAATCGTTGCAGAGGTCGACGGCCATCGGCGCCAGCGGCTCGCGCGCGACGGCGAGCGAACGCATGTCGCTGCCGCAGCCGGGGCAGCAGGTGCTCGCCGCCCGTTGCGGCGCGGCCTCCGCGGCGTCCGCCGACATGCCTTCGTAAGCGGCTGGCCTACGACGCGACGCGCAGCGTTGCGAGCGGGCAATTCAGCCAGTGGATCTCCTTCATCTCGCGGCGCGCCGCGCGCTCGACCTGGTCCATCCGATCGGTGTTGCAGACGATCCGGCCGTCGACGTCCGCCTTCGTGTACGGCGCGGGCGCGCAACCGCAGAGTGCCGCGGCGGCGCAGGCGATCGACAACGCAAGCAAGGTTTTCATGGGCGCTCCCCGTGACAGACGCTGCATGATCATAGGCCCGCCCGGACGCTGCGCGCAACGGCGGCGCCGTCAGCGCCCGGCGAACGTATCGCAGTCGCGCAGATCGCCCGACGCGAGCCCGGTCTTGAACCAGCGCGTGCGCTGCTCCGACGTCCCGTGCGTGAAGGAGTCGGGCACGACGTAACCCTGCGTGCGCTTCTGGATGCGATCGTCGCCGACCGCGGCGGCGGCCCGCAATCCGCTGTCGATGTCGTTGGCGTCGATCTTCCCGCGCTTGGCCGCATAGAAACCCCAGACGCCGGCGTAGCAGTCCGCCTGCAGCTCGAGGCGCACCGACAACGCATTCGCCGTGCGCTCGTCGGCACGCGCCATCTGCGCCTGCACCTTGTCCATCGTGCCGAGCAGGTTCTGCACGTGATGGCCGACCTCGTGCGCGATCACGTACGCCTGCGCGAACTCGCCCGGCGCGCCGAAGCGCGACCCGAGCTCGCTGAAGAACGAGGTGTCGAGATACAGATCGTGATCGCCGGGACAATAGAACGGGCCGACGGCAGCGACCGCGCGGCCGCATGCGGACCGCGTCTGCCCGCGATACAGCACGAGCTTCGGTGGCACGTAACGCGATCCCTTCTGCTTGAAGATCGCGCCCCACACGTCCTCGGTGTCGCCGAGGATCGCGGTGGAGAAGTCCTTGTTGACGTCGGTCGTCGTCGAGCGCGTGCCGGTCTGCGGGCCGTAACCCGGCGGCGCCGTCTGCGGCGCTTCCTGCACGGTGCCGCCGCCCCCGCCGCCGGACAGAAGGCCGAGCATCTCGAGCGGATTGATCCCGAACAGCATGCCGACGATGACGAGAATGATCAGCGCGCCGCCGCCGATGTGCAGTCCGCCGAACGGAAATCCGCCGCCGCCGCTGCCCTCCGGCGCGCCTTCGGTCCGGTCCTCGACGTTCTCGCTACGCCGGAAGTCGCCCCAACGCATCGCCTCTCCTCGTTCAGGTAGTCCCGTCACGGCGCCCGCCCGGTCGCGCAGTCACGGCTTCAGCGCACGATAGAGGAATGGAAGACTGACGTCCATCCGGTAGTCGATCGACGAGTGGTTGTCGTCGAACTCTTCGTAGACGTGCGCGATGCCGTGCTGGCTCAGCCGCTTCGAAAGCAGCCGTGCGCCGTAGTGCAGATGATACTGATCCCGCCAGCCGCAATCGATGTAGATGCCGCGCATCTTCTTCAGGTTGCGTTTGCACGACGCGACAAGGTTGACGGGATCGTTTCTTTGCCAGCGGGCCCAGCGTGCGCGGATGAGCTCGCCGGTTTCGAGATTGAACGGCAAGCGGAAGCCGAGCGGCACCTTCGGATCCGGGTCGTACGTCGCCGCCATCGCGAGGTTCATCAACGCGTGCACCTCCGCGTCGGAAAGCTTGTCCTTCGCGAACACGTAATCGAGGAAACGCCGCACGCGTCCGTCGTCGATGCCCGCTTCGCCGCCCTGGCCGTTGCGCATCAAGTCGATGCGGCCGGACGTGCGCGGACGCTTGCGATAGCGATCGAGCTCGTTCAGCGTTCGCGGCCAGTCGGTGAAATAGCAGAAGTCGAACAGCGCGTCGCCCGAGTGGTCGGCGATCGCGCCCCAGTACTGCGCATAGCGCATCGCGTGGATGATCGCGCCGTAGCCGCCCGATGACTTGCCGAAGCAGCCGCGGTGCTCGCGCGAAGCGAGCGTACGAAACTCGCGGTCGACGAACGGGATCAGCTCGCGCGTCAGGTAATCGGCGTAGCGGCCGATCGCCGACGAGTTGACGTACTGGTTGCCGCCCATCGACGTGAAGCAGTCGGGGAACACGACGATCGCCGGACCCATCCTGCGCTCGGCGAGAAGCCGCGCGGCGCGCTCGGGCACGTTCTCGTCGAACGGTCGCCAGTTGATGTGCGCGAGGCCCGATCCGGTGAAACCGACGAGGTCGAACAGCACCGGAAAGCGCCGGCCGCGCGCGCTCGTGCGGCCGCGCACTGCGCCGGCGTCGTACCCCGGAGGCAGCCAGACGCCGAGCCTGCGCACGTGCGGATCGCCGAGTGGATTGTCGGCGAGCACCTTCGACCTATGCTCGACGACGATCGTCGTGCCGGACAGTTGCGCAGGTCGCTTGCGGCTCATGGTGGCTCGTCTCGTTACGCGGGATCGGCGCGATTGTGACGGCCGGCGCTCTTCGAGGCAAACGCCGACGGCGGCGCGAGCGCAGGCGACTCGCGATCGGCCGTTTTCGTAGAATCCACTCCTTTTGCCGCTCGCGCGATGCCCCGCTCCGATTCCACCGCCGCAACGGCGCTGCCGCCGATCACCCGCAGGACGCTCTTCGCGAGCTTTCTCAAGATGGGACTGCTGGGCTTCGGGGGCGTGCTGCCGCTCGCGCGCCAGGTGCTGGTCGTCGAGCGCCGCTGGTTCGACGACCGCGCGTTCGCCGAGCTGATCGGGATGTGCCAGGTGCTGCCGGGGCCGAACGTCGTCAATCTGTCGGTCGTCATCGGCTCGCGCACGCACGGTCCGCTCGGCGCGCTGATCGCGCTCACCGGGCTTCTGTTCGTGCCGGTCGGATTAATGCTGGCGATTGCATACTTCTATGCGTCAGTCGCGCAGGATCCGCTGACGCGCAACGCGATCGCCGGCGCTTCCGCTGCCGCCGCGGGCCTGATCCTCGGCACCGGCGTGCGCTTGCTGCTCCAGACGCGGCCGCCGTTGCGGGGCCTTTTCACCGGCGCCGCGGCGTTCGTCGCGGTCGGCGTGCTCCACTGGCCGCTGTTCTTCGTGATCGTCGCGCTGATCGTCGTCGCAATCGGCGCCGAATGGATCGCGCAGCGCTGACGGCGCGCGAACGCATGCACGACGAGCTTCACGCCCTCGCCGAGATCACGAAGCACTTCGCCGTCCTGTCGCTGGTCGCGATCGGCGGCATCAACGCGATCCTTCCCGAGATCCATCGCGTCGTCGTCGACGTCGAAGGATGGATGACGAGCGCCGAGTTCGTCGACCTCTTCGCCGTCGCGCAGCTCGCGCCCGGTCCCAACGCGATGATCGTCGCGCTGATCGGATGGAAAGTCGCCGGCGTCGCGGGCGCCGTCGTCGCGACGATCGCCACCTGCGGCCCGTCGTCGGTCGCGTGCTACATCGCCTGGCACTGGGTGGATCGGCTGCAGCACTCGCCGTGGCGCGCGATCGTGCAGCGCGCGCTCGCGCCGCTCGCGATCGGTCTCATCCTCGCAACCGGCTACACGCTCGCGCGCGGTGCCGACCGTTCGCCGGGCGCGTTCGCGCTGACGCTGATCGCGACGGCGCTGCTCGCGTGGACGCGCGTCAACCCGGTGTGGGTGCTGCTCGGCGCCGGCGCGATAGGCGTCGCCGGCTTCGCGTAGCCGCTACTTCTTCCGCGGATCGAGCATCGAGCCGCGGCAGCGCGGCGCACCGCAACGGCATGCGTAATTCGCGAGCAACCGCGCCGAGCGCCGGCCGGGCACGTTCAGCCGGTAGTCGTACGAGAGCTCCTCGCCGGCGCGGATCACGCGCTTCGCCTCGATGAACACGCGCCCTTCGTCGTCCTCGTAGGGAACGCAGTTCGGCTGGCAACTATGGTTGATCCAGCGTGCGGCGTTCCCGCGGACGCCGGCGTCGATCACGCGACCGTCGTTCAGCTCGAACAGGAACGTGTGAAACGGATTGCCCGGGTCGCTGTCCGGAAGGTTGTCGGCTTCGTCGACCGAGATGCGGCGGCCGCGGTACTCGACGATGTCCATGCCCTTCGGAATCGTTCGCGTCGCGAACACGCCACGGCCGTGGATCGGCGAATTGCGCACGACGTAGGCGCGCTTCGGACGCGCGGCCTTGCGCGCCGCCGACGCCGGCTTCGCCGGCCCGCCCGGCTTCCGCGCCGGCTTGGATTTCGAGTTCGCGGATTTGCGGGAGCGTTTTGCGGCCATCGTCGTTCGCGGCTTGGCGGGGAAGGGCGCCGATTGTCGCACGCGGCAACGCGGGAAAGCGCCGAACGCTTGAAAAATCGCGCGCGTCCCCGATAATAGTTTGCATGCGAACAACTCACATGCAAAACGAACGCGCGTCCCGCACGCATGCGCCCGCGCACGGCTTGCCCGGCGCCGGCCGTACGGCGCCGTCGGACCGGCTCGAGGCCCTCGGCTTGCTCATCGCCGGACTCTCGAAAGGTTGGCGCGAGGAGCTCGATCGGCGGTTGCGCCCGCTCGGGCTCACGCGCGCCCAATGGCAGGCGCTCCTGTGGGTGTCTCGTGCGGGCGGCGCGCTCGTTCAGCGCGAGCTCTCGGACCTTCTCGAGATCGGCGCGCCGGCCACGGTCGCGCTCGTCGACCGGCTCGAGCGCGACGGACTCGCGACGCGAAGCGCGGTCGCCGGCGACCGCCGGCGCAACGCCGTCGTGCTGACGGCGAAGGCGCGCCGGTTGCTGACGACGATCGAAGCGACGGCGGGCGAGCTCCGCCGCGAAGTGATGAGCGGGCTCACGCGCGACGAGATCAATACGCTTTGCGGACTGCTCGCGAAGGCGCGGCAGCGGATCGACGCCGTGCGGTCCTCGCCATGACGCGCCTGTCCTTCCGTCCTTCGGCGAGGACGATCCTGATCGGCCTCGGCGTCGCCGCCGCGGCGATCGCCGCCGCATGGTACTGGCACGAAAGCAAGCTGCGCCAATCGACCGACGACGCGTACGTCAACGCGAAGATCGTGCAGGTGTCGTCGCTCGTGATGGGACAGGTCGTCGCCGTGCCGATCCACGACAACCAGTTCGTGCACAAGGGCGACGTTCTTTTCGAGGTCGACCGGCGGCCGTTCGAAGCCGCGCTCGGCGAAGTCGAAGGGCGCCTGCGCCAGGCGCAGCAGGGCACTCGCCAGGACCAGTCCGATCTGCTCGCCGCGCAGGCCGACGTCGCGCAGCAGCAGGCGACGCTCACCAACGCCGAGGCGAATCTGCGGCGCACGAGCGAGCTGGTCCGCGAAAACTTCATGTCGAAGCAGACGCTCGACGACGCGCGTGCGCGCGTGAACGCGGCGCAGGCGTCGGTCGACGCGGCGAGGGCGCGCGTCGAGAAGGCGCGCGAGGCGCTCGCGAAGACGCCGACCGGCGAGACGCCGGCGGTCCGCGTTGCGCAGGCGCAAGTCGACAAGGGGCGTCTCGATCTCGAGCACACGCGGATGCTCGCACCCGAGAACGGCTGGATCACACGCTTCGACCTGACGCCGGGTACGGTGGTCACGCCCGGCAATCCGCTGTTCGCAATCGTCGTCGCGAACAGCTTCTGGGTCGACGCGAACTTCAAGGAAACGGAGCTTGGCGGCGTGGTTCCCGGGCGGCCGGCGACGATCGTCGTCGACATGTACCCCGGTCATGCGTTCCACGGCAAGGTCGAGAGCCTCGCGGGCGGAACCGGCGCGGCGTTCTCGCTATTGCCGCCGCAGAACGCGAACGGCAACTGGGTGAAGGTCGCGCAGCGGGTGCCGGTGCGCGTCAGCATCGACGATCCCGATACGGCGCATCCGCTGCGCGTCGGCGCGACCGCGACCGTCACCGTCTCGATCGCGCATTGATGGCCGACGCACGCGCGACTGCCGGCATTCGCGACGCGCGTTCGGCGGCGACGCCGGACGGTGGCTCGCGCGTGTTCCTGACGCTCGCGATCATGGCCGCGACGGTGATCCAGGTGCTCGACACGACGATCGTCAACGTCGCGCTGCCGCACATGGCCGGCGAGTTGTCGGCGTCGACCGACCAGATAAGCTGGGTTCTCACGAGCTACATCGTCGCGGCGTCGGTCGTCATGCCGATGACCGGCTACCTGACGGACCGCCTCGGGCGCCGCCGTTATCTGCTGATCAGCATCGCCGGTTTCGTCGCCGCGTCGGCGCTCTGTGGCATCGCGACGTCGCTCGCGGAGATCGTGCTCTTCCGCCTGCTGCAAGGGCTCTTCGGCGCGTCGCTCGTGCCGCTGTCGCAGGCGATCATGGTCGACAGCTATCCGCTGCACGAGCGCGGCAAGGCGCTCGCGATCTGGGGCATGGGCGTGATGGTGGCGCCGATCCTCGGGCCGACGATCGGCGGCTGGCTCACCGAGACGATCGACTGGCGCTGGAACTTCTACATCAACGTGCCGATCGGCATTGTCTCGTTCGTTCTCGCCGCGCGTCACGTGCCCGACACGCCGGTCAAGTCGCGCGGCATGGACTGGTGGGGCCTCGTTTTCCTCGCGATGTTCATCGGCGGCCTTCAATATCTGCTCGACCGCGGGCAGCAGGCCGACTGGTTCTCGGCAGCGTCGATCCGCGGGTCGGCGGTGATCCTCGCGGTCGGCCTCGTGCTCTTCGTCGGGCACTCGCTGGTGGCGAGGCGCGACTCGCTTTTCAACCTGTCGATGTTCGCCGACCGCAACTTCGCCGCGGCGTCGATCGTCGGCGGCGCGATGGGGCTGTCGCTGTATGGCGGCATGCTGCTGCAGCCGGTGCTGTTCGAGAACGTCCTCCAGTATCCGACGTTCGACACGGGCCTCGCGATGATGCCGCGCGGGATCGGCAGCCTGATCAGCATGCTGATCGTGGGGCGCCTCGTTGGCCGGCTCGGCGCGAAGCCGCTCATCTACTTCGGCATCGCAACGGGATTCCTGGGCGCGTGGATGATGACGCACATGAGCCTCGACGCAAGCGCGTCGACGATGATCGTTCCGCTGCTGCTGCAGGGTATCGGTGTTGGCTTCGTGTTCGTGCCGCTGTCGGCGATCGCGTTCGCGACGCTGCCGAAGACGCTCACCGCCGAGGCGGCCGGCGTCTACAGCCTGATCCGCTCGATCGGATCGTCGATCGGCATCTCGATCGTCAGCGTGTCGCTGTCGCGCGGCGCGCAGGCAAGCTGGAGCGTGCTTCGCGGCTACGTCGATCCCTACCGTTCCGAAGTCCGGCAATACCTCGATCCGCTGCATTTGAAGGCGCAGGGTCAGGGGCTCGCGCTGATCGCGCAGCAGACCGCGCTGCAGGCGCAGATGCTCGGCCTGCTGCACGCGTTCTGGATCATCGTCGTGAGCTTCGTCGCGATGGTGCCGCTCGTGATGATGCTGAAGCCCGGGCGAGGCGGCGGAGCGCCGTC
>DATJFI010000047.1:0-19985 GCA_035495715.1 Casimicrobiaceae bacterium
CACCGACGGCATGAAGGCATGGACGCATTCGGAGCAGGCGATCAGGGCGCAGAAGGGCGTCATGGAGTTCCTGCTCATCAACCATCCGCTCGACTGCCCGATCTGCGACCAGGGCGGCGAATGCCAGTTGCAGGATCTGTCGGTCGGCTACGGCGCTTCGTCGTCGCGCTATCGCGAGAAGAAGCGCGTCGTGTTCCACAAGCCGATGGGGCCGTTGATCTCCGCCGAGGAGATGACCCGCTGCATCCACTGCACGCGCTGCGTGCGCTTCGGCGCCGAGATCGCCGGCATCATGGAACTCGGCATGTCGGGCCGCAGCGAGCACGCCGAGATCCAGGCGTTCGTCGGGCGCACGGTCGATTCGGAGCTCTCCGGCAACATGATCGACATCTGCCCGGTCGGCGCGCTCACGTCGAAGCCATTCCGCTTCGCCGCGCGTTCGTGGGAGCTCTCGCGGCGCAGGAGCGTGTCGCCGCACGATTCGCATGGCAGCAACCTGATCGTGCAGGTCAAGAACAACCGCGTGATGCGGGTGTTGCCGCTCGAGAACGAGGCGGTCAACGAGTGCTGGTTGTCCGACAAGGACCGCTTCTCGTACGAGGCGCTCGGCGGCGAGGAGCGGCTCACGCAGCCGATGCTGAAGCAGAACGGCGAGTGGAAGGCGGTCAACTGGCAGGTGGCGCTCGAGTTCGTCGCGCGGGGCCTCGCCGACACCGTCGCCCGGCACGGGGCCGATGCGATCGGCGCACTCGTATCGCCGCATTCGACGCTCGAGGAGATGGCGCTCGCCGCCCGGTTGGTGCGCGGCCTCGGCAGCGATAACGTCGATTTTCGGCTGCGGCAAACCGATTTCCGCGGCGACGCCCATCGCGACGGCATTCCGTGGCTCGGCATGCCGATCGCCGACGTGAACAGGCTCGAGCGCGCGCTCGTCGTCGGCAGCTTCCTCCGCAAGGATCATCCGATGCTCGCGCTGCGGCTGCGGCAGGCGGCGAAGAAGGGCGCGCAGGTCTCGTCGCTGCATTCGGTCGACGACGACTGGCTGATGCCGATCGCGAATCGCGCGATCGTTCCGCCGGCGCGGTTGCCGGCGATGCTCGCGGAGATCGTCGTGGCGGCTGCCCAGGTCGCCGGCAAGGAGGCGCCGCCGTCGCTGCGCGACGTGGAGCCGTCCGCGGTCGCTGGACGAATTGCCGCGAGCCTCGCGAGCGGCGAGCGGCGCGCGATCCTGCTCGGCAATTATGCGATCCAGCACCGCGAGGCATCGCAGATCGTCGCGCTTGCGCAGATGCTCGCGTCGCTCACGGGCGCGACGTTCGGCGTCTGCGGCGAAGCCGCCAACAGCGTCGGCGGCTATCTCGCCGGCGCACTGCCTCAGGCGGGCGGGCGCAATGCGCAGGCGATGCTCGGCGTCGACGCTGGCGAGCCGCGGCGCGCCTACCTCGTGCTGCATGCAGAGCCCGAGTTCGACTTTGCGAATCCGGTCAGCGCGCGTGCCGCGCTCGAGAAGGCCGATCTCGTCGTCGTGCTGTCGCCGTTCCGCACGGCGACGCGCTACGCCGACGTGCTCTTGCCGGTTGCGCCGTTCACCGAAACGTCGGGCACCTTCGTCAATTGCGAAGGGCGCGTGCAGCCGTTCCTCGGCGTCGCGCAGCCACTCGGCGATACACGGCCGGCGTGGAAGGTGCTGCGCGTGCTCGGCACGATGCTGAATCTCGAAGGCTTCGCGTTCGATACGTCGGAAGAGGTCCGCGAAGCCGTGCTCCGCGACGCGGGCGACCTCGCTGCGCGACTCGCGAACGCCACGCGAATCGAATTGACGCCGCCGGCGCGCGCGAACGGCGCGATCGAGCGCGTGGCCGACGTGCCGATCTATTTCGCCGATCCGCTCGTTCGCCGCGCGGAGCCGTTGCAGCAGACCACCGACGCGAAGCCGCCGCGCGCGCGCGTGAGCCGGACGCTGCTCGACAGCCTAGGGATCGACGAAGGCGCGCAGATCAAGGTCCGCCAGGGCCGCGGCGAGGCGGTGCTCGCGACGCAGGTCGATCCGGGCGTGCCGCCGGGCGTCGTCCGCATCGCCGCTGCGCATCCGTCGACGTGCGGGCTCGACGGACTCTCCGGCCCGATCGAGGTCGAGCGGGCATGAGTGCGAAGGGCCGCCCCGAGCGCGAATTGCGCCCCCCGGGGGGCAGCGAAGGGGCGAAGCCCCGAGCGTGGGGGGAACCATGAGCGCGAAGGCTCGTCCCGAGCGCGAATTGGCTCCGCAGCGCGAAGCGCGGAGGCTGCCTCAATGATGGACATTCTCGCGCCGGTGCAGAACGCGATGGGTCCCTGGTGGATCCCGGTGTGGACGATCGTCAAGATCGTCGTCATCGCGATTCCACTGATCCTCGGCGTCGCCTACCTGACGTACGCCGAGCGCAAGGTCATCGGCTGGATGCAGGTGCGCATCGGTCCGAATCGGGTGGGGCCGCTGGGCCTGCTGCAGCCGTTCGCCGACGTGCTGAAGATGCTTTTCAAGGAGATCGTCGTGCCGTCGGGCGCGAGCCGCGCGCTGTTCTTCGCCGCGCCGATGCTCTCGCTCGCGCCGGCGCTCGCCGCATGGGCGGTCATCCCGTTCACGCCGACGCTCGTGCTTTCGAACATCAACGCGGGGCTGCTCTACATCCTCGCGATGAGCTCGATCGGCGTCTACGGCGTCATCCTCGCCGGCTGGGCGTCGAATTCGAAGTACGCGTTCCTCGGCTGCCTGCGCTCGGCTGCGCAGATCGTGTCGTACGAGATCGCGATGGGCTTCGCGCTCGTCGGCGTGCTGATGGCCGCGAACAGCCTGAATCTCGGTGACATCGTCGCCGGCCAGGAAGGCGGCGCCGCATATTGGTACGTCTGGCCGCTTCTGCCGCTCTTCGTCGTTTATCTCGTTTCGGGCATCGCCGAGACCAACCGCCATCCGTTCGACGTCGCCGAAGGCGAGTCCGAGATCGTCGCCGGCTTCCACGTCGAATATTCGGGCATTTCGTTCGCGCTGTTCTTCCTCGCCGAATACATGAACATGATCCTGATCGCGACGCTGACGTCGATCATGTTTCTCGGCGGGTGGCTGTCGCCGTTCCCGATCCTGAACGACGTCGACGTGCTCGGCGCGCATCCGTTCGGCGACGGTTTCCTCTGGCTCGCGATCAAGGTGTCGTTCGTCCTCCTGATCTTCCTGTGGGTTCGCGCGACGTTTCCGCGCTACCGCTACGACCAGATCATGCGGCTCGGCTGGAAGGTGTTCATTCCGGTCACGCTGATCTGGATCGTGTTCCTCGGCGCGATGATGCAGACGCGGTACGCCGACTTCTTCCACTAGCCATGACCACCCTGATCGAGCGCATCCGCGGTTTCTTCAACACCTGGTTCCTGCTCGAGCTCTTCAAGGGGCTCGCGCTGACCGGACGCTACCTGTTCGCGCGCAAGATAACCGTGCAGTTCCCCGAGGAGAAGACGCCGCAGAGCCCGCGCTTTCGCGGCCTGCACGCGCTTCGCCGCTATCCGAACGGCGAGGAGCGTTGCATCGCCTGCAAGCTGTGCGAGGCCGTGTGTCCGGCGCTCGCGATCACGATCGAGTCGGAACAGCGCGAGGACGGGACGCGCCGGACCACCCGCTACGACGTCGACCTGACGAAGTGCATCTTCTGCGGCTTCTGCGAGGAGAGCTGCCCGGTCGACTCGATCGTCGAGACGCGCATCCTCGAATATCACGGCGAGCGCCGCGGCGACCTCTACTACACGAAGGAAATGCTGCTCGCCGTCGGCGACCGCTACGAAGCGCAGATCGCGGCGGATCGCGCCGAGGATGCGAAGTATCGGTGAATAAGTCCCCGCGAGCGGTTTTACCGGCGCGGGGACAGTTTGGGATTCTCACGAGGTTCGTGACATAGGGGTTCGATGGCGCCGCCGTGCGGGGGGCGGTCTTCGTGATTTCATGAATTTTCAAACTTTTACCTTCTACGCCTTCGCCGCGATCCTGATCTTCGCGGCATTGCGCGTGATCACGACGCGCAACCCGGTGCACGCGGCGCTTTGGCTCGTGCTGTCGTTCTTCACCGCGGCCGGCATCTGGCTGCTGCTCTCGGCCGAGTTCCTCGCGATCGCGCTCGTGCTGGTCTACGTCGGGGCGGTGATGGTGCTGTTCCTGTTCGTCGTGATGATGCTCGACGTCAATTTCGCGATCCTGCGGCAGCATTTCCGAAGTTACCTGCCGATCGCGGCGGCCGTCGGCATCCTGGTCCTCTTCGAGATGGCGCTCGTCATCGTCGACAGTGCGATTGGCCGCACGGCGACCGCCGCGCCGGCGCCGACGGGCAGCAACACGACGGCGCTCGGCCGGCTGCTCTACGTCGATTACGTGTACCCGTTCGAGATCGCGGCGGTCGTGCTGCTCGTGGCGATCGTCGCCGCGATCGCGCTCACGCATCGCGAGCGCAGGGAAAGAAAGCATCAGGATCCGGGCTGGCAGGTGAAGGTGCGGCGCGAGGATCGCGTCCGGCTGATCGACCTGCCATCCGAGAAACCGCCGGCTTGAATGGCCGGCGTCCGGAAACGCGGCGGAACGGGCTCGCGAAGACGCCGCCGCCGCGAAGCCGGAATCGAATAGGGAGTGACGACGTGGCATTCGGCGCACCGACGCTTGCGCATTACCTTGTGTTGGGGGCGATCCTGTTCGCGATCAGCATGGCGGGCATCTTCCTGAATCGCCGCAACGTCATCATCATGCTGATGGCGATCGAGTTGATGCTCCTCGCCGTCAACCTGAACTTCATCGCCTTCTCGCGCTACCTCGGCGACATGGCGGGGCAGGTGTTCGTGTTCTTCATCCTGACCGTCGCCGCCGCCGAATCGGCGATCGGGCTTGCGATCCTCGTGCTGCTGTTCCGAAACACCGGCTCGATCGACGTCGAGGCGCAGGGCAGGTTGCGCGGATGAGGGCCGATTCATGAGCGACGCCGTCAACATGCGCGGCCTGTACCTGATTGTCCCGTTCGCGCCGCTCGTCGCGTCGATCATCGTCGGTCTCTGGGGCCAGAAGATCGGACGCGCGGCCTCGCATACGCTCTGCATCCTCGGCGTCGCCGCGGCGTTCGTCGCGTCCATCTTCATCCTGCGCGACGTCCAGGGCGGCCACCTTTTCAACGGCGACGTCTATGCGTGGCTCGTGTCCGGCAACTTCAAGCTGGCGATCGGCTTCCTGATCGATCCGCTCACGGCGACGATGCTGGTCGTCGTCACGTTCGTGTCGCTGATGGTGCACGTCTACACGATCGGCTACATGGCCGACGATCCCGGCTACACGCGGTTCTTCTCGTACATCTCGCTCTTCACGTTCTCGATGCTCATGCTCGTGATGGCGAACAACTTCCTGCAGCTCTTCTTCGGCTGGGAAGCGGTGGGCCTCGTCTCGTACCTGCTGATCGGCTTCTGGTACACGCGGCCGTCGGCGATCTACGCGAACCTGAAGGCGTTCATCGCGAACCGCGTCGGCGACTTCGGCTTCGTGCTCGGGATCGGCCTCGTGCTCGCGTACTTCGGCACGCTCGACTACACGCCTGTCTTCGCGGAGGCCGAATCGATCGCGTCGACCGTGTTGCCGTGGCAGGGCGCGCACTGGAACCTGATGACGGCGATCTGCATCTGCCTCTTCGTCGGCGCGATGGGCAAGAGCGCGCAGGTGCCGCTGCACGTGTGGCTGCCCGACTCGATGGAAGGCCCTACGCCGATCTCGGCGCTGATCCACGCGGCAACGATGGTGACGGCCGGCATCTTCATGGTCGCGCGGATGAGTCCGCTCTTCGAGCTCTCGGAGACGGCGCTCGCGCTCGTCACGATCATCGGCGCGATCACCGCGCTCTTCATGGCGTTCCTCGGAATCGTCCAGAACGACATCAAGCGGGTCGTCGCGTACTCGACGCTGTCGCAGCTCGGCTACATGACGGTCGCGCTCGGGGTCTCGGCCTACTCGGCGGCGATCTTCCACCTGATGACCCACGCGTTCTTCAAGGCGCTTCTGTTCCTTGCCGCCGGGTCGGTCATCGTCGCGCTGCATCACGAGCAGGACCTGCGGCGCATGGGCGGTCTGCGCAGGTACATGCCGATCACCTACGTCACCGCGGTGATCGGCTCGCTCGCGCTCGCCGGCATCCCGCCGTTCGCCGGCTTCTTCTCGAAGGACTCGATCATCGAGGCGGTGTCGCTGTCGCACGTCGGCGGCCATGCGTTCGCGTATGCCGCCGTGCTTGGCGGCGTGTTCGTCACGGCGTTCTATTCGTTCCGGATGCTGTTCCTCGCGTTTCACGGCAACGAGCGCTTCCACGGCCATGCAACGGCCGAGCACGCCGAGCACGACGATCGTGCGCGACACTCGCACGAGTTGTCGTCGCAAACCGCCCAGGAGCCCGATCCGCATGCACACGAAGGCGGGCCGCCGCGCGAATCGCCGTGGGTGATCACCGTGCCGCTGATCCTGCTCGCGATTCCGTCGGTTTACGCGGGCTGGGCGTATATCCAGCCGATGCTGTTCGGCAACTGGTTCGGTCAGTCGATCGTCGTCCGCGAGCCGCACGCGGTCGTCGGCGAGCTGGCGCACGAGTGGCGCGGCGCGGTGCCGTTCATCCTGCACGGACTTGCGTCACCGGCATTCTGGCTCGCGATCGCCGGCATCGCGGCCGCCGTCTATCTCTACCTGATCAATCCGGTACTGCCCGGCGTCATCGCGACGCGCTTCAGGGCCATCTACACGCTGCTCGACAACAAGTACTACTTCGACCGCTTCAACGACTGGTTCTTCGCCGGCGGCGCACGCGCCGTCGGGCGCTTCGCATCGGTCGTCGGCGACCGGACGATCATCGACGGCCTGATCGTCAACGGCTCCGCGAGGCTCGTCGGATTCGTGTCGCGGGAGTTCCGCCGCATCCAGTCCGGCTACGTCTACCACTACGCGTTCGTGATGATCGTCGGCGTGTTCGTCCTGCTTTATTGGTGGGGCGTACGTTGACGACCACACCGTATCTCTCCCTCGCCATCTGGGTTCCGATCGTCGCCGGCGTCGTCGTGCTCGGCGTCAGCCGCGACCGCGACGCGAGCTTCGCGCGCTGGATCGCGCTCGTCGGCGCCGTCGCGGGCTTCCTCGTCACGATCCCCCTGTACCTGCATTTCGACACGACGTCGTCGGCGATGCAGTTCGTCGAATATGCGAACTGGATTCCGCGCTTCGACATCCATTACCACGTCGGCGTCGACGGCATCTCGGTGCTGTTCGTGCTGCTGAACAGCTTCGTCACCGTGCTGGTCGTCTGGGCCGGATGGGAAGTGATCACGATGCGCGTCGCGCAGTACATGGCGGCGTTCCTGATCATGTCCGGCCTCATGAACGCGGTGTTCTGCGCCCTCGACGGCATCCTGTTCTATCTCGTCTTCGAGGCGATGCTGATCCCGATGTACCTGATCATCGGCGTCTGGGGCGGCCCGAACCGCGTCTATGCGGCGCTCAAGTTCTTCCTCTACACGCTGCTCGGATCGCTGTTGATGCTGGTCGCCCTGATCTACCTTTACAGCGTGTCGGAGAGCTTCGAGATCCTCGAGTGGTACAAGGTGCCGCTCGAGATGCATGTGCAGATCCTGCTGTGGATCGCGTTTTTCCTCGCGTTCGCCGTCAAGGTACCGATGTGGCCGGTCCACACGTGGCTGCCCGACGCGCACGTGGAAGCGCCGACGGGCGGCTCCGTCGTGCTCGCGGCGATCACGCTCAAGATCGGCGCGTACGGCTTCGTCCGGTTCATCCTGCCGATCGTCCCCGACGCGTCGCGCTACCTGGCCCCGTTCGTGATCACGCTGTCGCTGATCGCCGTCATCTACATCGGCTTCGTCGCGCTGGTGCAGGCCGACATGAAGAAGCTGATCGCGTACTCGTCGATCTCGCACATGGGCTTCGTGACGCTCGGCTTCTTCCTCTTCAGTCAGCTCGGCATCGAGGGCGGTCTTGCGCAGATGGTATCGCACGGGTTCGTGTCGGCGGCGCTGTTCCTCTGCGTCGGCGTCATGTACGACCGGATGCACACGCGGCTGATCGGAGACTACGGCGGCGTCGTGAACACGATGCCGAAGTTCGCCGCGTTCATGATGCTGTTCGCGATGGCCAATGCCGGACTGCCGGGGACGTCGGGCTTCGTCGGCGAGTTCCTCGTGATCCTCGCGTCGGTCAAGGTCAACTTCTGGCTGGGCTTCGCCGCTGCGGTCACGCTGATCCTCGGCGCCGCGTATACGCTCTGGATGTACAAGCGGGTGATCTTCGGCGATATCGCCAACGAGAACGTCGCGAAGCTCGAGGACATCGGCAGCCGTGAGTTCTGGCTGCTCGGAGTCGTCGCATGCGCCGTGCTCGCGATGGGCGTCTGGCCGAAGCCGTTCATCGACGTGATGCACGCGTCGGTCGCGAATCTCCTGACCGTCGTGGCGCAGTCGAAACTCTAGGTGAGCATGCTCGCTCAACTCCACTACTGGGCGGCGCTGCCCGAGATCGTCATCCTGGCGTCGGCGTCGCTGATCTTGCTGATCGACCTGTTCATCCCCGACGATCGCCGCTACGTCACGTACTGGCTTACGCAGCTCACGCTGCTGGTCGCGATCTGCGTGACGCTGACGACGCTGCGGCTCGACGCGATCAAGGGCTACAACGGCATGATCATCGACGACATGCTGGCCGATTTCCTGCGCATCGCCTGCTTCGTCGCCGTATCGCTGATGCTGTTCTATTCGCGCGGCTACATGGTGGCGCGGGGGCTCTTTCGCGGCGACGTCTTCGTGCTGACGCTCTTCGCGCTGCTCGGCATGCAGGTGATGATCACCGGCGACAACTTCCTGACGCTCTACCTCGGCCTCGAGCTCATGTCGCTGTCGCTCTACGCGCTGGTCGCGGCACAGCGCGACCATCCGCGCGGCGCCGAGGCGTCGATGAAGTACTTCGTGCTCGGCGCGCTCGCGTCGGGGATGCTGCTCTACGGCCTGTCGATGATCTACGGAACGACCGGGTCGCTCGACCTCGACACCGTCGCGAAAACGATCTACGGACGCCACGAAAGCACGCTGCTCCTGACGTTCGGCCTCGTGTTCGTCGTGTCCGGTCTCGCGTTCAAGCTGGCGGTCGTGCCGTATCACATGTGGGTGCCCGACGTCTACGATGGCGCGCCGACGTCGATGACGGTGCTGATCGGGACCGCGCCGAAGATCGCCGCGTTCGCGATGACGCTGCGAATCCTCTCCGGAGCGATGCAGGGCGCCGCTTTCGACTGGCAGGGCATGCTGATCGTGCTCTGCGTGCTGTCGATGGTTCTCGGGAACCTGATCGCGATCGCCCAGGCGAACCTGAAGCGGATGCTCGCCTACTCGACGATCGCCAACATGGGCTACATGCTGCTCGGGTTCCTGACGGCGAACCGCTACGGCTTCTCGGCGGCGATGTTCTACACGGTCTCGTACGCGCTGACGAGCCTCGCCTCGTTCGGCATGATCATGCTGCTGTCGCGGGAGGGCTTCGAGAGCGACCGCCTCGACGACTTCAAGGGGCTCAACCAGCGCTCGCCGTGGTGGGCGTTCATCATGCTGCTCGTGATGTTCTCCCTCGCCGGCCTGCCGCCGACGCTCGGCTTCTACGCGAAGTTCATGGTCATCGAGTCGGCGATCAACGAGGGCTTCGTCTGGCTCGCGGTGATTGCGGTCGTCACGTCGCTGATCGGCGCGTTCTACTATCTGCGCGTCGTCAAGCTCATGTACTTCGACGAACCGCGCGAGACCGCCCCCATCGTCGTCCGCGGCGACACGAGCGTCGCGCTCTCCGTCAACGGGCTGCTGCTGCTCGTGCTCGGCGTGCTGCCGCAGCAGCTCATCGGCCTTTGCGCGATCGCGCTCACGCAGTCGAACTTCCAGTAGCGGCGACGCATTCGCCGCGTCCGGTCATCGGCGGCTCGCTGCGAGCCGCGCATCGGCAAGTACCGTCCCGATGCGCGTGCTACCATCCGCGGTCCCATGCGCGTCGGTTTTTTCGTCACCTGCCTCGTCGACCTGATGCGACCCTCGATCGGGTTCGCGGCGATCAGGCTGCTCGAGGCCGGCGACGCCGACGTCTACGTGCCGCCGTCGCAGACCTGCTGCGGCCAGCCCTGCTACAACTCGGGCGACCGCGCCGACGCGATTGCGCTCGCGAAGAAGGTCGTGGCCGAATTCGAGGATTGCGACTACCTCGTCGCGCCGTCGGGCTCGTGCAGCGGGATGATCAGGACCCATTACGCCGAGCTCTTCGCCGACGATCCGGCGTGGTCGGCGCGCGTCGCGACCCTTGCGGCAAAGACGTACGAGCTCACCGATTTCCTCGTCAGCGTCCTCGAACTCGAGCGCGTGCCCGGCGACTTTCGCGGCACGATCACCTACCACGACTGTTGCGCGGGGTTGCGCGAAATGGGCGTCAAGACGCAGCCCCGAGCGCTGCTCGCGAGAATGGACGGCGTCCGCATCTCGGAACTGGGCGACGCCGAGACGTGCTGCGGCTTCGGCGGCACGTTCGCGGTGAAGCTCGGAGACATCTCCGCGCGCATCGTCGACAACAAATGCCGGCACATCGTCACGAGCGGCGCCGACGCGGTCGTCCTTGGCGACCTCGGCTGCATGCTGAACATCGAAGGGCGGCTGCGCCGGCGCGGTGACGCGACGAAGGTGCTGCACGTCGCCGAAGTGCTGAGCGGCGTGACGCCCGATCGGGCCTGAATAGAGGGCGCATGCAAGTCGCGTCGATGCACTTCAGGGAACGCGCGCGCGAGAAGCTTCACGATGCGCAGCTCCAGGCGAGCCTCGCCAAGTTCCAGGGCAAGTTCGTGCCGGCGCGAAGGCAGGCGATTACCGAGCTCGACGATTTCGAAGGCACGCGTGACGCGGCGGCGGCGATCCGGCAGCGCGTGCTCGACGACCTCGACGTCTGGCTCGCGATCTTCGACGAAAACGCGCGTGCGCGCGGCGCGACCGTGCTCTACGCGCAGACGCCGGACGAGATCAACGCGCTCGTGCTCGAGATCGCGCAGCGGCACGGCGTGCGCAAGATCATCAAGTCGAAGTCGATGGTGTCCGAGGAGTCGGCGCTCGATCACGCGATCGAGGGCGCCGGGCTGACGGTCGTCGAAACCGATCTCGGCGAATACATCCTGCAGATCAACGACTACGAGCCGCCGTCGCATCTGATCGGACCGGCGTTGCACAAGTCGCGGGAGGAGGTCGCGACGCTCTTCGCGGCGCGCCACGGCACGCCGCGCAAGGAAGCGATCGACGAGCTGTGCCTCGAGGCACGCGCGGTGCTGCGCCAGCACTATCTGACTGCCGACATGGGTATCTCCGGCGGCAATTTCTTCGTCGCCGAGACCGGCTCGGTGGTGCTGGTGACGAACGAGGGCAACGCCACGCTGACGACGACGCTGCCCAAGGTCCACGTCGCGATCTCGGGGATCGAGAAGGTCGTACCCACGCTCGAGGACGTCGCGACGCTGATGCGGCTGCTGCCGCGCTCCGCGACCGGACAGTCGATCTCGAACTACGTCGACATCCTCACCGGTGTCCGGGAACCCGGCGAATTCCATGGCGTCGAGCACATGTACTTCATCGTCGTCGACAGCGGCCGCAGCGACGTGCTCGGAAGCGACGTAGCGCAGGCGCTGCGCTGTATCCGCTGCGGCGCCTGCATGAACCACTGTCCGGTGTACCAGAACATCGGCGGTCATGCGTATGGATGGGTCTACCCGGGCCCGATCGGCAGCGTGCTGACGCCGATGTACGTCGGCCTCGACAAGGCGCTCGACCTGCCGTTCGCGTCGACGATGTGCAACCAATGCAGCGTCGTCTGTCCGGTGAAGATTCCGCTGCCGGACCTGCTGCGGAAGCTGCGCGAAATGCAATTCCGCCGCAATCTTCGCCCTTGGCACGAGAGCCTCGCCTTGAGGGGGTGGGGGTGGCTCGCGCGGCGTCCGGCGCTCTATGGCGCCGCGATCGGCCTCGGCGCGCGTATGCTCCGCATGCTTGGCCGACGCGACGGCATCATCCGGAAGCTGCCATTCGGCGCCGGCTGGACCGACGAGCGCGACATGCCGGCTCCTGCGCCACGCACGTTTCGCGAACAATACAAGGCACGCGCGGCGCAGCGCGCGCATCCGAAGGGACCGGCATGAACGCACCGCACCCGCCACTCAACACGGTCCCGCATCTGTCGCGCCGCGGGGATTCGCTCGGCACGGAGAACGC
Organism: Casimicrobiaceae bacterium; assembly: GCA_035495715.1. Lineage (GTDB taxonomy): Bacteria > Pseudomonadota > Gammaproteobacteria > Burkholderiales > Casimicrobiaceae > VBCG01. The sequence continues at coordinate 12,313 of DATJFI010000047.1, forward strand.
GTTCGTCGTGCTCGCGGAAGTGAATGCGCTCGCGCGAAGCGGCAAGGACATCGTCTCGTTCGCCATCGGCCAGCCCGATTTCCCGACGCCAACCAACATCCAGGACGCGGCGATCGCGGCGATTCGCGACGGCAGGCACGGCTACACGCCGTCGGCGGGCATCGACGCGCTGCGTGCGGCCGCCGCGGCCGACATCGGAACGCGTCGCGGCATCGACGTGCAGCCCGACGACGTCGTCGTCGGCGCCGGCGCCAAGCCGTTCATCGCGTACACGATCGCGTCGGTGACCGACTATGGCGTCGGTGACGAGGTGATTTATCCGGTGCCGGGCTTCCCGATCTACGAATCGCAGATCGTCGCCAACGGTGCGGTGCCGGTGCCGATCTTCCTGCGCGAAGCGCGTGACTTCGCATTCGATCCCGCCGAGCTCGAGGCGAAGATCACGCCGAAGACGCGCCTTCTGATCCTCAACTCGCCGCAGAATCCGACCGGCGGCATCCTGACGGCCGGCGATCTCGACGCGATTGCCGACATCCTGTCGCGTCACCCGCAGGTCTGGGTGTTCGCCGACGAGATCTATTCGCGGCTGGTGTACGACGGCCGCTTCGAGAGCCTCGCGTGCCGCGCGGGCATGCAGGCACGCACGATCGTCTGCGACGGCGCGTCGAAGACATGGGCGATGACCGGCTGGCGCCTGGGCTACGTCGCCAATCGCGCGCTCGCGCCGGCATTCACGCGCTGGATCACGAACACCGAGTCGTGCGCGTCGCAGATCTCGCAATGGGCAGCGGTCGAGGCGATCGAAGGTCCGCAGGATGCGGTCGACGCGATGTACGCGCAATTCCGCGATCGGCGCGACCTGATCGTACGACTCCTGAATGCGGTGCCCGGCATCACTTGCAAGGTCCCGGGCGGCGCCTTCTACGCGTGGCCGAACGTCACCGAGGCGTGCCGGCGCGTGAATGCCGCCGATTCGGAAGCGTTTCGCAAGCGGTTGCTGCACGAGGCTGGCATCGCCGTGCTCGCCGACATCCATTTCGGACGCCGCGTTCCCGGCGACGGGCAGCACATCCGCTTTTCCTACGCGGCATCGACGCAGGCGATCGAGGAAGGCATCGGCCGCCTCGACGCGTTCGTGCGCAAGCACGGCGTCTAGCGCGACGTGTCGATCGACGACAACCAGCGCTCGCGCGAGGCGGTCCTCGCGCGCGTGCGCGCGGCGCTCGGACGCAACGGTCCGGACGACGAGGCCCGTGCTGCCGCGCACGCGTATCTCGCTGCGCGAACGCAAGGTCCGAGGCCCACGGCGCCGTCGAGTCCCGTGCAGCGATTTCTCGAGCGCGCGACCGACATGGCGAGCACGACGGCGCGTCTTGCGACGGTCGACGGAGTTCCGGCGGAAGTCGCGCGCTATCTCGGCGGCTCGCACGCGCGTGCGGTTTGCTGGCCCGAGCTCGCATCGCTCGACTGGGTGCGCGCCGATCTGGACGTCGATCCGCGGCCGACGCGCGGCGACGACGCGGTCGGCATCACCGGCTGCTTCTGCGCGATCGCGGAGACCGGAACGCTCGTGTTCGCGAGCGCCGCCGATGCGCCGCCGGCGACGTTCCTGTTGCCCGAAACGCACGTCGCGATCGTGCACGCCGACCAGGTCGTGGCGGGAATGGAGGACGCGTTCGCGCGTCTGCGCAGCGACCGCCGCCTTCTGCCACGCGCAGTCAATCTCGTGAGCGGACCTTCACGGACCGGCGACATCGAGCAGACGATCGTGCTCGGCGCGCACGGGCCGCGGCGCGTGCATATCATTCTGATCGGATAGCGCAGCGGACCACCCGGGGCGCACGGCACGCTCCGGTGCCACGATCAGGACGACATTCGAGCAGTGGTCGCGCGATGGTGCGCAACGCGATCTACGACCTTCTCGTTGCCCGCGAGGAGAACGGTGCACCGGTCGAGATCGTCGATCGGGGCGAACGAGTTCCGGAGCCGCGCCGTACGCTCGAGACGTCCCTCGTGCCGAACGCGCGCTACTTCTGGACAGTTCGCGCGCGCTTCGATCTCGACGGCCGTGCCCGCATGACCGAGTGGAGCACGACCGATTGCTGTCGCGGCGCGCTGCCGCCGGCGCCGTCGGACGCGTCCTATCTGTTCACGTCGCCGCAGGCACCCGCGATGAGCGCCGTTCGACTATCGAACCGAGGATGCGGATGCCGCTGCGTGTCCGCGGCCGGGGTGCGGGCGGGAACGAGAGAAGTCGTTAATCCGCGAACTCGCGCATGATCGTCTCGATCGCCGAGCGATCGGACAGGAACGCGTCGATGCACGTCGGATCGAAATGCTTGCCGCGCTGCGACTTGACGAACTCGATCGTGTTGTCGAGCGTCCACGCCTTCTTGTAGGGACGCTCGGAGACGAGCGCGTCGAAGACGTCGGCGACGGCGACAATGCGCGCGACCAGTGGAATGTCCTCGCCGTGCAATCCGTTCGGATACCCCGAGCCGTCGAATTTCTCGTGATGGCCGAGCGCGATGATCGCGCCCATCGACAGGTACTTGGACGGGCTGCCCTTCAGGATGTCGTAACCCATCCGCGGATGTTCGCGCATCACGTTGAGCTCTTCCGGTAGAAGCGGACCTTCCTTCAGCAGCACTGCGTCGGGAATGCCGATCTTGCCGATGTCGTGCATCGGCGCGGCGACCTCGAGCACGTGCACGGTCTCGGCGCCAAGCCCCAGATGCTGGCCGATCAGCGCCGAGTATTTCGCCATCCGCATCAGGTGATTGCCGGTCGTCTTGTCGCGGAATTCGCCGGCCTTCGCAAGCTTCGACAGCGTCTCGAGCTCGCGCTCGTGGATCTCGGCGACCGACTTGTCGACCTGGTACTGGAGCACGCGCGCCTGGTCCGACAGCACGATCTTGTGCCGGCGCAACTCGAGCAGGTTCGCGCAGCGCGCGCGGGTCTCGTGATCGTCGAGCGGCTTGATCAGGAAGTCGGTCGCGCCGGCCTCGAGCGCGTCGTAGCGGATCTTGCGGTCGTCGACGACGGTGATCACGACGATCGGGACGTCGACGCAGTGCGGCAGCGCGCGAAGCTGCTTGACGAGCTCGATGCCGTCGAACTCGGGCAGCTTGTAGTCGGTGAGGACGATGTCGACGCGATTGTTGCGCGCGAACTCCAGCGCGCGCGACGGCGTGTCGAACAGTTCGAGGTTGAGCTTGCCGTCGATCTGGCGGACGATTTCCGCAAGCAGGAGCCGGCTCGAGAAGAGGTCATCGACGATCAGCACGGTGTTCCGCTGAGCGCGCGCGAACGCGAGCTCCGAAACGACACCGGTGGCCGCGGGGGCGGGACGTGCCAAGGCCGACATTGAATTCCTTTGCAAGGCGTCAGGCAGGCGCCTGCCGCGTGTGGCGCTCAAAGCAAGAACGGTGCCGTCGGTCGGGACATTAGCTTACCCCTTCTTTCGGCGGCGCGATAGACGGTCGGGCTGAAAAAGCGGGCACCGGATCAGCCACTTCGCGCGCGATCTTCAAGAAGGGGTGACGGGTATGCGCGGTCGGGCGAGCGATCGACCGCTGCCGTCTCGCGTCTCGAAAGTGACGGCATTGGCCCTGCGGAACTCGGCGTCCCGGGGCCATGCATCATAGTTCATGGTTGCCGAGTATCGGACAGGCAGTATAATGCGACATGGCGGCTGCAACCCATCGTACGCCGAGGCGCGTCGTCCGCACGGCCCCCGCGCCGTCTCCCGCGGATGCCGATGCGCGCTTCGTGGCCGAACTCGGCGCGCGCATCCGCAAGCTTCGTGAGCGTCGCGGCATTTCGCGCAAGCGCTGCGCGCACGAGTCGACGGTCTCCGAGCGCTACCTGGCGCAGATCGAAGCGGGCGAAGGCAACTGCTCGATCATGCTGCTTCGGCGCCTGTCGCGAACGCTGGGCGTCGAGGTGGCGCGTCTGCTCGCGGCCGACGCCGTCGATCCCGACGCGGCGCGCCGCCGGCGCATTGCGTTGATCGGCATGCGCGGCGCCGGCAAATCGACGCTCGGCGCGATGCTCGCGGACGCATTGCGCGTTCCGCTGCTCGAGCTGAATCGCGAAGTCGCGCGTGAAGCGGGACTCCCGGCGGGCGAGGTGATGGCGCTTTACGGGCACGGCGCGTATCGGCGCATCGAGCAGCGCGTGTTCGAGCGCGTCGCGCGCGAGCAGGCGCAGGGCGTGATCGTGGCGGGCGGCGGCATCGTCAACGAGGAAGCGGCGTTCGACCTGCTCCTCGCGAACTGTTACACGGTATGGATCAAGGCGCAGCCGGAGGAGCACATGGCGCGCGTGCTCGCGCAGGGCGACCTGCGGCCGATGGCCGGCAATGCGCGCGCGATGGACGACCTCAAACGCATTCTCGCCGGCCGTGAGGCGATGTACCGCAAGGCGGACATCGTCATCGACACGTCGGGCGAGACGCCGCGGCAGAGCTTCGTGAAGCTGCGTGCCGCGGTCGCGCCGGCTTTCGAGCCGCGCCCGCTGGAGACCGAGACCGTACGATGACGACCGACAAACCGGGCGCCGACGCGCCGCGCGTCGACTACGAGACGCATCCCGAGCGCTATCGGCACGTTCGCGTCCGTTACGACGGCCCTGTCGCCACGATCGCGCTCGACGTCGACGAGAACGCCGGCATCCGGCCCGGCTACGCGCTGAAACTCAATTCGTACGACCTGGGCGTCGACATCGAGCTGCACGATGCGCTGCAGCGCATCCGCTTCGAGCATCCGGAAGTGTGTTGCGTCGTGCTGACGAGTGCCAAGGACCGCGTGTTCTGCTCGGGCGCCAATATCTTCATGCTCGGCCGCTCGTCGCATGCATGGAAGGTGAACTTCTGCAAGTTCACCAACGAAACGCGCAACGGCATCGAGGACGCGAGCCGGTACTCCGGCCTCAAGTTCGTCGCCGCCTGCAACGGCATCACGGCCGGCGGGGGCTACGAGCTTGCGCTCGCGTGCGACGAGATCGTGCTCGTCGACGATCGCTCGTCCGCGGTGAGCCTGCCCGAGGTGCCGCTGCTCGGCGTGCTGCCCGGCACCGGCGGACTCACGCGCCTCACCGACAAGCGCAAGGTGCGCCACGACCTGGCCGACATATTCTGCACGACGACGGAAGGGGTTCGCGGACGGCGCGCAAAGGAGTGGCGGCTCGTCGACGCGGTGGTGAAGCCGAGCGAATTCGCTGCGTATGTCGAGCGGCGCGCGCGCGAGCTTGCGCGCGAGAGCGATCGTCCGGCCCATGGCAAGGGCATCGAATTGACGCCGCTCGAGCGAACGGTCGACGAGACCGGGTATCGCTACGCGCATGTCGACGTGCGCATCGATCGCGCGTCGCGCCGGGCGACGTTCTGCGTCAAGGCGCCGTCGAGTCCGCAGCCCGACGACATCGCCGGGATCCATGCGCAAGGCGCGCGATGGTGGCCGCTCGCGATGGGTCGTGAGCTCGACGATGCGATCCTGTCGCTTCGCACCAACGCGCTTGACGTCGGCACTTGGCTCTTCACGACCGAAGGCGACATCGATACGATGCTCGCGGTCGACGCGAGCCTTGCGCGCCATGCCGGCGACTGGTTCGTGCGCGAGACGATCGGCCTTCTGCGGCGCACGCTCGCGCGTCTCGACGTCTCGTCGCGGACGATGATCGCGCGGATCGATCGTGGCTCGTGCTTCGCGGGGACGCTGTTCGAACTGGCGCTGGCCGCGGACCGCAGTTACATGCTCGACCTCGCGGACGAGTCGAACGCGCCGGCGATCGCCGTGTCGGCGATGAACTTCGGCGCCTATCCGCGCGTCGACGGCCGCTCACGCCTCGCCGCGCGCTTCCACGACGAGCGCGAACCGATTGCGAGCGTGCGCGCCGTTGCGGACGCAAAGCTCTTCGCCCGCGACGCCGAGCGGCTGGGTCTCGTCACCGTCGCGCTCGACGACATCGACTGGGACGACGAGCTGCGGCTTGTGCTGGAAGAGCGCGCCAGCATGTCGCCCGATGCGCTCACGGGTATGGAGGCGAACCTGCGGTTCGGTGGTACCGAAACGATGGAGACGCGTGTGTTCGGCCGGCTGTCGGCGTGGCAGAACTGGATCTTCGTGCGTCCGAACGCCGTCGGCGAAGCGGGCGCGCTGAAAGTGTTCGGAACGGGCGCCAAGGCGCGGTTCGATTGGGAGCGCGTGTAGCGCCGCTTCGCACGCGCCGCATTGGGAAAGCCGCGAACGCGGCCACTCGACGATCCTGGAGAAGCCGATGCAGACGACGACCAACTACGCCGACAGGATTCCGAACAACGTGAACCTGTCGCAGGATCGTGCGCTGGCGCGCGCGCTCGAGCGCTGGCAGCCTGCGTTTCTCGACTGGTGGCGCGAGATGGGACCCGAGGCCGCGTCCGGCTTCGACGTGTACCTGCGAACCGCCGTGGGCGTCGAGCCGCAGGGCTGGGCGCAGTTCGGCTACGTCAAGATGCCCGACTACCGATGGGGCATCTTCCTCGCACCGGTCGCCGGCGCCGCGACGATCAACTTCGGCGAACACAAGGGCGAGCCCGTCTGGCAGGACGTGCCGGGCGAGCATCGCGCGAACCTGCGGCGCATCGTCGTCACGCAAGGCGACACCGAGCCCGCGTCGGTCGAGCAGCAGCGCCACCTGGGTCTCACGTGTCCGTCCCTCTACGACCTGCGCAACCTGTACCAGGTCAACGTGGAGGAGGGTCGTCACCTGTGGGCGATGGTGTATCTGCTGCACCGCTACTTCGGCCGCGACGGACGCGAGGAAGCCGAAGCGTTGCTGACGCGCCGCTCGGGCGATGCCGACAATCCACGCATTCTCGGCGCATTCAACGAAAGGACGCCGGACTGGCTTTCGCTCTTCATGTTCACGTACTTCACCGATCGCGACGGCAAGTTCCAGCTCGCGGCGCTCGCCGAATCGGGCTTCGAGCCGCTCGCGCGCACGACGAGATTCATGCTGACCGAGGAAGCGCACCACATGTTCGTCGGCGAATCCGGCGTCGCGCGCATCGTGCAGCGTACCTGCGAGGTGATGAATGCATTGAAGAGCGACGATGCGGCGCAGGTGCGCGCGCAGGGTGCGATCGACCTGTCGACGATCCAGCGCTACCTGAATTTCCACTATAGCGTCACGATCGATCTCTTCGGCGCCGATCAGTCGTCGAACGCCGCGACGTTCTACACATCGGGGCTCAAGGGCCGCTATGAGGAAGCCAAGCGCGACGACGATCATCGGCTGCAGGGTCGCAGCTACCCGGTGCTGAACGCCGTCGATGGCGGCCTCGCCGATCATGACGTGCCGATGCTGAATGCGCTGAACGAGGTGCTGCGCGACGACTTCATTCGCGACTCGATTGCCGGCGTCGGGCGCTGGAACCGCGTCATCGAAAAGGCCGGCATTCCGTTTCGCCTCGCGGTGCCGCACAAGGCGTTTCACCGCGAGATCGGGACCTTGGCGCAGCTTCGTGTCTCGCCGGATGGACGGGTCGTCTGCGAAAGCGACTGGAATGCAAACGTCGGCGACTGGCTGCCGACTGCTGACGACCGGGCGTTTGTCGCGTCGTTGATGGGACGCGTCTTCGAGCCGGGCAAGTTCGCGAACTGGATCGCGCCGCCTGCCATCGGCATCAATCG
>DATJFI010000048.1:0-3481 GCA_035495715.1 Casimicrobiaceae bacterium
TGACGTGGCCTTCGGCGTCGTGGATCAGATCGAGCGCCATCCACTCGACGAAGAAGTGCGTGCGCACGCGTACGTTCTGCTGATAGAGCGTGTGCAGCATCGCGTGGCCGGTGCGGTCGGCGGCGGCGCAGGCACGGCGCACCGCCTTCTCGCCGAAATTGGCCGAATGGCCGCCGAACGGACGCTGGTAGATCGTGCCGTCGGGATTGCGGTCGAACGGCATGCCGAAATGCTCGAGTTCGTAGACGACCTCGGGCGCCATCCGGCACATGTATTCGATCGCGTCCTGGTCGCCGAGCCAGTCCGAGCCCTTGACCGTGTCGTACATGTGCCAGAGCCAGCTATCCTCGGACATGTTGCCGAGCGACGCGCCGATGCCGCCCTGCGCGGCGACCGTGTGCGATCGCGTCGGAAAGACCTTCGACAGCACGGCCACCGTCAGCCCGGCCGCGGACAGCTGAAGCGACGCGCGCATGCCCGCGCCGCCGGCGCCCACGATCAGCGCATCGAAGCGCCGCGTCGCAACCTTCACCGCGGTCTTCCCCGAGTCTGCGTCACGGATGGCCCCACAGGATCGCGATCGTCCAGCCGCCGTACGCGACGAGCGCGCAGATCACGACGATCTCGAGGACGAGGCGCACGCCGGCCGGCTTCGCGTAGTCCATCAGGATGTTGCGCACGCCGACCCACGCGTGCCAGAGCAGCGCCACCATGAACAGGAACGTCGCGACGCGAAACGCGCCGTCGGCCAGCACCGCTTTCCACGTCGCGTAGTCGATGCCGCCGTTCCACAGCACGATGCCGAGCACCAGGATCGTGTAGAGCGTGATGACGATCGCCGTCACCCGCTGCGAGAGCCAGTCGCGCAGCCCGTAGTGCGCGCCGACGGGCAGCTTGTCGGTGCCGGCTACCACAGCCGCACCGCGATGATCAACGCAACGACGATCGAAGCGACGAGCACGAGCGCGGCGGAGGCGCGTGCCGGCGCGAGCCGGATGCCGACGTGCAGGTCGAGCGCGAGATGGCGCAGCCCCGCGAACAGGTGGTAGACGTAGCACCAGCCGAGGACGAGCAGCACGAGCTTGCCGATCGGCGTCGTGAACGGCGCGATCGTCGCCGCGTAGGCTTCGGGCGACGCGAGCGATCGCTGCACGCCCCAGAGCAGCAGCGGAATGCCGACCGCGAACAGCAATGCGCCGCTTATCCGGTGGAGGATCGAGACGATCGCGGGCAGCGGCTGCCGGATCGCGAAGAGATTGAGGTAGACCGGGCGCGGCCTGGCAGCGGGTCGATCGGCGGCGGGCACGCGTCAGCCTCGACGAGGCGCGCCGCAAAGACGCGGAAATATCGCGCGACCGCGTGGCGACGCCGCATTTGTTGGTTTTTGCACAGCATCAAATTATAGCGCGTGCGAAACAGCGCCGACCGCGACGCGCATCGAGGCGCCGCGCCGTCAAACCAGGGCGTTCCAGTAATGCTCGTTTCGCGTCGTGCACAACCCGCGCCGCAACTCGACGGGACGCTCGCCGTACGTGTACGCGACGCGCTCGACGGCGAGAAGCGGCGTACCGGGCGCGACACGAAGGAGCGAGGCCGCGGTGCCGGATGCAGCGACCGCGTGCAGCCGCTCCTCGGCGCGCACCATCCGCACGCCGAACTCGGTCTCGAAAAACCCGTACATCGACCCGGGATACGCGGAGCAGCGCTCGCGGGTGAGGCCGCGAAAGAGCGAGGCCGGAAGCGAGATCTCGTCGAGCACGGCAGGAATGCCGCCGTACTCGAGCACGCGGCGCAGCACGAAGATCGGGTCGCCCGACTTGACCGCGAGCTGGCGCGCCGCGTCGGCGCCCGCGCGCGCGCGGCGCAGGTCGACGAGCCGGCTTTTCGGATATTCGGGCTGGCCGTCGTTGCGGCGAATGCGCAGGAACCGGAAGTTCGACGCCTTCTCCTCGGTGTGCGTCGCGACGAACGTGCCCTTGCCCTGCCGGCGGACGAGCAGATTGTCCGCGGCCAGCGCCTGGATCGCCTTGCGCACGGTGCCCTGCGAAACGCCGAAGCGCGACGCGAGGTCGAGTTCGGACGGGATCGCCTCGCCGGGCGCCCATTCGCCGGCCTCGAGCGCGCGCTCGATCATCGCGCGGACCTGGCCGTAGAGCGGGCGGAAGGTGGCGGACGCCGACTTCATTCTTATATCTTATATCAGTTATAGGACCTTGACAGCCGCTGGCGGCCCCGCCTACCATGGCGGCAGAAAGAGCCGCGCCGGTTGCGCGGCCTCCGGTCCGAGGCGCTTCCCGTCGCGCGCGGCGTGCAAGGCGCCTTTTCCCGCGGATTCCCACGCTCCAGGAGTCGTCATGAAAGCACCCGTTCGCGTCGCGGTGACCGGCGCCGCCGGCCAGATCGGCTATAGCCTGCTCCCTCGCATCGCGTCGGGCGACATGCTCGGCGACGACCAGCCGGTGATCCTGCAGCTCCTCGAGCTGCCGCTCGACAAGGCGCAGGCGGCGCTCAAGGGCGTGATGATGGAGATCGAGGATTGCGCGTTCCCGCTGCTGGCCGGCATGACCGGCACCGCCGATCCGAACGTCGCGTTCAAGGATGCCGACATCGCCATGCTCGTCGGCGCGCGCCCGCGCGGCCCCGGCATGGAACGCAAGGACCTTTTGCTCGAGAACGCGAAGATCTTCATCGAGCAGGGCAACGCGCTCGATGCGGTCGCCTCGCGCGACGTGCGCGTGCTCGTCGTCGGCAATCCGGCGAACACCAATGCGTACATCGCGATGAAATCGGCGCCGTCGCTGCCGAGCCGCCATTTCACCGCGATGCTGCGCCTCGACCACAACCGCGCGCTCACGCAGCTCGCGCAGAAAAGCGGCAAGCCGGTCGGCTCGATCGCGAAGCTGATCGTCTGGGGCAATCACTCGCCGACGATGTATCCCGATTATCGTTTCGCCACCGCAGACGGACGCTCGCTCAAGGAGCTCATCGACGACGAGGCGTGGAACCGCGACGTCTTCATCCCGACGGTCGGCAGGCGCGGCGCGGCGGTCATCGCCGCGCGCGGACTCTCGTCGGCGGCGTCGGCCGCGAACGCGGCCGTCGATCACGTTCGCGACTGGATCCTCGGCAGCGGCGGCAAATGGGTGACGATGGGCGTCCCGTCGGACGGCAGCTACGGCATTCCGCCCAACTACGTCTACGGCGTCCCGGTGATCACGAGCGGCGGCGAGTACACGCGGGTCGAAGGCCTGCCGATCGACGCGTTCTCGCGCGAGAAGATGGACGCGACGCTCAAGGAGCTCGAGGAAGAGCGCGTGGGCGTCGCGTCGCTGCTGCCCAAGCGATGAGACATCCTGTGTCAACCCCCCGCGGATTTAGCGAGCAGTTGCGCGGCGCCATGTCGGGTCGGGTCATAAGGTTTGCGATCCGTCCAAGCTCGCCAGATCACGCGCACCCAGGCACGAGCGAGGACGCGCACGGC
>DATJFI010000049.1:0-23540 GCA_035495715.1 Casimicrobiaceae bacterium
GGCTTGTGGCGCGGTCAAAATCAGGAAGAGGGCTGCCGCGCACGCGGTGATCGTGCGCGACAGCCCGTTGGGTTTGCGTACCGGTGCCGACTTCGTGCTCGTGTATTGATGACGTCCGACCCGCACCGTTGCACGAGCACCGAAGGCGAGACGCCGCGTCGACGGCCGGAATGACGCCTGCATGAGTCGAAGTTTTATACCAATGGCATAGCGCCATGGCAGCGGGGGAGGATGCCGCTTATCGGATGGAGATGCAACTGTCGCCGAGCGGCAACAGCCGGGCACCGTAACTCGCTGCAGAGGGCCCGATTTGCCGGCGTCATGGCCTTTGGTCGGAGGCCGGCTGGGAGGCCCCGGCCATGCTATTGTCATATGACTCTCTGGCATGACGGAGCCCCACGATGAAAACTCGATTGTCGCTGCGCTGGCTCTGGGCTTCGCGACCTGCGCCAACGCGATCGCGCAGTGCCCGCCTTCGGTACCCGTCGAGGGCGCGTCGCCGCCGGCGGCGATTTTTCCGGCGGACAACGGGTGGAACGTCGACGTCTCGGGGGCGCCCGTCGATCCTGCATCGTCGAGCTTCATCGCGTTCGCGAACAACGGCGGCGTGCGCAAGCTGCATCCCGATTTCGGCGGCGAGGCGTCGCCCGGCAGCATCGACATCTACGGCATGCCCTACGCAATCGTCGACGCGACGCAGCCGAAGCAGGCTGTCACGTTCGGCTACTGGGATGAAAGCGACGGCGTCGACATGTCCACCGGGCAGGGCGTGCCGTTCTACCCGATCCCGACGCAGGCGGCGACGCAGCCGCACTGGATCGAAGGCGGCGCGCCCGGCAACGTCGATCAGCGCAGCGACGCCGATCGCCATCTGCTGATCGTCGACTGCACCAACCGCTATCTGTACGAGCTCTACAACGTTTTCTACGACAGCGCGCATGGCCGCTGGCTCGCGGGCTCCGGCGCGTTCTTCGACATGAACACGAACGGCCGGCGGCCGGACGGCTGGACGTCGGCCGACGCGGCCGTGCTCGCGATCTTTCCGGGGCTCGTCCGCTACGACGAGGCTTGGAATCCGAACGTGGCGGAGATCGGTCACGCGTTCCGCGTCACCGTGCGCGCCACGAACGGCTACGTGTATCCGGCCTCGCATCGCGCAGGCTCGACGGCCGGCGCGCTGCCGATGGGCGCGCGCTTGCGGCTGCGAACGAGCGTCAACGGTCAGGACCCGGCGCTGCGGACGAGCGATCCGAACGTGCGCAAGATCTTCCGCGCGATGCAGAAGCACGGCCTGATCGTCGCCGACAACGGCAGCGACCTGTACGTCACTGGCACGTTCGATACGCGCTGGAACAACGACATCCTGAACCCGGCGTTCGCGCTCGTGACGGCGAGCGACTTCGAGGTGATCCAGTTGGGCTGGAAGCCGCCGGCCGCCGGCGCCGCGATCGCGAGCGTCTCCGCCAATCCGAGCGTCGTCGTCGGCGGCAGCGGCTCGAACGGCGCTCTCGCGCTCACCGCCCCGGCGCCGCCGACAGGGGCGCTCGTGTCGCTTTCAAGCGCGAGCGGCGCGGTCCAGGTGCCGGCCAGCGTGACGATCGCCGCCGGCACGACGCAGACGACATTCCCGATCGCGACGTCGCCGGTCAGCGTGCAAACCGCGACGACGATCGGCGCGTCCTACGGCGGTACGACGGAGACGACGACGCTGACGCTGACGTCTGCAGCGGCGCCGCAGCTTGCGCAACTGACGCTCGCGAGCGCGAGCGTCGTCGGCGGCACGTCGACGAGCGCAACGGTGACGCTGAGCGCGCCCGCCGGAGCAAACGGAGTCACGGTCAGGCTTGCGAGCTCGAAAGCGACCGTGGCCGCGGTCCCGTCGAGCGTCAAGGTGGCCGCGGGCGCACGCAGCGCGACGTTCGCGATAGCGACGACGCGCACGTCGCGCGACCGCACGGCGACGATTACGGCGACTTACGGCAGCGTGAACAAGACCGCGTCGCTGACGGTGACGCGTTAGCGAATCCGGATAGTTACGCGGCGCACTCCAGCACGTCGCCGACGCGCGCCTCCCCGTCCCAGGTCTCGAGGCGCACCGGGAATCCCCAGAGCCGGCGCAGGTGCGCGACGACCTGCGCGGCCGCCTCGGTCAGCGGCCGCCCGCGCCGGCAGTGATGGCGCAGCGTGAGCGAGCGATCTCCGTCGCGGTCGTAGCGGATCACCTGCACGTCGGGCACGCGGATGTGCTGCGCGTGCTGCTCGGAGAGGAGCTTGCGCACCCGCTTGTAGCCGCGCTCGTCGTGGATGCTGTCGACGATCAGGTCGCGCTCTTCCTCGTGGTCCGCGATCGCGAACAGGTGAAAGTCCCGAATCAGCCGCGGCGACATGTACTGGCCGATGAACGACTCGTCCTTGAAGTTGCGCATCCCGAAATCGAGCACGCGGCCCCACTCGCAGCCGGCGATGTCGGGAAACCACGCGCGGTCCTCGGCGTCGGGCTTCTCGCAGACGCGGCGCAGGTCGGAGAAGAGCGCAAAGCCGAGCGCGTACGGGTTGAGCCCGCTGTAGAACTTCGAGTCGTACGCGGGCTGCGCGATGACGTTGGTGTGGCTCTTCAGGAACTCGAGCATGAAGCCGTCGTCGACGAGTCCCTTTTCGTGCATGCGGTTCAGGATCGTGTAGTGCCAGAACGTGGCCCAGCCCTCGTTCATCACCTTCGTCTGCGCCTGCGGCTCGAAATACTGCGCGAGCTTGCGCACGATGCGCACGAGCTCGCGCTGCCACGGCTCGAGCTTCGGCGAGTGCTTCTCGACGAAGTAGAGGATGTTCTCCTGCGGCTCCGCCGGAAAGCGGTCGTTGGCGCGCTTCTGCTTGTCGGCGCTCTTGGCCGGCAACGTGCGCCAGAGGTCGTTGAAGTCGCGCTCGCGGTGCCGCTCGCGCGCCTTCAGCCGCTCGGTCTCGGCCTTGAACGTCAGCGGGGCCGGCCGCCGGTAGCGGTCGACGCCGTGCGGCATGAGCGCATGGCACGCGTCGAGCACCTCCTCGACCGCTTCCGCGCCGTGCCGCTCCTCGCACTCCATCACGTAGCGGCGCGCGAACACGAGATAGTCCAGGATCGCCTCGGCGTCCGTCCACTGCCGGAACAGGTGATTGCCCTTGAAGAACGAGTTGTGCCCGTAGCACGCGTGCGCGATGACGAGCGCCTGCGTCGTCATCGTGTTCTCTTCCATCAGGTACGCGATGCACGGGCTCGAGTTGATCACGATCTCGTAGGCGAGTCCCTGCATGCCGCGCCGGTACGCCTGCTCGTTGCGGATGAATTCCTTGCCGTACGACCAGTGCGGATAGCCGATCGGCAGCCCGGACGACGCGTAGGCGTCGAGCATCTGCTCGGACGTGATGATCTCGACCTGGTTCGGGTACGTATCGAGACCGAACTCGGCCGCGACCTTCGCGATCTCGACGTCGTAACGCTCGATCAGCTCGAAGTCCCAGTCGGCGCCGTGCGAAATCGGGTTCATGACTGAATGGGTACCTGCGGCTAGGCCTGCGATTCCTTGCGGAAGAGCTCGCGAAACACCGGGTAGATCTGGTCGCGCTCGGAGGCCTTGCGCATCGCGAGGTTGTCCGTCGTGTCGGCGACGCGCTCGTATTCCGACCACAACGCCGACGGGTGATCGCCGGAGTTCGGCGACGCGAGCTCGAGATACGCGTAGTAGCGCGTCGCCGGAAGCAGCTTCTCGCGCAGGAACCGGGCGCTTCGCGCCGGATCGGCGCCGAACGCGTCGCCGTCGGAGGCCTGCGCGACATAGACGTTCCAGCCGCGCGGGTAGCGCTCGGCGCGGATGTTGTCGGCGAGATCGAGTGCCGAGTAGACGACGGTGCCGCCCGAGCGCGTGTCGTGGAAGAACGTGTCCTCGTCGACCTCCTCGGCGTCGTCGGTATGGCGGATGAACACGAGGTCGACCTGCCCGTACTTGCGCGTCAGGAACAGATACAGCAGCGTGAAGAAGCGCTTCGCGAGATCCTTCTTCTCCTCGTCCATCGACGCCGATACGTCCATCAGGCAGAACATCACGGCGCGCGCGATCGGCTCGGGACGCAGCACGCGCGCGCGGTAGCGAAGGTCGGGCTCGTCGATGAACGGCAGCTCGCCGCGACGGCGTCCGATGCGCTCGAGCTCGGAATAGATTTCCGCGGCCCGTTGCGCGTGTCCGGCGGCGCTCGCGATCGCGAATTCCGCCTCGAGCGCGACGATCTCGCGCGCGAGACTGCCGCCGAGCGCGATCCGCCGCGCGAGCGACTGGCGCAGCGTGCGCACAATCGCGAGGTTCGCCGGCACGCCGGTCTTGGCGAAGCCGGCACGAACGCTTTTCTTCTGCTCGGTCTGGCCGAGCTCGGTGCGCGCGAGATTCGGAAGCTCGAGGTCGTCGAAGAAGATCTGCATGAACTCGTCGCGCGACAGCGAGAAAACGAATGCGTCCTCGCTGTCGCCCTCGCCCGCCTGGCCGCGGTTGCCGCCGCTGCCGCCGCCTTGCGGGCGCGGGATGTGGTCGCCGGCGACGAACTCGCGATTGCCGGGCAGCACGAATTCGCGGTCGCCGCCGTGTCCGAAGCCGAACGACGGCTCCGAGATGTCCTTCTTCGGCACGCGGACCTCGCCGCCCTGCTCCATGTCGGCGAGCTTGCGCTCCCCGACCATCTTCTTGACGGCGTCCTGGATGTGCGACTTGTAGCGGCGCAGGAAGCGCTCGCGATTGACCGCGCTTCTGCCGCGGCTGCTCGGTCGACGGTCGATCAGGTGAAGCATGTGTCGTTCTCCGTCGTTCGTTAAGCCGGCGCTACGAGGACTTGTGCACGCGCAGGTACCACTCGGCGAGGAGCCGCACCTGCTTCTCGGTGTAACCCTTCGCGACCATCCGCGCGACGAAGTTCTGGTGCTTCTCCTTCTCGTCGGCGGACGCCTTCGCGTTGAACGAGATCACCGGCAGCAGGTCCTCGGTGTTCGAGAACATCTTCTTCTCGATCACCTCGCGAAGCTTCTCGTAGCTGCTCCACGCCGGGTTGCGCCCGGCGTTGTTGGCCCGCGCACGGAGCACGAAGTTGACGATCTCGTTTCGGAAATCCTTCGGATTCGCGATGCCCGCCGGCTTCTCGATCTTCTCGAGCTCGGCATTGAGCGCCGCGCGATCGAAGCTCTCGCCGGTCTCGGGATCGCGGTAGTCCTCTTCCTGGATCCAGCAATCGGCGTACGTGACGTAGCGGTCGAAGATGTTCTGGCCATACTCGGAATACGACTCCAGGTACGCGGTCTGGATCTCCTTGCCGATGAACTCGGCGTAGCGCGGCGCGAGGTAGCCCTTGATGTGCTCGACGGCATGGCGCCGCGTCTCGTCCGGGAGGTCCTCGCGCGCGAGCCGCTGCTCGAGCACGTACATCAGGTGCACGGGATTGGCCGCGATCTCGGTCTGGTCGTAGTTGAAGACGGCCGACAGGATCTTGTACGCGAAGCGGGTCGACATGCCCGTCATACCTTCGTCGGGGCCTGCGTAATCCCGGTATTCCTGGATCGTCTTCGCCTTCGGATCGACGTCCTTCAGCGTCTCGCCGTCGTAGACGCGCATCTTCGAGTAGAGGCTCGAATTCTCGGGCTCCTTGAGGCGGGTCAGGACCGAGAACTGCGCCATCATCTCGAGCGTGCCGGGCGCGCACGGCGCGCCCGACAGCGACGAATGCGCGAGCAGCTTCTCGTAGATCTTGACTTCCTCGGAAACGCGCAGGCAGTACGGCACCTTGACGATGAAGATGCGGTCGAGGAACGCCTCGTTGTTCTTGTTGTTGCGGAACGTATGCCACTCGGATTCGTTCGAGTGCGCGATGATTAGCCCGCTGAACGGAATCGCCGAGAAGCCTTCGGTGCCCTTGAAGTTGCCTTCCTGCGTCGCCGTCAGCAGCGGATGCAGCATCTTGATCGGCGCCTTGAACATTTCGACGAACTCGAGCAGGCCCTGGTTCGCGAGGCAGAGGCCGCCGGAATAGCTGTAGGCGTCCGGATCGTTCTGCGACAGGCTTTCGAGCTTTCGGATGTCGACCTTGCCGACGAGCGACGAGATGTCCTGGTTGTTCTCGTCGCCGGGCTCGGTCTTCGTGATCGCGACCTGGCGCAACACCGACGGCTGGACGCGCACGACGCGGAACTTCGTCAGGTCGCCTTCGAATTCCTGCAACCGCTTGACGGCCCACGGCGACATGATGCCGGACAGGTATCGCCGCGGTATCCCGTATTCCTGCTCGAGCATCGCGCCGTAACGTTCGGGTGCGAAGAGCCCGAGCGGCGATTCATTGACCGGCGAGCCCTTCAGCGAGTAGATCGGCTTCGACTCCATGACGACCTTGAGCCGCTCCGCGATCGACGACTTGCCGCCGCCGACGGGCCCGAGCAGATAGAGAATCTGCTTCTTCTCCTCGAGTCCCTGCGCCGCGTGCTTGAAGAACGCGACGATCTGCTCGATCGCGTCCTCCATCCCGAAAAACTCGCGGAATGCCGGATAGCGCCGGATCACGCGATTGCCGAAGATCCGCCCGAGCCTCGGATCGTTTCGCGTGTCGACGAGTTCCGGCTCGCCGATGCCCGCGATCATCCGCTCCGCGGCGCTCGCGTACGCCTGCGGATCGCGCCGGCACAAGTCGAGATAGGCTTCGACGCTCATTTCCTCCGCCTGCGTGGCGGAGTAGTTCGAGCGGAACTGTTCGAGGACGCTGGCCATCGTCTATTCCCAAAAAAGTGCGTTACAAAAACCCTGGTGCCGGCTAACTGTCATTGCGCGTCGCTCCCGGGCGTACGAAGCGACTGACAGCTTGGTATTTTTGGGAAGTGCCTAGGCAACTCTTCCTGCGCGTGTCCGCCGCTTAAAAGGCGCGGCGGCCGTATTCGGCAATGCGGCGGCTCATTTGCGTCGTTCGGCGCCTGCCGCACGCCTCCTTTCGTCGTTGGTGCATAACGCGTGCCACTCTCCGGTCGTTGACAGTTCGCGCAGTTACGAATCGTTGTTCCATCGCCTTGTCAGCAATCGCCCGACGCGACCGCCAGCGCGCAGGCTCACCATGCCGCAACCCCGCCGTCGGAGCGCGGATCGCTGCCGCCGCGCAGCACGCCGCTCGCGTCGCGCAGGATCGCGCCGGCATGGCCGACGGCGGCGTCGTAGGCGCCGACCACTTCGACGGCGTGGCCGCGCGCGCGCAGATCGTCGACGACGGCGGCGTCGAATCGCGATTCGAGCTTCAGCGTGTCGCTCGTGTCGCCCCACGTGCGGCCGAGCAGCCACCGTGGCGCGGCGATCGCCGCCTCCGGGCTCATGCCGAACACCGTGCAGCGCGTGAACACCGCGCTTTGCGTCTGCGGCTGCCCGTCGCCGCCCATGTTTCCGTAGACCATCGTCGTGCCGTCGGCGAGCAGCGCCAGCGCGGGATTCAGCGTGTGGAACGGCTTGCGGCCGGGACGCAGCACGTTGAGCGCCGCATCGTCGAGCGAAAAGCTGCAGCCGCGGTTGTGCCAGTTGATGCCGGATTCGCGCAGGACGACGCCGGCGCCGTATTCGTGATAGAGGCTCTGGATGAAACTGGCGGCGCGCCCCGCGCCGTCGATCACCCCCATCCAGATCGTGTCGGCCGGCCCGCGGCCGGCACCCCAGGGTGCCGCGCGGCGGCGGTCGATCCGCGCGGCGAGCGCGTCGATCCGCTCGGGCGCCAGAAAATCCTGCGCGTCCTCCGTCATGTAGGCGGGATCGGTGACGTGGCGATCGCGTACGCCGAATGCCTGCTTGACCGCCTCGACGCACAGGTGCACGTAATCGGCGCCGTTCGGATCGCAGGCGCCGACGTCGAGCGCGTCGAGGATGCCGAGGATCAAGAGCGAGACGACGCCCTGCGTCGGCGGCGGCAGGTTGTAGAGGCTCCCGCGCGAATGCGCAAGCGCGAGCGGCGTCCGCCAGCCGGCGCGGTGCTGCGCGAGATCTTCCGCCGTCAGCGGGCTGCCGATCGCGGAAAGGTCACGCACGATCGCGCGCGCGACGTCGCCACGGTAGAAGTCGTCGAGCCCGGCGCCCGCGAGTTGCGCGAGCGTCGCCGCGAGGCGCGGCTGGCGAAACGGCGTGCCGATGCGCGGCACGCTTCCGGCGTCGAGAAACGTCTCGTCGAATCCGGGCACGCCCCGCAAGCCGTCGAGCTTCGCCGCGGTCGTCTCGTGTTGGCTCCGCGTGACCGGAATGCCGTGGCGCGCATAATGAATGGCGTCGGCGAGAAGCCGCGACAGCGGCAGCCGCCCGTTCAACGCATTGCGGCTGTAATCGAGCGCGAGCGACCAGCCGGCAACGGTTCCAGCGACCGTGCACGCGGCGACGCCGCCGCGAAACGGAATCGATTCGAGTCCCTGTTCCCGGTAGAACGACGTCGACGTACGGGCGCCGGCGGCGCCGCAGGCGTCGATCCCGCGCGGCGTCTCACCCGGCGAATGAATCAGCCAGAACGCGTCGCCGCCGATCGAATTCATGTGCGGATAGACGACGGCGATCGATGCGGCAGCCGCGACCATCGCCTCGATCGCGTTGCCGCCCTCCCGCAACACCGCTACCGCCGATTGCGCCGCCAGCGAATGGGGCGCCACTGCCATGCCGCGCATACCCCACGCGGCGGTTTGACTCGTCATGCGACCACGCAACTACCCGCCATGACTTCAAGTGTAACGTGCGAAACGGCAACGAGCGCAAGTGCGAAAGCGCCTTTTGCGTCGCCGCTCGCGCAAGTTGGCGCGCCGATACCACAATCGGCGTGGGGCGCCGGCCGAACGCGGCCGAGCAAGGGGGGTCGAACCGTCGGTTGAAGGTGTCGAAACGCGCCCCGCGTTGGCGGCATTTGAAGAAGCGGAGGGTCAAGGCGATGCAACGACTGAGAGAAGTGATGAGCCGCGACGTGAAGATGGTTACGCCGGAGACGACGATTCGCGAGGCCGCGCAGCAGATGCGCGACGGGGACTTCGGCATGTTGCCGGTCGCGGAGAACGACCGGATGATCGGCGCGATCTCCGATCGCGACATCGCGGTGCGCGCGGTCGCCGACGACAAGGACCCGTCGACGCCTGTGCGCGACGTGATGACGCGCGGCATCTGCTGGGCTTACGACGATGACCCGGTGGACGTCGCGGCGCGGATCATGAGCGAGCGTCAGGTGCGAAGGCTTCCGATCGTCGATCGCGACAAGCGTCTCGTCGGCATCGTGTCGCTCGGCGATTTCGCCATCCAGCGCGAAGATCGCGAGCCCGCGGCCGACGCGCTGTCGGGCATTTCGCGTCCGTAGCTGGCCGTTCGTAGACTACGAAATTGCGGCGCTTGCCGCCGCAATTCGTCATGCGCCGGGTGACGATGCACGCGCCGTGCTCGCCGCGTGCATCTCGATCATCAGCTCGTTGATGCGCTTGACGAACGACGCCGGATCGTCGAGCTGTCCGCCTTCGGCGAGCAGCGCCTGATCGAACACGACCTTCGCCCAATCGTCGAAGTGTCGCGTCTCCTCCTTGAGGCGCGCGACGACCGGGTGGCGCGGGTTGATCTCGAGTATCGGCTTCGACGCCGGCGCGGGCTGCCCGGCGGCCTTCAGCATGCGGGCTAGGTTCGCGCTCATGTCGTGCTCGTCGGCGACGAGGCATGCCGCCGATTCGGTGAGGCGGCGCGTGACGCGAACGTCCTTGACGCGATCGCCGAGGCTCGTCTTCATTCGCTCGATCAGCGGCGCGAGCTCGGTCTTCTCGGCCTCGTCTTCCTTCTTCTCCGCCTCGTCCTCGAGCTTGCCGAGGTCGAGGCCGCCCTTCGCGACCGAAACGAGCGGCTTCTTCTCGAACTCGGTCAGGTGGCCGACGACCCACTCGTCGACGCGCTCGGACATCAGGAGCACCTCGATGCCCTTCCGGCGGAATACTTCCAGATGCGGACTGTTCTTCGCCGCGTTGAACGATTCCGCGGTGACGTAGTAGATGCCGTCCTGGCCCTCCTTCATCCGCGCCACGTAGTCGGCGAGCGACACCGTTTCGTCGGGCGCGTCGGCGTGCGTCGACGCGTAGCGCAGTAAGGCCGCGATCCGCTCCCGGTTCGCGTAATCCTCGCCGACGCCTTCCTTCAGCACGCGGCCGAACTGCGACCAGACCGTCGCGTACTTGTCCTTCTCGTTCTCGGCGAGAGCGCTCAAGAGGTCGAGCACCTTGCGCGTCGCGCCGTTGCGCAGCGTCTCGATGTCCTTCGATTCCTGGAGGATCTCGCGCGAGACGTTGAGCGGCAGGTCGGTCGAGTCGACGACGCCGCGGACGAAGCGCAGGTACGCCGGCAGGAGCTGCTCGGCGTCATCCATGATGAAAACGCGCCGCACGTAGAGCCTGACGCCGTGCCGCGCCTCGCGATCCCATAAATCGAACGGCGCGTGCGCCGGGACGTAGAGCAGCAGCGTGTAGTCGTGGCGCCCCTCGACGCGCGCGTGCACCCAGGCGAGCGGGTCGTCGAAATCGTGCGCGACGTGCTTGTAGAAGGCCTTGTACGCGTCGTCGCCGATCTCGCTCTTCGGCTTCGCCCACAGCGCCGACGCCTGGTTGACGGTTTCCGTCTCGTCGAGCTTCTGCGACTTGCCGTCCTTCCACTCCTCCTTCGGCATCACGATCGGCTGCACGATGTGATCCGAGTAGCGGCGAACGATGGAGCGCAGCTTCGTGCCCGACAGGAGGTCGTCCTGTCCTTCGCGCAGGTGCAGCATGACCTCGGTGCCGCGCTCGGGCCGGTTCGCCATCTCGACGGCGAACTCGCCGCCTCCGTCCGATTCCCAGCGCACGCCCTGGTCGGGAAGCTCGCCGGCGCGGCGCGTGAGCACGGTGACCTTGTCGGCGACGATGAACGACGAATAGAAGCCGACGCCGAACTGGCCGATCAGGTGCGCGTCCTTCTGCTCATCGCCGGTCAGCTGGCGAAAGAATTCGCGCGTGCCGGACTTGGCGATCGTGCCGAGGTTCGCGACCACCTCGTCGCGGTTCATGCCGATGCCGTTGTCGGTGACGGTGATCGTCCGCGCGCCGGCATCGTAATCGACGCGAATGCGCCAATCGCCGCCGCCTTCGAGCAGTGCGGGGTTGTGCAGCGCCTCGAAGCGCAGCTTGTCGCAGGCGTCGGAGGCGTTCGAGATCAGCTCGCGCAGGAAGATCTCGCGATTCGAGTACAGCGAATGGATCATGAGGCCGAGCAGTTCCTTGACCTCGGCCTGGAAGCCCAGCGTCTCGCGCGTCGGGGGGGAAGCGTCCTGTTCGTTCACGGGTGTCTGGCGGAAAGTGAATGGGGCTCGGAGGGCCCGCGACGCCGATTTTAATTCCTGCCGCCCGGGATGCGACGGCTACTGGGCGCGCAGCGGCGTCGACGACGTGCCGGTCACCGACGCGATCGCGGCGTCGAGGCGATCGACGCTCACCGGCTTCACGAGGTGCACGTCGAAACCGGCCGCGTGTGCGCGGCGAACGTCCTCCGGCTGGCCATAGCCGGTCAGCGCGATCAGCGCGACGCGCCGCTTCGATTGCGCGCGCACGCGCCGCGCTACCTCGTAGCCATCGATGTCGGGCAGGCCGATGTCGACGATCGCGACGTCGGGCTGCATCTCGACGACGAGCGCGGCGCCCGCTTCGCCGGACGCGCTCTCGGAGATGACGTGGCCCTGCATCGTCAGCACCTGCTGCAGCATGTCGCGCGCGTCGTCGTTGTCCTCGATGATCACGATGCTGCGCGGCGTGCCGGCGTGCGGCGCGACCGCGGCGGCGATCAGTGGCGGCGACGCGGTCGCTTCCGGCATCCGCACGACGAACGTCGTGCCGCAGCCGACGCCGCCGCTCGACGCCGACACCGTTCCGCCCTGCAACTCGGCGAGCCGCTTGACGAGCGTGAGACCGAGTCCGATGCCGCCTTTCGAGCGTCCGACGTCCTGGTCGCCCTGCACGAACACGTCGAACACGCGGTCGACGAGCGCGGACGCGATGCCTTCGCCGTCATCTGCGACCGTGAGGAGCGTCGAGCCGCCTTCGCGACTGACGCCGACAGCGATCGTGCCGCCGGGCGACGTGAACTTGACCGCGTTGTCGAGCAGGTTCGCGAGGATCTGCTCCATCCGCGTGCGGTCCGCCGTCACCCACGCGCTTTGTGCAGCGACGATGACGCATCGGCCGGCAAAGCGATCGGCGGCGCGCCACGCGCCGATCGTCGCTTCGGCGAGCGACGCGAGATCGAACGTCTCCATCCGCAGCAGCGTCTTGCCGGCGATGAGCCGCGAGACGTCGAGCAGATCCTCGATCATCCGCGACATGTGCCGCGTCTGCCGGTCGACGACACCGCGGGCGTCGGCGGCAGCCGTATGCGTCGGATCGGCGACGCGCAGGATGTGCGCCGCGGCCGTCAGTGCGGCCAGCGGGTTGCGCAGCTCGTGCGAGAGTGCCGCGATGAACTCGTCCTTCGCGCGATCCGCCGCCTGCAGCGCATCCTTCTCGCGCTCGATCAACTGCTCGCGCTCGCGGACGGCGACGTCGGCTTCCCGCAGCGCCGCGGCGACGTCGTTCACTTCCCGCACGCCGTCGACCGGCCGCGTATAGACGGTCCCCGCGCCCACCGAGCGCGCGGCCGATGCGAGCGCGACGATCGGGCCCGCGATGCGCCGCCCGAGCAGCATCGCGATGCCGAGCGCGATCGCGACCGACGCCGCCATCCCGATCCCCATCAGCCATGACGTGCGCCATGCCGACCCGACGACGATATCAGCGGGAATCGCGAGACCGATGCTCCAATGGCTGAACGGTGAGGACTCGTGCGCGGTGAACGTGTCCCGGCCCTCCGCCGTAAACCCACGGTAAAAGCCTTCCGGTGCGCGCGCGACGGCCGCGCGGAAATCGGGCGAGGCGGGCCGGCCGGCGGGGCGCGGTGGTATGCGCGCGACGAACATGCCGTTCGCATCGACGATGCCGCTGATCCAGCCGTCGGGCAGGCGCTGCTGGCGAATGATGTCCCGAAACGAATCCGGGCGCACGAGCGCGGTCACGACGTAGACGACACGTCCGTTGACGAGCACCGGGGCGCGGATCGGGACTGCGGCCGGCGACGATGGCGCGGGCTGGTCGACGTTGCCGACGACGAGATGACCGGTCCGCAGCGTCGGCTCGACGCTCGCCGGATCGTAGGTGCGAGAAGCGGCAGCGCCGAAGGGCTCGCGCGCATCGACGACGATTTCGCCGAACGCGTTCGCGAGCCGTACGTCGAGCCACGCGGGCTGCGTGCCGAGAATGCGCTGCGCCTCGTCGTGGAATCCGCGCAGATCGCCATTGGACAGCGCCGGCGACACGGCGATCGCGACCAGCGTCGTGATCGAGCCGCGCAACTCGGCGTCGACGGCGGTCATCATCGCGCGCGCCCGCTCGGTGGCCGCACGTTCGATCGTGTGGCGATCCTGCGCCGCGAGTACGACGGACACGACGATCGCGAACACGAACACCGGCAGCACCACGCCGATTGCAAGCAGGATCAGGTGCGAGCGAATGGTCATGCGCGACGGCGGGACCGGGCGTCGAAAGCGTGATGGCGACGCGCGGCCGGCGCGCACGCGAGCGTTCGTGCGACCGGCCGTGCGAAGGCGCGACGTTATCATGGCGGAAAAACGTCCGCAAAGCGGACAATGACCCGCCAACGTCCTTCACGCCCCGCCTGGCTTTCCCTCCTCCTGCTGTGGCTCGCAGGCAACGGACTGCGCCTCACGATCCTCGCCGTGCCGCCGGTCATCGCGACCATTCGCGACGATCTGCGGCTCAGCGCAACCGAAGTCGGCCTGCTGTCCAGCATCCCGCCGGCGATGTTCGCGATCGCGGCGCTCGCGGGATCGCTGCTCGTCGCGCACGTCGGCGTGCGCATCGCGATGGTCGGCGGCCTCGCACTCGTCGCGATCGGCTCGGCGCTGCGCGGGGTCAGTCCGAACTACGTCGTGCTGCTCGCGACGACGATCGTGATGTCGGCCGGCGTCGCGCTGATGCAGCCGATCATGCCGACCGCGGTGCGGCAATGGTTGCCGACGCGGATCGGCCTCGGCACCGCGCTTTATACGAACGGGCTTCTCGTCGGCGAAATTTTCGCCGTGCTGCTGACGATACCGGTCGTGCTGCCCCTGGTCGGCGGAAGCTGGCGCATGTCGCTCGTCGTCTGGTCGATACCGATCGCGCTCGTCGCGCTCGTCGTGCACGCGTTCGCGCCGCCGTCGCAGTCGCCGCACGCCGCGGCCAGCGCGACGCCGCGCAAATGGCTGCCCGACTGGCACACGGGGCAGGTGTGGCGCCTCGGCGGCCTGTTCCTCTGCATCAACGCGATCTATTTCAGCGCGAACGCGTTCATGCCGATCTACCTCGCGAGCAAGGGCCGTTCCGACCTGATCGGCAGCGCGCTGCTTGCGCTGAACCTGGGCCAGCTCCCGGCGTCGTTGTTGCTTCTCGCCGTCGCCGGGCGGCTCGAGCGGCGCGCGTGGCCGTACGTCGCATCGGGACTCGTGTCGCTCGCGAGCATCGCCGGCATCGTGCTGATGGTCGGGCCGTACACGATCGCGTGGTCGGCGGTGCTCGGCTTCTCCGACGCGGCCGCGCTCATTCTCGGCCTTACGCTGCCGCCGCTCCTGTGCCGTCCGGAGGACGTCGCGCGCACGTCGGCCGGCACGTTCCTGCTGAGCTACGGCGGAGCGGTGCTGGTTGCGCTCCTCGCCGGCGCGATCTGGGACCTGACGCACGTACCCGCGCTCGCGTTCGTGCCGCTCGCGCTTTGCGCGCTCGCGATGGCGGCCATCGCTGCCCGCATGTGGCGCAGCCACGAGCTCAGGTAAGGCCCGTGGCCGGCGAATCGAAGACCGCCGTCATCGCCGCCATCGTCGGCAATCTCGCGATCGCCGTGTCGAAGTTCGCCGCCGCGGGATTCTCCGGCAGCGCCGCGATGCTGTCGGAGGCGATCCATTCGCTCGTCGACACCGGCAACGACGCGTTGATGCTCTACGGCATTCGCCGCAGCGCCAAGCCGCCCGACGACCAGCATCCGTTCGGCTACGGCCACGAGCTCTACTTCTGGACGCTCGTCGTCGGCGTCCTGATCTTCGCGGTCGGCGGCGGCATGTCGATCGTGAGCGGCGTCCTCCACATCGTCAATCGCAAGGCCGCCGAAGCCGACGTCTGGAATTACGCGGTGCTCGGCGTCGCGGCCGTGTTCGAGGCGATCTCGTGGTACTTCGGGCTGCGCGCCTTCCGCAAGGAGCAGGCGGGCCGCGGCGTCATCGAGACGATCAAGGTGAGCAAGGATCCGACGACGTTCTCGGTGCTGCTCGAGGATTCGGCGGCACTCGTCGGGCTCGCGCTCGCATTCGCCGGCATCTACCTTAGCGCCTCGCTCGGAATGCCCTGGCTCGACGGGGCATCGTCGATCGCGATCGGCGTGCTGCTGTGCGCGATCGCGCTCGTCATGGTCTACGAAAGCAAGGGCCTGCTCGTCGGCGAAGGCGTCACCCGCGCGACCGCGCAGGGCATCCGCGAACTGATCGCCGTCGAACCGGACGTCGAGTCGGTCGGCAAGCTCGCGACGATGTACCTCGGCCCCGACGAAGTGATGCTCGCCGTCGAGGTGCACTTCCGGCCGGAACGAAGCGGCGACGACCGCCGCCGCTCGATCACGCGGATGACGCGCGCGATCCAGGACAAGTATCCGCGGATACGGCACGTATTCCTGGACGCTTCGTGGCTCGGCGGCGCCTGAGCCGGTCCTCGCGACGGCGGAATTGTGTGTCCGATATGCTGTCGATTTTCAAACGGCGCACCTGCGATGCGCGCGGGGTTCGTTGGTCGTCCTCCGCACGTTGCCGGACCGCCGCGTCTTCCTTCAGCGAACCAGCGAGGCCAGCCAACATGAACCGGGATGATCATTCGCACGAACTGGCGCGCGTGGCGGGCGCGGCGCTGCTCGGCGTCGTCGCCATGTACATGCTCGATCCCGACAAGGGCAAGCGCCGCCGCGCGCTCGTCGGCGACAAGGCGTACAGCGTGCTGAGCGACACGCGGCAGGCGCTTCGCGCCGCGACCCGCGATGCTGCGCACCGGCTCGAAGGCATCCGCGCGCGGGCCCGACGCCTCGTCAGCGACTCGCCGGTTCCCGACGATCTGCAACTGATCGAGCGGGTGCGCGCGCGAATGGGACGGCTCGTGTCGCATCCGCACGCGATCCAGGTCGGCGCCAACAACGGCCGCGTGACGCTGAGCGGACCGGTGCTGCGACACGAGGTGGGCCGCCTGCTCGACGCCATTCGCACCGTCTGGGGCGTGTCGATGGTCGAGGACCGCCTCGTCGTCTACGACTCGGCAGAATCGATATCGAGTCTCCAGGGTGGCCCTGCGGACCGCAAGCCGGTGTCGCCCGCGGCGCGTTCGCATTGGTCGCCCGCGCAACAGGGCGCGGCGATCGCGGGCGGGGCCTTTCTGTCGCTGTACGGCTTGCGTGACCGCTCGCCGTTCGGACTCCTGCTCGTGGCCGGCGGCGTCGCGCTGGCGCTGCGCGGCGCGACCAATCGGCCGCTCGCCGCTCTCGCGGGCATCGACGCACGCTCGCGAACGTTGCCGCGGATGCAGGCGTCGTCCGCACACGACAGCGGCGCGACGACGGCGGCGGACGTTGCGCAGTCCGCATGACGCCCGAGCCGCGCAAGTTCCCGCTCGATGCGATCGAGGCGCTGACCACGCGCGCGAGCCCGGCCGGCCTCACCGCGCCGGCGCCCGACGCCTCGGCGCTCGACGCGATGCTCCGCGCCGCCGTGCGCGCGCCGGATCACGGGCGGCTTCGACCCTGGCGTTTCATCGTCATCGACGGCGACGCGCGCATCGCCCTCGGCGACGCGCTCGCGCAAGCGCTGCACGCGCGCGAGCCGAACGCCGCGGAGGCCGCGATCGCCAAGGAACGGGCCAAGCCACTGCGTGCGCCTCTCATCATCGTCGTTGCGGCCAAGCTGCGCGAGCATCGCGGGGTGCCGGCGGTCGAACAGATCATCGCCGCCGGTGCCGCCGCGCAGAACATTCTCGTCGCCGCGCATGCGCTGGGCTACGGCGCCTTCTGGCGCACGGGCGCCGCCGCGTACGACGATCGCGTCAAGCGCACGCTCGGACTCGCGCCCGACGACGCCATCGTCGGCTTCGTCTATGTCGGCACGCCGAACGGCGCAACGCCGGTGCCGGCCGCCGACGTCGACGCGCACGTAACGCGCTGGACCGGTCCGATGGAAGCGTCGTCATGAAGGATGGGGCGGCGAATGCGATCGTCGCATCGGCACGACCGGCGTCGGCCGTTTCGCCAAGCCGTGGACGCCGCGCGTTGCTGATCGCAATCGGCGCGGGCCTTCTCGCGATGAGCGTCGAGGCGTCGGCGGAAGAGCCGGCGGCGGCGGCGACCGTCAGCGCACCGATCCGCGCGTTCTACGACGCGCTGCTCGACGTGATGAAGCGGGCGAAGGCGCTCGGCATCAAGGGCCGCTACGACGCGCTCGCGCCGGTCGTCGATGCCACGTTCGATCTGCCGGCGATGACGCGGATCGCCGTCGGTCCGCGCTGGACGTCGTTGCCGAAGGATGTGCAGTCGGCGCTCGTCGACGCGTTCAGCCGGATGACGATCGCCACGTACGCGAGCCGCTTCGACGGCTATTCCGGCGAGCGATTCGAGGTCGATCCGTCCGTCGAGTCGCGCGGCAGCGGCAGCATCGTGCACACGCGGATCGTGCAGCCGAAGGGCGATCCGGTCGCGCTCGATTACCTGATGCGCAAAAGCGCGGATCGGTGGAAGGCCGTCGACGTCTACCTGACCGGAACGATCAGCGAGCTCGCAACGCGGCGTTCCGAGTTCAACAGCATCCTCGATTCCGGCGGGCCGCAGGCGCTGCTCCAGTCGCTGCGCCAGCAGACCGAGCGGATGTTGCAGGGCGCGCCCGGGGGCTAGATCGCCTCAAATGGCAGCGCGCTATCCCGCCGAGCGTCAGGGTTGCGCGTCCTTCGGCGTTGCCTCGGGATCCGCTGGCGTTGCCCCAGGATCGGCCGGCGTCGCGCCCGGTTCGGTCTCTGCGCCCGGCGCTTCGTGCGGCGCGCGCGCCTCGCGCAGCACCGCGGCGCGATGCTGCTGGAACACGCTTCTGAAATGCGTGTAGTAATCGAGCGAGCTCGCCTTCAGCGCGTCGAGCGCATCGATGTTGCGCGAGAACACGTCGATGCCACCGACGACGCCGATCGCG
This sequence comes from Casimicrobiaceae bacterium, assembly GCA_035495715.1. Taxonomy (GTDB): domain Bacteria; phylum Pseudomonadota; class Gammaproteobacteria; order Burkholderiales; family Casimicrobiaceae; genus VBCG01. The sequence continues at coordinate 18,343 of DATJFI010000049.1, forward strand.
AAGCTCGCGACGGCCGCATCGTGGCCGTGCACGACGAGCGCCGGCGGCGTCGTCGCGAAGTCGACGCCGAGCCCGACCGTGTCGCGGACGTTCGACGAGCCCAGGAAGAGCAGCACCAGGTACGGACCGCTGTCGACGCCCCACGCGTAGAGCGTCTGTCCGAAGTCGCCCGACTGCCGCGGAAAGCCGTGCGACGACGCATAGTCGAAGAACCCGCCGACGCCGAGGATCGTGTTGGCGACGAAGCGCGTGAACGTCATGCCGGCCGCGTTGAAGCGCGCCTGCAGCACGTCATTCACGAAGATCCGTGGCTCGGCCAGATTGTCGACGAACGCGCGGAAGCGATCGCGGAAAAACTGCGGGACGATTGCGGCATACGCCTTGGCCACCGGCTCGAGCACCGCCGTCTCGAACGCGTCGTTGAACGCGAAGACCTTGCGGTTGAGCGGCTCGAGCGGATCGTTCGCCGAAGCCCGTCCCTGCGGCATCGTCGCGCAACCGGCAAGCGCCGCGCACAGCAGGATTGCGGCCGCCGCGCTCCGCGTGGCAGGAGGATGCGAGAATGCACACGCGAGGCGCCGGCCGGCGCGCCCCGCACCGGCCCCGAAACATCGGCGCGATCGGCGAGATGAGCGAAGGGACATCCCGCGTGGATTATTGCATCGACCGCAGCGAAGAGCGCCAACCATGACCGCGGCGATCCTCGACGCGCTTGCGCTCGGCTGCTTCGTGCTCGCCGCAGGCGGGTGTCTGCATGCGCTCGCCGCCGCGTCGCGCGTGCGCCGCTTTCGCGGCGAGGCGGGAGATCCCCTCGCCGAGCATCCGGGCGTCACGATCCTGAAACCGATGCATGGCGCCGAGGCCGGGCTGTACGAGAATCTCGCGTCGTTCTGCGAGCAGGATTACGCGGGTCTGGCGCAGGTGATCTTCGGCGCGCACGATCCGCACGACCCCGCGGCCGCGATCGTCGAGCGGCTGATCGCCTGCCACCCGGAACGCGACCTCGAGCTTTGCATCACCAGCGCCTCGCAGGGACCGAACCCCAAGATCGCGAACCTGCTCGGCATGGAGCCGCGGGTCCGCCACGACATCGTCGTGATCGCGGACAGCGACATCGCCGTGCCGCGAGATTACCTGTCGCGCACGGTGGCCGCGCTCGGTCGACCGGGCGTCGGGCTCGTCACCTATCTCTACCGCGGCGAAGTGCGCGGCGGCCTCTGGGCGCGGCTCGCGGCGATGGCGATCGATTACCACTTCCTGCCGAACGTCCTCGTCGGGCTCGCGATGGGGCTCGCGCGCCCCTGCTTCGGCGCCACGATCGCGATGAAGCGCGAGACGCTCGCGGCGATCGGCGGCTTCGATGCGTTCCTCGCGCACCTTGCTGATGACAACGCGATCGGCGAAGCGGTTCGCAAGGCGGGCCTGACCGTCGCGATCCCGCCGCTCGTCGTGCGTCATACGTGCGCCGAACGCGATGCCGGCGAACTCCTGCGCCACGAGCTGCGCTGGGCGCGCACGCTGCGCGCTGCGAGCCCGTGGGGCTACGCCGGCCTCGTGATGACCCATCCGTTGCCGTTCGCGATCCTCGGCGCGCTCGCGTCGGCACGGCCGCTCGCAGGCGGACTGATGATCGGCGCCGCGATCGCGTGCCGGCTCGTGCTGCAGATCCAGGTCGACCGCACACTCGGGCTGCGCTCGCGGTCGGGCTGGCTCGGTCCGATGCGCGACCTCCTCGCGTTCGGCGTTCATTTCGCGAGCTTCTTCGTCGGCGTCGTGAGCTGGCGCGGCCATCGCTACCGCGTGCGCGCCGACGGCACGCTGGTTCCACTTCCCAAAAGAGCACAGGACATGAACGCGTCATGATGCGAACGCTGTTCCTGCAGGCGCCTTCGTTCGAAGGCTTCGACGGCGGCGCGGGATCGCGCTACCAGGCGCGCCGCGAGATACGCTCCTTCTGGTATCCGACGTGGCTCGCGCAGCCGGCCGCGCTGGTCGAGGGCAGCAAGCTCGTCGACGCGCCGCCGCACCGGCAGACGCTCGCCGACGTGCTCGCGAGCGCACGCGACTTCGATCTTGCCGTCCTGCACACTTCGGCGCCCTCCTTCGCCTCGGACGTGAAGACGATCGAGGCGATGAAGTCGGTCAATCCGGCGCTGAAGGCCGGGATGATCGGCGCCAAGGTCGCCGTCGATCCGGCCGGCAGCCTCGCCGCCTCGGACGCGATCGACTTCGTCGCCGGCAACGAGTTCGACTTCACGATCCGCGAAGTTGCCGAAGGCCGCGACCTCGCGAGCATCGACGGCCTGTCGTTTCGCAATGCCGCGGGCCGTGTCGTCCACAATCCGCCGCGCGCGCCGCTCGCGAACATGGACGAGCTGCCATTCGTGACGCCGGTCTACCAGCGCGACCTCACGATCGAGCGCTATTTCATCGGCTACCTCAAGCATCCGTACGTGTCGCTCTACACCGGCCGCGGCTGCAAGTCGCGCTGCACGTTCTGCCTGTGGCCGCAGACGGTCGGCGGTCACCGCTACCGCACGCGCAGCGTCGGCCACGTGATCGAGGAGATCGCGTGGGCGAAAAAGGCGATGCCGCAGGTGAAGGAATTCTTTTTCGACGACGACACGTTCACCGACGACCTGCCGCGCACCGAAGCGATCGCGAAGGAGCTCGGCAAGCTCGGCGTGACGTGGTCGTGCAACGCGAAGGCCAACGTGCCGCGCAAGACGCTCGAGGTGATGCGCGACAACGGCCTGCGGCTGCTGCTCGTCGGCTACGAGAGCGGCAACCAGCAGATCCTGTTCAACATCAAGAAGGGGATGCGCGTCGAGTTCGCGCGCCGCTTCACGAAGGACTGCCACGATCTCGGCATCACGATCCACGGCACGTTCATCCTGGGCCTTCCCGGCGAGACGAAGCAGACGATCGAGGAGACGATCCGTTTCGCGACGGAGATCAATCCGCACACGATCCAGGTGTCGCTCGCGGCGCCCTACCCCGGCACGTTCCTGCACCGGCAGGCGCTCGAGAACGGCTGGCTCGACGACGCGCATGCGGAGCTGGTCGACGCGCACGGCGTGCAGATCGCGCCGCTTTCGTATCCGCACCTGTCGCACACCGAGATCTTCGATTCCGTCGAGACGTTCTACCGCCGCTTCTATTTCCGCAGCGGCAAGATCGCGTCGATCGTCGGCGAAATGATGACGAGCCCGCAAATGATGACGCGGCGGCTGCGCGAAGGCGTCGAGTTCTTCCAGTTCCTGCGCGAGCGGCGGCAGACCGCGCATTGACGGCCCACTCGCGCGTGGCCGCCGGTTCGAGGAAGCTGATCGTCACGGCGGACGACTTCGGTGCCGCGCGCGAGGTCAACGAAGCGGTCGAGATCGCCCACACGCGCGGCATCCTTACCGCCGCCAGCCTGATGATGAGCGGCGCAGCCGTCGGTGACGCGGTCGCGCGCGCGCGACGCCTGCCGGCGCTTCGCGTCGGACTGCATCTCGTGCTCGTCGACGGAACGCCGGTGCTGCCGCCTTCGGCGATTCCCGACCTCGTCGATCGCGACGGCCGCTTCCCGCGCGCGCTTTCGCGTGCCGGTGCGAACGTGTTCTTCCGGCGCGGCGCCCGCCGGCAGCTCGCCGCCGAGATCACCGCGCAATTCGACGCGTTTCAGCGAACGGGTCTTTCGCTCGATCACGTGAACGCGCATCACCACTTTCACCTGCATCCGACCGTCGGTGCACTCGTGCTCGAGATTGGCGCCCGGCGCGGCCTGCGCGCATTGCGCGTGCCGCTCGAGCCGCGCGGCGTCGTCGCGCGCGTCGATCCTTCGTCGCCGGCACGCGACGACTGGCGCGCGATTGCCTGCGCGAAGCTCTTGCGACGGCGCGCGCGGCGACGCCGCATCATGGCGCCCACGAACGTGTTCGGCATCGCGTGGTCCGGCGCGCTGTCGCGCGCGCGACTCGAAGGGCTGCTGCGCCACCTGCCGGACGGCGTCAACGAGATCTACGCGCACCCGGCGACGCATGATCGTTTCGCGGGCGGAGACACCGGCCACGCCGACGAGCTCGCGGCGTTGATCGACCCGGGCATCACGGCGCTCGTGCGCTCCTCCGATTTTTCGACCGGCGGCTATTCGGATTTCCTCTGGCGATGAAGCGCGTCGCGCGCGTGCTCGCGATCGTCGGGCTCGCGGTGGCGGCCGCGCTTTTCGCGCGCCAGAACGTCGCGCAGATCGCGCACCTCGTCGGCAGCGCGATCCCGGGCCTCATGCTCGCTGCGGCATTCCACGCACTGCCGATGGTGACGAACGCCATCGCATGGCGCCGGCTGTTCCCGCGCGCGGACCGGCCGCCGCTCGCGTTCGTGTTGCGCGTCGTCTGGATTCGCGAATCGGTCAACGGCGTGTTGCCCGTCGCGCGCGTCGGCGGCGAGATCGCCGCCTATCGCGTGCTGCGCAAACACGTGAGCTCGCGCGCCGCCGTCGCGGCGAGCCTTGCCGCGGACGTCGCGCTGTCGGTTCTGAGCCAGGCCGCGTTCGCGCTGCTCGGCATTTCGCTGTTGCTCGCGTCCGGCCATGGCGGGCGATTCGCGCGCGAACTCGCGTTCGGCGTCGCGGCGATGCTGCTCGCCGGCGGCGCGTTCCTGCTCGCGCAGCGCAAGGGCGCGCTCACCGGCGCCGCCGCGCTGATCGAGCGGCTCTTCTCGGGCAAGCTGCGCTCGGCGCGCGCACGCTCGCTTCGCGTCGATCGGGCGCTTCGCGACGTGCACGCGCGGCATGCGGACGTCGTCGCCTGCGTCGTTCTCCAGTTCGTCGCGTGGGTTCTGAGCGCAGGCGAGACGTGGCTCGCGCTGCATTTCCTCGGACATCCGGTCTCGATAGCCGAAGCGATCGCGATCGAGGCGTCGGTGCAGGCGGCCAACAGCGTTGCCTTCGCGGTGCCCGCTGCAGTGGGCGTCCAGGAAGGCGCGTTCATCGTGATCGGCAGCGTCGTCGGTCTCGACGCAACGACCGCGCTTGCGCTCGCGGCAGCGCGGCGGTTGCGCGATCTGGTGATCTTTTTGCCGGGTCTCGTGGCGTGGCATCGCTCGGAATGATCGGCTTCTTGTTTGTTGGCGGCGGGGCATAGGCCGCGCGGGCTCCGAGTCCGTAAACGCCGATCTACGGGTCCCGGCGCGGCCTTCGGTCGAAAAATCGT
>DATJFI010000050.1:0-24329 GCA_035495715.1 Casimicrobiaceae bacterium
CTGTCGAAGAACACGATCGACGGCTTCCGCGAGTACAGCATTCCGCTGCTCGTTCACGACAAGCGGATTCCGAAGGCGTTCGATCCTGCGCCTGCGGTCGACAATCAGTTCGTCGCGGCGGCGATGAAGGCCGATCCCGAAGCATTTTCGGACCTGAAGCCGATCCCGCCCGACAAGCAGTTGCATTGACGTTGGTCCGATCCGGCGACGCGATGCGTGACCTGGCACGCACCAATCTGCTGTTCCTCTTTTCGGACCAGCACGCGCAGCGAGTCGGCGGCGCGTACGGTGACGCGACCGGCGCGACGCCGAATCTCGATCGGCTCGCGTCCGAAGGCGTCGTCTTCGACAACGTCTACTGCCCGTCGCCGCTTTGCGTGCCGAGCCGGATGGCGATGCTGACCGCGCGCCACCCGTATGAGCAGGAATGCTGGACGAACGACGATTACCTGCGCTCCGACGCGCCGACGTGGGTGCATGGCGCCGGCGCGGCCGGCTATCGGCCGGTGCTCGCCGGACGCCTGCATTCGATGGGACCCGACCAGCTTCACGGCTACGCGGAGCGCATGGTCGGCGACCACAGCCCGAACTGGGGCGGCGTGCCTCGCCACGACCTCGGCGTGCTCGACAAGGCGAACGATCCGTGGCCCGAGAGCCTCGCGCGCTCCGGCGTCGGCCAGTCCGCGTACCAGGTGAAGGATGCCGAGACGGCAAGCGCCGCGTGCGCGTTCCTGCGCAACGTCGCGAAGCAACGCACGGCCGGCAACCATGATCCGTTCTGCCTGACCGTCGGCTTCCTGCTGCCGCATCCGCCGTACGTCGCGTGGCGCGACGATTACGAGCGCTTCCAAGGACGCGTGCCGCCCGCTGCGAACGCGGCGCCACCGCCCGACGTGCATCCGTGGGAGGCGTGGTGGCGCAGCGACCGCGGCATCGCCGACGTCGCGCCGTCCGTCGCGATGCGCGCACGCACCGCGTACTACGGTCTCGTGCATCGGCTCGACGCGATGATCGGCGACATCCTGCAGTGCCTTCGCGAGTGCGGACTCGACGAGAACACGCTGGTCGTCTACACCACCGACCACGGCGACCAGCTTGGCGAGCGCGGCCTCTGGTGGAAGCACACGCTGTTCGAAGATTCGGTACGCGTGCCGCTGATCATGCGCTGGCCGGGTTGCATCGCGCCGGGCGAGCGTCGCCCGCAGGTGGCCAACCTGATCGACGTGGCCGCGACGATGCTCGACGCGCTCGGCGGCGTCCCGCTGCCGCGGGGGCGAGGCCGCAGCCTGCTGCCGGTCGCCCGCGACAGGCGCTCGCCGTGGAACGACGAAACGTTCTCCGAGCATTGCACCGACGTCGTTCCCGCATGGACCGGCGGCCGCGCGACCCAGCAACGGATGATCCGGCGCGGTCGCTTCAAGCTGATCTATTACCACGGCTACGCGCCGCAGCTTTTCGATCTCGACGACGACCCGCACGAGCGTCAGGATCTCGCGCATCTGCCGCACCATGCGAAGACGCGCGACGAGCTCCTTGCACGCGTCGTGGAAGACTGGGATCCCGATGCGATCGCGGCGCGAATCCGTGCGCGGCGACTCGAGAAGGACGTGATCGATCGCTGGGCGCAGCACGTGCGCCCGCAGGATGCGTTCCGCTGGAATCTGTTGCCCGAGCACAACCGGCTCGAAGCGGAAACCGGCCAGTGAAACGTCCCCCCACGCTCGCTGCGCTCGCTGCCCCCCAGGGGGCTGATCCGTCGCTTGGGGCGGCCGTGCGCGACTGATGGGCCGATCCCCACGCTGGCCGCGGATCGGCCTCGGCTGCGCCGCGCTCGGCACGCCCTCCCCCGCGCTCTCCGACGCCGACGCCGAAGCGGTGATCGCGGCTGCGATCGAACGCGGCATCCGCTTCTTCGACGTGGCACCCCTTTACGGCGGCGGCGTCGCCGAGGAGCGCCTGGGTCGCGCCTTGCGCGGCCTTGCACGCGACGATTACGTGCTGTGCACGAAGACCGGCGTCACGCGGCCCTATGCCGAGCCGCCGATGCCGACCGGCGCAACGCGCAGGCGCCAGTTCGATCGCTGGGATTACGGCCCGCAGGCGACGCGGGCGTCGATCGCCGCCAGCCGCGAGCGCCTGCGCGTCGAGCGCCTGGACGCCGTTCACCTGCACGACGTCGAGGATCACCTCGGCCGTTGCCTCGACGCGTACGCGACGCTGACCGGGCTTCGCGCCGACGGCGTCGTCGGCGCGATCGGCATCGGATCGAATCACGTGGAGCCCGTTCAAGCGTTACTCGAGCGCGCCGATTTCGACACGTTCCTGCTTGCCGGCCGCTATACGCTGCTCGACCAATCCGGTGCATCGCTCATTGCGGACGCGCATGCGCGCGGTGTCCGCGTCGTCGCCGGCGGCATCTTCAACTCCGGCGTGCTCGCCGCATGGCCGCAGCCGGCGGCGACCTTTGCTTACGAGCCGGCCGGCGCGACGGTGCTCGCGCACACCGCGCGCATCGCGAAAGTCTGCGACGCGCATCGCGTGCCGATCGGGGCCGCGGCATTGCAGTTCGTGCTCGCCAATCCGGCCATCGCCACGGTTCTGATCGGGCCGCGCAGCGTCCAGGAGCTGCACGTGAACCTCGACGCCCTCGAGCTCTCGATCCCCGACGCGCTGTGGTCGGAACTCGAGGTGGAAGCGCTGATTCCGCGCGGCGGCCCCCGGCCGAAACGATCGCCGGCGCTGGCTTGACTGCGCATGCGAATCGACGCGCACCTTCACTTCTGGCGTCCGTCGTGCGGCTTCGACAACAGGCCGGTCGCCGATCATCCGGCCTACCGGCGGGACTTCCTGCCACGCAACGTCGCCGCCGACGTGGAGCGTTCGGCGATCGACGGCGTGTTGCTGGTGCAGACGTGTCCGCAGGCCGAGGAAACCGCGTGGCTGCTCGGGCTGGCCAACGAGCACGACGGACGTTTCCCGCCGATCGTCGGGATCACCGGATGGGTCGACCTCGACGATGCGGCGTGTGATTTCTCGCCGCTTCTCGCGCAGCCTTCGATCGTCGGCATCCGCGCCCAGCTTCGCCGCATCGCCGATCCGGCGTTCATCGAGCGCCCGCGCGTGCTGCGAAACCTCGGCGCCGCGATTCGAGCCGGACTCGGCGTGACGATCCTCGCCGAGCCGCGCCACTACGCGAGCGTCGCGCGCGCCCTCGAGGCACTGCCGCCCGGCCCGATCACGCTCAACCATCTGGGCCTGCGTTTTCCCGACACCGACCCCACCCGCTGGCGCGCGGCCATGCGCGGCTTTGCGCACCGCGACGCTGTGTTCGTCCAGCTTTCGGGATTGCCGTTCCTGTATGGCGAGCGCTGGCGCGACGACGACGCGCGCAGGGTCCTCGACGAGGCGTTCGATATCCTCGGTCCTTCGCGGCTCATGTTCGCAAGCGACTGGCCGATGCTCGTGCGCTTCGCGTCGTACACCGAATGGGTGCAGGCCGTCGACGCGTTCCTGCTCGGCCGCGGCGCGACACGCGACCAGGTCGACGCGATCTTCGAGCACAACGTGCGGCGCGCGAACCCGCGCCTTTCCCTTCCCACGCTCACCGGGACGTCTACATGAAACGATCGCAGATCAATGCCGCCGTCGAGCACGCGCATGCGGCGTTGCGCCGGCACGGGATCCGTCTTCCCGAATACGCATACTGGTCGCCCGCCGACTGGCGGCGCCATGCGGGCCCCGAGCATCACCGCATCTTCGAGAACATGCTCGGCTGGGCCTGCACCGACTTCGGCCAGGGAGATTTCGATCGCTGCGGCATCACGATGTTCGACGTCCGTAACGGCACGCCGGAGCCCAACCTCGGCACGCCGTATGGCGAAAAGATCTTCGTTCTGGCGCCCGGCCAGCGGCTGCCGTTCCATTTTCACTACAACAAGAACGAGGACATCATCAGCTACGCGGGCGGCACGCTGATGATCCAGCTCTACAATGCAAACTCGGACGAGACGATGAACGAGACCGCGCCGGGACACGTGTATTGCGACGGGGTGCGCAGGACGTTCGAGGCCGGTCAGATCTTCGAGATTCCGCACGGGCAGAGCCTGACGATCGTGCCGCGCCTGTATCACCGCTTCTGGGCGAAGGACGACGGCGACGTGCTCGTCGGCGGCGAAATCTCGACGATCTCGGTGCCGAAGACCGACAACCGGTTCACGGCCGGCGGCCGGCGATTCGTCCCGATCGAGGAGGACGTCGAACCGACGTACCTCTTGAACGTCGATTACGACAAGTTGAAAGCCGTCGCATGAAGACCGGCGAGCGCCTCGCGGATCGCGTCGCGATCGTCACCGGCGGCGCCGCGGGCATCGGCGCGGCGATCGCCCGCACGTTCTGCTCGGAAGGCGCGCGCGTCGCCGTGGCCGATCGGGACGCCGACAGCGCGACGCGCACCGCAGCGGAGATCGGCGCCAATGCGGTCGCCATGGCCGTCGATGTGACGAAGGAGGATGAGCTGCGGCGCGTCGTCGAGGACACGCTCGCGCGCTTCGGCCGCATCGACATCCTCGTCAACAACGCCGGCATCATGCGCAAGGCGTACGTGAAGGACATGACCGAGGCGCTCTGGGATGCGGTCGTCGACGTGAACCTGAAGGCGACGTTCCTCGCGAGCAAGGCCGTGCTGCCGGCGATGATCGAGCGGCGCGCGGGCCGGATCATCAACATCGCGTCGATCGCCGGCAAGGTCGGCGAGCCGACCGCGAGCGCGTACAGCGCCGCGAAGTGGGGCGTGATCGGCTTCACGCGCTCGCTCGCGCTCGAAGTCGCGCAACACGAGATCCTCGTCAACGCGATCTGCCCCGGCCCGATTGCCACCGCACTGGGCGAGCAGGGCTGGCGCGAAGGGGCGAAGATCGAAGGCGTCGACCTCGAACGGGTCATGGCGCGCGTCGGCTCGCGCTCGCCGCTCAAGCGTCTCGGGACCGTCGAGCAGGTGGCGCGGATGGCGCTTTTCGTCGCATCGGACGACTGCGATTTCACGACCGGCTCGGCGTTCAACGTCGACGGCGGCATCGTGATGGGCTGACGGCCGCTTCACCGGGCGATCACGTACCGACGACATGGCGAGCCGCGATCCGCAGCGTCCGAACGTGCTCTTCATTCTGAGCGACGACCAGGGCGCCTGGGCGATGCGTTGCGCCGGCAACCGCGACATCGTCACGCCGGCGCTCGATCGCATTGCCGCATCCGGCGTGCGCTTCACGTCGTTCTTCTGCACGTCGCCCGTGTGCTCGCCTGCGCGCGCGTCGCTGCTGACCGGCGAAATCCCGTCGCGACACGGCGTCCACGACTGGATTCGCGACGGCAACGCCGGTCCTTCGCGCGTCGACTATCTCGCGCGGCAGCCGCTTTTGACCGATGCCTTCGCCACCGCGGGCTATCGCTGCGCGCTGATCGGCAAGTGGCATCTCGGCGCGAGCGACGTGCCGCGCGCAGGCTACGTTCGCTGGTTCGCGCACGCGTCGGGCATGAGCCCGTATTACGACGCTCCGATGGTCGACGAAGGCACGCTGCGCACCGTCGCGCGCTATCTGACCGACGAGCTGACCGACCAGGCGCTCACGTTCGTCGACGGCGAGGCGAACGAGCGCGCGCCGTTCTGGCTGAGCCTCAACTACACGGCGCCGCACTACCCGTGGATCGACTCGCATCCGCGCGCGTACACCGCGCTCTACGACGATTGCGCGTTCGCGTCGTGTCCGCAGGATCCGCCGCATCCGTTCTCAGCCACCGGCAATCCGGCGACCGACGAAGGCCATCGCCGCCGGCGCGGGAGCCTGGTCGGCTATTTCGCCGCGGTCACCGCGATGGACGCCGGCATCGGCCGCGTGCTGGATCGTCTCGAGGCGCTTCGTCTCGCGTCCAGCACGCTCGTCATCTTCATGAGCGACAACGGCATGAACTGCGGCCACCACGGCATCTGGGGCAAGGGCAACGGCACGCGGCCGCAGAACATGTACGACACGTCGGTCAAGGTGCCGGCGCTCTTCACGCAACCCGGGCGGATCGCGCCGGCCGTTTGCGACGCGCTCGCGAGCGGCTACGACGTCTATCCGACACTGCTCGACTACGCCGGCGTTGCCGATCCCGCGCCGCGCAAGCGGCCCGGCCGGAGCTTTTGCGCGCTGCTCGACGGCGACGCCGCGAGTCCCCAGCGCAACATCGTCGTCTACGACGAATACGGACCGGTGCGCATGGTGCGCACGCGCGAGTGGAAATACGTGCATCGCGAACCGGGCGGGCCGCACGAGCTCTGCGACCTCGTGCACGATCCGGACGAGCGCGTGAATCGGATCGACGATCCGTCGACAACGACGCTCGTACGCGAACTCCGCTCGCGCCTTGCCGCATGGTTCGCCGAGTACGTCGATCCGGTGCAGGACGCGGCGCGCATCGCGTGTACCGGTTGCGGCCAGCTCGGCCGCGTGACGTCCGTCGAAGACGCGGCGCGCGTCTTCGCCGACGTTCCGATCAAGGCGCTGCACGTGGCGCCGCGCCGGTAATGGCCGGCATCGCTTTCAGGAGGAACACGTGGGTGGCTCGCGTCTGAGAAACCGGCGGCGCTTGATGCACGCGGCCGCCGCGATGGGCGGCGCATGGCTCGCGCATGCGCCCCTCGCGCGCGCGGCGAGCGAAGCCAAAGGCGGCTCGCTGGCGATCGGCCTGTTGCGCAACCCCGTGTCGGGCCTGATTGCGGTGACCGAGCAGAAAGGCTGGTTCAAGGCGGCCGGCGTCGACATCTCGTCGATCCTGTTCGCCGGCGCCGGCGGCCCGAAGCTAATACAAGCGATGGGCGGTGGCAGCGTCGCGCTGGGTTCCGTGTCGGCGACAGCGGCGCTGCTCGCGCTCGCCGCGAACGCCATTTCGCTGCGGATCGTCTCGATCTCCACCGATCCCGCGCCCGCGTTCGCGCTGCTGGCGGCACCCGAGATCAAGTCGGTCGCCGATCTGCGCGGCACGCGCGTCGCGACGACGGCGGGCACCGGCCTTCAGTACTTCCTCGTGCGGGCGCTGCGCAAGTTCGGCATGGGCCTCGCGGACATCGCGTTCGTCAACCTGCCGGTCGGCGATGCGCAATCGGCATTCCTCGCCAAGCGCGTCGATGCCGTGATTCCGTCGTTGAACGGCCGCTACTACATCGAGGGTTTGCGCAAGGACACGCGCGTGCTGTTCACGCACGACGACTTCACGAAGCCGCCCGGACCGACGGCGCCGTTCGAGGACTACGACGTGTTCGTCGCGCCGCGCAGCATCGTCGAACCGAGCGCGCCGGCGCTGCGCGCGTTCCTCGCCGCCTACCACGGCAAGGGCGTGCCGTATCTGCTCGATCCCGCAACGCAGAGCGAGGCGATCGCCGAGATCACGCGGTACGTGAACGCCGAGCAAAAGAGCCCGACCGACGAGAAAGCGATGCGGCAGCAGCTTGTCACGAGCCGCTTCTTCGATCTCGCCAAGGCTCGCGAGATCGTCGCGAGCCCGGGCTTCCGTGCCGGTCTCGACGATCAGGTGCACTTCCTGCTCGAGACGAAGCAGATCGCCGCGCCGATCCCGCTCGATGCCGTCGTGAGGGACCTCCTCGCGGGCTGAAGCCCCCGGTTCGCGTCCCCTTCCGCAACGCGGCCGCATGGTGGAAACTGTGCACCCGCGACCGCACGTCATGCGCTTGGGGGGAGATCTCGTATGGAACGGCGCCGATTCATCGGCTTCGCCGCCGCAATTTTGCTCGCGAGACCCCTTCGCGCCGGTGCGCAATCCACCGCGCGTGCGCACAGGATCGGCTTCCTCGGCAATTCGACGGCCGCGCTCGAGGCGAACCTCGTCGGACCCTTTCGCGACGGGTTGCGCGAGCTCGGTTACGTCGAGGGCCGCAACCTCGCGATCGAATACCGCTGGGCCGAGGGCAATTACAAGCGCTTTCCGAAGCTCGTCGACGAGCTGCTCGCCGCGGGCGTCGAGATCATCGTCACGGCCGGCACGCCCGCCGCGCAGGCCGTGGAGCGCGCGACGAAGACCGTACCGCTCGTGATGGTGGCCGTCGGCGATCCGGTCGGCACGCAGCTCGTCGCAAGCCTCGCTCATCCCGGCGGCAACGCGACGGGGCTCACGTCGATCGCGCCGGATCTCGAAGGCAAGCGGCTCGAGCTGCTCACGCAGGTCGCACCCAGGCTTTCGACCGTTGCCGTCCTGTGGAATCCCGACAACGCGTTTCACGCTGGGGCCGAGCGACAGGCACACGAGGCCGCGCACGTGCTGCATCTCGACCTGGTTTCGGTGCAGGTGCGCTCGGCGCGCGATTTCGATGCGGCGTTCGACGCCATCGTGTCGCGTGGCGCCGGCGCGATGAGCATCCTCGCCGATCGCGTGTTCCTGCATAACCGCGCACGCATCGTCGAGTTCGCCACGAAGCGACGCTTGCCGGCGGTTTACCCGTATCGCGAGCTCGTCGATGCCGGCGGCCTCATGTCGTTCGGCCCCGATTACGCCGACATGCACCGGCGCGCGGCCGCGTACGTAGACCGGATATTGAAGGGCGCGAAGCCGGCCGACCTGCCGATCGAGCAGCCGGCGCGCTTCGAGCTCGTGATCAACCAGCGTGCGGCCCGCGCAATCGGGGTCGCGTTTCCGAGCGCCCTGCTGCTTCGCGCCAGCGACGTGCTCGAATGAACGACATCGCGCGCGCCGTCGGCGAAGCGTCGATGCCGTCGATGGGACACGCGCCGCGACGGGCTGACGGGCACCGTGGACGCCTGTTCCGCAAGTACCTGCTGCTGATCCTGACGCTCGTCACGATCGCGCTCCTCGCGTCCGGCGCAATCAGCATCTACTTCACGTACCAGGAGGCGAAGTCGTCGCTCGCCGGTCTGCAGCACGAAAAGGCGCTCGGCGCCGCCTCACGCATCCAGGAGTACGTGCACCAGATCGAGCGTCAGGTCGCTTACGCGGCACTGCCGCAACTCGATCCCGGCGACGTGGAGCTGCGACGCGGCGAGTTCCTGAAGCTGCTGCGCCAGGCGCCCGAAGTGACCGACGTCGCCCAGATCGATGCATCGGGACACGAGCGGCTGGCCGTGTCGCGCCTCGGAATGGACAGTGTCGGCTCGGGCCGCGACCGCGCGCAGGAGCCGGCGTTTCGCGAGTCGAAGGCCGATCGCACGTGGTTCGGCCCCGTGTACTTTCGCAAGGAGACCGAGCCGTACATGACGATCGCCGTGCGCGCCGCTGGAGAAAAGGGCGCGGTCACGGTCGCCGACGTCAATCTCAAGTTCATCTGGGACGTCGTGTCGCGGATTCGCATCGGCGACAAGGGCAAGGCGTACGTCGTCGACGAAAGAGGCTATCTCGTCGCCGACCCCGACATCGGCCTCGTCTTGCGCAAGACGAACCTGTCCGCTTTGCCGCACGTGCAGGCCGCGATGACAGCTCCGCGCGACGGCGGCAACGTGGCGATGGTGTCGACGGACCTCGCCGGCAAGCGCGTGCTGACGTCGATGGCGCCGATCGAATCGCTCAAATGGAACGTGTTCGTCGAGCAGCCGGTGTCGGAGGTCTACGCCAAGCTCAATGCGTCGATCCTGCGTACCGCCCTCCTCCTCCTTGCCGGGCTCATGTTATCGGCGCTCGGCGCGCTGGCGCTGGCGCGCGGCATGGTGCGGCCGATCCGCACGCTCGACGAAGGGGCGCAGCGGATCGGTACCGGCGATCTCGACCAGCGCATCGTCGTGCGTACCGGCGACGAGCTCGAAGCGCTCGCGGACCAGTTCAACCGGATGAGCGGCAAGCTGCGCGAATCGTACGCGGGCCTCGAGCAGAAGGTCGAGGCGCGTACGCGCGAGCTTGCGAGCGCGCTCGAGCAGCAGACGGCGATCAGCGAGATCCTGCGCGTGATCGCCGCGACGCCGGGCGACGTGAAGCCGATGTTGAACGCGGTTGCCGAGCGCGCGCTGAAGCTCTGCGACGCGGCACAGGCGACGATCGTGCTGGCCGAGCGCGACGCGCTGCGGTGTGTGGCCGCCTTCGGCAGCACGCGCACGCTGAACGAGGGCGAGTCGATGCCGCTTACGCGAGGCTCGGTCGCGGGACGCGCGATGTTCGACCGCGCGCCGTTCCAGGTCGAGGATCTCGCGGCGGCATCGGAGGACGATCTGCCGGTCGGGCTCGAACTGCAGCGCCGCATCGGTCATCGCACCGCGCTCGCCGTGCCGCTGATGCGCGAGGACCACGCGATCGGTGCGATCCAGCTCTGGCGAATGGAGAAGCGCAATTTCTCCGAGCGGCAGATCGCGCTCGTGAAGACGTTCGCCGACCAGGCGGCGATCGCGATCGAAAACGTGCGTCTCTTCAACGAAACGAAGGAGGCGCTGGAGCAGCAGCAGGCGTCAGCGGAGGTGCTGAGCGTCATCGGCAGCTCGGTCGCCGACACCGCGCCCGTGTTCACGCGGATCGCGGAAAGCTGCAAGCGACTCTTCGACGTGAGCGCGATCAGCATCAACCTGGTCGGCGACGACGGTCTCGTGCATCTCGGCTACTACGACGGCCCGAATGGCGATCAACTCCGGAGCGTCTTTCCCGGCCCGCTCAATCGCGATTCCTCGACGGGCCTCGCGATCCTCGAAGGGCGGGTCATCCACCATCCCGATGTTCTTGCCGCGACCGAAGTGCCCGCCTATACGCGCAAGAGTGGCGAGGCGACGGGCGTGCGATCGGTCGTCTTCGCGCCGATGGTATGGAAAGATCGCGGCATCGGCGTCATCGTCGTCGGCCGCGAGATCGTGCAGCCTTTCACAGGCAAGGAGATCGCGCTTCTCAAGACGTTCGCCGATCAGGCGGTGATCGCGATCCAGAACGCGCGCCTGTTCAACGAGACGCGCGAAGCGCTCGATCAGCAGACGGCGATCGCCGAAATCCTGCGCGTCATCTCGAGCTCTCCGACCGACGTGCAGCCGGTGTTCGACACGATCGCGTCCGCCGCGCTGCGCCTATGCGAGGCGAGCTCGGGACTGGTGTTCACGTTCGACGGCGAGCTGCTCCATCTCGCGGCCAGCGCCAACCTCGACGCAAAAGGCGCGGCCTACTGGGCGCAGTCGTTCCCGCGTCCGCCGAGCCGTGACACGGCGACAACGCGTGCGGTGCTCACGGGCAAGGTCGCGATGGTTCCGGATGTGCTCGCGGATTCTGACTACACGGTCGGGGAGGTTGCGGCTAATTCCGGCTTCCGCAGTGCGTTGGGTGTACCGCTGATCCGCGATGGCCGGCCGATCGGCGCCATCGGCGTCGGTCGCCCCGTCGCGGGACCCTTTGGCGATCACCAGATCGCAATCCTGCAAACGTTCGCGGACCAGGCGGTCATTGCGATCGAGAACGTGCGTCTCTTCAACGAGACGAAGGAAGCGCTCGAGCGACAAACGGCCACCGCCGAGGTGTTGAAGGTCATCAGCGGCTCGCGCACCAACCTGCAACCGGTGTTCGATTCCATCGCCGAACGTGCCGCCGCCCTCTCATCGGCGAAATACGTTTACGTGACGACGTTCGATGGGGAGCTCATTCACATGGGCGCCGCCTACGGGCCCGGCGCCGAAGCGCACCGGAAGCATTACCCGATGAAGCCGTCGATGGGCACGGTGGCGGGACGGGTCGTTCTGACTCGAGCGTCGATCGAGGTTCCGGACATGCTTGCGGACTCGGCTTACGAGCAGAAGGAATCCGTCGCGAAGATCGGGTTCCGATGCGCGCTCGGCGTGCCAATGATTCGCGAAGATCACATCGTCGGCTCCATCGTCGTTGCAAGAGCCGAGCCCGGATCGTTCGCGGACAAGGTGGAGGAGCTTCTGAAGACCTTCGCCGACCAGGCCGTGATCGCGATCGAGAACGTGCGCCTGTTCAACGAAACGAACGAGGCGTTGCAGCAGCAGACGGCGGTAGCCGAGATCCTGCGCGTGATCTCGAGCTCACCGACCGACGTGCAACCGGTGCTCGAGGCGATCGCCGAGCGCGCGGCGAAGCTCTGCGACGCGGCCGCCGCCTCGATGTACATGATCGACGGCGATGCGCTTCGCCATCTCGCATCGCGAGGCTCGTCCCCCGATCCGGTGACCCACGTCGACACGCTGCCCATCAACGGCGAGACGATCACGGGCCGGGCGGTGCTCGAGCGTCGCACGATCCACATAGCCGATCTGCTCGCCGAAGGCACGGAATACCCGCTTAGTCGCGAGATCGCGCAAGGCCATGGGCACCGGACGGTGGTCGTGACGCCGCTCCTGCGCGAGGGACAACCGTTCGGCGCAATTCTCCTGCGGCGCAACGAGGTGCGCGCGTTCAGCGACCGCGAGATCGCGCTGCTGCGCACGTTCGGCGATCAGGCGGCCATCGCGCTCGAGAACGTACGCCTGTTCAACGAGACGAAGGAAGCGCTCGAGCAGCAGCGCGCGTCGGCCGAAGTGCTGGCGGCCATCAGTAGTTCGATCGCGGATACCCAGCCGGTTTTCGAGAAGATCCTGACCAGTTGCGAGCGCCTCTTCGCCGGGAAGGTGGCGGGCGTCAGCCTCGTCGGCGACGATGGTCTCATCCACCTCGTCGCGTACCAGGGGCCGAACCGCGAGGGACTCCAGCACATGTTTCCGCTTCGCATGGACGAGAGCGGGTCGGGCACTGCGATCCTCACGCGCTCGGTCGTCCATTATCCCGACGTCGAGCACGGTGTGGATGTGCCGGAACGAACACGTTCCGCGTGCCGGGCGGTGGGCTACAGAGGCGTGGTCTTCGCTCCCATGCTGTGGGAGGGAAAGGCGATTGGCGTGATCTTCGTCGGGCGCGAGTACACCGGCGCGTTCTCGGACAAGGACATCACGTTACTGAAGACCTTCGCCGACCAGGCGGTGATCGCGATCCAGAACGCGCGCCTTTTCCACGAGATCGACGACAAGAGCCGCCAGCTCGAGGTCGCCAACAAGCACAAGTCCGACTTTCTCGCGAACATGTCGCACGAGCTGCGCACGCCGCTCAACGCGATCATCGGCTTTTCCGAAGTACTGCTGGAACGGCTGTTCGGCGAGCTCAACGTGAAGCAGGACGATTATCTCAAGGACATCCACTCGTCGGGCAGGCACCTGCTGACGCTCATCAACGACATCCTCGATCTGTCGAAAATCGAGGCGGGCCGCATGGAGCTCGACGCGTCGCGCTTCGACGTTTCGACTGCGATCTCGAATGCGCTGACGCTGGTGCGCGAGCGCGCGCAGCGCCACGGGATCGCCCTGCACCAGCAGGTCGATCCGCAGCTCGGCGACATCGTCGCCGACGAGCGCAAGTTCAAGCAGATCCTCATCAACCTCCTCACCAACGCCGTGAAGTTCACGCCCGACGGCGGCAGCGTCGACGTGACGGCGAGACGCACCGAGCGGAATGCCGAAATTGCCGTGCGCGACACCGGGATCGGCATCGCGGCGGAAGATCAGGCCGCGGTCTTCGAGGAATTCCGCCAGGTCGGACGGCACTACACGAACAAGCAGGAAGGGACCGGGCTCGGGCTCGCGCTCACGCGCAAGTTCGTCGAGCTGCACGGCGGCACCATTACAGTGGAAAGCGTCCCAGGCAAGGGCTCGACGTTCACGTTCACGATTCCACTCGCCGAAGCAGGCGGCGCTTCCGGCAGAGACAATCCAACTCCTGGCGCGGGGTAGGCCAATGAACACGATCCTGATCGTCGAGGACAACGACAAGAACCTGAAGCTCGCCCGCGACGTGCTGCAAGCGAAGGGCTACGCGACGATCGAGGCGACGACCGGTGAGGACGGCGTTCGGCTCGCGCTGGAGCGCCTTCCGGATCTCGTGCTGATGGACATCCATCTGCCCGGCATCGACGGCATCGAGGCGTTGCGCTTGTTGCGGGCGAACGCGTCCACGGCCGCCATTCCGGTCATCGCAGTCACGGCGTCGGTCATGCAGCAGGACCGCAAGCTGATCACCGACGCGGGATTCGACGGCTACGTCGCCAAGCCGATCGCGCTTCGCGAATTCCTCGACGCGGTACGGCGCGCGCTCGAGCCCGATACGGGACATCCATGACGCCAAAGGTCCTCGTCGTCGATGACACGCCGCTCAACATCAAGCTGCTCGGCGATCTGCTGGCCGCCAAAGGCTACGCGGTGACGACCGCGCAGAACGGCGAGGAAGCACTCGCGAAGCTCGCGGCCGACGTTCCCGATCTCGTGCTGCTCGACGTGATGATGCCGGGTCTTTCCGGCTACGACGTCTGCCGGCGCATTCGCGACAACGCGCAGACGGCGCTTCTGCCCGTCGTCATGGTGACCTCGCTCGATCCGCAGCAGGAACGCGTGCACGGCATCGAGGCGGGCGCCGACGATTTCCTGTCGAAGCCGATCAACCAGCAGGAATTGCTCGCGCGTGTACGCTCGCTTTTGCGCGTCAAGTCGCTGCAGGACGAGGTTCGCACGCAGGCCGAAGCGCTGAAGCAATGGAACGTCGCGCTCGAGGACCGCGTGCGCGAGCAGGTCGAGCAATTGCAGCGACTGTCGCAACTGAAGCGCTTTTTCGCGCCGGCGGTGGCCGACGCGATCGTCTCGGCCGGCGAGCAGTCGATCCTCGCGCCGCATCGCCGCGAGATCTGCTACCTGTTCGTGGACCTGCGCGGCTTCACGGCCTTCACCGATGCGGCCGAGCCGGAGGAAGTCGAGGCGGTGCTGCACGATTATCACGCGACGATGGGGCCGCTGATCGCCGAGCACGAAGGCACGCTCGACCGCTTCGCCGGCGACGGGATCCTCGTGTTCTTCAACGACCCGCTGCCGATACCCGACCCGGGCAAGCGAGCGGCGCAGATGGCGCTGGCAATGCGCAACGCGTTCGGCGCGCTGCGCGAACGGTGGGCGCAGAACGGCTACGACCTCGACATCGGCATGGGCCTCGCGCGCGGCTACGCGACGCTCGGCGCGTTCGGGTTCGAGGGCCGCTTCGACTATTCGGCGATCGGCGGCGTCGTGAATCTCGCGGCGCGCCTCTGCGGCGAGGCCAAGCCGGGACAGATCCTGATCGACCAGCGGATGCGCGCGGCGCTCGGCGACTCGTTCGTGGCGGAGGCCGTCGGCAAGATCGCGCTCAAGGGCTTCGCGCAGCCTATAGCGGCCTTCGAATTGCGCAATGTGCCGAAACCGGACGCGACTGCGTGAACATGTTCGCTCACGGTCGGTGATTCGTTAGCTTCACGCGGCTGGCACTGTTTTGCGTCGGATCGGTTGCGTTCGCTCGGCGCCGACGCCATCTGCAGGACACCCCCCGCAATGGCTGGCTCGCGTCGATGCGGGTAAAATTGGCGGGTGCGGGCGGGCGACACAATCGCCTCGTCCCGAGGCCGCGGCTACCCGTCGCGGCGCAATCCGGAACACGATTCTTGGAGCTTGACGCCGATGGCCCTGCCCGCTGCGGTCGCGACCGCGCCGCTTCGCAACGTCTCCCTCGATGACAAGTACGAGCTTGGCAGCGGCCGCGTCTTCCTGACCGGCGTGCAGGCGCTCGTACGCCTTTTGCTGCTGCAGCGACAACGCGACAACGCGGCCGGGCTCAACACCGGCGGCTTCGTATCCGGCTACCGCGGCTCGCCGCTCGGCGGACTCGACCAGGCGCTCTGGAAGGCGCAGAAGTTCCTCGATCGCGCGCGCATCAAGTTCCAGCCGGGGTTGAACGAGGATCTCGCCGCGACGGCGGTGTGGGGCACGCAGCAGGTCACGATGTACGAAGGCGCGAACGTCGATGGCGTCTTCGCGATGTGGTACGGCAAGGGCCCGGGCGTCGATCGCTGCGGCGACGTGTTCAAGCACGCCAACTTCGCCGGCACGTCGAAGCACGGCGGCGTGCTCGTGCTCGCCGGCGACGATCACGCGGCGAAGTCGTCCACGCTGCCGCATCAGTCCGACCATCAGTTCTCGGCGGCAATGATGCCGGTGCTGTATCCGTCGTCGGTGCAGGAGATCCTCGACCTCGGCTTGCACGGCTGGGCAATGAGCCGCTATTCCGGTTGCTGGGTCGGCTTCAAGTGCGTCTCCGACACCGTCGAGAGCTCGGCGTCGGTCGACGGCGATGCGAGCCACGTCGAGATCATCGTTCCCGACGACTTTCCGCTGCCGCCCGACGGCGTGTCGATCCGCTGGCCCGACACGTTCCTCGGCACCGAAGCACGGATGCAGGACTACAAGATCTACGCGGCGCTGCATTACTGCCGCGTCAACAAGCTGAACCGGATCGTCATCGATTCGCCGCGGCCGCGCCTCGGCATCATCACGAGCGGAAAGAGCTATCTCGACGTGCGGCAGGCGCTCGACGATCTCGGCATCACCGAAAGCGACGCGGTCGAGATCGGCATTCGCGTCTTCAAGGTCGCGATGCCGTGGCCGCTCGAGCCCGAGGGCGTCCGGCAATTCGCCGAGGGCCTCGACGAGATCCTCGTCGTCGAGGAAAAGCGGCAGATCGTCGAGTATCAGTTGAAGGAGCAGCTCTACAACTGGCGCGACGACGTGCGTCCGCGCGTGGTCGGCAAGTTCGACGAGAAGGGCGAATGGGTGCGCCCGCACGGCGACTGGCTGCTGCCGCCGCATGCCGAGTTGACGCCGGCGATGATCGCGCGCGTGATCGCGCAGCGCATCCAGCGGCTGGACCTGCACCCGCGCACCGCCGAGCGCATCCGCCAGCGCGTCGACTTCATCAACCAGAAGGAACGCGCGCTGGCGCAACCCAAGATCAGCCTCGGGCGGATGCCGTACTTCTGCTCCGGATGCCCGCACAACACGTCGACGAACGTGCCCGCAGGCAGCCGCGCCACAGCCGGCATCGGCTGCCACGTGATGGCGATCTGGATGGATCGGCGCACGTCGACGTTCACGCACATGGGCGGCGAAGGCGTGCCGTGGATCGGCCAGGCGCCGTTCACGAACGAGAAGCACATCTTCGCGAATCTGGGCGACGGCACGTACTACCACAGCGGCATCCTCGCGATCCGCGCCGCGGTCGCGTCCGGCGTCAACATCACCTACAAGATCCTCTACAACGACGCCGTCGCGATGACGGGCGGACAACCGGTCGACGGTCCGATCTCGCCGCGCGACATCGCACGCCAGTGCGCGGCCGAAGGCGTCACGAAGATCGTCGTCGTCACCGACCAGCCCGACAAGTACCCGCCGAACTACTTCGACGGCGGCATCGAGGTGCATCACCGCGACGACCTCGACACGGTGCAGAAGTCGCTGCGCGAGACGGCGGGCACGACGATCCTCCTCTACGACCAGACATGCGCGGCCGAAAAGCGGCGGCGGCGCAAGCGCGGCACGTTCCCCGATCCGGCGAAGCGCGTCGTGATCAACGAGCTCGTTTGCGAAGGCTGCGGCGACTGCGGCGTCAAGTCGAACTGCGTGTCGGTCGCGCCGATCGAGACCGAGTTCGGGCGCAAGCGCACGATCGACCAGTCGTCGTGCAACAAGGACTACTCGTGCCTGAAGGGCTTCTGCCCGAGCTTCGTGACCGTCGTCGGCGGTCAGTTGCGCAAGCCGAAGAAGGCGGAAGCCGTCGACTTTTCGCAGCTGCCGCAACCGTCGCCCGTACCGGCGACGGAACCGTACGGCGTGCTCGTCACCGGCATCGGCGGCACCGGCGTGGTGACGATCGGCGCGCTCCTCGGCATGGCCGCGCACCTCGAAGGCAAGGGCGTGTCGGTCCTCGACATGACGGGGCTCGCGCAGAAGAACGGCGCCGTCGTGTCGCACGTGCGCATCGCCGAGCATCCCGACCAGCTCCACGCGACGCGGATCGCGGCCGGCGAAGCGAAGCTCGTCCTCGCCTGCGACATCCTGACCGGCGTCGGCAACGAGGCGCTCGCGAAGATGCAGAAAGGCGTGACGAAGGCGCTCGTCAACACATCGCTCGTGATGCCCGCGCAGTTCACGCGCGAGCCCGACCTCGCGTTCCCGACGGGATCGATGGAGCAGGAGATCAAGGACGCGGTCGCGCCCGGCGACGCCGAATTCCTCGACGCGACGAAGCTCGCGACAGGACTGATGGGCGACTCGATCGCGACGAACCTGTTCATGATCGGCTACGCGTACCAGCGGGGCTTGTTGCCGGTCGGCGAGGACGCGATCCTGCGTGCCGTCGAGTTGAACGGCGCGGCGGTGGAGGCGAACAAGCAGAGCTTTCGCTGGGGCCGGCTGGCGGCTGTCGAACCGCAGAAGGTCGTCGCCGCGGCGATTCCGTCCGCGAAGCCCGACTCGCAGCGTCTGTCGGAGTCGCTCGACGAGGTCGTCGAGCGCCGGCGCGCGTTCCTCACCGATTACCAGGACGCCGCGTACGCGAAACGCTACACCGATCTCGTGGCGAAGGTGCGCAGCGCCGAAGCGGCGAAGCAGCCGGGCGCGACGGACTTGACCGAGGCCGTCGCGCGCTACCACTTCAAGCTGCTCGCGATCAAGGACGAATACGAGGTGGCGCGGCTCTACGCGGAAACCGACTTCGTCGATCGCGTCGCCGCGCAATTCGAGGGCAGCTACAAGCTCAATTTCCACCTCGCGCCGCCGACGACGAACAAGACCGATGCTGCGACCGGCGAAGCTCGCAAATCGACCTACGGCCCGTGGATGCTGCCGGCGTTTCGTTTGCTCGCGAAGATGCGGCGCTTCCGCGGCGGCGCGCTCGACATCTTCGGCAGGACGGAAGAGCGCAAGCGCGAGCGCGCGCTGATCGGCGAGTACGAAGCGCTGGTCGACGAGTTGCTCGCGAAGCTCGCGCCTGCGAACTACGAGATCGCGGTCTCGCTCGCGTCGATTCCCGAGCACATCCGCGGCTACGGACACGTGAAGGAACGGCACCTGAAGGATGCGAAGGCGCGCGAAGCAGCGCTGCTCGAACGCTTCCGCGCGGCGCCGCAACCGCAGACCGAGGCCGGCGTCGCGCTCGCGGCGGCGGATTGATCGGCCCGACTCGCCGCGGGCACTCGAGAATCGGTCAGCCTGGATGCCGCTTCACAAGCACCCGCACAAGAAGCGCAAGCGGCGCTGGATCGCGAGCGTGAAGACGTCGGCGGTCGACGTGCCGGAAGGCACGATGGCAAACCCGCGGTGGAGCTCGCGCGCACGCTGCTTGCCGCGAACCGCGACCGCGACGCAGGTTCGATCAACCGCTTCATCCAGTTCTACATCAATCGATCGGGCCGCAACCTGCCGGACGAACGCAAACGGACGCTGAAACGCGCGATGGCGCTCGTGCGCCGGCACGGCTGACGGCGATCCGAGGTTACGCGGAGCCGCGCCGCTTGCGCGTCCCTGTCTCCTGCTTCGGCATCGTCTGCACGTCGGGAGCCCGCGGCGGCGGCAGGTCGAGCACGGTCCGCTCGACCTGGGCGAGCCGCGCGGCGGTGTCGGGCATTCGCGGCACGTCGAGACGCGGCGCTTCGCCGAACGCGAGCGTCGCGGTCAGATCGCCGCACGTCTCGCGCCGCCAGCGCGACAGATACGGCACCTCGACGCCGAAGCGCGTCTCGATCAGGCGCAGCGTCGACGTATGGTCGAACGTGTCGGAGACGACGTAGCCGCCGCGCGAGAATGGCGACACGACGAGGCACGGTACGCGAAAGCCGAGCCCCACCGGCTGGCCGTTCACGTACTCGCCCGGCGTTCCGGGCGGCGCGACCGGCGGCAGCACGTGGTCGAACTGGCCGTCGTTTTCGTCGTAGTCGACGATGACGACGGTCTTTGCCCAGACGCGCGGATTCGACCAGAGGGCCTGCAGGATGTCGTGCGTGTGATGCTCGCCGGCTGCAGGCAGGAAGTCCGGATGCTCGCTGACGGTCGAAGCCGGCACGATCCACGTCACCTGCGGCAGGTTGCCGGCGGCGAGATCGTGCAGAAGCTCGTAATGCGGCCGCAGCCGCAGCGCATGGTCGCGCAGCGCCGAGCGCTTCGGGCTTCGCGCGTACGCCGAGAAATAGCGCACGGCGTTGCAACCATAGTCGTCCCAATCCTGGTAGATGCGCCACGTGATGCCCGCACGCTCGAGCCGCTCGGGATAGGTTTCCCAACCGAGGTCCCGGCGACCGTTCGCGATCACGGGCTCGCCGAACTTGCCGTCGGCGTCGATCGAGCCGGTCATCAGGTAGAGCCGGTTCGGCTGCGTCGGCCCGAGCATCGACGCGTGGTAGCCGTCACAGATGGTGAACGCGTCGGCCAGCGCGTGATAGAACGGCAGGTCGTCGCGCTTCATGTAGCCCATCGTCAGCGGACCCGCCTCGTGGTCGTACGCGCGGTGCTCGCGCACGAAGGCGTCCATCGCGCCGCCGTTCCAGCAGGCGTGCTGCGCGCGAAAGCTGTGGCCGAGATCGGTGAGTCGCTGCGCGCTGGTGCGCTTCGTGTCCAGGTGAAAAGGTGTCAGGAACCCTTCGGCGGTGATCGTGTCGGGCTGGTGGAACACCGAGCGGCCGCTTGCAAGCGTCATCGCCGCCGGGTCGTCGAACCCGCGCACGCCGGCGAGCGTGCCGAAGTAATGATCGAACGCGCGGTTCTCCTTCATCAGCACGATGATGTGGTCGATGTCCGACAGGCGCGCGGGTGGCCGCGACACGGCGGCGCGCGCGCGCGGCTCACCGACGGCCAGCGCGGTCAGCGCGGCGGCGGATCGCAGGAAACGACGGCGGAAAGGATCGTGCATCGGACAGGGGCAAGACGGCCTGCGGCGTCGCGCGCCCGCCATTCTGCGCATGGTTGCGTCCGCGCACAAGAAGACGTCGGCCGATGAACGCGCCGCACACGCCTGCCCTGCTCGCTCGCGACGCGTTCGCGGCCGCACGCGCGTGGTTCAGCGCGCAGGGTTGCACGCCATTCGCGTTCCAGGAAGCGGTGTGGCAGGCGTATGCGGACGGCCGCTCGGGGCTGATCCACGCGCCGACCGGCATGGGCAAGACGTATGCAGCGCTGCTCGGTCCGCTCGCGCTCGGACCACCGGGCGGCGCCGAGCGGCCGCCGTCGCTTTCGATCCTCTGGATCACGCCGCTGCGCGCGCTCGCGCAGGACACCGGCCTCGCGCTCGCGCGCGCCGCGTCGGCGCTGCGGCCGTACTGGAGCGTCGACGTGCGCACCGGCGACACGAACCCGTCGTCGCGCGCCCGCCAGGCGCAGCGACTGCCGACGATGCTCGTGACGACGCCGGAGAGTCTGACGCTGCTGCTGTCGCGCGACGACTGGCGCGAGCGGTTCGCGGATCTGCGCGCGGTCGTCGTCGACGAATGGCACGAGCTCATGTCGACGAAGCGCGGCGTGCAGGTCGAGCTCGCGCTCGCACGGTTGCGAAGTCATCGCCCGCGTGTCCCGACGTGGGGGCTTTCCGCCACGCTCGCGAACCTCGACGAAGCGCTCGCCTGTCTCCTCGGTCCGCGCAATGTCGCGAACGCGTCCGTGATCGAAGGTCTCGCCGCGAAAGAGATCGCGATCGCGACAGCGCGGCCGGCAACGATCCAGCGCTTTCCGTGGGGCGGCCATATCGGCCTTGCACTGCTGCCGCAGGTGATCCGCGCCATCGAAGCAGCGCGCTCGACACTCGTCTTCACCAACGTGCGCTCGGCGACCGAGATCTGGTACCAGGCGCTCCTCGACGCGCGGCCCGACTGGGCGGGCCAGATCGCACTCCATCACGGCTCGCTCGAGCGCGAGGTCCGCGACTTCGTCGAGGAAGGCCTGCGCAGGAATCGGCTTCGTGCCGTCGTCTGCACGTCGAGCCTCGACCTCGGCGTCGACTACGCGCCGGTCGACCAGGTGCTGCAGATCGGCAGTCCGAAAGGCGTCGCGCGGCTCCTGCAGCGCGCCGGGCGCAGCGGCCATCAGCCGGGCGCGGTGTCGAAAGTGACCGTCGTGCCGACGCAGGCGCTCGAGCTCGTCGAAGCGGCCGCCGCGCGCGAGGCCGCCGACGAGCGACAGATCGAGCCGCGCCGACCGCTCGTCGCGCCGCTCGACGTGCTCGTCCAGCATCTGGTCACGTGCGCGCTCGGCGGCGGCTTTCGTCCGAGCGAATTGCTGGCGGAGATTCGCGCGACGCACGCCTACGCGAGGCTCGGCGACGACGAATGGCAGTGGGCGCTCGACTTCGTCGTGCACGGCGGCGCGAGTCTCAACGCCTATCCCGAATATCGCCGCGTCGTGATCGGCGACGATGGCGTGGCAGGCGTGCCCGACGCACAGATCGCGCGCCGGCACCGAATGCAGATCGGCACGATCGTGTCGGACGCGAGCATCGTCGTGCAGCTTCGAAACGGCCGCAGGCTCGGTCATGTCGAGGAATCCTTCATCGCGCGGCTCGGGCCCGGCGACTGCTTCGTGTTCGCCGGCCGCGTGCTCGAGTTTCTGCGGGTGCGCGAAATGACCGCGTGGGTGCGCCTCGCGCCGCCGCAATCGGCGGTCGTCACGCGGTGGCTCGGGACGAAGATGCCGCTGTCGACGCTTTTGTCCGAGCGCACGCGCAAGCTGATCGCCTCCGCGAAGCACGGCCGCTTCGATTCGCCGGAGCTCGCGCTCGTGCGGCCGCTGCTCGAGCTGCAGGCGCGCTGGTCCGCCCTGCCCGACGAACGCGAATGGCTCTGCGAGCGCATCACGCTTCGCGACGGCCATTACGCGTTCTTCTATCCGTTCGAGGGACGCCTCGCGCACCTCGGTCTTGCGACGCTCGTCGGCTACCGGCTGTCGCGCGATGCGCCGCGCAGCTTCAGCTTGATGGTCAACGATTACGGCTTCGGTCTCATGTCGAAGACGCCGTTCGAGCTTACGCTGCGCGAGATCGGGCGCATTCTCGCGGCGCCGGACGTCGAGCGCGACATTCTCGCCGGTCTCAACGCCGCCGAGCTCGGACGCCGGCAGTTCCGCGAGATCGCGCGGGTTGCCGGTCTCGTGTTCCAGGGTTATCCGGGCCAGCCGCAATCGAACCGGCAGCTTCAGGCGTCGAGCGGCTTGCTGTGGGACGTCTTCAACGAATACGATCCGGACAACCTGCTGCTTCGCCAGGCGACGCGCGAGGTGCTCGAGCGGCAGCTCGAGGCGTCGCGGCTCGCGGCGGCGTTGGCGAGGATGCGCGGCTGCCGCGCCGTCGTGACGCGGCCCTCGCGGCCGACGCCGTTCGCGTTTCCGCTGCTGGTCGAGCTCTTCCGCGAGAAACTCACGACGGAGGCGCTCGAAGCGCGTGTCGCGCGGATGGTCGCCGATCTCGAGGCGGCGGCGCAGCGCGAGACGGATGTCGTGCGAGAAGGAGGACCGACGCGATGAGCGATCAGGCTGACCGTCCAATGGCGCGGTGGTTCGACCTGTCGGGTCGCGTCGCGCTTGTCACGGGTGCGAGCCGCGGGCTGGGCTTTGCGATAGCACGCGGACTCGCCGCGGCCGGCGCGCGCGTCGTGCTGAACGGCCGCGACGCGAAGGCGCTCGTCGAGGCCGCCGAAAAAATCGCGGCTCTCAACGGTGCCGTTGACACGGCGTCGTTCGACGTGACCGATGAAAACGCGGTGCAGGATGGCATCGCGGCGATCGCCGCACGCGCGGGACACGTCGACGTCCTCGTCAACAACGCCGGCATCCAGCGGCGTCATCCGTACGTCGAGTTTCCGAAGCGCGACTGGGACGCGGTGATCGCGACGAACCTGACGGCGCCGCATCTCGTGTCGCAGGCGGTGTTGCCGGCGATGATCGAGCGGCGGCGCGGCAAGATCATCCACGTCGCGTCGCTCATGGCCGAGGTCGCGCGGCCAACCGTCGTGCCGTACATCGCGGCGAAAGGTGGGCTGCGACAGTTGACGCGCGGGATGGCCGTCGAACTCGCGCCGCACGGCATCCAGGTCAACGCGATCGCGCCCGGCTATTTCGCGACCGAGATGAACCGCGCGCTGCTCGACGATGCGAAGTTCGACGCCTGGGTGAAGGCGCGCACGCCGGCCGGACGCTGGGGACAGCCGGACGAGATCGCCGGGCTCGCGGTGTTCCTCGCGTCGTCGGCGGCGGATTACATCACCGGCCAGATGATCATGATCGACGGCGGAATGTCCGTCGCTTTGTGATCAAGATCGGCTGCCGATAGACGTTGGAGCGAACGCCGCTTCGCTTAACGCTCGCTGCACTCGCGTTAGCGTTCGCCGAGATGAACCTGCCGTTTCCTCGCTCGGCCTCGCTGTACGTCCAAGTACGATCTCGGGCCTCGCTGCGGGCCTTCGCGCTCTCGGCCCGCTCGCTCGATCTTGAATTAGC
>DATJFI010000051.1:0-55293 GCA_035495715.1 Casimicrobiaceae bacterium
CTACGCCAGCAATTTCCTTGGATTCGTGGAGCTGGCCAGCGTCACGATGCTCCTAAAGCGAATTTGAGATAGGTTCTAGTGTCCCGTCCCGGAAATAACTTGCCTAACCGTATCGCCGATAGCCACCGCTGGACGCCCAAAAGTGGCGAAAACGGCGCGGGGCGCGAAGCAGAGCGAGGCGGATATCGGGAATATGCGCGAGCGATGCGACAAAGCACCGCGGCGTTTCTCGCCACTTTTGTGCAAGGTATTTCCGGGACGGGACACTAGCTAGACGGTGTCCTTCGAGCGCTTGCGCCGCGTGCGTTGCGGCGTCTGCACGATGTCGTCGCGGGCGACGATCTCGATCCCGCTGCGCAGGGCCGCCCATTCCGACAACAGCGCGTAACCGACGGCGAGCAG
Source organism: Casimicrobiaceae bacterium (assembly GCA_035495715.1). GTDB lineage: Bacteria > Pseudomonadota > Gammaproteobacteria > Burkholderiales > Casimicrobiaceae > VBCG01. The sequence goes on from DATJFI010000051.1 coordinate 403, forward strand.
CACCGGCCCCAGGAACACGCCGATGAAGCCGAAGGCCACGGCACCGCCGAGCACGCCGAGCAGCACCAGCATGAACGGCAGCACGCTGCCGCGGCTGATGATCAGCGGCTTGATGACGTTGTCGATCGTCGAGACGGCGAGCACGCCCCACAGCAGCACGAACAAGCCCCACCCGGTCTCGCCTTCGTTGATGAGCCATAAGCCCGCCGGCACCCAGACGAGCGGCGGCCCGATCGGCAACGGCGACAGCACGAATGTCAGCAGGCCGAGCAGCGGCGCTGCGCGGATGCCGGCGATCCAGAAGCCGATCGCCGCAACGACGCCCTGAACGAGGGCCGTGCCGAGAATGCCGAGCACGACGCCGCGCACCGTCGCCGTCGCGACCCGCGCGAGATGCGTGCCGCGCTCGCCGGCGATGCGCTCGCCGACGATGCGCAGCCGCTCGGCGATCGCGTGGCCGTCGCGAAACATGAACCACGCGATGAAGATGGACAACGCGAGCTGCAGCACGGCGCCGAGCACCGATGCGCCCGACGCGACCGCGAACCGGCGCAGCGGCTCGACGTACTGCGTGAAAAACGCGAGGAGCTGCGCCGTGTCGTGCGCCATGCTGTTCCAGTAATCGGCGGTCGTGGCGCCGATCAGCGGAACGCGGGCGATCCACGCCGGCGCTTCCGGGGGCCCGCTCGCGAGCAATTGCCGGCCCCACATCGCCATCCGCTCGGCGTTGTCGGCGATCGTCGCGCCGACGACGATGAACGGCGCCAGCATCAGAAGCGACAGCAGCAGCACCATCGCGAGTGCCGCCAGCGCGTCGCGGCGACCAAGCCGCACGTGCAGGCGCAAATACAACGGCCACGTGGTCGTGCAGAGGATCGCCGCCCACACGAGAGCCGTCAAGAACGGCCGCAGCACGAGATAACAGCCGACGATCAGGATCGCGAGTACCGCGAGCGTGAGCGCCTGGTCGATCCGCGGCGGCGGCTCTTGCATCACGCGCTCGCGGCGGCGACTCCGAGAATGGCTTCGATGCGCGCGCGCAACTGCTCGACGTCGACGGGCTTCACGAGATAGCCGGCGAAGCCGGCCTCGCGCGCGTGCTCGGTGTCGGCCGGCTGGCCGTACCCGGTGATCGCGATGAGCTTCGCGCGCCGCGCGACGCGGTCGGCGTGGAGCTTTTGCGCAAGCTCGTAACCGGTCATTCCCGGCAGGCCGATGTCGAGAAGTATGACGTCGGGATCGAACGCCGCGGCGCGTTGCATCGCCTCGTCCGGATCGTGCGCCGTGCCGACCTCGTAGCCGTTCATCGAAAGAAGCGTCGCGATCGCGTCCGCCGCGTCGACATTGTCGTCGACGACGAGGAGCCGCGCGAGCCGCGTTGCGCCTGCCTGCGCGCTCCCCTTTTCCTCGCCTGGAGTCGCGGCCGCCGGCAGCGAAAGCGTGAAGCGGCTGCCTTTGTCCCTGCCCTCGCTCTGCACGTCGACGGACCCGCCGTGCAAGCGCGCAAGCCGCGCGACAATCGCAAGACCCGTCCCAAGCCCCTGGGTGGCGTCCGCGGCGCCTGCGCTCGCCTCGTCGAAGAGATCGAACAGGCGCGGCTGCAGCGCATCGTCGATGCCGGCGCCCGTATCCGTGACCGCGATGTCGACGCGCTCGCCGTCCGTGCGCACCTCGACGGAGATGTGGCCATCCTGCGGCGTGTGGCTCGACGCGTTACCGATCAGGATCGCGAGCATCTGCTCGATGCGCGCCGGATCGCCGACGACGGCGACGCGGCCGGCCGGCAGATCGAGCGCGAGGTGCTGGCCGCGGTCGCGCAGCCCCGCCGCGTGCCGCGCGAGCGCCCGCTCGACCACCTGCGTGAGCTCGATCGTGTCGTGCGCGAGCTGCAGCTTGCCGCTGTCGATCCGCGACAGGTCGAGCAGATCGTCGACGATCCCCGCGAGGCGCGCGCAATTGCGCTCGATGATCGCCTGCGCGCGCGCAACGCGCGGATCGTCGCGCGGCTCCACGCGCTTCAGCAGCTCCACGGAACTTCTGATCGGCGCCAGCGGATTGCGAAGCTCGTGCGCAAGCGACGACAGGAACGCGATCTTGCGCTGCTCGAAGATGCCGCGCGTCGACGCGGCCTCCTTGCGCTCGGTGATGTCGACGCACGCGCCGATGTAGCCCGCGAAGGTGCCGTCGCCGTCGAAGCGCGGGGCGCCGTGGTCGAGCACCCAGCGGTAGACGCCGTCGTGGCGGCGCAGCCGGTATTCGAGCGTGAACGACTCGCGTGCGTCGAACGCGTCCGCGAAGGCGGCCTGCCGCGTCGCGAAGTCCTCGGGATGAATGTTCGCGGTCCAGCCGTCGCCCAATTCGTCGTCGAGCGCGCGGCCGGTGAACGCGAGCCACGCGCGATTCAAATAAACGTAGCGCCGATCGGGGTCCGACATCCAGAGCGGAACCGGCGTCTGGTCGGCCAGGACCCGAAAGCGCGCCTCGCTCTCCTCGAGCGCTGCACGTGCGCGGCGCTCCTGGGTCGTGTCGCGAAAGACGAGGACGAACCCGCCGGGCGAGCCGCTGCGTCCCTTGATCGCGCCGACCTTCGACTGGACGACGCGCTCGGTGGCGTCGCGCGCGACGAGCACCATCCCGGCGGTCGCGTCCTTCTGCCCGTCGTCGAGCGCAACCGTCGCGCTGCGTCCCGTGTGCTCGTCCTGTGTCCGAAACACTTTCGCGAGCGGCCTGCCGATCGCGTCGTCGCCCGGCCACCCGGTGAGCTGCGACGCGCAATCGTTCATGAAGGTCACGTTGCCCTGCGCATCGGTCGCGATGACGGCGTCGCCGATCGACTGCAGCGTGATCTGCATCCGGTCGCGCTCGGCGGCAAGCTCGACGCGCGCCCGCTCGAGCCCGGCTTCGCGCGACATCACCTCGCGTGCGAGCGTCTGCGCGCGTTCCCGCGAGGCGCGCAACGCCGAGGCGATGCCGCCGATGCAGACCGCCGCCGCGCAGTAGAGACCGAGCTGCACCGCGTCGTCGATGTCGATCGAGCCGAAGCGGTCGGTCGGATTCATGTACGCATACCACGCGATGCCGGCGCCGAGCAGCGTCGCGAGCAGCGACGGTCCGAGGCCTCCATACCAGGCAGCGAACGCGACGGACAGCAACAGCGGCGCATACGTGATCTGCTGGCCGAGCAGCGGATCGAGCAGCACGCGCACGCCCCAGGCGGCGATGCAGGCGAGCACCGCCACCGCGTAGGTCCAGGCAACGTTCGTCAGCGCGGGACGCTGCGCCACCGCGGCTTCGGTCGCCGGCAGGTCGTCGTCCGCGTCGCTGTCGGCATGCCCGAGCGAATTGAGAATCCACGCGACGACGAACGCGACGATGGCCGGCAGCCCGAGTCCGAGCCCGGCGACGGTCAGCGCGACGAGCAGATCGTCGACGCCGACCGTGCGGAATACCGCCCAGACGATGACGCCGCCGCTGGCAACGAGAAACGCCGCGCCGATCCATGCGAGGCCGTGCGCGATCTGGGATAGCGTGCGATCGTGTTCCACGGCCTCGATTGTATCGGTCACGGATCGGGCGGCGCGTCGACTGCGCGTCCGGCAAGCCGCATGCGCGAGGCGGACGCCATCAGCATCCGTGCGGCCGCGTCAGGCGCTCGCCGAAGGCGGCAGTGGCATCGGCGCCCTCGCGGGGGGCCGTGCTCACGATGGCCCTGCGCAATCGGCGAAGCGTTCTCGAGAAGATTCCCGGGATCTTTTCTGCAAGCTCCATGCCGCGCGATCCCGATATTGCACCCACAACATGCGCGCACTGCGTCGTAAGAATTACCGAAACATCCGGCAATTGCTGCTGCGGGCGATCGCTTGCGGCCTCGCGCGTAAAGCGCGAACCCGCTTCATGTGATCCGCTCTCGACGGCTGGCCTTTCGTCGACGTAGAATCCGCTTCGTCGTTTCGATGCGGCACGCTTGGTGCTAACGCCGTGTTGGCATTGCACCTCCTCAGCACGCCAGATCCTCGATGCAGTCCGAAACGAACCGATCCGCGAGTTCCCTTTCGCACGCCGCGCGTTCGCGTGTGACGCACGTCGTATTTCCGGTCGCCGGGCTCGGCACGTCGTTCCTGCCCGCGACGAAGGCGTGCCCCAAGGAGATGCTGCCGATCGTCGATCGGCCGCTGATTCAGTACGCGGTCGAAGAAGCGGCCGCAGCCGGCCTGACCCGCTTCATCCTCGTGACCGGCCGGCACAAGCGCGCGATCGAGGATCATTTCGATCGAGCGTACGAACTCGAGCACGAGCTCGTCGCACGCGAAAGCGAGGCTGCGCTGCGCGATCTGCGCTCGGCCATTCCCGACGGCGTCACGTTCAGCTATGTGCGCCAGCGCGAGGCGTCCGGCCTTCCCGATGCGTTGCGCAAGGCGCGGCCGCTGATCGGCGACGAACCGTTCGCGGTCGTCCTGCCCGACGACCTGATCGATTCGAAACGACCGGCTCTTGAACAACTGCTCGACGTTTTCAACGAACAGCAGGTCAGCGTGGTCGGCGTGCAGAAGGCGGCGCGCGAAGGCGTCGAAGACGAGCGCCTCATCGCCGCCGATCTCGAGACGAGCGCCCTGCGCAACGCGCGCTCGCTCGTCAAGGTGCCTCCGATCGGCGCCGCCTGCTCGCCGGTAGCGGCCTGCGGGCGCTACGTGTTCACGCCGGCGATCTGGAGCGCGTTGCGCGACTCGACCGACGCGATGCTCACGGCGACGATCCGCGCGCTGATGGAGCGCGAGCGCGTATTCGCGTGCGTCGTCGACGGCCATCGATTCGATTGCGGCACGAAGCTCGGCTTTCTCGAGGCGCAGTTCGCATTCGCGCAAAAGCGACGCGAGCTCTGGCCGGGACTTCGCATGCGTCTCGGCTGTCTGCTGACCGACGAGGCCCCGGCCCGCGAGGCGCCGGCGTCGCTCGCGACCGCGAGCGACGCGAAGGCGGCGATCATGCGCTGACCGCCGCGCGTCGGCGACGAAGTTACGTGCAATTCCTACCGGCGCAACGGAGTATCGGTTCGTTGCCGCTTGATTTGTCGACGCTTGCTCGTATGGCACACCACTTGCGATCCGGTGACGAATCGAATTCGACGGAACGATGCAATGCGCTCACCGATGCTCGACGAACCAACGCGTTCCCGCGTGTCGAACCGTAGCGATGCGACGCCGCGTCGCGACGCCGACGATCGACGTCCCTGGCCGCGCTGTGAGCCTGCGCTCACGCATTTCGAGCTCGGCGAGTCGTCGGACTACCGGCCAACCACCGTGATGGCCAAACGCTACACGCCACGCTACGGCATACGAAAGGAATGACGATGGCAACCACCCGACCCGAAACGAACGTAACCACCGGCGCCAACCCGATGACCGCAGGCGATCCCGATGCCCGCTACCGCACCGGCGCCGACTACTGGAGCGAGCGCAGCGGCGGCCCGGGGCCGCAGGTGATGGCGGCCGACACGCTGCAGGGCGATTCGGTGCGAAACGACGCCGACGAGGATCTCGGCGAGATCACCGACATCATGATCGACGTGCCGACGGGCCGTGTCGCCTACGCGGTGATGTCCGTCGGCGGCGTGCTCGGCATCGGCGACAAGCTGTTCGCCATTCCCTGGTCGGCGCTTCGTCTCGACACCGACAACAAGTGTTTCCGGATGAACGTCGCGAAGGAGCGCTTCGAGCAGGCGCCGGGATTCGACAAGGATCACTGGCCGACGATGGCCGACCAGCGTTGGGCCGAGAACCTCCACTCGTTCTACAACGCGCGGCCGTATTGGGCGTAAACCCGGCGGACGAAAGTTTCGCGCACACGATTGCGCGCACGATACTTTCGTCCGGTTCATCCACGGCGGAAAGCTCGGGGCGGCCCTTCGCTTTCCGCCCGCAACTTCGGGAATGCGTCGCTCGGCCAAGCCGAGCGACGCGCGCGGACTCTCCGCATCCTGCTTCATCCGGCACCGGCGTATCGAGGCCGCGGGCAATGGGCGGCGCGGGCGACTGGGAGTGCCGGCCGTAGCGGTGGTGACACCTATTCGGAGCAGGTATGCGTGTGCAACTGGAACGCGCAACGCAGGACTCGCGTCATAGCTGAGCCCATGGTTGCATACGCCACCGAACCGAGCCGTAGCCGCAGCACGCAAGCCGCGCGCGCCGCGAAGGCGGCGAGCCGCGCGCTCGCGGCCGAGCTCGCGCAGGATCCGGCGCTGCGCGTGACGCTTGCGAAGGCGTCGCTGCGCTACAGCCGCCCGACCGACCGCGGGATCCGGCGTGAAGGAACGCCGCCCGACAAGTTTCGTTATGTCGACGCGGACGGACGCCGCATCCGCAACACCGACACGCTCGCCCGTATCCGCGCGCTCGCGATACCGCCGGCGTGGACATCCGTCTGGATCTGCGAAGACGCGCAGGGACATCTGCAGGCGACGGGACGCGACGTGCGCGGTCGTCTGCAGTACCGCTACCACGCGCAGTGGCGGGCGCAACGCGACGAGCACAAGTTTCATCGGATGGCCGAGTTCGGACTCGCGCTGCCCGCGATTCGCGACGCCGTGGCACGCGATCTCGCCGAGTCCGGGCTGCCGAGGCGCAAGCTGCAGGCCGCGATGGTGCGGCTCCTCGACCGTACTTACGTGCGCGTCGGCGACGAGCGCTACCGCCGCGACAATGGCAGCTTCGGCCTCACGACGCTGCGCACGCGTCACGTGAAGGTGCGCGGCGACGTGATCCGGCTGCGCTTTCGCGGAAAGTCGGGCAAAGAGCACGACGTCTCGCTCGCCGATCGCAGGCTTGCGCGGATCGTGCGGCGCTGCCTCGACCTCCCGGGCTACGAGCTGTTCCAGTACGTCGAGGACGGCGAATCGCGGCCGCTCTGCGCAACCGACGTCAACGAGTATCTCCAGCAGATTACGGGCGCCGATTACACGTCGAAGGACTTCCGCACGTGGGGCGCCACCGTCATCGCCACCGTGCTGCTGACCCGCTACGGACTGCCCGACGCGACGACGGAGCGCACGAAGACCGTCAATCGCGCGCTTCGCGCAGCGGCGGCGGCGCTCGGCAACACGCTCGCCGTGTGCCGCAAGAGTTACGTGCACCCGGGCGTCGTCGAAAACTACCTTGCCGACACGCTGCCTTCGCGGCGCGTCCGCCTTGCGGCTCCGGGGCTTCGCGCCGGCGAGCGGCGCACCCTTGCCTTGCTCAGGAAACTGCGCGCGCCCGCGAAGCGCGAGACGGCTCGTGCTCGTCCGCGGACGGTGCCGACGAACGCTGCCGCGCATCCTGCTGCCTGACGCGACGCGCCCACTCGCGCTTGGTCACCGGCTCGCGGTCCGCGAGCGCGTCGGCGATCAGCCGTCGCCAGTGCTGCATCACGACGGGCACGCGCACGTCCTGCGGATGCAGCGAAATCCGCAGCAGCGGTACGCGCCGCGCACGCTGCAGTTCCCGCGCAATTGCGCAGACCGAGACCGCCCGGCGCATCGCGCTGTCCGGGCTGTACCAGAGATTGGCCGTGCGCTCGAAGCGCCAGTCGGGCAGATGGTAGATGCCGCTTCTCACCGTCGTGTACTCGAACGGGTGCTCCGATCGCGATAGCGCGCGGCGAGCGCCCTCGCTCATCAGCCACGCCGGCGGCACGAACCCGGCGAGCGGCCAGCCGAGCGACCGGAAGCATGCAATCCCGCGCGCGATGCGCCACGCGGCGGCCTGCTCGTCGAGCGCCGCGAACTCGCCCTCGCGGCGCGTCAGCAACCTGCGCTCGAACCAGCTTCGCGCGTCACGGGGCGACGGCGCATCGTCGATGTGGAAGAGACCGTGCAGCACGAGCTCGTCCCCGCGTGCAAGGCGCTTTTCCATCGCGCACACGAATGCCGGCTCGCGCAGCGCCACGCTGCGATAGTGGTAATGCGGAACGACGAGCAGCGAGAGCGGCGAGGCGCCGACGTCGTCGAGCATTGCGAGAAGCTCGCGGCAGGCGGCGAGCGTCGCCGGCGCCACGTCGTGAACCGCCACGGCGACGCTACGCTGCATCGCCTACGACACCGCGTAGCGCGGCGTGCGCGACAAGGCGCCGTCGAGCGCCGTGCGATACAGGCGCAGCAGGCCGTGCATCGCGCTGTCCCAGCCGTATTCGCGCTCGGCGCGCGCTCGTGCCGCGCGTCCCAGCACCGCGGGGTCGCGGCTGTAGAACGCGCGGATCCCCTCGGCCATCGCCGCGGCATCGTTCGGCGTCACGAGCACGCCGGTTTGCGGCGTCACGATTTCAGGCAGCGCGCCGGCGTTCGCGACGATCGCGCCGCGCCCGCACGCCATCGCTTCGAGCACGACGAGGCCGAACGTTTCCTGGTCGCCCGCGTGCACGAGGCCGTCGACGCTCGCAAGGATCCGCGCGAGCTCGCGCGCCGAATGCAGAAACGGCAGCAGCGTGGCGTTGGCGGGCAGCGGCAAGCCGATCGGCGGACCGGCGAGAACCAGGTGATAGCGCGAACCGAGCGTGCGAAACGCGTCGAGGAGCACGCGGACGTTCTTCTCGCTCGAGAAGCGGCCCGCATAGCCGAGCAGCCGCACGCGCGGCGGGAGGCCCAGCTCGCGCCGCAGCGCAGGCACGCGATGGCGCGGTGAAAACGTGTCGGTGTCGACGCCGAGAGGTTGCGCGACGACGTCAGGCACGCCCCACGATGCCAGCTCGCGGCACATGAACGCGCTCGGCGCGATGACGAGATCGCAGCGGCGGTAGAACGCGCGTGCATAGCGGCGCATCAGCGCGGCCGACGTTTCGCCGAGGCGCCGCTCGGCCATCCTTGCAATGTCGCTGTGACAAAAGGCGACCAGCGGCGCGTCGATTGCGCGCGCCGCGTGCAGTGCGCCCCAGGCCTCGGGACCCGCGTCGCCGACCTCGATCAGGTCAGGATTGGCTGCGCGGATCGCGCGCGACCAGCGATGCACCGCAAGCGGCCACCGGTGCGCATGTCCGAGCGAGCGCGTGCGCAGGAAGATCTCGCCGCGCGCGCCGCGCCCGTCCGCAGCACCGGGCGCGACCAGCGAGTGCCGGATCGACGTATGGCGCTGGAGCCACGTGTGTTTCGCGCGCAGGTAGCGCACGACCCCCCCGCTTTGCGGGGCGTAAAGCATGGTGACATCGAGCAGATGCATCCGTCGGACGGTACTTGGCGTTTTGCAACTCGAGCGCCACGGGGCGCCCGTCATCGAACGGGGCGGCCGTGAAACGGAGACCGCCGGCACGACGGCCGGCGGCAACCTGCATGTCCCCGCGCACTATCTTGCCGGCATTCCAATCTGTCAAGCCTGCCGGCGCGACGCTTATTTGCCCTTGTTGTTTTCGTTCGGCGCGGTCGAGGACGGAGCACCGCTGCTCGACGACGCGGACGACGACGGCGTCGAGCTCGACGATGAGCTCGTGTCGGATGAAGAAGGCGGCGTGCCGGATGCCGCCGAGCTGGGTGGCGGCGTCGACGGCGTGGCCGGACTCATCGACGAGCTCGACGACGAGCCGCTTGGCGCCGCCGGTGTGCTCGACGACGATGACGAAGACGGCGACGGCGACGGCGTCACCGTGGGCGGGGTTGTGTTGCTGGTCGATGTCTCGCGATTGCAGCCCGCGACGCCGAGCGCGAGTCCGGTGCAAAGCAGCGTGATCAATGCCATTTTCATTTCTGATCCTCCGTGAGCGACTGGGTTGTCACAGCCGTGGTTTAGCAGATTCGATGCCATGAAACTGCGGGCGCTCCGCCCCGGTCCGACGGAAAATGCGCAGTGAAATCAGCACTGTCGCCGATCGACTACAAGCGGATTCGGCGCCGGAACTCCGACAAGCAACTACGTGCGTCGCGCAAATTTCATCGGCATAAGGTAATAATTACGCGAGCGTCGCGCGAAGCGGGGTCATACAACGCTTTTTGACGCATATTCATGTACATGGGCGAGGCTCCGCGATCGGTACGCTCCTTGCGCGCCCATCGGGCGTCGCCTAGCAATTCCGGCGCTTTCACGTTCGAGTCGCGATGCCTCACGCCTTGATCGTCGATGACGACACGCACGCCGCCGAGGCGCTTGCGGAGCTCGTCGCCGACAACGGCTTCACCACCGCCTGCGCCGACACGCTGCAGGGCGCGCGCGATCTTCTGTCGACGTCGCCCGACGTCATCCTGCTCGATCTGATCCTGCCCGACGGCAACGGCCTCGAGTTGTTGCGCGATGCGACGACGCGCGAAGGCGACACGCAAGTCGTCGTGATCACCGGCCACGCGACGCTCGAGAGCTCGATCGAAGCGATGCGGCATGGCGCGACCGACTACCTGCTGAAGCCGATCAACCTGTCGCAGCTTCGCGGCGTGCTGTCGCGCGTCGCGCGACCGCCCGAACTTTCCGCCGAAGTCAAGGATCTGCGCACCGAGTTGCGCTCGCTTGGCCACTTCGGCCGGCTCGTCGGCGCTTCACCGCCGATGCAGCGGCTCTACGACCAGATCGCCCGCGTCGCGCCGACCAACGCGACGGTGTTCATCACCGGCGAAAGCGGGACCGGCAAGGAGATGGTCGCGCAGACAATCCACGAAGTGAGCCGGCGGCGCTTGCGCCCGTTCCTCGCGGTGAACTGCGGCGCGATCTCGCCGCAAATCATCGAAAGCGAGCTCTTCGGCCACGAGAAGGGAAGCTTCACCGGCGCGAACCGGCAGCACCGCGGCTACTTCGAGCGCGCACACGGCGGCACGCTGTTCCTGGACGAGATCACCGAGATGCCGATGGATCTGCAGGTGAAGCTCTTGCGGGTGCTCGAAACGCAAGCGGTGAGCCGCGTCGGTTCCGATCGCCTGATCGAGATCGACGTGCGGGTCCTCGCCGCCAGCAACCGCAACCCGCACGACGCGGTCGCCGCGGGCAAGCTGCGCAAGGATCTGCTGTACCGGTTGCAGGTGTTTCCGATGTACGTACCGCCGCTGCGCGAGCACGGCGAAGACATCGAGCTTCTCGCGTCGCACTTCCTGTCCGACTTGAATCGCCGCAGTGCAACGAGCAAGGCGTTCACGCCCGCCGCCATCGACCGGCTCAAGCGTTACCACTGGCCGGGCAACGTGCGCGAGCTCGCGAATGCCGTGCACCGCGCGTACATCATGACCGACGGCGATTGGATCACGCAAGTCGGCCTCGCGCCGGAACCGACGCTGTCCGCCGACTTCAGCGGTCGCTCGTTTCAGATCGGCGTCGGCGATCGCATTGACTCGGTGGAGAAGCGGCTGATCCTCGCGACGGTGCAGCACACGCACACGAAGGAAGCCGCCGCCGAGATTCTCGGCATCAGCGTGAAAACACTTTACAACCGCCTGCGCGCGTACGAGTCGGGAGCCGATCTGCACGCCGGTGCGTCGTCCGACAACACGCCCGCCGCGTCGACGACGCCTCCTGCGTCGCGCACGCCGGCGACATGAGCGATGGTGTCGACGAGCAGGTCGAGGTCGACAGGCTTCGGGACGACGGCGTCGAAGCCGGCGCCGATCGCGCGGGCGCGGTCCTCGGCGCGCGCGTAGCCGGTACACGCGATCGCGGGCGTCGCGCCGCCCTTGTCCGCGGGCAGGCCGCGGACGCGTCGTATCAGCTCGTACCCGTTTTCGCGCGGCATGCCGAGGTCTGAGATCACGAGGTCCGGATGCCAGACGACGAGGGTTTGCCGTGCTTCGCCCGCGGACGCCGAGGCGCGCACGCACGCGCCGCGGGTTTCGAGCGCCTCGGTGAGCAGGGCGCGCGTGGCGGGATCGTCGTCGACGATCAGCAGCTTGAGTCGGGAGCAGGGGAACGTATGCATGGCGCTCGATCGCGCTCGCGGTCGCAACGACCCGGTTCGATGAGTACCCTCGCGCCCTTGCAGGATTCGGGCCCGCAGGAGGTCCCGCTTCTGTCGCACCTGCTGCAGGCCGAAGCGCTCGTCCTCGACGAGCGCGACGACGTGGCGTTCGCGACCCCGGGCGCGTGCGAGCTCTTCGGCGTTGCCGATCTCGAGGCGCTGCGAAAGCATTGGTCGGCGCTGCGCGCGCAACTGCGCATCGCCGACTGGCCCGAGGCGATGAGCGTCGACGCCACGCACTGCGGGCGCGCCGACGTTTCGACACCCGCCGGTTTGCGCGCGATCCGTTTCGAAGTCCATCCATGGGCGGGTGCGCGCGCGCATCGCGCAGTCCTCGTACGCGACCGCGCGCGGCTTCTGCCGAGCGATGGCGCGCTGCTGCTCGCGAGCGAAGCGCTGGCAAACCGCTATGTGCTGACCGGTCTTGCGCACATTGCGAAAGGTCCGCTCAACAATTTCCAGCTGACGCTTGCGCTGCTCGCGGCCGGCGCCGGCCGGGCCGACGCGGTGCCGGACGTGTTCGCGCGGCGCAAGGGCCACGTCGACGTGCTGCAGAGCGAGATCGCGCGGCTGTCGGCGTGCATCGACGAGATCCACGCGCTCACGTTGCCGCACGATCCGTCGCGCGGACCGGTCGATCTCGCGGCGATATCGCGCGATTGTGCAAGAACGCTTCGCCACGGCGCCACGATGCGCGAGGTTCGCCTCGAGCTCGATGCGCCGGACGAGCCGGTGATTGCACAAGGCGACGAGCAGCTCGTGCGCCTTGCCCTGCTTTCGCTTGCAATCTGCATGATCGAGCTCACGTCGTCGGGCGGGCGAGTCGGATGGCGCGTCGCCGCCGACGCCGAAGCGCCTTCGATCGTCTTCCGGACGACGGAGCCGGCGCTCCCCCCGCGTCTTCGCGGCGCCGTCTTTCGCCTGTCATGCGCGACCGAGCTTGAATACGCCGCTGCAATCGCCGCGCGCCTCGTCATCGAGGCGCAACGCGGCGACGTGATCTTGCACGAGGCAGAGGCGTCGCCTGCCATCGTGATCCGCATTCCCGCGCGCGACTGACGCAACGCGCGTACGCGTCGCACTCACGCGGCGGTGCATGCGTGCATCGTTTCCGGTAAGAATTGCCATCGACAACGCGGTGCCGCGTACGCGCGTGCGCGAGCGCTTCTCTTGAAGACACGCTCAAGCGTAACGGCACGTCCCTTGCAGAAAGGGTCGGCGGAAAACTGCCATGACTCCTCATTCGCTTGACATCACGAACAACAATCGCGATCGCGACGCGACGACGCCACGCGTCGCGATGATCAGCGAACACGCGTCGCCGCTCGCGACGATCGGCGGCGTCGACGCCGGCGGCCAGAACATCTACGTCGCGCATACGGCGCGCCATCTCGCGGATTTCGGCTACGCAGTCGACATCTTTACGCGCCGCGATCGCGAAGAAGGGCCCGACGTCGTCGACTGGCTTCCCGGCATCCGCGTGATTCACGTTCGTGCCGGTCCCGCGTGCTTCGTGCGCAAGGAATCGCTGCTGCCCTACATGGCCGAGTTCGCGCGCGTCGTCGTCGAGCATGCGAAGGCTGCGCAGGAACGCGGCCGCGCGTACGCCGTCTGTCATGCGCACTTTTTCATGTCGGGGCTCGTTGCGCGCAGGCTCAAGCAGGCGCTCGCGATTCCGTACGTCGTCACGTTTCACGCGCTCGGGCGCGTCCGTCTGCTGCACCAGCCGCACGACGAGTTTCCACCGCAGCGATGCATCCTCGAGCAGATGGTGATCGACGCCGCCGACGGAATCATCGCCGAATGTCCGCAGGACGAGCTCGATCTCGCGCGGCACTATCGCACGCCCGCGTCGCGCGTGCGGATGATTCCGTGCGGCTTCGATCCCGACGAGCTCGCGGCGGTGAGCCGCGCGGATGCGCGCGCGCATCTCGGCCTGCCTGCGGATCGGCCGATCGTGCTGCAACTCGGGCGCATGGTCCCCCGCAAGGGCGTCGACACGGTGATCCGCGCGCTCGGTGTGCTGGAGCGCCGCTACCGGCTATCGCCGCTGCTTCTGATCGTCGGCGGCGACGCGCCGACGCCCGATCCCGTGCTGACGCCGGAAATCGGCCGGCTGCAGCGGATCGCCGCCGAAGAATGCGTCTCGTCCGACGTCCTTTTCGTCGGTCAGCGTCCGCGCAACGAATTGCGCTACTTCTACAGCGCCGCCAACGTCTTCGTCACGATGCCGTGGTACGAGCCGTTCGGCATCACCCCGGTCGAGGCGATGGCCTGCGGCATCCCGGTCGTCGGCGCGCGCGTCGGCGGCATCCAGTATTCGGTCGAAGACGGCCGCACGGGTTTTCTCGTCGAAGCGCGAAACGCCGATGCGCTCGCCCGCCGACTCGCGCACGTGTTCAGCGACCCGGCGATTGCGCGCCTGCTCGGCAAGCGCGCGCGGCGTCGCGCGTGGGAGCGCTTCACATGGCAGCAGGTGTCGCGCTCAATCGCCGACCTGTATGCGGAAGTCGCAACGACCGCTTCGCTGCCGGGACCCGCCGTTGCGCAGGGCACGGCTTTAGAAGCCGGCTAGTCGAAGGAAAGTCTTGAACACTGAACTCAAGGAGAAAGTCGTCCTCGTTACCGGCGGCGGCCGGGGACTCGGCGCCGCGATCGCGACCGAGCTGGCGGAAGCGGGCGCCAATGTCTTCGTCGCCGATTTGAGCGAGCGCGCGGAAAGCGTCGCCGCTTCGCTGACCCGCGATGGCGCGCGCGTCTATGCGTTGCGGGGCGACGTCGGCAACGAGGACGACGCGCGCGGCTTCGTCGACGCGGCGAAGAAGCGTTTCGGCCGCCTCGACGCGATCATCAACAATGCGGGCATCGACCGGACGACCGGCGTCGACGAGCTCGCGATCGCCGACTGGGACGCGATCATCCGCACGAACTTGCGCGGTCCGTTCCTGTTGTCGAAGCTCGCATTGCCGATGCTTCGCGAGAGCCGCGGCGATATCGTGAACATCGCGTCGACCGCCGCGAAGCGCGGCTGGGCGAATGCGAGCGCGTATCACGCGAGCAAGTGGGGCTTGCTCGGGTTGTCGCATGCACTGCACGCCGAGTTCCGCGCGCACCAGGTGCGTGTCACCGCAGTGATCGCCGGCGGCATGCGCACGCCGTTTTTGCTCGAGCGTTTTCCCGATCTCGATCCCGCAAAACTGCAGGATCCCCGCGACGTCGCCCGCGCCGTGCGCTTCGCATTGACGCAGCCGCGCGAATCGGTCGTCGCCGAAATCACCGTGCTGCCTGTCCAGGAAACGTCGTGGCCATGAACGTGCCGACCAACCATCCGCTCGCGTGGCGGGATCGCGCGGCGGCGAGTCCGGCCGCCTGGGAAGATGCGGCCGCAGCGTCCCGGCGCGCGGTGTTCCTCGACAAGGACGGCACGCTCGTCCACGACGTCCCGTACAACGTCGACCCCGAACGCATCGTCCTCGTACCGGGCGTCGGCGAGTCGCTGCGCCGGCTGCAGGACGCGGGATTCCTGCTGTTCGTCGTCTCGAACCAGCCCGGCGTCGCGCTCGGTCGTTTTCCGGCGAGCGCTCTGCGCGTCGTCGAAGCGCGTCTCGACGAACTCGTCGGTCGTCATGGCGTCGTGTTCACCGCCTACTGCTGGTGCCCACATCCGCCGGCCGGCGTGCGCAACGCGATCGCATGCACGTGCCGCAAGCCGCGCCCCGGCTTGCTGCTCGATGCCGCGGCGATGCACGCCGTCGCGCTCGGGCGCTCGTGGATGGTCGGCGACATTCTCGACGACATCGAAGCGGGCAATCGTGCGAGTTGCCGGACGATCCTCGTCGATCGCGGCAACGAAACGCGCTGGCGCGCGGGCCGGTTGCGCACGCCGAACGCGATCGTCTACCAGTTCGCCGATGCGGCGGCGATGATCCTCGACGATGCGCGCGATGTCGCGAAAGGGCGCCCGCGCGTCGCGCCGGGGTAACGCGATGGATGCCGCCTGGCACAGCGCGCGCTCGATCCTCGGCGTGCGGCTCGACGGCATCGGCGACCTGCTGATGACCACGCCGGCGCTGCGAGCGCTGAAGTCCGGGCACGCCGGGCGCCGCCTGACGCTGCTCACCTCGCCTGCCGCCGCGAACGCCGCGCGCGAGTTGCCGTTCGTCGACGACGTGATCGCGTTCGTCGCACCGTGGGTGAAGTCAGCCGAAACGTCGGTGCCTGCGCACGACCTGATCGCGCTCGCCGACGAGCTTCGCGCACGCGCGTTCGACGCGGCGGTCGTATTCACGGTGTTCACGCAGAGCGCGCTGCCGGCCGCGATGCTGCTGCATCTGGCCGGTATCCCGCGGCGCGCCGCGTACTGCCGCGAAAATCCGTACGCGCTGCTTACGGACTGGCGTCCCGATCCGGACCGCGATGCGCACGCGGGCGTTCGTCACGAGGTCCGCCGGCAGATCGACCTCGTCGAAAGCCTCGGCCTCCAGGTGCCCGACACGCGGCTGCAATTTCCGATCCGCGACGACGCGCGCCGCAGCATGCGCGCGAAGGCGCGGGCGGCGGGAATGCGATCAGGACGCCGCTGGCTCGTCGTGCATCCCGGCGCGACGGCGGCGTCACGCCGCTATCCCGAAGACAAGCTGGTCGACGCCGTCGCGGCCCTGCAAGCGAGCGGCCGTTTCCAGATCGCGATCGCCGGCGGCGACTGCGACGTCGCGTGCGCGAATGCGATTGCCGCAAGCGTCGACGACGTCGTCGTGCTCGCGGGACGCCTCGATCTGCCCGAGCTCGCGGCGTTGATCGACGCGGCGGACGTCGTCGTCTGCAACAACTCCGCGCCGGCGCACATCGCCGCGGCCGTGGGCACGCCCGTCGTCGACCTTTACGCGCTCACCAATCCGCAGCACACGCCGTGGAGCGTCGCGCATCGCGTGCTGTCGCGCGACGTCGACTGCAAGTATTGCCTGAAGAGCATCTGTCCGCTCGGCCATCAGCGCTGCCTCGCCGACGTCTCGCCCACCGAAATCGTCGCCGCGGTCGAGACCCTCGTGCCCGACACGACGAATCGGCGCCGACACGCGCCGCTCGGAGTCGCCTTCGAGGCGCAGCCATGAAGACGCTCGGCATCAATGCCGCGTTCCACGATTCGGCGGCATGCCTCGTCGACGACGGTCGCGTGATCGCGGCTGCCGAGGAAGAGCGCTTCACGCAGATCAAGCACGGCAAGCGGCCGGTGCCGTTCTCGGCGTGGGAGCTTCCGTATCACGCGATCGACTACTGTCTCGCCGAAGCGGGCATCGACATCGACGCGCTCGATCACGTCGGCTACTCGTTCGATCCGGCGCTTTTCGTGAACGGCAGCGGCCTGCCGCCGCAGATCACGCTGCCGCTCGAGCCGAGCGCGATACGGGTGCCGGCCGGCAGCTCCGCGTGGGATCCGCTGTTCCTGTCGTACATCGTCAACGCGCCGCGGCAGCTCGCGGGCGGCGCGCCGCATCATCTGCAACGTCGACTGCGCTCGAAGGCCGCCGCACCGCGATGGTCGTGGCACTTCGTGCCGCATCATCTCGCGCATCAGGCAAGCGCGTTCCTCGCCGCGCCGTTCGACGAGTGCGCAGTGCTGACGCTCGACGGCCGCGGCGAGAACACGTCGACGCAATACGGCAGCTTCCGCGGCGGCCGCTATACGCGGCTCTCCGAGGTGCCGTTGCCGCATTCGCTCGGCCTCCTCTACGAGGACGTGACGCGCCATCTCGGCTTTCTTCACTCGTCCGACGAATACAAGGTGATGGCGCTCGCCTCGTTCGGAACGCTGCGCTTCGCCGGCGTCTTTCGCCGTTGCGTGCGCTGGCAGGGCGACGGACGTTACGTCGTCGCGCCGGTCCCGTTCGACGAGCTCTGCCCGCCGCGCAGGCGAGGCGAGCCGTTCCTGCCGGTACACGCCGACGTCGCGCACGCGGCGCAGCGCGTGCTCGAGGAAACGGTGCTCGCGATCGTCACGTGGCTGCGAGGCGAGACGAAGCATCGAAACCTCGCGATGGCGGGCGGCGTCGCGCTGAACTGCGTGATGAACGGCTTCCTGCGCGACCGCGGCATTTTCGACGACATCTGGGTGCAGCCGGCCGCGGGCGACGCCGGCACAGCGCTCGGCGCGGCGCTTTGGGTCGATCGCGAGGAACACGGCGGCGGCGAGCGCGTCTTCCGGATGGACCACACGTATCTCGGACCCGGCTACGACGACGCCGAGATCGAAGCGGCGCTTCTCCACGCGCGCGCGTCGTATCGGAAGCCCGACGACCTGCCGCGCGCCGTCGCGCTGCACCTCGCGCAGAACCGGATCGTCGGCTGGTTCCAGGGCCGCATGGAGTTCGGCCCGCGCGCGCTCGGCGCGCGCTCGATCCTCGCCTCGCCGCTCGACGCTGGCATGCAGGCGCGACTCAACGAGCTCAAGGATCGCGAGGACTTCCGGCCCGTCGCACCGGCGGTGCTCGAGGAAGCCGCGGGCGACTGGTTCGAGAACTGCACGTGCTCGCCGTTCATGCTGTTCGTGCATCGCGTGCCGCCGGCGCGTCGACCGCGCATTCCCGCCGCGTGCCACGCCGACGGCACCGCGCGCGTGCAGACCGTCGCGCGCGACACGAGCCCGCTCTACCACGCACTTATCGAAGCGTTCGGCGCGCGTACCGGGGTTCCCGTTGTCATCAACACGTCGTTCAACACGCGCGGCAAGCCGATCGTCTGCACGCCGCGCGACGCGCTCGAATGCTTCTTCGCATCGCCGATCGACGTGCTGGCGATCGGCCCCTACGTGATCGAGAAGGCCGCGCCGTGAACCCGCAGATATCCGTCGTCATCGCGACGCACGAGCGTCCCGACCTCCTGTTTCGCTGCGTGGATGCCATCCTCGTACAGACGCTTCCGCCTGCGCAATTCGAGATCGTCATCGTCGACGACGGGTCGTCGCGTGCATCGCGCGAGCGGCTGCTCGCCGAGGTCGCGGCGCGCAGAACCCGGCGCCGCGCACCGACGCTGCGCTTTCTCTGGCTCCCCGACAACCGCGGACCGGCCGCGGCACGCAACTGCGGCATCCTCGCCGCGCGCGGTGGCGTGATCGCGTTCACCGACGACGACACGATGCCGCTGCCCGACTGGCTCGAGTGCGGGCTCGACGCGATCCGGCAGGGCGCCGACGCGGTGGCCGGCGCGATCGACGTGCCGCTTCCCGCGGTTCCGACCGATTACGAGCGCGACGCGGCGGGCCTGTCGAACGCCGGCTTCGTCACCGCGAACTGCTTCGTGCGCCGCGACGTGCTTTGCGCGATCGGCGGCTTCGACGAGCGCTTCCGCTACGCGTGGCGCGAGGACACCGATCTCTGCTTCCGGCTTCGCGCGAGCGGCGCGATCGTCCGCGCCTCGCATGCGGCGCGCGTCGTCCATCCGGTGCGCCCCGCTGGGTGGGGCGTGAGCCTTCGCCAGCAGCGCAAGGTGATGTTCGACGCGCTCCTCTACAAGAAATTTCCGCAGGGCTATCGACGGTACGTGCGAGCGCGTCCGCCGTGGGATTACTACGCGGCCGTCGGCGCGGGTCTCTGCGCGGTCGTGAACGCGGTTGCCGGCTTCGTGCTGCTTGCGACGACGAGCTCCATCGTCTGGCTCGCGATCAGTCTCGCATTCGCGTCGCGGCGGCTCGCGGACACGAGCCACGCGCCGCGGCACGTCGCCGAGATGATCGTGACCTCGCTTCTGATTCCCTGGCTTTCGGTGTATTGGCGAACGCGCGGTGCGCTGCACTTCCGGGTGCCTTTCGTATGAAGTCGCCTGGGATCCGAAGGTTGTCCTCATGAATACCGTGATCTCTGTCAAGGGATGGTTTCATTGCGCCGTCCCGGACGCGGCGAGTTGCGGCACGAAAGCGCGGCGATGCTTGGCGACGCTGTAGCCCGCGATGCCCAAAGCATCCAGGGCATCGGTCTTGGTACGGGCAAGATCCTCGCCGACGAAGCGGTGCGTGCGCAGCGGATTGATCAGCGCGATCGCATGGCCGGCTGCAGCGAGAACGGCGAACCGATTCTTCCAGTAGCGGCCCGTCGCTTCCATCGCGATCAGCAGTTCACCGGGCGCGCCGAGCAACGCAAGTGCTTTTGCGTAGCCCGCGGCGTCTTCGGTAAACGGCGTTGCTTTCACTTCCACCGCGCCATCGGCGTTGACGATGGCGAGCACGTGCGTCTCCGATGCGATATCGATTCCGGCGAAGCGCCTACGACCTCCTGGCGACGGAGGAAGTCGGGAGCCTCGGAGCCGGTGCTGCTGTCCGCGCATGTGCATGCGAGGACACGGCGCAGCCGGCCTCGGGATACCGTTCGGACCTTCAGCACCGGTCGAGGGCGCCAATCTCATGACCGAAGCCTGCGCTTCAAGCGCCGCAGCGGCGACCCTCTCCCGGTTCCGTCGGTGTCCATTCTCGGAGTCCTCCGATGAGTGGACAACATACAAGCGCCGCGCTTCCCCGACCGGCACCGCTCGCCGACGACGACCGCGAAAGGGTCGCATGCGATGCGCCGGCCCCGCTCTCCCGTCCCAGATCCGCACCGCCGCTGCCGCGCTTCGTGCAGATCGAGCCGGTGGGGCAATGCAATCTGCGCTGCCAGATGTGCGCGATCCAGTTCCGCACCGACGGCCCGCCGCACGGCCCGCTCGCGTTTCTCGCGTTCGACGACTTCACGCGCCTCGTCGAGGGCTTCGGCGACATCGACGAGCTGCAGCTCCAGGGTCTCGGCGAGCCGACGATGCATCCGCGATTTTTCGAGATGGTCGCGTGGGCCAGCGCGCGCGGCATCCGCGTATCGACGAACAGCAACCTCACGCTGTGGTCGGAGCGGCGCGCGCGCCTATGCGTCGAAAGCGGGCTCGCGGCGCTGCACGTGAGCCTCGACGCCGCGACGCCGGAGCTCTACGAGAAGATCCGCCGCGGCGCGCGTTTCGCGAAGGTGCTCCGAAACCTTCGCCGCGTGATGGCCGCGCGCCACGCACTCGCTTCGCTGCTGCACGTGCGCATCGTGACGGTGCTGATGCGCCAGAACCTGCACGAGCTGGCGGCGATCGTGCGCCTCGCGAGCGCCGAGGGCATCGACGACATGTTCGTCCAGTATCTCTGCCACGATTTCGAGGAGCAGTCGCTGCCGGACGCGTATCGGCCGATGCGCGAGTTCATCCGCGACGAGACGCTCGCAGGCGTTCCGCGCGAAACGCTGGCGCGTGCGTTCGACGACGCGCGCGCCGTGGCGGCGGACTGCGGCGTGCGCCTGCGGTTGCCGCCTCTCGAGCGGCGAGGGCGTCCGGTCGCGATCCCGCGCTGCGACTGGCCATGGCGAGGCGCGTACGTGAGCTACCGCGGCGATGCGATGCCGTGCTGCATGGTCGGCACGCCGGACCGGGTCAGCTTCGGCAACATGCTCGACGACGGCGTCGCGGATGTCTGGAACGGCGCCGCGTACGAGCGCTTTCGCGAGCAACTCGCGAGCGACCGCCCGTCGGCGGTCTGCCGCTCGTGCGCGCTTTATCGCGGAGTCTTCTGAGGACGGCGCCATGAACAGCGTCACCGAACTCGCGCCGCGGCGCGCGAAGCCGCAGCGGATCGCGATCTTCCGCGCATTGCAGCTTGGCGACCTGCTCTGCGCGGTGCCTGCTTTGCGCGCTGTGCGCAACGGCTTTCCCGACGCCGAGATCGCGTTGATCGGGCTGCCGTGGGCGCGCGACTTCGTGCATCGGTTCGCGCGCCTCGTCGACCACTTTGTCGAATTCCCGGGCTTTCCCGGCTTGCCGGAGCGCGAGCCCGATCTCGCCGCGCTGCCGCGCTTCCTCGCCGATGCACAGGCCGCGCGCTACGATCTCGCGATCCAGATGCACGGCCGCGGTGATCTCACCAATTCGATCGTCGCCGCGCTCGGCGCGAGGATGACGGCCGGCTTCTGCCCGCCCGGCGGCCCGTGCCCCGACGCGCTGCGCTTTCTGCCCTGGCCCGAGAACGGAACCGAGATCCATCGCTGCATCGCGCTCGCCGACTTCCTCGGTCTGCCCCGCGCGGGCGATCGGCTCGAGTTTCCGCTCGATGACGACGAAATGGCGCAAGCCGACGCGCTGCTCGCGCATCATGGCCTCGTGCCGCGGCGCTTCGTCTGCGTGCATCCCGGCGCGCGTCTCTACACGCGGCGCTGGCCCTCCGAATACTTCGCGGCCGTCGCGCAGGACGTCGTGCGCCGCGGCTTTCGGGTCGTGCTGACGGGCAGCAGCGACGAAGCCCTGATCACGCGGCGAATCGGCCGCGCGCTGCCTGCCGGCAGCTACGTCGACCTCGCCGGCGAGACGGCGCTCGGCGTGTTCGGCGCGACGCTGCGGCACGCGAAGCTGCTCGTCGCGAACGACACCGGGGTTTCGCACGTCGCGGCGGCGTTGCGCGTGCCGAGCGTCATCGTCTGCTGCGGCGCCGATCCGCAGCGCTTCGCGCCGCTCGATCACGCGCTGCACGAAGTGCTGCATCACGCCGTCGCATGCAGGCCCTGCGCGCACGTGCATTGCCCGATCGGCCATCCGTGCGCGCAGAAGCTGTTGCCCGAGCGCGTGCTCGCGCGGGTGCGTGCACGGCTCGCGCCGCAGAGGCCCGTCGAGCCGCTGCGCCTGCCGCTGCCGGCGCGCCCCGCGAACCGGCTCGACGGCGCGACGCTGCCGCCACGCAATCCGTGAAGGCGCCGACGTGCGACGCTTGCGCATTCTGACCTGGCAGGTGCACGGCAATTACCTCTATTACCTGACGCACGCGCCGCACGACTTCTTCGTACTCTCGAAGCCCGGTCGCCCGCCCGGCTATGGCGGACGCAACGGGACGCTGCCCTGGGGCGGCAACGTGCACGACTGTCCGGTCGCCGCGGTCAGCCGCGAGTCGTTCGACTGCGTGCTGTTCCAGTCGCTCGCGCACTACCGCGACGACCAGCACGAAATCCTGAGCGACGCGCAGCGCCGCCTGCCACGGATCTATCTCGAGCACGATCCGCCGCTCGGTCATCCGACGAACACCGTGCACCCGGTCGACGATCCGTCGACGATGATCGTGCACGTCACGCACTACAACGCGTTGATGTGGGATTGCGGTCGCGTGCCCACGCGCGTCGTCGAGCACGGAGTCCGCGTTCCCGACGGCGTCGATTGGAGCGGCGAGCGGCCGCGTGGCGTCGCCGTCATCAACCATCTCGCGCGGCGCGGACGCCGCCTTGGCGCCGACGTGTTCGACGCCTGGCGCCGCGAAGTGCCGCTCGAGCTTTACGGCATGGACGCCCGCGCGAGCGGCGGCGCCGGCGAGCTTCCGTATGCCGAACTGCTCCCCGCGATGGCGCGCCATCGTTTCTACGCGCATCCGGTCCGCTACACGAGTCTCGCGCTCGCGCTTTGCGAAGCGATGATGGTCGGTCTGCCGGTCGTCGGACTCGCGACGACGGAGCTGCCGAAGATCGTTCGCGAGAGCGGCGGAGGCTACGCCGATACCGAGCTTGCGCGCCTCGTCGATTTCTGCCGCGAGCTGATCCGCGACCACGCCCATGCGCAGGCGCTCGGACGCAAGGCCCGCGACTATGCGCGCGAGCGATTCGGAATCGAGCGCTTCGCGCGCGACTGGGATGCGGTGTTCAGGGAGGCGACGACATGAGGCGACTGCAATGAGAACCGAACCGAGCCAGCCGCTGCGCGTGCTCGTCACCGGCGGCGCCGGCTTTCTCGGCTCGCATCTTTGCGAGCGGCTGCTCGAAGCCGGCCACGAGGTGCTGTGCGTCGACAACTTCTATACCGGGACGCGCGCGAACGTCGCGTCGATGCTCGCGCAGCCGCGCTTCGAGCTGCTCCGTCACGACATCACGTTTCCGCTGTACGTCGAGGTCGACCGCATCTTCAACCTTGCCTGCCCCGCGTCACCGCGGCATTACCAGCGCGATCCGGTGCAAACGACGAAGACGAGCGTGCACGGCGCGATCAACCTCCTCGGCCTCGCGAAGCGGCTGCGTGCGCCGATCCTGCAGGCGTCGACCAGCGAGGTGTACGGCGACCCGGTACGGCATCCGCAGACCGAGGACTATTGGGGACACGTGAACCCGATCGGCCCGCGCGCATGCTACGACGAAGGCAAGCGCTGCGCCGAGACGCTGTTCGCGGACTACCGGCGGCAGCACGGGCTCGATACGCGGATCGCAAGGATCTTCAACACGTACGGGCCGCGCATGCAGCCGGCGGACGGACGCGTCGTCTCGAACTTCATCGTCGCCGCGCTGCGCGGCGAGCCGCTTACGATCCAGGGCGACGGCTGGCAGACGCGTGCGTTCTGTTACGTGAGCGACACGGTCGCGGGACTCATGCGGCTGATGGACGTGCCCGACGCCTGCCCGGGTCCCGTCAACATCGGCAATCCGATCGAGTTCACGGTGCTCGATCTTGCCGAACGCATACGCCGACTTGCCGGCTCGCGCTCGCCGATCATGTTCGTTCCGGCGGCACGCGACGATCCGCGCCAGCGGCGTCCCGACATCTCGCTCGCGCGGCAATTGCTCGGCTGGGAGCCGCAAGTGAGCATCGACGAGGGTTTGCGGCGGACGATCGATTATTTCCGGCGCACGCTGCTTCACGCCGTGCCGCCCGGCGACCGCGCCGCATCCGCCAATGCCGGCCATGCTGCCGGCGCGCGATGACCGATACGCGCCGCAGGCCAAGCTACGCGCCGATCGGATCGACGTTCGCCTTCATCACGCGCGCCATGTACGCGAGCGCGTCGCGGCGCCAGGCGTCGTTCTCGGACGCGACGCAATCGCCGGGAATCCGAAGGGCGTACTTGCGCAGATACGCGTCGTGCGCCGTGAACATGATGCAGGAATCGGCGGCGAGGCCGGCGAGCACGAGGCGGCCGACGCGAAGCTCGTCGAGCAAAAAATCGAGCGGCGTGCCGAAGAACGCCGAGTGCCGTGGCTTCAGCACCGAGCGGTCGCGCTTCGACGGCGCGAGCAGCTTCGCCATCGTCGCCGACGCGCCGCCGCGGTGTTCGCAGTCCGCGACGACGGCGGCGAAATCGGCTTCCCAGCGGCCGAAGTTGTCATTCGCGTAGATGACCGGCGCGCCGCGGGCGCGCATCCGCTTCTTGAGCGCGGCCGCGCGCGCGGCCGCCTTGACGGCTTTCGGGGCCAGCGCTTGCGCGCCGTCGAAATCGAGGGGATTCATGAAGTCGATCAGAAGCAACGCGCTGCGCGTCTTCGTCGCGTGCGCATGCGCTCGTTCGCGGGGCTGCATGCCGCGACGTCAGCAAGCCGCATGCCCTGAAGAAAACCTGCAAGCGACTCGCCTATGCCGGTGTAAGAGTTGCCCCGCCGCGGACGCAAGAATTGCGCGAGAATTCAGCAGGCCTGCGCGACGCCGCACGCCACGGCTCTGCGCTCACCGCATGGCATGCCCGTTGCATCACGGGTATGATCGAAGCGCCGCTCGGGCATCACGGGCGGGGCGGCCGTTCCGCTTCGGGAGGAAACGAACGGAAGCCCGCGATGGATCCAACGTACGCGCCACCGCCGAGAACAACACCGATGACCGCCGGAACGCGTCTGTCGCTCGCATGGGCGAACGTGAAGGCGCTCGTTCAGGATCACGCGCTGCTGGCCATGCTCGAGATCCAGCGTGCGGGCGTCTCGTTCGTCAAGCTGATCATCGCGGGGATCGTGATCTCGATCCTCGTCATATCGGCGTGGATGGCGCTCGTTGCGGCCGCCATCGCGTTCGCGGTCGGCCAGGGCGCCAACTGGGCCGTCGCGATCCTGATCGCAGCGTTCGTCAATCTCGCCGTGGCCGCGGGACTTGCGTTCTGGGCGAAGAGCCAGCTACCCGATCT
The DNA here is from genome assembly GCA_035495715.1 of Casimicrobiaceae bacterium. Lineage (GTDB taxonomy): Bacteria > Pseudomonadota > Gammaproteobacteria > Burkholderiales > Casimicrobiaceae > VBCG01. The sequence continues at coordinate 26,195 of DATJFI010000051.1, forward strand.
GTTGTTCGCGGCAACCGTGCGCCAGTTGCGAAGGGACGTGCCGGGGGAGAGCGACGATGAGCCGAAGCGATAAGTCGCTCGACGAGCAGATCGCCGAGGTCGAGCAACGCCTCGCGCGCCGGCGCGCCGAACTGCGGCTGCTCACGGCCGAAGCGCGAAGCCGGATGAGCGTCACGAAGTCGATTCCCGTTGCGATGGCGCTTGCGCTCGGCATCGGCTTCGCCGCATCGCGCTTCGTGCGCAAACCCGCGCGGCCGGCGCCGGCCGTGACGGAGCGCCGCTCGCATCCGGCGCGACTGCTCGGCGCCATTGCCGGCGTCATGCTTCCGCCGCTGATCAAGCCGCTGCAGCATCTCGTTGCGGAGTGGCTCACCGAGCGCATGCATCGCCGCGCACAGTAGCTGCGATTCAGAACGGCGCCGCGCTCGTCTCGTTCTTCGACGCGCCGCGCACGTTCAATACCGCAAGACCGATCTGCAGCGTGACGAGCGCGAACGCGCGGTCGTGCCAACCCCACGCGATCCACATCGCGTTGCTCAGCAGGAACGCGTAGAAGCCGACCATGCGCAGCGACTTGCGCGTCGATCCGACGAACCACGTCGAGGCGAGCGTCACGACCATCGCCGGCCATTGCACAAGGTTCCAATAATCCAGGTCGGGCATGGAAGCGCTCTCGAGGAAAATCGAGCCGTCACGATATCCGGCCCTCATCATCGGCCGCTGTCGGCGTTCCGCCGACAGGCAGAACGGACCAGCGGCGTAAAAGTTACCGATGGCGCACCGTAACAGTTGCCATTCGGTTTCCTGGACAGGAAAGTGCTCGAGCCGACGCGCGAAGCGCGAAGCCCGTGCATTTCCGTACGTTACGACGTGGCGCCCGGCGTGTCATGACGCGTTTGTGCACTGCACAGCGGACGGCATGACGATTGCTAAAATTGTTCCGTGCTTCCACGATCCATTTTACGGTGCGGCCGCGCAGTCGCGCTCGCCTGCATCGTCGGCGCTCCGCTGGTCGCGGGTTGCGACCGGATCGAATTCCGCACGTTCCCCGGCGACTCTCTGCGCGATCGGATCGGATCGTTGGCGACGCCTGCGATGCTCGCGCCGCTTCAGCGCGAGTTTCTGACCGACGCGGCGCAGGCGAGCCTCTTCGAGATCCAGGCGAGCAGGATCGCGCTCGCGCGCGCGGGCTCCGCGGCCGTCCGCCGCTTCGCGGAATCGACGCTGCGCGATCGCGTCGCGATCGATACGGACCTCGAGCAGCTTGCGCGAAGCGTCGGCGTCGTGCTGCCGTCGCGCCTGTCCGACGAGTTCCAGGCGCGGCTCGCCGTGCTCGAGCAGCTTACCGGCGGCGATTTCGACCGCGCGTATGCGCGGAACGTCGGCGTCATCGCCCAGGAGCAGGTGCTCGCGGCGTTCGAGCGGGCGGCCGATCCCGCAGGGGCGCGCGTCCAGCGCTTCGCGGCAAACCAGATTCCGGCGCTGCGCGAGCATCTCGAGCAGGGGCGCCGCCTCGCGTCCGAGATCGATCGCACGAACATGGCGTGACGGTGACGGCGCAAGACGCGGTCGAGCGCGGCTTCGACGCGCTGGCGCCGCTGCTCGACAGGATGCTCGCCGATTCGGCGATCAGCGCCGAGCATGCGATGCACGTCGTCGTGATGAACCCGGAAGCCGACCCGCGAACGCCGTTCGACGATGCGATTCTCGCCGAGCGAAGCTTCGGCGACTCCGCGCGATGGGAGGCCGATTACGCCTGGTACGCACGCGCCAAGACGCGGCTCGCGTGGCGCGAGCAGATGAGCCTGCGCACGCTCTACGCGAAGCATCGCGAGCGGTTGCGCGACGACGACATCCGCGTCGAAGGCGCGGTCAGGCAGGGGCGATGGATCGTCGGCGCCAGCGGTGCGCAGCCTTGGTACGACCATGCGACCGCGGCGATCGCGATCGCGCTCTTCGAGGCGGCGATCGAGCACGCGCGCGAGGGAGGCAACGCGTGAAGCGGAGCCGGCGGCGGGCGCGTCCGCCCGGGGATCCTGGCGTCGCCGCCGACGTCGCGACCGACACGGACGCGGCGACGACTCGGTCGCGCCGCGGCAACCGCTACGCGAAATTGAAGATGCCGCACGAGCGCGACGAAAGCTCTCACGCCCCGGGCGCGCCGACTCCGGTGACGGTGCAAGGCGCGCGCGACGTCGAGCAGGGTAAGGTCGACACCGACTGTTACGACGCGATCGGCCCGCGCTACGATCGCAGCGAGACGCGGTAGCCAACTTGACGACACGGGATACCCGGCGTACGGTTCGTCGAACCTGAGTCAATAGCGGTCTTCGAGGGAGGGCGCTATGGAAAGTCGGGTCCTGTCGCAGGCGAAACGAGCGACTTCTTTCGCTCGCGGTCTTCCCCGTTCGCCGTCACGTCATCGCTTCAAGCGCTGATCGCTTTCGGCTGCTCGCTCGCCGAACATCGAACTCGGCATCCAAACAGCAGAGCTTCGTAGAAACGTTGGCCTTTCATGTCGGAGCCGAGGTGCTTCGACGCGCTTACGGCACCATTCGATCGGAGCTACAAATGAACGCTGAGATCAAGCGGGTAGCGTGCGTTTTGGGAGCGCTGATGTTATCGATGTTCAGCCTTCGCGCCGCGGCGATCGCCGCGTGCGACGGCGATGAGATTCCGGTCTCTGTTTTCGCACGCACACCAGCCGTCGCGGAAACCGGAGGCGGACAAGGCCAGTTCGTGTTTGCCCTTCCCGACACCGGGAGCGCGACCCTCACGCTGCAGGTCACGGGAAGCGCGACGAATGGAGTCGACTACGCGGCGCTTTCCACGAGTATGCTCATTCTCGGGGCTCAGCAGACACCGCTTACGCTGTCCCCGTTGTCAGACCCCGTGACTGAAGGCAGCGAGACGGTCACGGTGACGATAACCGCGTCGGACAACCCGTGCATTTTCGTCGGATCTCCGAATTCCGCAACCATGGCGATTGCGGATGGCGACGCCCTTCCTCCCGATCATTCCGCCACATCGGTCGTGGTGCCGATCGTCGCGCAAACGGCATCGTTCAGCACGGAAGTGTACGTACACAACGCGAACCCCGCGCCGCTCACGCTGAACGTTGCGTTCTACGAAGGGACGAAGTCCGGCGTTCCCGGACTGCGCTCGTGTTCGACATTCGTGGTGCCCGTGCACACGACGCAGCTGCTCACTCCGGGTACGCAATGTGCGCTGGGTGACGGTTCGCACTTCGGAATGCTGTTGCTCGACGACGCGGCAGTGCCCAAGACGCACAAGTTCACCGTATTCTCGCGAAGCCAAACGCCAGCCGGAGTGGGCTTCAGTGTGGAAGGCTTTCCTGTCGCGACTTTCGGGCCCGCGGTCGTGTCGGCCGATGGCCTCAAGCGCTCTTCGACCGGGGCGAAGTATCTTTCGAATTGCTTCGTCGCGGCGCTCGATAGCCCGATCGATTACCGGATCGACCTGTTCACCGCGAATGGTGCGGCGATTGGAAACCCGATCCCGGGCTCGCTGTTGCCGCACCAGATCGTGCGCTATTTCGACACGCTCGCCGTGGCGGGTGCGCCGGCGGGTGATTATGAAAACGTGCGTGCGCAGTTCACGGAGACCGCACCAGGCACCGACCCGTTCGTGGCGTTTTGCACGATGCAGGAAAGCATGACGTTCAGCGCCGATTTTCGCATTGCGAAACCGGTCAGCGCCGTGCCGACCCCGATGATCGTGCCGGTCGTTGCTCGCACGGCTTCGTTCAACACCGAAGTCTACGTATACAACCCGAGCGCCGGCGCGCTGGCACTGGACGTGGATCTCTACGAGGCCGCGAACTCCGCAAACCCGGGAGCTCATGCTTGCGATCCATTCGACGTGCCCGGGCACTCGACGAGATTGCTGACGCTCGCAGTCCAATGCGCGCTTGACGCAAACTCCCATTTTGGAATGCTGCTGCTACACGAATCCGACGGCGACACCAGCTCTTTTTCCGTCTTCTCGCGCAGCCAAACCCCCGCGGGCGTCGGCTTCAGTGTGGAAGGGACGCCGTCAACGCACTTCAAGACCACTTCCGTCAGCGTGGACGGCCTCAAGCGCTCGTCGTCCGGACCGAGCTACTTGTCGAACTGCTTCGTCGCCGCGCCCTCGGCGGGCCTCGACTATCGCATCGACCTTGCAACCGGCAACGGCGTGCCGATCGGATCGCCGATCACCGGGTCCCTGGCGCCGCACCAGATGGTTCGCCACCAGGACGTGCTCGAGGCTGCGATGGCGCCCGACGGAGACTATACGAACGTGCGCGCGACCATCACCGAGACAAATCCCAAAACGTTCCCGTTCATCGCCTTTTGCACGATGCAGGAAAGCGTAACGTTCGGTGCCGACTTTCGCATCGCCAAGTGATCCAAGGCCGGAGCGTGCGCGCGTCGTCGCGTCGGCTTTCCACTCATCGCGGAAGGTGCCTCGTCACGAGCGAACGCAAAAAGGAATCTCCGGCCGGCGGCCCAACCGGCGCCGTCCGAATGCGCGCTCGCTGACCGCGGTCGCTCGCAGAAGAGTATTGTCGCGGCTGGCATTGAAAACCGCGAGCGCCATTGCGAGGCCGCCGTAGTCGTCGTCCCGTTGGACTTCGGCGTTGGTGCGTCGCCGTTGCGAGACAAACGTCCCCCCGCCGTCAGCATTGCATCACGCACGCTTCTCGACCCGCTCCTGGCGCGACGGGCGTCTGCCCCGCCGCCATGAAGACGGGTGCCGCAGATCCAGCCCGGACTCCCGCAAACGGCTGAATTGCGTGCGGCATGACTGATACGTGGCGGATACCGTTGATCGTCGCGTGCGCGCTGTTCATGGAGAACATGGACTCGACGGTGATCGCGACGTCGCTGCCCGCGATCGCGCGCGACATCGGCGAGAACCCGCTCGCGCTCAAGCTCGCGCTCACGTCGTACCTTGTGAGCCTCGCCGTCTTCATTCCGATCAGCGGCTGGGTCGCCGACCGCTACGGCTCGCGCAGCGTGTTCGCCGCGGCGATCGTCGTGTTCGTCGGCGGGTCGCTCCTCTGCGCCGCGTCGACAAGCCTCGTCGCATTCATCGTCTCGCGATCCCTGCAGGGCGTCGGCGGCGCGATGATGGTGCCGGTCGGCCGCCTCGTGCTGATGCGCGCGATCCCGAAGCACGATTACGTCGCCGCGCTCAACTACCTGACGATCCCCGCGCTGCTCGGCCCGGTCACCGGACCGGCGCTCGGCGGCGCGATCACGCTGTACCTGCACTGGCGCTTCATCTTCCTGATCAACGTCCCGATCGGCATGCTGGGGCTGTACCTCGTTCTTCGGCACATCCCGAACATCCGCGAGACGAGCGTCCCCGCGTTCGACATGAGCGGGTTCCTGTTATCGGGTGTAGGCCTCTCCGTGCTGATGCTCGGCTTCTCCGCGCTCGGCGGCCATTTGATGCCGGTCGAGGTCGCGCTCGGCTGCATCACCGCCGGCATCGTCGTCGTCGCGCTGTTCGTGCGGCACGCGCGCCGGACGACGCATCCAGTCCTCGATCTTCGTCTCCTTTCGCTGCCGACGTTTTTCAACGGCGTCGCGGCCGGCAGCGTGTTCCGCGCGGGCCTCGGCGCCACGCCGTTCCTGCTTCCGCTCCTGTTCCAGCTCGGCTTCGGCCTCAATCCGCTGCAGTCGGGACTTCTCACGTGCATGACGGCGGTCGGCGCGATGTTCATGAAGACGCTGACCGTCTCCATCCTGCGCCGCTTCGGCTTCCGCACGGTGCTCTCGCTGAACGGCATCGCGGCCTCCGCGAGCGTCGCCGCGTTCGGGCTCTTCACGCAGTCGACGCCGCACGTCGTCATCGCGGTCGTGCTGCTGCTCTCGGGTTGCCTGCGCTCGCTCCAGTTCACGGCGCTCAACGCGATCGCGTTCGCCGACGTCCCGCACGAACGGATGAGCCAGGCGTCGAGCTTCTCGAGCATGGCGCAGCGCCTGTCGCAAAGCGCCGGCATCGCGGCCGGCGCCTACCTGTTGCAACTGTCGAGCACGGTGCAGGGACACTCGACGATCGAAGCGTCCGATTTCTGGCCCGCGTTCCTCGCGATCGGGCTCATCTCGGCCGCCGCGCCGTTTCTGCATCGGCGCCTGCTGCCGGAAGCGGGAATCGAGGTGTCAGGACACGGCGCGAGAGCGCGCTGAATCTGCATCGCGCAGCGCGCGCCACACGCGCTCGGGCAGGAGCGGCATCTGCAGCGTGCGCGCACCTCGCGCGAAACCGTTTCGCGCGAGCGCGTCGACGACGGCGTTGACGACGGCCGGCGTCGCGCCGATCGTGCCGAGCTCACCGACGCCCTTCACGCCCATCGGGTTGGTGAGGCACGGCGCCGAGTCGTCCATCGTCATCGCGAAGCCGCCGGCCATCCGCGCATGCGGCATCGCGTAGTCCATGAAGCTCGCCGTCAGCGTTTGTCCGGACTCGGCGTCGTAGACGATCCGCTCGCAAAGCGCCTGTCCGATTCCCTGGAGCGCGCCGCCTTCGAGCTGACCGACGACGACCATCGGATTGACGACGCGCCCCACGTCGTTCACCGACCAGTAGCCGTCGAGCTCGATGGCCCCGGTGTCCGGGTCCACTTCGACTTCGCAGACGTGGCAGCCGTTGGGCCAGCTCGGTGCGCCAACTGAGCTTGTGGATGCGAGCCTGATCCGTTCTGCCGGCTGACGTTGCGCAAGCTCGAAGAGGCCGATGTGCCGGTCGGTGCCCGCAATCGCGAATACGCCGTCCGCGTATTCGATGTCGCGCACTGCCGCTTCGAGCGCGTGCGCGGCGAGATCGTGTGCGTGCGTCAACGCCCGCTCCGATGCCGTGCGCACCGCCGAGCCGACGACGAAAAGCGAGCGCGAGCCGGCGCTGCCGAAGCCGGTGGCGCGATCGGTGTCGCCGAAGCGCACGTCGACGCAGTCGGGCGACACGTCGAACACGTCGACGGCGAGCTGCGTAAACGTCGTCGCGAGACTCTGGCCCATCGGCTGCGCCGCCGTGAAGATCTCGATGCGGCCGGATCCCGTCACGGTAACATCGACCGTTTCCTCGAACACGTCGGCGCCCGTCCATTCGAGGAACGTCGCGATTCCCTGACCGCGAAGACGCCCGTGCCGCCGCGACCGCTCGGCGCGCGCTTCGAAGCCGTTCCAGTCCGAAAGCGCGAGCGCGCGATCCAGCACCTGCGCGAAGCGGCCGCTGTCGTACGTCTTGTCCATCGCGTTCGTGTACGGCATCTGCGATGGCTCGATCATGTTGCGCCGGCGCAGCTCGATCCGATCGATGCCGGTCACCCGCGCGGCCTCGTCCATCAGCCGCTCGATCAGGTAGATCGCTTCGGGACGCCCTGCCCCGCGATACGGTCCCGTCGGCAGCGTGTGCGTTAGGATTGCCTTGATGCCGATGTCGATCGTCCGGATGTCGTAAATGCTCGTCGACACCCACGGCCCGATCAGGAGCTGGATGACGACGCCGGCGGGTGTCGGATACGCGCCCACGTTCGCGAGTGACGCGACGCGAAGCGCGAGGATGCGGCCATTCGCGTCGAGCGCAAGCTCGGCCTTGCTGCACACGTCGCGGCCATGGCTCGCCGCGAGAAACTCCTCGATGCGCTCCGCCGTGTAGCGAACGGGACGCTGCAGTCGCCGCGCGGCGAACGCGACGACGACATCCTCGGGATAGAGGCTCGTCTTCATGCCGAAGCCGCCTCCGACGTCGCCGACGACGACGCGCACGGCCTTCGCGCTCATGCCGAGGACGTCGCACAGCTCGTCGCGAAGACCGGTCGGCGTCTGGCAGCTCGCCCGGAGCGTGAGGCGCTTCGCAGCCGGATCGAACGTCGCCAGCGTCGATCGCGGCTCGATCGGCGCAGCGGCGACGCGCTGGTTGACGAGATCGAGCGTCACGACGTGCGCGGCGCGCGTAAACGCGGCCGCGGCTTGCCGCGCATTTCCATGGCGCGCCTCGCACGCGACGTTGTCTGGGGCGACGGCCAGCACGCGCGGCGCGTCCTTCGCGATGGCGGCAACCGCATCGACGACCGCCGGCAGCGGCGAATACTCGACGTCGATGCGCTCGGCGGCGTCGCGCGCCGATTGCACGCTCGTGGCGATGATTGCGGCGACGGCCTCGCCGACGTAGCGCACGATGTCGACGGCGAGCGCATGGTGAGGCGGCGACAGTGCCGGCTTTCCATCGGCGCGCTTGAAATCGGCCGAGTTCGGAATCGGCTTCACGCCAGCGGCGACGAGGTCGCGGCCCGTCACGACGGCGACGATCCCGGGCGCACTCGTGGCGGCCGCCGTATCGATGCGCTCGATGCGGGCGTGCGCGTGCGGCGAGCGCACGAAAGAGGCGACCAATTCGTCGCGCTCGCGGACGTTGTCGGCGAAGCGGCCTTCGCCACGCAGCAGCGCAGCGTCCTCGACGCGCTTGACCGATTGGCCGCTGCCGAAGCGGCCCGCGAAGGGAGCTGACATGGGACGGGTCGACGGCTGCTGCGCTGAAGCGATCGTGCAATTCTGCACGAATGCGGATGCCGCGTGGGCGGCGCCCGCGACGCGTCAGGCGACGGCCGGTTTGCTCGCGTCGAGCGCCATTGCACGCGCCCGCAACAGATCGTCGACGAGCGCGGCGACCTCGGGACGCGGCGCGTCGTCGATGAACTCGGCGGCGCCGAGCGAGCGCAGGTGGTCGGTGAGCGCGGCGTTGCCGCGCACCTCGGGCGGCAGCGTCAGGACGACAGGTGGCGGCGGCGCCCGCAACGGGTCGTGCGCGAGCAGCATCCGGTGGAGCTGCATCACGGCCACGCCATCCTTGAGCGGCAGGTCGAGTTGCAGCACGAGGAGGTCGAAGCGTCCGAATTCGAGCTCGACGAGCGCCCGCTCGCCGTCGGCCGCCTCGCAGACCGCGACGCCGTCCTGCTCGATCAGCGTGCGCAGCGCGTGCCGGACGTCGTCACGCTGATGGGCGACCAGCACCCGCTGGCGGCTTCCCTTTCGCAGCTCGACGACCTTCGGGGACATTCGGCGCGGTCTTTGGCGGCAAGCCGTCGTGGCGTGGCGGATCGGCGTTACGTGAACGGGAAGAAGCAAGCTCCGGCGAGGTTACGGCGGCCCTGGACGCGCGCCCCCTGCGAAAACTTGCAGGTGGCGCGATGATAAACGCATTGGCGAGTCTTGCGCGTCATCCGAATGGGTGATTGCCGACCGCCCATCGGCGGCCGGCACGCGGACGACGAAGGCGCTGCCCTTGCCGGCGCCGGCGCTCGACGCGACGACGCTGCCGCCGTGATGCTCGGCGATCATCCGGACGAGCGCAAGGCCGATTCCGAGGCCTTCCTGCGCGTCCGTTCCCGACCGGGTCGCCTGCACGAACAGGTCGAAGATGTCCGGCAGCATCTCGCTCGCGATGCCGATGCCGCTGTCCTCGATCCGCAGCTCGAAGTCCGAATCGCGGCGGGCGGCCGACAGCCGGATGTCGCCGCCTTCGGGCGTGTACTTCACCGCGTTGTCGAGCAGGTTCGCGACCATCTGGAGAAGCCGCGCCGCGTCGCCTTCGACCATCAACGGCTCCGCCGGAAGATCGACGCCAAGCCGATGGCCGCGCTGTGTGAGAGCCGGCGCGCTCGTCTCGATCGCGCGCTTGACGACCTGCGCGAGATCGACGCGCTCGCGACGAAAGCGGATCTTGCCGCTCGTGATGCGGGAGACGTCGAGCAGGTCGTCGATCAGGCGCGCCATCTGCTGCACCTGCCGCTGGAGCATCCGGCACAGCTCCGCGGTCGTCTCGTCGCCCGCGGAGGTTCTGCGCAGCACTTCGGCCGCCGTGCGGATCGGCGCGAGCGGATTGCGCAGCTCGTGGCCGAGTACCGCGATGAACTCGTCCTTGCGCCGATGCGCGTCGCGCAATTGCGCTTCCATGCGCTTGCGCTCGGCGATGTCGCGAACGATCTTCGAGGCGCCGACGACGCGTCCGCTGCGGTCGCGCACCGGCGAGATCGTCAGCGAAACGTCGATGCGGCTGCCGTCCTTGCGCATGCGCACGGTTTCGAAGTGCTCGATGCGCTCGCCGCGCGCGAGCCGCGCAAGAATCCCGGCCTCCTCGTTCCGATGCTCGGGCGGAATGATCAGCGCGACCGACCGGCCGACGGTCTCGTCGGCGCGATAGCCGAACATCTGCTCGGCTGCCGCGTTCCACGACGTGATCGTGCCGTCGAGCGACTTGCTGATGATCGCGTCGTTCGACGATTCGACGATCGCGGCGAGCAGCGCGTTGTCGAGATACGCGGCGCGTTCGCGACGCTCGAAATCGCAGATCCCGACGAGTCGCCGCTCCTCCACCGCGTGCGCCACCGCGCGCCCGGGGATCGCGTGCGTGTGCGCCTTGCACACCGCGTCGACCGACTGCGGCGGACGATTCGCCATCGCGGCGACGGGGTACGCGCAATAGAGCGAAAAACGGTAGCGCGCCAGCAGATCGTTCCACAGCATCTCGAGGTGCACCGCTGCGTCTTCACGTTCTTCGCCCCACAGCAGCGCCACCATCTCGCCGAAGACCGCGACGTTCGCCGAGCGCGCGGCCGCGTCCGCGATGTGCGGCTCGATGACGGCCGCGAAACGCTCGGCGTCGGGCGAGCCGTCGACGAGCAGCGCATCGAGCGTCGCCTTCGCGTCGAGCACGACGAGGCGCCGCGTCTCACGCGCCCCCGCGACATCGAGTGCACGGCGACGCAGTTCCTGCTCGAGCGCGTCTACGTGCGAGGCGCTCGCGACGACGATCGCCGCTCCGTCGCCTGCGATCGCGCGATGAACGAATTCGCCAAGCGACGCCATCAGCGTTGGCTCGTGCTCGTAGAACTGCACGAAGTGGTCGCGCGTATCCCAGGCATCGGTGGAGGGGACGGTGGGCGCCTGCATGGCGTGACGCGCGTGTTGATCGGACGACAAGGCGAGGAGGCGATCGGAAACAACCGCCCGTTTCCAGTGTAAGAGTTACCCGAAACGCCGTGCGGAGCGCGCGAACGCGTGGGAGAGACGTCTATTGCAAGAATTGGACCGACTGCCCGGCGTCGCATCCGATGAAAATGAACGAGCCGACAAAGTCGCGCGCCCCGCGTTCGTCTCACGGTTCGTTCGGCGTCGGCGCGTGCTCGGCGATCAGGTGCTCCGATCTGAGCGCCTGCCAGAAGTCGGCGGAGATCGGCATCGTCGACCACGCGAGATTCGTGTCGACCTCACGCGCGGTCCGATAACCGCAGACGGCGCTGACGACCGCCGGATGTGCGAGCGTGAACTGCAACGCCGCGGCGCCGAGCGGCACGCGATACCGCTCGCAGATCGCCTGCAGCCGCTTCGTGCGCTCGACGATCTCGTCAGGTGCTTCGCCGTAAAAGAACGTGGCACCGGCAACGGCCCCGGTCGCGAGAATGCCCGAATTGAACGGTGATGCGACGACGACGTCGACGCCGTTGCGCTGGCAATGCGGCAGCAGGCCTTCGAGCGCCGCCTCGTGCTCGAGCAGCGTGTAGCCGCCCGCAAGCATGAAGCAATCGAAATCGGCCGCGCGCGCGAAGCGCAGGCACACGTCGGGACCCTTGACGCCGACGCCGATCGCGCGCACGACGCCTTCGGCGCGCAAGCGCTCGAGCGCCGGATACGCGCCGCGCATCGCCTCGTCGAAGCGACGCTCGTACTCGGCGCCGTGCCAGCGAGGATTGACGTCGTGGATGTACGCGATGTCGACGCGGCACAACCCGAGCCGCTGCAGGCTGTCGTCGAGCGCGCGCAGCGTGCCGTCGTAGCTGTAGTCGTACGAGAGCTCGAAGGCGAGACCGTCACTCGGCGCGGGCGAGCTGCATTTCGGCCGCAGCCTTCGCCCGACCTTCGTCGAGAGCACGAAATCGTCGCGATCGTGCTGGCGCAGCGCGGCGCCGAACCAGTGCTCGCTCAACCCGCGCGCGTAGAGCGGCGCCGTGTCGAAATAGCGGAACCCGCGGTCGTACGCGTACGCGAGTACGCTTGCGGCATCGCGTTCCTCGCTGACCGGAAACAGACTGCCCCCGCCATAGCCGAGCTTCGGCAGCTCGGGTCGGCCTCGCCTCGCGTTCACGAAAGAGCGGGCAGCCGGACGCCGCGCCGGCTGACGGAATGATTCATCGAACTCCTGTTATCGGAAGCGCCGACGACTACGCGATGACGCGCATGGTGCTTGCGCGCGCGGAATGCGTCAATGCCGACGCCGGGCTGGCAAGCGCTATATTCGCACGCTCGATCAGCATCGAATCGCCGAACTCGTGGGTGCGATACCCGTGCACCGCGAGCTCGCGATCGGCGCGCTGCAGCGATTCGCGCGTGGCGAACGCGCCGAGCAGCGCATGGTGGCTCGTCCCGGGCTCGTGGGTCCCCGTGAGCAGCGCATCGACGACGCGCAGACGCGTTCGCGCGTCGATCCGCTGTCTCGCCACGTCCGCACCCGGGCGAACAGGGCCGTCGTCGCCGGCCGCCGCTTCGAGCGCACGCACGACGGTCGTGCCGACGGCGATCACGCGACCACCCCGCTCGCGCGCCCGTTCGAGCGCATCGGCGGTGTCGCGCGGAATGTCGTACGGCTCGTCGAACGGCAGCAACGCGTCGAGCGCCGCGTCGCCGGTCGACGAGATGCCGGCGGCGTGCGTCAGCGTCGCGAATGCAATCTCGCGGGCGCGGAGCTCGCCGAGCAGATGCCAGTCGAGCACGAAGCCGGCCGACGGCGGTTCGAACGCCGCAGGCACCGCGGCGATGCGCGTCCACACGTCCCAAAGCGCGAGCGGCGCGGGAACGTAGGCATACTGGATCGGGCGGCCGTGCAGCGCGATGCCGCGCCAGATCTCGAGCATCGATCCTTCGAAGCGCAACGCGACGAAGCGCGGATGTCCAAGCATCCGCTGCACCGTCGCGCGAAGCGGACCGAGGCGCAGCGTATCGCCGCTCGCGAGCGGCGGTGGCGGCGGCCGCTGCTCGGTCGGTGTCCGGTAGTCCCCTTCGCCGAAGACGATCGCCCCGAACTCGGCGACGTCGTCGGGCGCGAGCGAGCGGCGCTGCGCAAGCCGGACTTCGACCGGCTCGCGACTCTCGACGTGGACGCCGATGAGGCTTGCCGGAAGCGTCGCGGCGTCGTTCGCGACGACCAGGTCGCCGCTTCGCAGCAATGCCGGCAGGCATCTCCGCGACGCGTGCGTGAGCGTACCGTGCGCATGGATCACGAGCAGCTTCGCGTCGCGCGGGCGCTGGATCGGAGCGTGCGCGGCGATCATCGCACGAGCGCCTCGCGCTCCGGATTGCGATCGCGTGCACTGCGACGAAGCGCCGCAACGATCGCATCCGTGACGTCGCGCGCGGCGTCCTCGGGGCGCCGCAACGTCGACCGGTCGGCGTCCGGCACCGCGAGCGCATGCAGCGGCGTGTCCATGTCGCCGGGGTCGAGCGAAAGGATGCGAACGCCCTCGGTTTCGAGCTCGAGGTTCCAGATGGCGCTCATGTGCGCCAGGGCCGCCTTCGATGCGCCGTAGGCACCCCAACCCGGATAGGGTGTCGAAGCTGCATCGCTCGATACGTTCAGGACGACGCCGCCACGCCCGTCGGTTGCCGACGCGCGCAGCGCACCGAGCAACGCCTTCGTCAGCCGGAAAGGTCCGAGCAGATTGGCGGCGAGCGCACGCTCGACGTCCTCACATTCGGTGTCGCCGAGCAGCGCGAGCGGCACGGGTCCGAGACTCGACGCGCTGTTGACGAGCACGTCGACGCCACCGAGCGCGCCGAGCGCCTGCAACGCAATCGGATGAATCTCGTCCTTTCTCGAAACGTCGCCGACGATGCCGGCGACACCCGGCAATTCCTTCGTAATGTGCGCGACGCGTTCGGGCGTTCGCGCGACGAATGCGACACGCGCGCCGCGCGCATGCCATGCATGCACCAGCGCCAGGCCGAGACCGGACGTACCACCGGTGATGACGATACGCAGCCCGGCGAGATTCACATCGTCGTTTCGATCGCTTGCGTTCACGAATGTCTCCTCGTTGCCGACTGTCTGGGACAATAAGGGCCTCGGCGCGCTATCGGAACCCGGCTGTCCGCGCGCTTGGCGAAAGGTCATCGCGATGGACAACCCGCCGCTCGCGTCGAAGCACCTCGCGCGAAATCTCGCTGCGTTGCGCCAGGTTCGCTCGCTCACGCAGGAAGCGCTCGCGAAAGGCGCCGGCGTTCCGCGCTCGACGATCGCGAACCTCGAATCGGGCGAGGGCAACCCGTCGCTCGCGGTGCTGACGAAGGTCGCGAAAGCGCTGGCGACGTCGATCGACGAGCTCGTCGCGTCGCCGCGCGCGAAAGTACGCCGCTGGGCCGCGAAGGATCTCGCGTCACGAAGCCGCGGCCGCGGCGTCACGACGCGCGCGCTCGTTCCGGAGCCCGTGCCCGAAGAGTTGATGGAGCTGATGGAGTTCGCGCCGGAGTCGGCGATGGCGGGAACACCGCACCTGCCCGGCACCCGCGAATTCTTCTCGTGCCTGCAAGGCCACGTGACCATCTTCGTCGCCGGCGAGCGTTACGATCTCGGCGCCGGCGACGTGCTCGGCTTTCCCGGCAACGTCCCGCATTCGTACCGCAACGTCGACGCGACGGCACACGCGCTCGGCGTTTCGATCGTCGTGCTCGCCAAGGCGGGCGTTTGACCTTCAATCCGGAGCGCGAAGGAATGCTCATGACCGACCGCCGTGATTTCATCCGCGCTGCCGCCCTCGTCGGCGGCGCGCTCGCCGTTCCCGTGGCGAGTGCCGACGCGGCGGAAACGCGCGCAACCAGGCTGCTCGACATCCTGATCCTCGGCGGAACCGGCCTCACCGGCCCGTGGCAGGTGCGCTACGCGCTCGCGCGCGGCCACAAGGTCACCGTCTTCAACCGCGGCCGGCGCAACGATCGCCTTCCGGTCGGCGTCACCGAACTGATCGGCGACCGCAACCTGCATCAGCTCGATCCGCTGAAGGGGAAGCAGTGGGACGTCGTGATCGACAATCCGACGACGCTGCCGTTCTGGGTTCGCGACGCCGGCGAGATCCTGAAGGATCGGACGAAGCAGTACGTCTTCATCTCGACGATCTCCGTTTACGACACGTCGAAGCCGGGACCCGGCGTGACCGAA
Source organism: Casimicrobiaceae bacterium (assembly GCA_035495715.1). Lineage (GTDB taxonomy): Bacteria > Pseudomonadota > Gammaproteobacteria > Burkholderiales > Casimicrobiaceae > VBCG01. Next base: position 41,411 of record DATJFI010000051.1, read on the forward strand.
ACGTCGCCGTTGCTCGAATATGCGAGCGGCGATCCGCTCGCCATAACGCAGGAGGCGCTGATGAAGGACGTCGCCGCTCTCTACGGTCCGATGAAGACGGCGTCGGAGCGCGAAGCGCAAAAGTGGTTCGGCGATCGCACGACGATCATTCGACCGACGCTCATCAGCGGACCCGGCGACTCGAGCTTCCGGTTCACCTACTGGCCTTATCGGATCACGAAAGGCGGCGAGATCCTCGCGCCCGGCGATGGACTCGATCCGGTGCAGATCATCGATTGCCGGGATTTGGCCGAATGGACGATCCGGATGGTCGAGAACGACACCGTCGGAACGTTCAACGCCGCGGGACCGGCATCGACGTTGACGATGGCCGAGCAGCTATACGGCATCCGCGCCGCGTTCGACGGCAACCGGGCGGTGCAATTCACCTGGGTCGCGCCGGATTTCCTCGAGGCGCAAAAGGTCACGGCGTGGGGCGACATGCCGACGTGGATTCCGCGGAGCGACCCGGAATCGGCGGGCATGCACGTCGACAACCGCCGCGCGATCGGTGCCGGCCTCACGTTTCGGCCGCTCGCGACGACCGCCGCCGACGCACTCGAATGGTTCAAGGGCGCGCCGGCCGATGCGCAGTCGCAGATGCTGAAGAGCGCGGGGATTTCGCCCGGGCGCGAGCGGGACGTGCTCGCCGCGTGGCATCGGACGCATCGATAGCGCTTGACGACATCGCGCGCGGATTGCCGGCGCTTCGCCGCGGCGGTTATCCTGTCGAACGTCGAACGAACGTCACCGGAGCGAACGACGCGTGATCGCGAATCCACTTCCATGGGCGAACGGCAATCGCTGCGCGGTCGCCATAAGCTGGGACGTCGATGCCGACAGCGGGCTCAATTTCCGTTATCCGGAGACCGCCGACACGCTCGTGGCGTCGCAATCGCAGGTGCGATTCGGGCCCACGGTCGCGGTTCCCAGGCTCGTCGAGGTGTTGCGCCAGCTCGAGTTGCGCCAGACGTTTTTCGTTCCCGGCTGGGTCATCGAGCGCTATCCGGCCGCGATCGACCTCATCCTCGCAAATGGCCACGAGCTCGCGCTGCACGGCCACTTGCACGAGCGCGCGAACGAGCTGTCGCGCGAGCACGAGGCGGCGCTGCTCGAGAAGGCGCTCGACGCGTTCCGCCGCAGAACCGGCCGGCCGCCGCGCGGATGGCGAGCACCGGCGTTCGCGTTTTCGAAGCACTCGCTCGATCTCCTCGTCTCGGCGGGGTTCGACTACGACTCGTCGCTGATGGGCGACGAAATGCCGTACGTGATCGAGGGCCGCGGCGGAAGGCTCGTCGAGCTGCCCGTCGACTGGACGTTCGACGACTGGCCGCATTACATGCACAACCGCGATTACGGTTACGCGATGCCGATCGCGGCGCCGGAGCGCGCGATGGAAGTGTTCCGCTCGGCGTTCGACGCTGCGCACCGATACGGCGCGCTGCTCGTGACGGTCTGGCATCCGTTTCTGTCCGGACGTCTGTCGAGGCTTCATGCGATCGTCGAGTTCGTCGAGTACATGCGCAACGCCGGAAACGTGTGGTTCGCGCGCTGCGACGAGATCGCCGACCACGTGCAGTCGGTGATCCGCGCAGGGATATGGCAGCCGCGCATCGAGCGGATCCCGCCCTACGACTTTCCCGTTCCCGAGTTCGTGCAACTGAAGAAGGAAAGCGGGCGCACCTGATCGCGCCGCGGCACTTGCGTTGGCGAGTGGCCTAACCCGCCGTTTGCGCGTCCCCTTCCAGCGGAGCGGTCAGCACGTCATAGCCGTAGAGCCACTGGTGCTCGATCCTTCCCTGCCCCCACTCATCATGCTCGGAATCGCGCTTGAGCCGCGACGTGCGCTCGAACCGATTGTGCTCGTAGAGCCGGAACGCGCGCTCGACATCTTCGCCATTCACCGCCTGCAGACAGCGCGCGAGCATGACGGCATCCTCGACCGCCATGCCGCCGCCCTGCCCCATGTGCGGCGTCGTCGGATGACAGGCGTCGCCAAGCAGCGCGACGCGTCCGACGCACCACGGCAATTTCGGCGGGCGCACGAGCATCGGCCAGCGGCTGACGTCGGTGCACTGGGCGAGGATTCGAAGCACGCTCGAATGAAAGTCGTCGAAGGCGGCGACGAGCTGGCCCGGCGGAACCTCCATCGGCATGAAGTCGTCCTTGCCCCACGCTTCAGGCCCACCGGTGACCACGTAGACCTCGTCGCGCGCTTCGCTCAGGACGTAGACGAGGACGTAGCGGCCGTCCGGGGCGATCCAGCGCGTGTTGTCGGCAAGATCGACGTCGGACAGGCGCGAGCGCGGATAGATCGAGCGGTAGGCCACGTGTCCGTAATAGGTCGGTGGCTCGGTGCCTAAGATCGCCTCGCGGACCTTCGAATGCAGGCCGTCGGCGGCAAGCACGATGTCGGCGTCCGCCGTCGTGCCATCCGCGAATGCCAGATGGACCTGTTCATTGCGCTGGTCGATCGAAACCAGCCGCTTGCCCAGGCGGAAAATGCGCGGATCGAGCGTCGAGGCGAGTGCCTGGTGAAGGTCGCCGCGGTGGATCGCGAGGAACGGCGCGTGGTAGACCTGCGCGAGATCGAGGGTCGGGATCTCGCGCGTAATCGCGCCGGTGTTCCATGCGCGGTTGAATTTGCGGCGCGGCATGACGCCGAGTTGAAGCGTTCGTCGCAGAACGCCCATCGCACGGAATACGCGGGTCGAATTGGGTGCGAGGTTGATGCCGAGCCCGACGCGGCGGAACCCCGGCGCCTGCTCGTAGACGACGCAGTCGAAGCCGAACTTCTGCAGCATCGCCGCGGCCGTCAGACCGCCGATGCCGGCACCGACGATCGCGATGCGTGACGTGCGCGCCATGCTCGCGCGTTCCCTCAAACCGCCTCGATCGGCACGCGCGGGACGTGCGTGATGCGCTCGCATCCGTCGTCGCCGACGATTGCGGTCTCGCCGATGCACATGCCCGTCTGCGCATCGCGATCGAACAGCATCATGTGCAGGAAGAACACCATGCCGGGCTCGATCACCTGCGTGTTGCCGGTCCAGAACATCGGCCAGTCCATCCACGTGGGCGGATACATCGCGCCCATCGTGTAGCCGCACGCGCTCATGACCTCCTTGCCGTAGCCGCCGCGCGCGAACACGCGCCTGTGAACGTCGTAGACCTCGCCGACCGTGCGTCCCGGGCGCAGCGCTTCCTGGCAGGCGTCGATCGCATCGGCGCATACGCGGTTCATCCGCCTGTGACGCTCGCCCACGTTGCCGACGAGCACGTTGTACATCGCGCACGCGTGATAGTGGCGATACGCTGCGCCGGGCTCGAACACGACCTGGTCGTCGTCGGCGATCACGTTGTCGCCGGTGTGGTAGCGGCTGAAGAGCGACGACGTGCCGGCGCCCATCGGCCAGCGGCTTGCAGCGGGATCGCCGCCTTCGGCCATCAACGTACGCATCATCTCGCCGTAGATCGCCTTCACCGAAACGCCGGGGCGGCAATGCGCGATGCTGACCTCCTGCAGCCGGTTGCACAACGCGCCTGCCTTGCGAACGTACGCGAGCTCGGCGGGGCTTTTGACGAGGCGCAGCAGGCGAACGACGTCGGAGGCGTCGGTCAGGTCGCAGAACCCGTGCAGTGCCGCGTCGACCATCTTCGCGCGCTGTCCGGTAAGCCCGTACGCGTGATATTCGACGCCGATGCGCCGGCCTTCGACGCCGTAGTCGGCGAGCATCGCGCGCAGGTCGCGACCCGGGTCGGCGCCTGCGCCGTCGTACCAGATGCGGATGTCCTCGACCGTCGACGTCTCGTGCGCCTGGATGCGATCCGCGGGACGCGTCAACAGCGCGTAGCGGCCGTCGGCGCCAAGGTACATCGCCTGGAACATCGTGTAGCCGCTCGTATCGTAGCCGGTCAGGTAGTACATGCTTTCCTGGCGGAAGAGCAGCAGGCCGTAGAGGTCGAGTCGCTGCATGCTCGCACAGGCCGCGCTTCGGCGCGCGCGAAGCTCGTCGGCGGAAAAATGAAGCATCGTCATGGGCATGTCCCGGCAGGCAACCGCAAGTCCATCTGAATCCCGGCGAACGTCACGCGCCGACCACGTCGTCGGGCTTGATCCAGAACACCGTGCGCCGATGCAGCCAGCGCACGACGTTATGCAACGCAATGCCGGTGACGGAGAGCACGACGATGAGCGCGAACACCTTCGCCGTCTCGAGCTGGAAGTTGTATTGCAGGATCATGAACCCGATCCCGCCCTGTGCGCCGACGAACTCGCCGACGATCGCGCCGAGAACGGCAAGCACGATGCCGATGTCGAGCCCGACGAAGATGAACGGCAGCGCGTTCGGGATCTTCACCATCCTGAACACCTGCCAACTGTTCGCGCCCGCGGCGCGCAGCATGTCGATCTGCCGCCGGTCCGTGCTTTGCAAGCCTTCGATGACATTGACGATCATCGGAAAGAACGAAATGAGACCGCCGATCACGATCTTGGACTCGAGCCCGAAGCCGAACCACACGACGAACAGCGGCGCGATGGCCAGCTTGGGGACCGTCTGCAGCGCGACGAAATACGGAAAGACCGTCTTCTCGAGGATCCGGAACTGCGAGATCACCGCGCCGAGGACGAGGCCTGCGCCACAGCCGATCGCGAAGCCGCCGAGCACTTCCTTGAACGTGATCCAGAAGTGATGCCCGTATGCGCCGGACGCGAGGCCGGCGACGAGTGCCCGCGCGACGGGCATCGGCCCGGGAAAGACGATCGGATCGACATGGAGCAGGATCGTCAGCCAGTGCCAGGCGAGAAGCGCGACGACGAACGCAAGCGGGACCGTCGCAAGCTCGGGTCGCTGCACGATCAGATCGACGATTCTCGGCCGGCGCGATGCCGGCCGCGTCCCATCGGCATGCAGTTCGGGCGTCATGGAAGCTGCCGATTCGAGGCCGGCGCATCGGTTTGATCGAGCAGCCTTCTCGCCTCTTGCGCGTACGCGCCGAACTTCTGGGTGTTCACCATATCGAGCGTTCGCGGGCGCGGCAGGTCGATCGGCAACACGTCGAGGATACGCCCGGGACGCCGCGACATGACGACGACCCGGTCGCTCAACAGTACGGCCTCCGGGATGCTGTGCGTGATGAAGACGACGGTGTTGCGCTGCGTGCTCCAGATGCGTTGCAGCTCGATGTTCATCTGCTCGCGCGTCAGCGCGTCGAGCGCGCCGAACGGCTCGTCCATGAGCAGCACGGCGGGCTGGCGCAACAGTGCGCGGCAGATCGCAACGCGCTGCTGCATGCCACCCGAAAGCTCCTGCGGATACTTGTCGTGAAACCCCGCAAGACCGACGAGCTCGAGCAATTCGAGCGCCCGCGGCTGGAGCTTCGCGCGGCCGATGCGCGCGACGTCGGCCGGAACGAGGATGTTGCGCATGACGGACAGCCACGGCAGAAGCGTCGCCTCCTGGAAGACGACGCCGACGTCATGACGGGGTTTGGATACGACCTCGCCGCGATACCGCACACTGCCCGCCGTGGCCGGCGCGAGGCCGGCAAGGATCTTGAGCAGCGTGCTCTTGCCGCAGCCCGACGGACCGACGATGGAAAGGAATTCACCTTGGCCGACGCGGAGCGATACGTCGTCGAGCGCGCGGACCGACCCGCCATGCCGCGTCGGGTACGTCTTGCCCAGCCGATCGATCGTGAACACGGGCGCGGCGTTGGCGGCGTCGGCCGAGCGCTCGATCGTCATCGCTGCAGCACCCTGTTCCATCGCAGGACGGCGCATCCCGGTGCCGCCGCCGGCTGCGCCTGGCGCATCCGACGCGCGCGTGCCGACGGATCGGCGCGTTGGCGCTACTTGCTCGGCCCGAACTTGATCATCGCCGGGGTGAAGGCGCGCGCCTGCCTCGCGATCGACGCGGCGTCGAACTGGTTGGCGCGATCGTTGAACTCGTCGGTGAAGTACTCGTTCACCGGCAGCGTGCCGGGGATGAGGCCGTTGTGCGACGAGAATTCCTGCATCTTTTCCCAATCCGACGCGCTTTGGCTGCCCCACTTCGCGCCCGCGCGATCCATGCCGTGCGTCCAGTTCGGTTCCATCGACTGGACGATGGCGACCGTCTTCTGCATCGCGGCGTGCTCGTTGTCGGGCGTCGGCTTGTTCTCGGGGTACAGCGCCCAGTAGATGCGTACGACGGCGTCGGGATTGGTCGTCGCGAACGCGAGCGCCTTGGCGATCGCGCGGTCGAACTTCGCGACCAGCTCCGGATCCTTCTGGATCGTCTCGTCGCGCGCGACGATGACACCGCTGAAGAAAGGTCGCTGCCAGTCGGTCTCGAAGCGCGTGAACTTGATGTCGCTCGCGGCCTCGATCGCGGCATATGCGGCGTCGTACATGACGAGCGCCTTGACGCGACCGGTCTTCACCGCGACCGCGGCCTGCGGTCCCACGCCGACCTCGACCAGACCGACGTCGTTGTCGGTCAATCCCAGCTCGTGGATCCAGGCGCGGGCGTAGGGGATGCGGCCGCTCGTCATGCTGAGAACGCCGATCGAACCGCCCTTCAGGTAGTCCTTGAGCTGCTCGCGCTTGGTGATGCCCGCCGATTGCGGGATGACGAGCGCCGATCCGTACGCGCGGTTGCCCTCGAACACCGACTTGACCTTCACGCCCTTCTGGCGGCTGCTCATCAGCGTATCGGGTACGGCGAGCGCGAAGTCGCCCTGATTGGACGACAGGAGCTGAATCGCGAAACTCGCACCCTTCGCGTAGACCGGCGCGACGTCGAGTCCCTCTTCCGCGAAATACCCCATCGCGTGCGGCACCATCCAGTAGGGTGCATCGCCGATGTCCGGCGCATTGGAATAGATCAGCAGCGTGACCTTGCGAAGAGGCGCGGTTGCCTGCGCAATGGCAGCGGCGGGCAGCGCGAACGAGACGCTCAGTGCCAGCAGGAGCAGGAATACTTTGCCAAGGCGTGCCATTTCGCCGATCCTCACTTTGGAAAACGGGTCGCCATCGAGCCGACGGACGTCGGGGATTGCGAAAGACACTGCCGTAGATGGAATGCGATGTCAAGAACGGGAAGAACGCGGACGCCGGCCGTTCCTTCGGCGACGCAAGCGGACGTTTCATTCATCCGCCCAGCATCCGCGCGAGGCTGCGCGCCGCCCGCTGGCCCTGGTCCTGATAATTGATGTTGCAGAGCACGTGCGTCGATGCGGCCTTGGCCGCCAGCGCCTGGACATCGTGCGCAAGCCCGCGCAGCTCGTCCTCAGAATACTCGTAATCAAAGCGCTGCGTGGAAGACGCAAGCCCCTTTCGATTCCATGTGCCGTGGTTGCGGCCATGCAGTCGCACGACCGCCAGCGCGGGATTGGTCACCTGCCACACGGCGGGAATCGTGTTGGCGATCCCCTGCGGTTCGTCGACGACCACGTTGACGAAACCGTTCTCGCGCTCGAAAGCCAGCGTGCGACTCGCGTGCTTGTCGCTGTTGAACCATGTCGTGTTGCGAAACTCGACGGCGACGGTGAAACCCGCGAGCATCGCGCGGCAGTGCTCGAGGTAAGCGAACGTGTCGGGATGAAACGCGACCCAGGGCGCGAACTGCATGTGGACTGCGCCGAGCTTGCCGGACTCGCGCAGGACTTCGAGCACGGCGCGGAACTGCCGCCAGAGCTCCATCGCGATTTCGTCGGGCACGTCCTTGTCGTAGACGTTCTTCCTGGTCGCGGCCAACGCTTGCGCAAGGTCCTTCCCCAAGCTCGCGACGGGCGTCTGATGGCGGGTGAAGAGCCGGTACGCCTTGACGTTGAATCTGAAATCGGGCGGCGTGCGCTCCACCCACCGTTGCGCGTTTTCGACGCTCGGTATGCCGTAATAGCTGCTGTCGATCTCGACGATCGGGAACTGGGAGGCATAGAAGCGCAGGCGCTCTTCGGGTGTCGTCGCGCTCGGCGGATAGAAGCGCCCGCATTCGATCAGGCTCTTGTCGGTCCACGACGAAGTGCCGACGAGGATCTTGCTCATCAAGTCATTATCTCAACGCGATCCGACGCATCGCGGAAGCGCATCACTCCGGGGCAGCGTCGGCGGGCAACTGCAGTTCGCCATGCGGCTTGGCGCCACTTCGAGCGTGGATACGCCGCTCTCCACGCGCCATGACGCAGATGTACGGAAGCGTCAGCGCAATCGCACGCTGCATGGCATCGTCCGAGGCATCTTGCCCTCGGCGCGCCAGAATGCCTCGTGCAATCAAGCGGGCAAGCGCCAGACGCTCCTCCTCCGACGGCACTCGAAACAGCGGTGTCTCCATACATGATCACTCTCCGCCGGGATTCAGGACGGATATGCCGGACGGAAGGCGGCCTGCGGGTCGGTAGACGCCCTACGAACGGCCACTCCGCCGGCCGCGAGCGGGCAGCGCACGCAACGGGCGAATGCGTGAGACGCCATGCGTGTTTGGAGGCTGACGTCGACGTATTCGGCCCGCGTTCCGGTCGTGGATGGCGGCGAAGCGGACTTCCCGACCCACCGTTGACCTTCGGAACGGACGGGCGTAGCGTGCGTCGCTCCCCGGATTTGGACCTGGCGCCGCTGGCCGGCGCATCGAGCCAGCCTGGTAAGGCGTACGAGAGGCAAGACGTGACGAGGAAAGGGCGACGGGCGGCTTGCGCGCTCGCGCTATGTAGCGCTCTCTTCGGGTGTACCGCAACGCCGACATTCCCGCCGGCTGCGCCGACCACCGGCAAGCGGCCGCCCCCCGTGGAGCGCGACTTCCGCCCCTCCGACCTGGCGAAAGCCGACATCGACCTCGCAGCCGAGGTGCATTCACGGGAGTCCCTCGCCTCGGTGCGCCTCGTGATGGAGAAGCTCTATCGGCGAAATCCGCGCGAGTGGCACAAGGGCAATTACGCGAGCATGGGTGCGGCAGTGGCGCGGGCGTTCGAGGCGCGCTCGGAATTTCGCTTTGCGGAGCTTGGTAACGCGCGTGGCGCGGACGCCATCACGCTTGCGCTTAAACCGGAATATGCCGGCGACCGCGTCTTTGCTTTCGGAGTGGGGCTCGCCAGCATGGTGTTCCTGTCCTATAACGGGAAAACCGAGTTCTATCTCGCCGATACCCTCGACCCGCAAAAGCTCTACAACTCGGCTCGGAATATCGAGATCGCAGCTTGGAAGCTCGCCAACTCCCACGATGCACGGGGGGAGCCGTTGCTGCTGTCGAACGACGCAACCGGCGACGTCCGAAATCTTTCCTTCGAGCGTGAAATTGGCAAGATGATCGCGAACCAGGATGTGATGGCGCAGATCGCGGCGCAACGAACCAATCGCATAATCCGGCGTGTGATTCAGACCGTCGCGACGGCAGCGTTCCTGCCAATCTAAGCGTTCACGTCACCCTACCGAGGATGAGAAATGACGAACCGACGTGAGTTCATCGTACGATCGATGGCCGCGGGCGTCGCGGTCGCTGCGAGGTCGTCGCTCGGCGCGGAGTCTGTCGTCGAGACGGACGTCACGATCAAGACCGAGGACGGCACCTGCGATGCCTGCTTCACGCATCCTTCGAGCGGTTCGCACGCCGGGGTTCTGATCTGGCCGGACGCATTGGGCTTGCGTCCGACCATGCGCGCGATGGCGAGGCGGCTCGCGGCGGAGCGTTTTTCCGTGCTCGTGCCCAATCCGTTCTATCGCCTGTCAAAGGCACCTCAATTCGAAACGGCTGCCAACCTCGACTTCGGCGACGAGTCTGTCATGACCAAGCTACGCCCGCTGATGGCGTCGGTGACCGCCGCGGGGCACGCGGAAAAGGACGCGCACGCCTACGTCGCGTTCCTCGACGCGCAGCGCGAGGTCGACCGGACGCGGAAGATCGGGACGCAGGGCTATTGCATGGGCGGCGCCCTCGTCGTTCGAACCGCCGCCGCGGAGCCCGGGCGCGTCGGTGCCGGGGCGTCTTTTCACGGCGGCGGCCTCGTCACCGACAAGCCCGACAGCCCGCATCTCCTCGCACCGCGAATCAACGGACGCATGTACTTCGCAATCGCGTCGAATGACGACGAGCGCCAGCCCGAGGCCAAGACCCTCCTGAAGGACTCGTTCGCGAAAGCCGGCGTACCGACCGAAATCGAGGTCTATCCGGCAAGGCACGGCTGGTGCGTGGCCGATATGCCCATCGAAAAGGGCGCGCCCATCTACGACCCGACGCAAGCGGAGCGCGCGTGGGGCAAGCTGCTGACTTTGTACAAGGCAGCCTTGGGCTGAATTCCGGCGCGGGGTCGTGGGAGCCGCGACCGCTATCGGGGCTCCCGGCCGCCGGTATAGCGTCGTCAGCTCATGAAATCATCGGCCCGAAGGTCGATTGGCGTACCGTGCGGTGTGCGCGTGGCCGCGCGGCGCCATGCGTCGCGGTAGCGCAGCAATGCCTCGGCTTCGGTGATGCGCTTCTGCTCGACGATGCGTTCCAGCGTTGCCAGCCAGTGCCGGTAGTACGTCTCGCCGGTATCGGGATCGCCGGCCTTCTGTGCACGTTTGATTTCATCTCCGAGCGCAGCAGCCCATTCCGTCCACGTGAACATACCGCTTTCATGCAAGGCGACTGCCATGGCGAAGGCCTGAGCTTCCCAGGGTTCGCAAAAGACCGGACCTTTGTCGTCGCGGGGAATGCCCGGGAGGGTGTCGACGGCACGACTCGCGGCCGATTCTCCGATGCCGGCCATGTCACGCGGGTTGAAGATACGGCTCGAACGCTTCGATCGAGACTTTAAGGTTGGGGTCGGCCTGTTCGCCCCACAACGCCCGTCCCTCGAAACGCACGGCATAAAGCCATTGCGGTTCTTCGCCCTGTCCTATGGCCGACGAATCGGGAAACACGTGGCATCCGCGAATCGATTCGACGGTGCCGACGCGACCGCGCACGTACCGTGGCAGCCGCGTATGCGTTGCCGGTTGCATGTTGCGAGCACGCACGCAATCGCCAGGTTGGAAGCGCGCTGGCCGCGTCGCCTCGCGGCCATAGCTGCCGCGCGACAGCACAGCCGCGACATCGTCCGGGTCCAACATCCGTGGCAAAGGCTTGCCTGGCCTCGAGGCGTGTCCTGCGGTGATCTCCTGATCATCGACCAGTCCGCGTTCCGTGAGCAAGTTCTGCAGGCGGAGCGCCCACCTCTCGTAGTAGGACATTGCGAGATAGCGGTGGGGCGGCAGATTCTCGATGGCAGCGCGCGCTTCATCGATGTTCCAGATTCCCGCAAAACCCATCGCCCGGTTCAACGCGAGGCAACGCGCTTCCCACTCATGATGAAATGTCGGCTCGCCGGGTTCCGCTTCAATGGGACCGAAGCCGTGCATGCCGCCCATGTCGTGCACGCCGTTCACGGGGACGCCTTGACGGTGGACACGGCCAGGCCGGTGCCGATCATGCTGTCACGACTTACCAGTGACGCGAGACGCTCTTCGTCCCACCCTTCTGTTCCCGGGGGCCGCAGCGGTATGACCATGAATCGCGTCTCGGCGGTGGAGTCCCATACCCGGATCTCGGTGTCATGGGGCAAGGTGACGCCAAACTCGGCGAGTACGCCGCGGGGATCGATGACGGCGCGCGATCGATAAGGCGCCGACTTGTACCAGGTCGGGGGCAGGCCCAAGACGTCCCACGGATAACACGAGCACAGCGTGCAGACGACCATGTTGTGCGTCTGCTCGGTGTTTTCCAATGCGACGAGATGATCGCCTACGCGCGGAGCAAGATGAGCCTCGGCAATCGCCCGGGTCGCGTCTTCGAGCAGAAGTCGCTTGAAACCCGCGTCGGTCCACGCTCTTGCCACGACGCGGGCGCCAATGTGCGGTCCGATGCGCGTCTCATAAGCTTCGACAATACGATCGAGCGCCGCCGGATCAACGTAGCCTTTCTCAGTCAGGATGGTTTCCAGCGCACGGACGCGAAGCTGAACTTCGGACAGCTCCGAGCCACCCTCGTGGTGATCCGGGTGATCGTGCATGAGGCTCAATCGGCCGGTCAGCGTGTCGGCATCAAGGACGTCGACGACGTCTTAGCTACGACCTGCTGCCAATGTCTCCGGTCCGTACACAAATGAAATGGCGGAGAGAGAGTCCGCCGAACCAAGCCAGTTATCAAGCACTTGCAGTATATGGTTGACAGCAGCCCACCCCCAACCCACCAGCAATCCACTAAGACTTCGTTGAAATTACCGACAATTTGAGCACGGCCACTTCGGTGATGGCAAGATTTTCTCCATGAAGGAAGGCGGCGCTTCGGCTTTCTTCGACCTGGTGAACAACTGCGAATCTGGCGCGCGTCGCGTTGCTCCGCTTCTGGCGCTTGAAATCGACTTCCGGATTGCTCTTACTGCCCGTCTTGTCGGTGGCGGCCCATCCTTCGGTACGAAGCTCTTGATCGAGGCCCAGGCGCTGATCCGGAAGCCTCCACGACTGATCGGGACTAAAACCGGTTCAGGGTCACGGGCAACACTTCGATTCCGTCGCCGGTATTGTTCTAAAGCGTGCGAACGGGGACCTGCAGTCCCGAGAATAAACGTGGCGTTGCCGTAGCGGACGACTGCGGTTTAGTTAACCGCCATGCGCTCAGCTTTTTTAGAGTAGCTCGAAAAATTCGGCGCTGCGCGGCGCTCTATCGCTTAAACACTTTTCCCCATCAAAGTACCCCCCACCGGGTGGCCATGGACGGCGTGTTACGACGGCGAAGTGACGTTCCCCCCGTAACGCGTCAGTTCATAGCCAGAATTTCGCAGCTGCCGCGGGGTCCTATCCTGACCGCCTTGGGCGAATTCGCTGGGGGTCAGGTGACCCAGCGAGCCATGTGGTCGACGATGATTGTAGTCGTCCTGCCAGGCACTCAGCGTTGCACGTGCGTGGTCGAGCGAGGTGAATTCGGTGACGTTCAAGCACTCGTCACGTAGCCGTCCATTGAACGATTCGATCGGCCCGTTTTCCACGGGCTTGCCGGGCCGGATGAAGTCGAGCTGTACCCCGCGTTGCCACGCCCATTCATCGAGCGCCCTAGACGTGAATTCAGTGCCGTGATCGACGGTGATGGCCTTGGGCAGCGGCCGGTGTTGTGCGACGACGTCAAGCGCGGCAGCGACGCTCACGCCCGAGAGCGAAAACCCGGGCTCAACCGATACACTCTCGCGACTCCATTGATCGATCACGGTGAGGATGCGAAATGACCGTCCGTCGAGCAGTTGATCGTGGACGAAATCCATGCTCCAGTGCTGATTGGCAGCGGTCGGTATCGGTACCGGACCGCGGTGCAAGCTCAGCCGCTTGCGCCGGCGCACCCGCATGCGCACCTGCAGCCCGTCCAGACGATACAGGCGATGCACGCGCTTACGGTTGATCAGCCCACCTTCACGGCGCAACAGAACGTGAATGCGCAGGTAGCCGAAGCGCGGCCGGTTAAGAGCAAGTTCGCGAATGCGCATGCGCAGCGGCGTCTGATCCTTTGCCTGGCTGCGCCGATACCAAGTCGAGCGGCGCAGCAACGCAAGCCGGCACGCCTGCTGCACACTCGCCCCGAAGTGCTCGCGAATCCAGCGCGCGAGCTCGCGGCGGCGCGCCGGCTTCAAACTTTTTTTCGCAGCACCTCTTGCAGGATGTGTCGATCGAGCGTCAGATCGGCCACGACCCGCTTCAGTCGCGCGTTCTCCTCTTCGAGCATGCGCAGCTCAGTCACGCCCAGGTTCGCGAATTTCTTCTTCCACACGTAGAAGGTCGCCTCCGACACACCCAGCTGGCGGCAGACGTCGGCCACCGGCGTGCCGGCTTCCGCCTGGCGGCGCATACGCGATCTGCTCCT
>DATJFI010000052.1:0-111305 GCA_035495715.1 Casimicrobiaceae bacterium
GAGTTGTCGGCCGAGTACGTCGTCTGCACCGACAGGATCTGGAAGACGGCGTTCGACAGGTTGATGAACGCCTCGAACTGGCTGTAGCCCTGCGTCGCCGTGCCGCCGTCGTGCTCGACGACGTACGTGTTGCCGACGACCATGCCGACGCTGCCGCCGGCGGGAACCGTCGCGCCGTCGACCTTGATGCCGGTGATCGAGTTGCGGTTCTGCGAGATCAGGTGCTCGACGTAGAGCTCGCGCGGCACGGGCGTCGAAGCCGTGTCGATGCCGTCGCTCACGCCGATGTGATAGCGACGCGTCGTGTCGAACGCCGCCGCATTGCGCGTGACCTGCGCCTCGAAATAGGCGTCGGCGCAGCCGCCGGCCGCGATCGACGGAATCGTCAGCGTCGTCTGCGAGCCTGGACGCTCGTTGATGTACGGATTGAGGGAATCCCAGACGAGCTGTACGGAGACGTTGCTCGTCGCGCCCGTGCTGCAGACGCGGGCGCCGATCGGAAAGTTCTGCGGGCCGGCTGCGGGACTGTTGCTGTCGAGGCCGACGACATTCCAGGTCAGCGGCGTGACACTGAGCGTCGCATGCGCGGCAAGCGGCGCGAGTGCGACGACGCCGAGCAGCCACGTGCCGAGCGCCGCCCATCCCCTGCGCGCACGCAGCCGTGCGCAACCGCTTTTGCCCATGCCGATCCCCCGCGCCCGGTGCGAGCGTCGGCCGCTTGTCAGCAAGAAGCGCGCCGCGACGGAGCGTCGCGAGCCGCGTCAGGTCGTCGAGGAGTGTCCGCTTCAGCGCCGCGCGAAGCTGCCGCGCACCGATGTCGGCATCGGCATCGGCATCGGCCGCATCCCGCCGGAAGCCGAACCGCCGCGCATCCGCATGAAATGCTTGGCGTGCGCGTGCGGCGAGTTCAGCACGACGATGCCGCCCACCGGATAGCCGAATACGGGGCAACCGAAGATCGTCGGATCGCAGTAGTCGTAGGGAAGCCCGGGGTAGCCGGGATAGGGATAGCCGGAATAGACCGGGTAAGGGGGCGCGTACGCAGGCACAGGCGCCGGCGCCGACGGCATCACGTTGACGGTGACCTGAACCGGTGGTGCTGCAGGCGCCGGATGGTAAACGACGGGGGGGAGCGACACCTGCTGCTTCGCGCGCTCGACGTCGTCCTGCAATTGCGCAACGCGCTCGTTCAGTGCCTGTACTTCGGCGTCGCGCGCGTGGTCACGGGCCGCGGCCGCGCTCGGCGATACCGTCGGCGGATCCTCGTGGACGACGCTTTCGATGCGTACGCCTTCGGGCGGCCGCACGTTGCTCACGTTGAGACGGCCCCCCGCGTCCTTCCACGTATAGACGTCGGCGAGCGCCAAAGGCGCCGCGAGCGCGAGGAGCGCACAGAGCGCGGCACGGAAATGAAGCGGGCCCATGATCGATGACAACAGGCGTAATTGTCATTTTATGCCGGTGAACCAAGCCTGTCATGTCTTCGGCCGACGACTCCGTTTGTTACAAACGAGACAGTTTGCGCATCGCTGTAACCGCCGCCATCCGAGGCGACGCCGCTCGCGCCTCTGCGCGGCGGCAGCGTCAGTTCTTGAGCCGATATCCGGTCCGGAAGATCCAGCCGACGATCGCGAGGAACACGAGCAGGAACACCAACGTCATCGCGAGGCTCACGCCGACGTTCACGTCGGCGAGGCCGTAGAAGCTCCAGCGGAAGCCGCTCACGAGATAGACGACCGGGTTCGCGAGCGTCGCCTTCTGCCAGAACGGCGGCAGCATGTCGATCGAATAGAAGCTGCCGCCGAGGAACGTGAGCGGCGTGACGATCAGGAGCGGCACGAGCTGCAGCTTCTCGAAGCCGTCGGCCCAGATGCCGATGATGAAGCCGAGCAGGCTGAACGTGACGGCCGTGAGCACGAGGAACAGCACCATGAAGACCGGATGCGCGATCGACAGCGGCACGAACAGCGCGGCGGTCGCGAGGATGATGAGGCCGAGGATCACCGATTTCGTCGCGGCGGCGCCGACGTAGCTCACGACGATCTCGAAATACGACACCGGCGCCGACAGCAGCTCGTAGATCGTGCCGGTGAAGCGCGGAAAGTAGATGCCGAACGACGCGTTCGAGATGCTTTGCGTGAGCAGCGACAGCATGATCAGGCCCGGCACGATGAAGGAGCCGTAGCTGACGCCGCCGACCTGCTGGATGCGCGAGCCGATCGCCGCGCCGAACACGACGAAATAGAGCGACGTCGAGATCACCGGCGATACGATGCTCTGCAGCAGCGTGCGGCGCGTGCGCGCCATCTCGAAGCGGTAGATCGCGCGGACCGCGTAGAGATTCATCGCCGGCCCTCGTGCAGCAGGTTCACGAAAATGTCCTCGAGCGAGCTCTCGCTCGTCTGCAGGTCCTTGAAGCGGATCCCGGCTGCGTCGAGCGCCTCCAGCAGCGACGCGATGCCGCTTCGCGCCGCATCCGCGTCGTACGTGTACGTGAGGTCGTTGCCGCCGTTCGCGAGCTCGAGCGCGTAGCCCGCGAGCGAGTCCGGCAGCCGCTCGAGCCGGCTCGCGAGGTGCAGCGTGAGCTGCTTGCTGCCGAGCTTGCGCATGAGCTCCGCCTTGTCGTCGACCAGGATGATCTCGCCCTTGTTGATCACGCCGATCCGGTCGGCCATCTCCTCGGCCTCCTCGATGTAGTGCGTCGTCAGGATGATCGTGACGCCGCCTTCGCGCAGCGACCGCACGAGCGCCCACATGTCGCGGCGAAGCTCGACGTCGACGCCGGCCGTCGGCTCGTCGAGGAAAAGGACGCGCGGCTCGTGTGCGAGCGCCTTCGCGATCAGGAGCCGCCGCTTCATGCCGCCCGAGAGCGTCATGATCCGGCTGTCCTTGCGATTCCACAGCGACAGGTCCCGCAGCACCTGCTCGATGTGCGCGGGATCGGGCGGCTTGCCGAAAAGCCCGCGGCTGAACGAGAGCGCGTTCCACGGCGTCTCGAACGCGTCGGTTGTTAGCTCCTGCGGCACGAGCCCGATCAGCGAGCGTGTCGCGCGGTAGTCGCGCACGATGTCGTGGCCGTCGATCTGCACGCTGCCTGCGCTCGGGTTGACGATCCCGCAGACGATGCTGATCAGCGTCGTCTTGCCCGCGCCGTTCGGCCCCAGCAGCGCGAAGATCTCTCCGCGACGGATCTCGAGGTCGACGCTTCGCAGCGCCGTGAATCCGGACGCGTAGGTCTTCGACAGGTTCGTGACGGAGATGATCGGCGGCATCGGGATAGCGAACGTGCAGGGGGCGCCATTGTCGCAGGCCGCGGCCGGCCTCGCGTCGCTCATCCGAGCGTCGACGGTGCGAGCGCAAGCCATTTGCGGCCGCGCGCGCGCTCGGCGACGAACGTGTCGCACGCAGGATTCACCCGATACGTGAGATACGCGCGATGGCGAACGTTCGACAACCGCTGCGGCTTGAACACGCATCCGTTGATCCCGTCGCAGCGCGCCGAACGGACGAGAAGGCCGTTCTGGTCCTGCTCGTGAACGTAGCGGCCAAGGCGCTGCGTGAACGCGTAGCTCGTGCGGCTCGCAAGTTGCGGATACGGGCGCTCCTTGCCGCGCAGGTCGATCAGCAACGCGTCGCAGCGGACGTCGAACGCGCGACGGTCGGTGACGACGACGCGGTCGAGCGCGGCGAAGCTGTCGCAGACCAAGCGGTACCAGTGCCAGGCCGTCTCGTAAACGGTCGTCTCCAGCGCCGTCGAGCCGTACCAGACGCCATAGCGCGTG
Organism: Casimicrobiaceae bacterium; assembly: GCA_035495715.1. Lineage (GTDB taxonomy): Bacteria > Pseudomonadota > Gammaproteobacteria > Burkholderiales > Casimicrobiaceae > VBCG01. The sequence goes on from DATJFI010000052.1 coordinate 3,783, forward strand.
CCGTCCGAAAAGCGCGTCGCCTGCCAGTGCGAGGCGTCGAACGTGTAGCTGATGACGCTGCCGTAGTCGAACGGGCGCGTGACGACCGGCGACGTGGTCGGAATGCGCGACGCGGCTTCCGACGCGATCGCGACGTCCCAGTCGGCCGGATCCGCCGACAAGTCGTCGAAGAGCTGCTGCGACTCGCGGATCGTCGGGATGTTGCGGACGAGGTCGTCGTGGAAGTCGACGTTCGCCGCGACGAGGTCGGCGTCCAATCAGGCGCCGCGCTGGAAGTCGAGGTAGCGGCGCAGCGCGAGCAACCCCTCGAACCCGTGCTCGAGGATTACGTCGACGGGACGCGCGCGCAGGCGCCGATTCGGCTGGGTCATCCAGCGGTACGCGAGGTCGCGGTCGTGCGGGAACAGGATGCGCAGCGACTTGTGGATGCCGAGCAGGTGCCCGGCGCGGTCGAGCAGGTCGCGGTTGTCCGCGAGCGGCTCGCCGCTGCGGTAACGGCCGAGCGTGCTGCGGCTCGCGGCGGAAAGGCCGAGAACTTCCGCCTGCTCGGCGGTGGTCAGGTCCCAATGATCGAGCAGCTTCGTGACCATCGCAGCGAGGCGGCTTCGGCCTTCGCGGCTGCCCGGATCGATCGCAACGCGTTTGCGTAAAGCGGCACGCATCGGCGGCGCCCGTTGTTGCTTGTGGTACGTCAAGTGTACCAGAAACCTGCAACGCCCGCGACGGCGGCGCGCGCAGGTTGCCGCGCGCGTTGCCAGCGCTTGCGAAGCTGTGGGACACTTTGACGCTTGCGCGCCTCGACTGAACGACAACCAAACGGCGCGGGAACACGCATCACTTAGGAGGATCGACATGATGTCGCTGAAAGGAGTCATCGGCGCAGCCGCGGCTATCGCCGCCGCGCTCGTCGCATCGATCGCGCCCGCGCAGGAGAAATATCCGTCGCGCCCCGTCGAGATCATCGTGCCGTGGGGACCGGGCGGCGGCGCCGACCAGCTTGCGCGGCTCACCGCGAAGCTCGCCGAGCCGATGCTCGGCACATCGTTTCCGGTCATCAACACGCCTGGCGCGACCGGCGCGACCGGTATGGCGAAGCTTCTGACGGACCAGGCCGACGGCTACTCGATGGCGATCTACATCGCCGACACGAACGCGCTGCTCGCAGGGCCGAATCCGCGCTGGCAACTGAAGGACCTGCAGCCCATCGCGGTGATGATGCAGGTGCCGTCGTTCCTGTTCGTCGCGCAGAACAGTCCGATCAAGGACTGGGCGCAGTTCGAGAAGGAAGCGCGCGCGAAGCCGAAGACGCTCAAGGTCGCGACGCTCGGTTTCGGCAGCGTCGACGACATGACGCTTTCCTATCTGGCGTCGAAGGGGATCACCGTCGTCGAGGTCCCGTATGCGAAGCCGTCCGAGCGCTACGTCTCGGTGATCGGCGGCCACGTCGACGCGCTCTACGAGCAGGCGGGCGACGTGCGCCAGTTCATCGTGAACAAGCAGATCCGGCCGATCATCATCTTCGGCAAGGAGCGCCTCGCCGCGTTCAAGGACGTTCCGTGTTCGTACGAGCTCGGCTATCACATTGCGCTGCCACAGTTCCGCTCGTACGTCGTCAAGGCCGGCACGCCGGCCGACCGCGTGAAGGTGCTGAGCGACACGATGGCGAAGGTCGCCGCGACGCCCGAGTACCAGAAGTTCCTCGACGAGAATTTCGCGGCCAGGGACAGCTTCCTGCCGGCGGACAAGTCGGAGCCGTATCTCGCCGCGCAGGTCGCCGACATGAAAGGCGCGATGGCGCAGAAGTAGCAGGCGCTCGCCCGTGCTTCGCAAGCTGCGCTCGGTCGCGCCGTACGCGGCGCTGTTCGCCGCCGCCGTCTACCTGTATCACGACGCCGGCGCGTTCGCGGCCGCCGGACGTCCGGGCCAGCTCGGCCCCGACGTCTGGCCGCGCGCAGTGCTCGTGCTGCTGATGGTCGTCTGCGGGCTCGCGATCGTGCGGCGCACGCTGTTCGTCGTTGCCGAAGGCGCGCCGCCACCGCTTGCCGAAAACGAAGGCGAGGCCGGCGTCGCGGCGCAGCGCTTTCCGTGGTGCCTGGCCGGCGGCGTCGCACTCACGATCGCGTACGTGCTCGCGCTCGACTGGCTCGGCTTCTTCGTCTCGACGGTGCTCTACCTCGCGCTCTTCATGCTCGTCGGCCGCTATCGGCGCGCGCGGGTCATCGCCGCCGCGAGCGTCGTCGGCAGCCTCGCCTTCGTGTTCGTGTTCATGAAGATCGTCTACGTGTCGCTGCCACTCGGCAGGGGGCCGTTCAAGGCGCTGTCGGTGTGGATCCTCGCGATGCTCGGCGTTCACTGAGCGAAGCGTCGGACGATGACTGAAGCGCTGCATCAGCTCGCGCTGGGCTTCCTGCATCTGCTGACACCGGCGAACGCCGCGTCGCTGGTGGTCGGCCTCGTCGTCGGGATGCTCGTCGCCGTGCTGCCGGGACTCACGCTGGTGATGGGCGTCGTGCTCGCACTGCCGTTCACGTACGGCATGGGCGTGACATCGTCGATCATCCTGCTGACGGCGATGTACCTGTCCGGCACGTACGGCGGCGCGTTCACGTCGATCCTCTTCCGCATTCCCGGCGAGCCGCTCGACGTGCCGCTCCTGTGGGACGGCTATCCGATGGCGCGGCAGGGTCAGCCGGCGCAGGCGCTCGGCTGGACGCTCCTCGCAGCGTTCTGGGGCGGCCTGATCACGTGCGTGTCGGCCGTCGTGCTCGCCGTGCCGTTCGCGCAGTTCGCGTTGCGCTTCGATTCGCCCGAGTATTTCGCCGTGGTGCTGCTCGGGCTCTCCGGCGTCGTCGCGCTCGGCGGCGCGTCGATGGCGAACGCGCTGATCAGCCTTTGCGTCGGCCTGCTGCTCGCGACGGTCGGCGTCGACGACACGTACGGCGTCGACCGCTTCACGTTCCATGTTCCGATCCTGAAGGACGGCGTCGAATACCTGACGGTGATGGTCGGTGCCTATGGCCTCGGGGAAGTGCTGACGCGGATGGAGCAGGGCTTCGCGTCGCCGGCGATCGAGACGGGGCGCAAGGTCGAGACGCGGCTGCCGCGCTGGCGCGAGATCTGGCCGTTGCGGGCGACGATCGGCCGCAGCTCGCTGATCGGGATCCTGTGCGGCATCGTGCCGGGCGCCGGCGCGACGGTCGGCTCGTTCGTCGCGTACGGCATCGAGGGCCAGTACGGCAGGCGCCGCGCCGAGCTGGGCAGCGGCATACCCGAAGGCATCGTCGCGCCGCAGGTCGCGTCGACCGCGACGGTCGGCGGTCACATGGTGCCGCTGCTCGCGCTCGGCATCCCCGGCAGCGGCGCAACGGCGGTGATCCTCGGCGCATTCCTGCTGCACGGCGTGCAGCCGGGGCCGCAGATCTTCCAGACCGAGGCGGCGATGGTCTACACGATCTTCGCGTCGATGTTCGCAGCGGTGTTCGGCATGTGCCTGCTCGGCTACTTCGCGATCAAGCCGCTGATCCGCGTGCTGCGGCTACCCGAAGCGGTCACGTCGGCGTTCGTCGCGCTGTTCTGCTTCGTCGGCGCTTACAGCGCCCGCAACAGCCTGACCGACCTCTGGATGATCGTGATCTTCGGCGTCGTCGGCTTCCTGTTCGAACGGCTGCGCTTTCCGATCGCGCCGATGGTGCTCGGTTGCATCCTCGGATCGATCGCCGAGACGTCGTTCATGACGAGCATGATCGCGTACCAGAACGACTGGACGATCTTCTTCACGCGTCCGATCAGCGGCACGATCATGGTGCTGACCGCGCTGGCGCTCCTGTATCCGGCATTGCGTTACGTGCGGCGGACGATGCGCCGATCGCGGACGACGGTGAAGCCGGCATAGCGACATTCAAGCGATCGCCGTAATCGGCACGGACCACGGATGCGCCCAGTCGATGCCGCACGCGAGCGCGGGCTCGCGATGGATGCGCACGTCGCGAAAGCCGGCGCCATGCAGGTGGCGCAGCAGGGCGCCCTCCGAGAACAGGCGCATCTCCAGCGTGCTTCCCGGTCCCCCGTGGAACACGGGCCCGTCGAATTCCTGCACGCGGCCGTCGATCGTGCGATTGACGAGAACCGGTCCGCCCGCCCGCTGCTCGATCCGGTAGTCGTGCAGGTCGGGATAGTGCTCGATCGTGTCGCCATCGATGGCGAAGGGAACGGTCAGCACCAGCGTGCCGCCCGCGACGAGCATCGCATGGAGGTTGGAAAATGCGCGATCGATCGGCGGCGCGACGTGCTCGAGGACGTCCGAGCTCACGATGAAGCGGAAGCGAGCCAGGTACTCGCGCGGCGGCTCGAGCACGTCGAGCCGCGGAGCCTTGTGATAGTAGGTGTTCGTGTAATCGAGCCTGGCGGCGAGCCGCTTCGCGTACCGCCGCGCGTCGCTCATGCCGATGCCGGTCATCGTCCGACCCGAAGCAGGAAACGCGTCGATGCACAGGCTGCGTCCGAAAAGCGCCATCGAAAGGTGATGGACGACCGCGCGATAGCGCATCGTGCAGTCGCACGCGGGACAATGCGATCCCTCGCGCTCGAGCGCGTGCATCGGCGCCCGGCAGAGCGTCCCGCAGATGTTGCACGCGAACACGACGATCCCCGGCTCGGCCACGGCGTCGTTTCGACCGCGCCTGACGGAAGACGCAAAAAGGCGCGCGAGCCGGCGAGCGACGGCGTTCATGTCGTCGCGCGCTTGCGCAGCAACAGCGTGCGCTGGCCGCAGACGTCGCCGGCATCCTCGACGAGACCGAAGCCCGCGTCGGCGAAGATGCGCTGAAAGGCGTCGGCGTCGTAGTCGGTGCGGTGCTCGGTTCCCGAGAACGGGCGCCCGGTCTCGGGACGGTCGTGGAACGAGACGGCGGCGAACCCCGTCCCGTCGAGTACGCGCGCCATTTCGCGCGCATACGCGCGGGCGCCGTCCGGATAAAGATGCGTGAAGAGCGACGCCGCAGAGACGAGATCGACATCACCGTCGGCCGGCGGGAAGCGCGCATCGGCGCAGCCGGGCGCGCCGTTCGGGTTGTAGCGCTCGGTGCGCACGTCGAGGTGGTGGAACGCGAAGCGCCGGCGATGGAGCTCGCCGAAGAAGCGGTTGCACCGGTCGACGTACGGCGCGAACACGTCGAAGCCCGAGTAGCGCGCGACGTGCGGCATCGCGAGATCGCGTGGCGGCGGCGCACGCGGGAAATCGTCGTCGACGCCTTCGATCAGGACGCGGCGATGCATCGTCCGCGCAAGCGCCTTGACGGCGCTCGCGCGAAAGCCATGACGCCGCCACGTCCCGGCGAAAAGTGCGAGCGCGCTCACCCGATGCGCCCTGGCGAAAGGAACGCTTGCATCCGCGCGAGCTCGTCGTCGAGCGCGCGCGAGAATGCGCGGCTGCGCGGCCTCGCGCCCCGAACGTAGCCGATGTCGGGCGCGAGCCTGCCTTTTTCCATCGTGACGTTTCCCCAGCCGATCACGCCGTCGCCGAACAGGAGCGGCAGCGCATAGTAGCCGAGCCTGCGCCTGGCAGCCGGCGTATACGCTTCGAACCGATAAGGCCAGCCGAAGAAACGCTCGAAGCGGTCGCGATCCCAGACGATCGGATCGAACGGTGCGAGGAGGCGGACCTCGCCGTCGATGGCAGCCGCGATCGCGAGCGCATCTTCGCCCGGCGGCCAGTACCATTCGACGCCGTCGACGTGCGTATGCGCGAGCCGCCGCTTCGCGCGGGCGAGCGCCGCGTCGATGCCGAGCGCGAGCTGCGGCGCCGCGTAGCGGAGCCTGCGCACGAGCGTCGACAGCGTCCGCGCCGGCAGCGGCGCGTATTGGGCGACGAGTACGTCGACGAGCGCGTCGAGCCGGCCGCGGGGCGACAACGCGTGCGGCGCCATCGGCGGACGCACGCGGTAGACGCGGATGCCGGCCTCGCGCCGCGACACGCGAAGCGCGCCGCGATAATGCATCGCGTCGAGCAGGTGCGTCGTCGCGTTCGACGAGCCGCCCCATGCGTTGACGACCGCGCCGTGCGCAAAGCGCGCCTCGACCTCGCGCGGATGCGCTTCGCCGTGCGCGGCGACGAACGCGAGCACCGCGCGCGCACGCCGGCGACGCGCGTCGCTCCAGCGGTGTGCGGTCTTGCGCGGATGCATCAGCGCATAGACGTCGCGCGAGACGAATCCGTAGTTGACGAAGAAATCCTCCTCGACTGCGAGCGCCGGATACGTGCGATCGAGATCGCCCACGCTGTAACCGGCGACGCGGTGGCGCAGTGCCAGGTCCTGCGCTCGTGCCGGCGCGCGGATCGGATCGGCCTGGACGAAGCCGAGCCGATCGATCGCGGCCTGCAGATCGACCGGCGCGAAGAGACTACGCGCAATCGCGTAGCGGCGAAGATCGGCGAGCCGGAGGGCCGCGGCCATCGAGGACACGAGAAGATGAGTGGGCTGCGGCGCGCTATTCTAGCGATCGACTGATCGGCGACCCTCATTCGACCCCTTGCTTCACGACCCCGCCCGGCACGACCGTCTTCTCGACATACCGTGGGACGAGGCCCGCGTGCGCGACGTGATCGCGCACGTCGTGCGACGCACCGAGGCGCGCTTCGCGCGCGACGACGGCTGGCCGATGCATCGGCGCGATATCGACGGCGGGGACGACGCTCCGGCCTGGCCGCTCTACCATGGCGCGTGCGGCGTCATATGGGCACTCACCCATCTCGCCGCGAGCGGCGCCGCGATGCTTGCGCGCGACTATGGCGACTTCGTCGCTTCGCTGGTTCCGCGCAATCGAACATGGCTGCGTTCGTTCGGCTGCACGTTCGACGCGTCGTACGCAATGGGCGAGACGGGCATTCTCCTGCTCGAGCATGGGCTGAACGGCACGCCGGCCACCGCCGACCGCCTCGCGGCACTGATCGCGTCGAACTTCGACAACCCGACGCGCGAGCTGATGTGGGGCTCGCCGGGAACGATGCTGGCGGCCCTGTTCCTTCACGAGCGAACCGGCGAGGAGCGCTTCGCGACGCTCTTTCGCGCGACGGCGCGCACGCTCCGCTCGCAGCTCGAATGGTCCGACGAGCATGCGTGCCATTACTTCACGCAGGACATGTACGGGCAGCGGTCGACCTATCTCGATGCCGTGCACGGCTTCGTCGCGACCGCGTCGCCGCTGATCCGCGGCCGCTATCTGCTCGAGCCCGGCGAATGGTCGTCGTGGCACGACTGCATCGAGAACACCGTGCGCAGGACCGCGACGCGCGAAGGCACGCTCGTGAACTGGCCCGTGTTCCTCGACGTCCCGCGAGGACGACCGGCGACGCTGCTCATGCAGTTCTGCCATGGTGCGCCGGGATTCGTCGTGTGCCTGGCCGACATGCCGGGTACCGGACTCGACGACCTTCTCGTCGGCGGCGCGGAAGCCGCCTGGCACGCGGGACCGCTCGCCAAGGGCCCGAACCTCTGCCACGGCACGGCGGGCAACGGCTACGCGTTACTCAAGCTTTTCGGGCGCACGGGCGAGCGCCGCTGGCTCGAGCGGGCGCGGGCCTTTGCCATGCACGCGATCGCGCAGATGGAGGCCGAGGAGCGGCACGTCGGCGAGTTGCGCTATTCGCTCTGGACCGGCGACCCCGGCGTCGCGGTTTACCTGCTCGATTGCATCCGCGGCGGCGCACGGTTTCCGACGCTCGACGTGTTCGATTGAACACGGGCGTAGCGGCGAGACGGCGTCGGACCGACGCGTACACCCTTTTCAGCGACCGCCCGGGTTCGCCCGCCACCGAATGCAGGAATAGTGGCTGCATGCTTCCTGCACGAACGTCCGCTCGCGCGGCCGGCTGACCGAGCCTGCGGACGTCCCGCTCCATTTACAAGCTTCGCAACATCGCAGAGAGCCCGCTTTCGATGAACGTCCGCGACCGCGAGGCTCGCGGGAGCGCGAGGGCGCCGGCCGTCCTCGGAGCCGCGGCGCGGCGCGGCTCGCTCCGGCTGCCGGTCACGACGTTGCCGCAGCCCGACGAGACGACGTGCGGGCCGACCTGCCTCCACGCGATCTACGCGTATTTCGGCGGCGACGAGCCGCTGCCGACGGTGATCGAACGGATGTGGCGGCTCGAGCACGGCGGTACCTACGCCGTGTACCTCGCGTGCGACGCGCTTCGCAACGGCTATCGCGCGCGGCTTTACACGTACAACCTCACCGTGTTCGATCCGACGTGGTTCACGACGCCGCGCGTCGACGTCGCGGCGCGACTCGTGATGCAGCGTGACGCCAAGGACGAGCGCCGCGGCCAGCATGCGATCGACGGCTATCTCGAGTTCCTCGCCCGCGGCGGGCGGCTGCGCTTCGCGAACCTGTCGCAGCATCTGATCCGGCGGATCCTGCAATGCCGGCTGCCGATCCTGACCGGGCTTTCGTCGACGTACCTTTATCGCTCCGTGCGCGAGTGTCCCGACGGCACGCCCGACGACGTGCGCGGCCATCCGGTCGGCCATTTCGTCGTGATCGCCGGCTGGGACGAGCGGCAGCGGCGCGTGATGGTCGTCGATCCGTATCAGCCCAATCCGTGGGGGCCGTCGCACGAGTACTGGATCAGCGTCGACCGGGTCGTCGCCGCGATCCTGCTCGGCATCGTGACGCACGACGCGAACCTGCTCGGCGTGTATCCGCCCCCTTACCCCAGCCCTCTCCCCGAAGGGAAGAGGGAGTAATGCGATGACGGTCCTCGTCGTCGTCCATCACCCGCGCGACTGGCCGTTCGAGATCGCCGGCACGCGCGTCGTCACGGCACGCGAATACCTGAGCGATCCCACATACAGCGAGAGCCAATCGGCGCGCGTGCTGAACCTGTGCCGGACCGATCGCTATCAGGGTCGCGGCTATTACGTCTCGCTGCTTGCAGAAGCGCGCGGCCACCGGCCGCTGCCGGAAGTGAAGACGCTCGGCGACCTGCAATCGAGCGAATCGCCGGAACGCCTGATGCCGGCGAGCTTCGTCGAGCAGATGCAGCGGGCGCTCGCCTTGCACACCGAGCCGAGCCTGGCGCTCGACGCCTTCTTCGGCCGCGATCCGCGGCGCCGGCACGACGCGCTCGCGCAGCAGCTCTTCGGCACGCTGCGGCTTCCGCTCGTGCGCGCGCATTTCCATCGCGCCGGCGGGACGTGGACGCTGCGCGAGCTGTCGCTGCTCGGCATCAACGAGGTCGCCGACGAGTCACGCACGCTGATCGCCGAAGCCGCGCGCGATTACGTGACGCGCTCGAACCGGTTGCGCGGCAAGCCGCCTGCGACCGGCAAGGCGAGCGTCGCGATCCTGTACGACGACGACGAGCCGCAGCCGCCGTCCAATCCGGAGGCGATCGCCAAGCTCTGCGCGGCGGCGCGCACGCTCGGGATGCGGGCCGAGGTGATCGGTCGCGACGACATCGATCGCCTGTCGCGGTTCGACGGCCTTTTCATTCGCGACACGACGAACGTCAATCACTACACGTACCAGTTCGCGCGCCGCGCCGCCACCGACGGCCTCGTCGTCGTCGACGACCCCGAGTCGATCCTCAAGTGCACGAACAAGGTGTACCTGAACGAGCTGCTTTCGCGGCACAAGGTGCCGGTGCCGAAGACGCTGATGGTCCACCGCGACAACGTCGAGCAGATCATCCCGCTGCTCGGGCTTCCGTGCATCCTGAAGCAGCCGGACAGCGCGTTCTCGCTCGGCGTCGCGAAGGTCGAGACGCCGGAAGCGGTCCGCGCGGCGTGCGCGCGGCTGTTCGAGAAGTCGGATCTCGTCGTCGCGCAGGAATGGCTGCCGACCGCGTTCGACTGGCGCGTCGGGGTGTACGATCGGCGCCCGCTCTACGTGTGCAAGTACTTCATGGCCCCGGGCCACTGGCAGGTCGTGAAGCGCGAACCCGGCCGCACGCTCGAAGGATCGACGCAGGCGCTCTCGGTCGGCGAAGCCCCCGAGATCGTCGTGCGCACCGCCGTGCGCGCAGCCAACCTGATCGGCGACGGTCTCTACGGCGTCGACCTCAAACAGGACGGCCGACAATGCTACGTGATGGAAGTCAACGACAACCCGAACCTCGACGCGCACAGCGAGGATGGAGTGCTGAAGGACGCGCTGTACCGGGAGGTGATGGGCGTCTTCCTGCGCCGGATCCAGGAGCGGCGCGCGACGGCCGCGTAAGCGCTGCCGCCGCGCCGATCGCGGCATTCGACGCGTACGGCATCGAGCTCGAGTACATGATCGTCGACCGCGACAGCCTCGCGGTGCGGCCGCTTGCCGATCGCCTGCTGCGCGCGCTGACCGACGCCGGGCTCTCGCCGCACGTCGGCTGGTCGAACGAGCTCGTGCGTCACGTCGTCGAGATCAAGAACGTGCAGCCGACGCCCGACCTCGCGGCGCTTCCCGCGCCCTTCCACGGCGCGATCGTCGCCGCGAACGCGTTGCTCGCGGAGGAAAACGCGCGACTGATGCCGACGGCGACGCATCCTTGGATGGATCCGCAGCGCGAGACCGCGCTGTGGGACGACGACATCTACCGCGCCTACGACCGGATCTACGGCTGCCGCGGCCATGGCTGGGCGAACCTGCAAAGCATGCACGTGAACCTGCCGTTCGCGGACGACGCCGAGTTCGCGCGGTTGCATGCGGCGATCCGGCTCGTGCTGCCGCTGCTGCCGGCAATCGCGGCCAGCTCGCCGATCGCGGATGGCATGCTGTCGGGCCTGCTCGACTTCCGGCTCGACGCATATCGCAGGATCTGCGGGATCACGCCCGCCGTCGCGGGACGTGTCATTCCCGAAACCGTCGAGACGCGCGCCGAATACGACGCGAAGATCCTGCGGCCGATGTACGCCGAGATCGCACCGCACGATGGCGAGGGCATCCTGCAGCACGAGTGGCTCAATTCGCGCGGCGCGATCGCGCGCTTCGATCGCTGCGCGATCGAGATCCGCGTCATCGACGTGCAGGAATGTCCGCAGGCCGACCTCGCGATTGCCGCCGCCACCGCGGCGGTCGTCAGGTCGCTTTATGACGAGCGCTACGCGCCGCTGGACGAGCAGCAGGCGATCGGCGTCGACGCGCTGCACGACGCGCTGCTCGCCTCGATTCGCGACGGCGATTGCGCGCTCGTCGACGACGCCGAATACCTGCACGCGCTCGGGCTGCCGGCTTCGCGCTGCAGCGCCGGCGACATCTGGTCCTCGCTTTTGCGCGACGTCGACGGCGAGCGTGCATGGTGGCAACCGACGATCGACGCGATCCTGCGCGAAGGACCGCTCGCCCGGCGCGTGCTTCGCGCCGTCGGCAGCGCTCCCGATCGTGGGCGGATCGCCGACGTGTATCGAACGCTTTGCCAGTGCCTCGAAGAGGGCCGGATGTTCGGGCAATGACGCAGCGGAGCCGCAAAAACGGAGAGGTGGCGCGCACCGCGTTCATCGTGACCTGCGAGCACGGCGGCAACGCGATTCCGCCTGCGTACGCGCACCGCTTTGCCGGTCGCGAGACACTGCTCGCGACGCACCGCGGCTACGACCCGGGCGCGCTCGGCATCGCGCGCGACCTGGCGCGCGCACTTCGCGCGGCGCTCGTCGTCGCCACGGTGAGCCGCCTCTTGGTCGAGCTCAATCGCTCGCCGGGGCGCCAGTTCCGCTTTTCTCCGATGATGCGCGAAGCGCCGCAGCCGTTGCGCGACGAAGTCTGCCGGTGGCATTACACGCCATATCGGCAAAAGGTCGAGACGCTCGTCGCACAAAGCATCGCGGCCGGCGCGCGCGTCGTGCACCTGTCGTCCCACAGCTTCACGCCGGTAATGCATGGCGTCGTCCGCCGTGGCGACGTCGGCATTCTCTACGATCCGGCACGAGCGCACGAACGCGCGCTCGCGTCGCGGTGGCGGCGCGCGCTACAGGCGCGTCGGCCGCAATGGATTGTGCGTCGCAACTATCCGTACCGCGGCACGAACGACGGCTTTACGACTTACCTTCGCAAGCGCTATGGCGACGACGCCTACGCCGGCCTCGAGCTCGAGGTGAACCAGAAGCGCGTGCAAGACGACGAAATGCCGGCCGCCGACCGCGCCGCGATCGTCGCCGCGCTTTGCGATGCGCTCGCGCGCGCTGCACGGCCGCCCCAAGGCGCGCGTTCCGCAACCAGCGGGGGCAGCGAAGCGGCGCCAGCCGCGAGCGTGGGGAAAGCTGGACTCTTCAGTGCTTAAGGTGCTGGTCGAAGAACGCGAGCGTCCGCGACCACGCGAGCTTCGCCGCCTGCTCCTCGTACCGCGGCGTCGTGTCGTTGTGGAAGCCGTGGTTGACGTTCGGGTACGTGTACTCCTGGTAGCGGACATGATTGCGGTCGAGCGCTTCCTTCCACGCGGGCCAGCCGGCGTCGACGCGCTCGTCGAGTCCTGCGTAGTGGATCAGCAGCGGCGCCTTGATCTTCGCCGTGTCGGCGGCACTCGGCTGCGTGCCGTAGAAGGGAACGGCAGCGCCCAGATCGGGAAAGCGCACCGCCATCTGATTCACGACGGTACCGCCGAAGCAGAAGCCGACGGCGCCGACGCGGCCGTTGCATTCGGGCCGCGACTTCAGAAAGGGCACGGCCGCCATCAGGTCCTCGGTCCGCTTGCCCGGATCGAGCTTCGCGAAGAGCGCCGCCGCCTTTTCGTCGTCGCCGGGGTAGCCGCCGAGCGGCGTCAACGCGTCGGGCGCGAACGCCACGTAGTTCGCGACGGCGAGCCGGCGCGCCACATCTTCGATGTACGGATTAAGTCCGCGGTTCTCGTGGATGACGACGACGCCCGGCAGCTTGCCGCCCGCGTTCCCCGGGCGCACGAAGTAGCCGCGCATCGTGCCCGAGCCGTTCGGCGACGGATACGTCAGGTACTCCGCGTGGATCCGCGCGTCGTCCTTCCTCACCTGTTGCGCCCATGCGTAGTTCGGCCGCAGCGCGCCGAGCATCGCGGCGGCGCTCGTGCCGCCGATCGCGAATTTGGTTGCGCGGTCAAGAAACTCGCGGCGGCCGATCTCGCCGTGCACGTAGTGGTCGAAGATGTCGAGGACTTCCTGCGGGAAGTCGCCCGCCTTCATTCGCTTCATCAGCGCTCTCCTGCGTGATCCAACCAAGGATCGAAGACGCCTTATGCACCCCGAAAGTTCGCTTTGAGCTATCCGGGCAGGACGATTGCATCCTCGGGCGCGAACGCCACCCCGACGCTGTCGCCACGCGAAAGCGGCGCGCGGATGTCGTCGTCGAACACGAGCAACTCGCCCCACGGCGTCGCGAACACGTATTCGATGCGGCTGCCGAGATAGGCGGCGCGCCGGCATTCGGCGCGCAGAACCGCATCGCTGCCTTTCGTGACGCGCAACCGATGCGGACGCACGGCGAGCGTCGCGGGTCCCGCCGGCATTGCGTCGGCGTGCACCGGCGCGCTCACGTCGTTCGCGCGGAAGCGGGCGCCGCCGGCGTCGCGGACGAGCTCGCCGGCGACGAGATTCGCATCGCCGATGAAGTCGGCGAGGAAGCGGCTCTTCGGCGCCTCGTAGAGCTCGGTTGGCGTGCCGTGCTGTGCGATGCGCCCGCGATCCATCACGATCACCTGGTCCGACACCGCGAGCGCCTCTTCCTGGTCGTGCGTCACGTAGATCACCGTGAGCTCGAGCGTCTGCTGGAGCTCGCGTATCTCCTGGCGCACGCGCCGCCGCAGCTTCGCGTCGAGGTTCGACAGTGGCTCGTCGAAGAGCAGCACCGCGGGCTCGAGCACGAGCGAGCGCGCGACGGCGACGCGCTGCTGCTGGCCGCCGGATAGCTCCGATGGCAGCCGCTGGTCGAGCCCCGCGAGACCGAGCATCGCGAGCTTCGCATGCGCGAGCTCGCGCGCCTTCGTCCTGCTCGCGCCGCTCGCGAGCGGTCCGTAGCAGACGTTGTCGAGCACGCTCATGTGCGGGAACAGCGCGTACGACTGGAACACCATGCTGACATCGCGCTCGTTCGCCGCGCGATGCGTGACGTCGTCGCCGCCGATCAGGATGCGCCCGCGCGTCACGTCTTCGAGCCCGGCCACCATCCGCAGCGTCGTCGTCTTGCCGCAGCCCGACGGGCCGAGCAGCGTGACGAGCCGGCCCGGACGCACCTCGAACGAGATGTCGTCGACGGCCGTCACGTCGTTGTAGCGCTTGGTGACGTGCTCGAAGACGACGCCCCCGGAAACCTTCGTCATGTCGTTTTCCTCACTGCGGCGCGACGACGACGGCGGCGGTCCGCCGGCCGAGACGCGCCTCGCCGACGACCTTCTGCATCCCGAGCAGGACGGCGAGCATGAACAGCATCAGCACCGTCGAGTAAACGATCGCGAGCGGATATTCGCCGGCCTCGACGCGATTGATGATGTACACGGTCGACAGATTGTATTTGGCGGTCGCGAGGAAGATGACGGCGCTCACCGCGGTCATCGCGCGCGTGAAGCTGAACACGAGCGTGACGAGGATCGCCGAGCGCAAGAGCGGCATCATGACGCGCGTCAGCGTCCGCAGCGTCGACGCCCGGAGCGTCGCCGACGCCTCGTCGAGCGTGCGGTCGATCTGCGCGAGCGCCGCGACGCCCGAGCGGACGCCGACCGGCATGTTGCGGAACACGAAGCACAGCACGAGGATCGTCATGCCGCCGGTCAGCTCGAGCGGCGCGACGTTGAACGCGACGATGTACGAGACTCCGATGACCGTGCCCGGGACCGCGAAGCTCAGAAGCGTCAGGAATTCGAACGCGCGCCGGCCGGTGAAGCGGTGGCGCGTGACGACGTAGGCCGACAACAACCCGACGAGCGCGGTCAGCGGCGCCGAGACCAGCGCGACTTCGATGGTCGTGAACAGGCTGTCCCATGCCGAGCCGCTTGCGAGCAGACCGTGCGCCGACCATTCGACGCGGAAGCCGTCGAGGAAATGGTGAAACGACGGCGTCATGTCACCGCGTCCGATGTCGCGGACGAAGCCGCCGGTCACGATCACCGCGTAGCACATCAGCGTGAACACGATGAACGCGGCGGCGATCCAGAAACAGGTCAGCCACAGCTTGCGCGGCAGCGCCGCGGGCGCGCCGCCGTCGCCCTTGCCGCTGACGGTGACGTAGGATGCGCGGCCGACCCAGCGCTGCTGCAGCACGAACGCGAGCAGCGTCAGCGCGAGCAGAACGATCGCGAGCACGGCGGCGCGTCCCGCGTCGTATTGCGCGCCGGCGACCGCGAAGAAGATCTTCGTCGACAGCACTTCGAAGTTGCCGGCGAGCACGATCGGATTGCCGAAATCGGCGAGGCTTTCGACGAACGCGAGCAGGAACGCGTTCGCGAGCGCGGGACGCAGCAGCGGCCACGTGACCGTGCGAAAGACGCGCCCGCGCGTTCCGCGCAGCGTCTGCGCCGCCTCCTCGAGCGCCGGGCTGATCGCCCCGAGCGCACCGTGCAGCAGCATGAACGAGATCGGCGTGAACGTCAGCAATTGCGCGATCGCGACGCCGGGAAGGCCGTAGATCCAGCGCGATCGCGGCACGCCGATCACCGACAGCCAGCTCGTGATGAGCCCGGTGCGGCCGAACAGCACGACGAGCGCGAGCGCGACGACGAACGGCGGCGTGATGACCGGCAGCACCGACATCACCTTGAGCACCGCCGCATAGCGCTGGCCGCCGCGCTGCACGACGAGCGCCAGTGCGAGCCCGAGCAGCGTCGAGGCGACGCCGACGATCGTCGCGAGCAGCGCCGAATTGATCGCGACGCCGCAGCGCGTGCCACGGCCGACGCAGCCGAGTCCCCAGATGTCGTCGGTCAGCAGGCGCTCGCCGACGAGATGCGGCGCGAAGTGGCCACGCGAATCCTGCACCGCCGCGATCAGCGCCCTGCCGATCGGATAGAAGATGAACAGCACGAGCAGAAGACCGATCGTCACGACGATCGTCGCGATCGTCGCGTTGCCCGTGAAGAGGCCCGCGTGCGCGAGCCCGCGCGCGAGGCACAGCGTCAGCGCGGAAAGCGCGATGACGGCGCCCAGTCCGAACGCGGGTCCGTCGGCGCCGGCGACGAAGCCCTGGCCGAATGCCCACGCGAGCGCGGCGCCCGCGGCCAGCGACGTCGAGCGCGTGAGGCCGAGCCACGCGAAGGCAAGCGTCGCGAGCGCGGCGACGATGACCGGCGCGAGCGCGGACGCCGCCGGATAGTGCGAAAACTTCGCAGCGGCGGCGGCGCCAACGAGCCGCAGCGCGCTCGGGCCGCCATCCATCGCCCACGGCAACAGCGCGAGCGCGGCGAGCGCGACCGCCGCGAGAATCGCCGTCGTCGGATCGCGCGCCGCCACGCGGGGGCGTGCGGCGGGCAGCGGCGCAGTCAGCGGCGTGGCCATGATCGACTACCGAAGTGGGGTCAGAGACGACTTTTCCCGGACGCTAACTCACCCTCCGCCACGGCAGCGACGGCAAAAGTCGTCTCTGACCTCACTTCGGTTCGCTACTTCGGCAGCGTCGATACTTCCTTGTCCCAGCGCTGCAGGAGCCGCGTGCGCTCGGCCGACGAGCCGTACTTCGCGAAGTCGTAGTTGATGAGCTTGATCTCGGAGAACTTAGGCGCCAGCGGCGACACCGGCGCGCTCTTGTTCGACGGAAGCTGGTAGGAGACCTTCGCCTCGAGGCCGATCGCCTGCGCCTCGGGCGTCAGCGCCCAGTCGTACCACTTCTTCGCGTTCTCCATGTTCTTCGCGCCCTTGATGATGCTCATGCTGCCGATCTCGTAGCCGGTGCCTTCGCACGGCGACACGATCTTGAGCGGCGCGCCGCCGAGAATCTGGTAGAGCGCATCGTGCTGGAACACGATGCCGACCATCGTCTCGCCGGTCGCCGCCGCGCGCGCCGGCGCCGCGCCGGATTTCGTGTACTGGTTGACGTTCCTGTGCAGCTTCTTCAGGTAGTCGAACGCCTTGTCCTCGCCCATGATCTGCACCATCGTCGCGAGCATGTTGTACGACGTGCCCGACGAGTTCGGGTTGGCGACCTGCACCTCGTCCTTGAACTCGGGCTTGATGAGGTCCGCCCAGCACTTGGGCTCGGCGATGCCTTTCTTTTTCAGCAGCTCGGTGTTGTACGTGTAGCCGAGCGCGCCCGCATAGATGCCGACGGTCCGGAATTTCGACTCCTCGGCCTGCCGCACGGCCCAGTCCTGGAGCTGCGCGAGCATCGGTGACTTGTACGGCTCGGTCAGGCCTTCCTCGGCCGCCTGCAGGTGCGGGTCGCCGGTGCCGCCCCACCAGATGTCGCCGCGCGGGTTCGCCGCCTCGGCCTTGATTTGCGCGTAGAACTCGCCGGCGCTCTTGCGCGTCATCAGCACCTTGATGCCGAACTTCTTCTCGAATGCGGCCACCATCGGCCGGCACCATTCCTCCTGCACCGTGCAGTAGACGACGAGCTCACCCTGCGCGCGCGCGGCGAGCGGCAGCGCGAACAGGAACGCAGGCACGAGGGCTCGCAGCCACGACGACATCCGCATTGCTTCCTCCGGATCGGGATGGCGGGGCGAATCCCCGCGCCGGCCGGCGAGTGTAGCGGATTTACGGAATAACGGCGCGGGAGAGGAGCTCGTACGAGCGATGACGGGCCGCCGGGTCGTGCGTCCAGGTCACGACGACGATCTCGTCCAGGTCGAAGCGGCGCGCGAGGTCGAAGAGCCGCTCGGCGACCTGCTCCCCGGTGCCGACGATTGCCTTGCGCCGCAACGCCTCGATCGTCGCGCGCTCGTCGTCGCTGTAGGGATAGGCGTCGGCGAATTCGGGCGTCACCAGCGGCTTTCGCACACCCTTCTCGAAGCCGGCGCGCCAGAATTCGCGCGTCTTCAGGAGATGCCGCGCTTCGGCTTCGGTATCCGCGGCAAGCGCCCAGACGCAGATCGTGGCATACGGCATCGAATGCCGCGCGCTCGGTCGGTAGTTGCGACGGTACAGCGCAAGCGCTTCCTCCGTTCCGCGACCTTCGGTGAAGAAATGGGCGTACGCATACGGCAGCCCGAAGTAGGCGGCGAGTTGCGCGCCGTAATCGGAGCTTCCCAGCATCCATAGTTCGGGACAGGTCGGCCCCTGCGGATGCGCCTTGATCGCCGCGAACGGATGGCCTTCGTCGAGCCGCTCGCCGCACACCCACGCACGCAGGTCGTGCACCTGCCGCGGAAATTCGTCGGCTGCGTTCGCGTACGGATTGAGCGCCATCGCGGTCAGCCGATCGGAGCCCGGCGCGCGACCCACGCCGAGATCGATGCGTCCCGGCGCGATGGCCTCGAGCACGCGAAACTGCTCGGCGACCTTGAGCGCCGAATAATGCGGCAGCATCACGCCGGCGCTGCCGATTCGGATGCGCGCCGTCGTCGCGGCGATGGCGCCGATCAGCACCTCGGGGGCGGTGCCGACGATGCTGTCGCTCGCGTGATGCTCCGATACCCAGTAGCGGTGATAGCCGAGCACCTCGCAATGCCGGGCGAGCGCGAGGCTTTCCCGGATCGCGAGGGCCGGGCTCGCGCCCTCGGCGCTCGTCGACTGGTCGAGGACCGAGAGCTTCAATTCAGGGAGTCAGCACGACCTTGACGCAATCGTCCCGCTTCTTCGCGAACATCGCGTAACCGTCGGGCGCGTCGCCGAGGCGCATCCGGTGCGTAATGACGAAGCTGGGATCGATCTCGCCGTTCTCGATCCGCGCGAGCAGCGGCTTCATGTAGCGGTGCACGTGGCATTGGCCGGTCCGCATCGTCAGCGACCGGTTCATGAACGAGCCCATCGGGAACTTGTCGATGAATCCGCCATAGACCCCGATCACGGAAACGGTGCCGCCGTTGCGGCACGCCATGATCGCTTCGCGCAGCGCGACCGGCCGGTCCGACTCGAGCATCAGCGCCTGCTTGAAGCGATCGTACGCGAAGAGCGCCGGATGCGCCGCATGCGCCTCCATGCCGACGGCGTCGATGCACGCGTCCGGGCCGACGCCGCCGGTCAGTTCCCCGAGCGCATCGAACAGGTCCTGCTGCTCGTAGTTGATCGAGTCGGTGGCGCCTGCCCTTTCCGCCGCCATCGCGAGCCGCTCGGGTACGCGATCGATCGCGATGATCCGCGCGGCGCCGAGCATCTTCGCGCTCGCGATCGCGAACTGTCCGACGGGGCCGCAACCCCAGACGGCGATCGTGTCGCCCGGCGTGATGTTGCACATCTCCGCCGCCATGTAGCCGGTCGGCAGGATGTCGGAGAGGAACAGCGCCTGCTCGTCGGGCACGCCGGGCGGCACCTTGAGCGCGCCGAAATCGGCGAACGGCACGCGCGCGTATTCGGCCTGGCCACCGGCGAATCCGCCGAGCATGTGCGAATAGCCGAACGCGCCCGCCGGCGAATGGCCCATCAGCTTTTCGGCGAGCCACGCGTTGGGATTCGAGTTCTCGCACAGCGAATACATCTGCGCCTCGCAGGCGAGGCAGTTGCCGCAGGCGATGGCGAACGGAACGACGACGCGGTCGCCGGTCTTCAGGTTCGTGACGCCGGCGCCGACGTCGACGACCTCGCCCATGAACTCGTGGCCCATGATGTCGCCCTTCTTCATGGTCGGGATGAAGCCGTTGTACAGGTGCAGGTCGGAGCCGCAGATCGCCGTGGCGGTGACGCGAACGATCGCGTCGCGCCGGTTCATGATGATCGGGTCGGGCACGTTCTCGACGCGCATGTCGCGCTTGCCGTGCCAGCGGGTCGCTCTCATCGCGCTTGCCTCGCTTTCTCGCGGGTCAGGCCGCCGGTCCCGCCGACGAAGGAAGGGCGCTCGCAACCGATTCGCCCGCGTCCCACGGCTGCGCCGGCTGCTGCTTCACGTCGCCCATGCCGCCGGGACTGCCGTCGGAGCGCAGCACCTCGCCGGTCTCGACGATCTGCTTGAAACGGTGCAGATCGTCGTAGATCTGCTGCTCCGGCGACTCGTTGAACAGCGTCGCGGCGAGCGTCCCCGCACGGCCGCCCGGCGGCCGGTACTCGAGGTCGACGCGTACGATGGTGCCGCGATTGCCGGGCCGCGGCTCGAAGCGGACGGTGCCGCTGCTTTCGACGTCGGCGCCTTCGAGCGTCTGCCATGCGATGAGCGCGTTCGGCGTATCGGCGGTGACGCGCGCATCCCATTCGACGCTGCTTCCCGCCGGACCATTGACGATCCAGTGCGACATGCCGGGCCCGTTCGCGCGCACCGACTGCACGTGGTACATGAAGCGCGGGAAATTCTCGAACGCGCGCCAGAATGCGTAGAGCTCGTGCGGCGGCCGATTGACGACGACGCTACGCGACATGCGTATGCGCGATGTCCCCGCGGGCTCGCGGCTCAGCTCGCGCGCGCAGTAGACGTCGAGCGCGGTGACGCCGAGCACGCTGGCCGCGGCGAGCGCGACGCCGCCCTTGTTCGTGCGCGCCGAAGCGCCGGCGGCGGCGAGCGTCGCGATGTCGACGGCGTCGCCGGCCACGCGCGACCAGACGGCCGCGGCCGGCCGGCTACCCTGTCCGAAGATCAGGAGCCCGCTCAACAGCTCGCGGGCGCCGTAGACGCGTATCAGGCTCGCGTACTTGCCGTTGCCGCCGACAAGACGCGAAACGAGTCGCGGCGCGAGAAGCTCGGCGAGACCGAGCGAAATGCTGAACCACGCGAGCCCGTGCGCGAGGCGCTCGGCACCGACGTCGCTTGGCATGCGCGGCGACACGGCGCTGGCGCGCTGTCGGGGACGACGCATCACGTCGGGCGCGGCGTCCGTCGAGCGCACGTCCGGTCCATTGTCCGTTCCTTGCATGACGATCTCCTTGTTCGAGAGCGCGACGACGCGTCGTCGTGTGACACGCGCGACGGCATTTTCGTTGCGGGAAGCGTACCGCGCGAAGCGCGCGCAGCAACGAACGACGGCGGAGCCGGGAGGAAACGCGCGGTCAGCGCAGCGTCATCATGACCGGCGCATGGTCGCTCGTGCCGACGTCGGCGAGAACCCTGCACTCGACGACGCGGTCGGCGATCGATCGCGACGCGAGGATGTAGTCGATGCGCCAGCCGATGTTGCGCTGGCGCATGTTGCGCCACGGCGGCCACCACGAGAACATCGCTTCGTCATCGGGATGGGCCGCGCGCGCGACGTCGACGAAATGCGCGCCGAGGAGGAGCCGGTCGAAGAGCGCCCGCTCCTCGGGCCGCTGGCCGATCACGCCGGCCTTGCGCTCGCGCGGATGGACGTCGATGTCCGCATGCGCGACGTTCAGGTCGCCGCACAGCACGACGTCCCGGCCTTCGGCCGCAAGCCGCGTCGCCCAGTCGGCGAGGCTCGTCAGGAACGCGATCTTCGCCGCGTAGTCCTTGCCGCCATTAGGCACGTACACCGATGCGAGCACGAGGTCGCCGACCGCGACCTGCACGATCCTCGATTCCATGTCGAAATCGGGATGCGCGAACGACGGGTCGCCGGCATGCAGCTCGCGGCTGACGTGCAGCGAGACGCCGGAATAGGCGCGCATCCCGTGCCAGTACACGTGATAGGCGGCGTGGCGGCAGCGCTCGGGAATCTGCGCAGGCTCGGCCTTCAGCTCCTGGAGACAGACGAGGTCGGGCCGGTCGCGGTCGAGCCATTCGCAGAGCTGCGCCTCGCGCGCGCGAATGCCGTTGACGTTCCACGTCGCGATTTTCATCACGCCTCATCGCTTGCGCGCGAGCGTCAGCCCGTCGCCGATCGGCAGCAGCGACACGTCGATTCGCTCGTCCCGCGCAACCTTGTCGTTCAGCGCCTGCAGCGCCGCCGTGTCGGCGTTCTTCGCGGGCCGCGCGACGTTCCCGCTCCACAGCGTATTGTCGATCGCGATCAAGCCGCCGCGCCGGAGGAGCTGCAGGCAGCGCTCGTAGTAGTCGTCGTACGCGGGCTTGTCGGCGTCGATGAACGCGAAGTCGAACGTGCCGGCTTCGCCAGCCGCGAGACGCGCGTCGAGCGTCTGCCGCGCCGGCGCAAGGCGCAGCTCGATTTTGTGCGCGACGCCCGCCTGTTGCCAGAACGGCCGGCCGATCCGCGTGTATTCGTCGCTAACGTCGCACGCCAGCACGTAGCCGTCGTCGGGCAGCGCCAGCGCGACGCAGAGCGCGCTGTAGCCGGTGAAGACCCCGATCTCGATCGTGCGCCGCGCTCCGATAAGTCGCACGAGCAGCGCCATGAACTGCCCCTGCTCGGGGCCGATCTGCATCACGGCATGCGGGTGCGCGGCGGTCGCCTCGCGCAGCGCGGTTTGCGCCGGATGCTCGCGCAGCGAATGCGCGAGCACGTATGCGTAGAGCGAATCGTCGAGGTTCAGCGTGCGGTTCAGCTTCGCATCCGCCCGGCGATGTTCGCCATCGCGATCGTCAGCGCGGCGGCGCCCAGTCGCTTCACGAGATCGGGGTGCTCGGCGTAGAAGCTGCCGAGCTTGTCGAAGATGCCGGGGTCGTGGCGCTCGGCATGGTTGGCGAGATCCTGCACCTGCGCCGGCGAGATCTGCGACGCCTGCTGCGGTGTTACCCCCTGCGCCGCGCCGCCGCCCGCGGCGAGCTGGCCCAGTATGCCGCCCAGCGCGCCGCCGCCGATCGATTGCAATGCGCCCGGCGGCAGCGAGCCCAGGATCTGGTTCAGCATCCCCGCCTGCTGGTTCGGCGCGGCGCGCGCATACACGTCGCTCACCATCTGGCCGAGCGAGGGCGTCTGGTCCGAGCGCAGCGCGTCGGAAATGCCCTGCCCGAGGACCTGTGGCGACGCATGCTGTGCGACCTGCTGGTAATGGTCTTCGGCGTCGGGCGACACCTGGCCTGCCGGAACGTTCAGGTACTTCGAAAGCAACCCTCCGAGATCGAGCGCCATGCGTCCCTCCTGTCAAGGCCTGTAGTAGGCCGGGAATTCCTTCCGAAGCTCCGCGAGCTTCGGCAGATCGTTGTAGACGATGTACGGCTGGTCGGGATGCAGCGCAAGGTAATTCTGGTGGTAACCCTCGGCCGCGTAGAACTTGTCGAGGGGCACCACCTGCGTGACGATCGGCCGCGCGAACGCCTTCGCAGCGTCGAGCTGCGCGATGTAGCGCTGCGCGATCTCCTTCTGCGCCGGATTCGCATAGAAGATCGCCGACCGGTATTGCGAGCCGACGTCGGGACCCTGACGGTCCAGTTGCGTCGGGTCGTGCGCGACCGAGAAGAACACTTTCAGGAGCTCGGCGTAGCTGACCTTCGACGGATCGTAGGTGACTTGCACCGATTCGGCGTGGCCCGTGGTGCCGGTGCCGACGAGCAGGTACTTCGCCGTGGCCGCGCTGCCGCCCGAGTAGCCGGACACGACGTTGCGCACGCCCTTCACGTGCTTGAAGACGGCGTCGACGCCCCAGAAACAGCCGCCGGCGAACACCGCCGTCGCCTCGCCGCTCTCGGCGATCGCGGGCACGGGACCTGAATAATCGGGAAGCGCGGCTTGCGCGGCGAACGCGGCCTGCGCGGCGAACCCGAGTGAAATAAGCAACGTGCGCAGCATGGAAATCTCCTTCGACGGTGGGGAACCTGGACGCGAATGAGTCCCCTTGGAGCGCCCGATGCTTACGACGCTGCGACGAGCGGCAAGTTCTCGGGATTGGAGGCTCGCGCGGCGTCCCCGGTGGTTACGATACCACCGGCGCCGCTTCGAGGACGGCCGCTACTTCGTGCCGAAGATCCGGTCGCCGGCGTCACCCAGGCCAGGCAGGATATAGCCGTGCGAGTCGAGCTCGCGATCGATCGCGGCCGTGTAGATCGGGACGTCGGCATGCGCTTCGTGGAACGTCGCGATGCCCTCGGGGCACGCGACGAGACAGACCATCCGGATCGATCGCGGCCGCGTCTCCTTGAGGCGCTCGACGGCCGCGACGGCCGAATGACCGGTGGCGAGCATCGGGTCGAGGACGATCGCGTCGCGCTCGTGCATGCCACCGGGCAGCTTGAAATAGTATTCGACGGCGACGAGCGTCCTCGGGTCGCGATAGAGCCCGATGTGGCCGACGCGCGCGCCCGGCACCACGTTCAGGAATCCGTCGAGCAGGCCCGTGCCGGCACGCAGGATCGGCACGAACACGAGCTTCTTGCCGTCGATCAGCCGCGAGCGCATCGTCTCGAGCGGCGTGTCGATCTTGACCTCGTTCATCGGCGCGTCGCGCGTCACCTCGTACGCCATCAGCGCGCCGATCTCGTTCAACAGCCGCCGGAAGTTCGTCGTGCTCGTCTCCCTGCGGCGCATCAGCGTGAGCTTGTGCTGGATCAGCGGGTGATCGAGCACGTGAACGGCGGCGGCCATCGACGCGCGAACCAGGGAAGCTAGAAAACCGTTCCGTCCGACTGCACGTGCAGCGGCGGCTCGCCCTGGCGCAGCCGCGCCGCGATCTCGCGCCCGGCGGCCCACGTGCCGCCTTCGAGAATGCACGCCAGCGGAAGCTGCGGCCGGTCGAGCTCGGCGCGCACCTGCTGCGCGAGCTCGTCGAGCAGCGTCACCGTGAGCGCGCGCCATTCGACGACGATCTCGCTCTCGGGCGTCCAGTGCGTTGCGCGCGCCTCTTCGTTCGCGAGCCGCAAAACGTCGGTGTCGATCAGGAGGCCGCCGTTGCGGTATTCGGGCAGCGCCGTCAGCGCGTCGCGATCGACGACGTCGATGCCGGCCCCCTCGAACGGCTCGAACAGCGAATACGCGAGCCACTGCGACAGTTTGTGGAAGGGTACGAGGCCCTCGCTCGCGCCGCTGCCGCCCGCGTGCCGGTGGCGCCAGACGTCGCCTTGCACGGCGTCGTCGGCGCTTCCGCGCGGACGCCAGATGCCGCCGAAGCCTTCGAGCAGCGCACGCAGGATCGCCGCCGCCGAAATGGTCTTCGCGTTCAGCATTCGATCGAAGAGCGCGCTCGGCCGCGCCGTCAGCCCGAAGCGATCGGGCCGCGTCTCGAGCATGTCGCCGAGGCGCCGCAGCAGCGCCGCGCGGCCCTCGAGCGCGAGCAGCGCACTGCGCGGCGTCGACTGGAACCATTGCGCGAGCGTCGCCGCGTCGAACGCCGTCAGCGCCGCCGCGTCGACGCGAAGCGGCTCGCCGGGCGATGCGGAAAACGCGCCACCCATGAATGCGCGGAAGCTCGCAACGGCGAGGCCCTCGGAGCGCGCGTAATCGTCGATCGTGCCGGGCTCGCGGTAGCGCCACGCCGCGCCGGCGCCGGCGTCGAGCAGCACGCTGACGATGCAGAGATCGATCTGCGCGCGCAGCCGGTCGAGCGCGCCGTAGCACGCGAGATGGCGATTCAATTCGCTGACGCGGCTGCGGCCGCCGGCGTCGAACTGGCGCCAGCGGCTGTGATAGGGAATCGCGAGGTCGCGGTAACGCCTGCGCGTCACGTCGGCGACGAGGCGCGCGCAAACGGGCAGACGGCTGCGGTCGACGCGGAAATGCGTCGAATCGCCGGCCTCGACGGCGCGCGCGACGTTCGCGCAGCGCTCGCGAATCGACGCCGGCGACAGCAATTCGGAACCCGCTGAAGGCGCGACAGCCAGCATCAGTACGTCCTTCCCTTCGTGCTCGCGAGCGCCTGCTGGTCCGGAACGGCGCCGTCGCTGAAGTAGCCGGCGGCGACCTTCGCGTCGATCTCGACACGCGCATCCGCGGGGACGAGCGCGTCGGGAATGCGAATGCGCGCGTCGACGCCGATGCCGGCGGCGACGATCGCGTCGTACTTGACGTTGCTCATCGAGACGAGGCGGTGGATCCTGCGCACGCCGAGCCAGTGCAGAACGTCGGGCATCAATTGCTGGAAGCGCATGTCCTGCACGCCGGCGACGCATTCGGTGCGCAGGAAATAATTGTTCGCGCTGTCGCCGCCCGCCTGGCGCTTGCGGGCGTTGTAGACGAGGAACTTCGTCACTTCGCCGAGCGCGCGTCCTTCCTTGCGGCAGTAGACGACGAGGCCGACGCCGCCGGCTTGCGCGCCGCGGATGCATTCCTCGATCGCGTGCGTCAGGTACGGGCGGCACGTGCAGATGTCGGAGCCGAACACGTCGGAGCCATTGCATTCGTCGTGCACGCGCGCGGTGAGCGTCACGCCCGGATCCGCGAGGTAGCGCGGATCGCCGAAGATGTAGACGGTCTGACCGCCGACCGGCGGCAGCAATACCTCGAGATCGCTGCGCGTGACGAGCTCGGGATACATCCCGCCCGTTTCCTCGAACAGTGCGCGGCGAAGGTCCGCTTCGGTCACGTTGAACCGGCGCGCAATGCCGGGCAGCCACCAGACGGGCTCGATCGCGGCCTTCGTGACGACCGCCGCACCGTTGTCGATCAGCACCCGCCCGTCGGGAACGAGGCGCCCCGCGGCGATCGCCTCGTGCACCTCGGGGAGGTCGATATGCGCCTTGGTGACGGCGATCGTCGGACGAATGTCGTCACCTTTCGCAAGAAACGCCTTGTAGACGTCAGCGACGAGCGCGCCCCACGGATCGAGCGACACGATCCCGTCCGGCTCCGACCACTGCGGATAAGGGCCGATTGCATCGGTCGGCGATGTATTCGTGAGGTCGGGCCGATGCCCGCGCGTAAGCGACTTCGCGGCGACGGCGAGCGCGCGATAAACGCCATAACTGCCGCTGTGCGTTCCGATGACGTTGCGGCGGCTCCGTTCGGTCGTCGTGCCGATGACCGGGCCGCGCACGAGCGGGTCCGCGGCGCCCCAATGGATGGGCACGGCGCCGGCTGCGCTCTCGTGAGGGTGATGCGATGTCAGCCGGATATGCCTCGCAGGCGCCGGCGTATCGATGCTCATCGAACGACTCCGCGAAACGCTCGACTATACGCGCCTCGTCGCAAGCTTCGCCGCAAACGCCATGCCAGTACGGAGCGTCTTCGGACGAGCGTCAAACGGGTACGCGTGCGGGCGTCCCGGCGTCGACGATGTCGACGAGTTGCGACGGGTCGACAGGCTTCACGAGATGCATGTCGAAGCCCGCGTCGCGCGAGCGGCGGCGGTCGTCGTCCTGACCCCAGCCGGTGATCGCGACGAGCCGGCATTGCGCGGTGGCGCTCGCGGCTCGCAAGCTTCGCGCGACGTCGTATCCGTCGCGGCCCGGAAGCCCGATGTCGAGGAACGCGATCTGCGGCTCGAAGCGCGCGGCGAGTTGTTGCGCCGCGTCGCCATCGTGCACGACGCGAACGTCGTGGCCGAGCGGCACGAGGATCGCCTCGAGGCTCGCCGCGAAATCGACGTTGTCGTCGGCGATCAGGATCCGCTTGCCGTTCGCGCGCGACGCAGGCGACGGTTCATGCGTCGCCAGCGACACGTTTTGACGCGCGGGCGCGGGCAGCGACGCGCGCTCGGCAGTGTCGTGCGCGCTCGCGCGTGGAATGCGCACGATGAACTCGCTGCCGCAACCGAGGCCTTCGCTCGTCGCCGCGATCGATCCGTGATGCAGCTCGACCAGATGCTGCGCGAGCGTGAGACCGACGCCGAGGCCGCTGTGCACGCGCTCGAGCGACGCGTCCGCCTGCGCGAACATCGCGAACACGGCATTCAGCATCTCGGGTGCGATGCCGATTCCGTTGTCGCGGATCGACACGCAGGCTTCGGTCGCTTCCGCCCGCACGCGAAGCTCGATCCGGCCGCCCGGCTCCGTGTACTTCGCCGCGTTGTTGAGCAGGTTCGCGAAGACCTGCGAAAGGCGCGTCGCATCGGCATCGACGAGCAGCGGCTCGGGCGGCATGTCGACACCGAGCGTGTGCCGCCGCTCGTCGATCAGCGGCTTCGCCGTGTCGATCGCGCTTGCGATCACGTCCTGCAGCGGCACGATGCCGGCGCGGAGCGCGAGCTTGCCGGTCGTGATGCGCGAGACGTCGAGCAGATCGTCGACGAGGCGCACGAGCTGTCGGAGCTGCCGCTCCATCATGTCGCGCGCATCGCGCGCCATCGCGGCGTCGGCGCCA
The DNA here is from genome assembly GCA_035495715.1 of Casimicrobiaceae bacterium. Taxonomy (GTDB): domain Bacteria; phylum Pseudomonadota; class Gammaproteobacteria; order Burkholderiales; family Casimicrobiaceae; genus VBCG01. The sequence continues at coordinate 31,810 of DATJFI010000052.1, forward strand.
CGCCGCCGCAGGATCTCGAGCGCGGTCCGCAGCGGCGCAAGCGGATTGCGAAGCTCGTGCGCGAGCATCGCAAGGAACTCGTCCTTGCGCCGGTTCGAGACGCGCAGCGCGTCCTCGGCCTCGCGGCGCTCGGCCGTCTCGCGCGACAGCACCGCGTTCGACGCCTCGAGCGCTTCGGCGCGCCGCCCGACCTCCGCGAGCATCGCGTTGAACGCGTCGACGAGCACGCCGACCTCGTCGTACGTCGTCTTCCTGACGCGAAGCGAAAAGTCGCGGCGCTCGATCACCTGTCGCGCGACGCCGGTGACGGCGAGGATCGGCCGCGTGATCGTGCGCTGCAGCGCGGCGGACAAAAGCAGCGCGAGCAGCAGGCTCGCGACGAGAACGATCGCGAGGATCTCGAGGTAATCGCGCAGCCGCGCGCCGAGGCCGTAACTTGCGCGCAGGAAGATCGTGCCGAGCACGTCGCCGCGCTCGACGATCCGGCGGTGGACGACGATCTCGCCGTCCTCGATCGCGTATCCGTCGGCCGCCGTCGGAGGGAGCGAACCGGGACCGAATCGATCGCTCGCGCCATAGCCTGCGAAGAGCCGGCCGCTCGTCGTGTAGATCGCGGCGGCCTCGACGCGCGGCTGCAAACGCAGCAGCGCCAGGTTTTCGCGGGCGGCGGCCGGATCGTCGAACACGAGCGCGGGCGCGCTCGCGCGGCCGAGAATCTGCGCCTGCGTCATCAGCGCCTCGACGCTCGTCTTCTCGTAGGCGCGCGATTCGTAGACGACCAGCGCGATCGCGACGACGGCGAGCGCGACCGCCGTCGTCGCGAGCACGACGAGCATCAGCTTGCTGCGAATCGAGTGGCCCGGACTTCGCATCGCCTCGCTCGAATGCGGACGATCAGCGCTCCGGGCGCACCCGCAGGGCGACCGAAAGCAGACGCGAGCTCAACTTGAGCCCGCTGCGCTCCGCGGCTTCGAGCGAGACCTCGAAGCGGACGCGGTCGTCGACGACGACCAGGTTGATGACGCTGCCGTGCGCGAGCGCACTCGGGAAGTCGGTGACGATCAGCACCGAGCGCTCCCGTGCCGGGGGTACCAGGCGCGACAACGCGGAGGCCGCGCTCGCGCCGACGTAGACGACGTTGACGCCGTCGAGCGCGTCGGTCTGGTCGATGGCGCGCACGTCGACCCGATGCTGTCCGATCGGACGCCGAGCGACGATCGCGCGCAACTCGTCGGCGACGCCGTCGGCGCCGACCACGCCGACGACGATCGGGGACGAGCCGCTCGCGAGCGCGCCGGCCGGCCACTCGACGTAGCTCAGGAATTTGTAGACGAATGCAGCCTTGATCTCCTGCTCGGGCCTCGGCGACCGCGCGTCGGGGATGTCGGAAGACGGCGCCGACCACGCGGCGAGCACGAGCAGCAGATAGCCGACGAGCGACCCTGTCGCGAACTGCCATCGCGGCGGCGGGCGCCGCGCATCGCGCAACGCCGGTGAGTTCGATCCGATTGCGAGCGTCGCGGCGTGCATTGCGGTGATGGCCGATCGAATGAGAACTGCAGGCAATCGCGCAGTATACGGAAGCGGATTGGCATGTCGTAAAAAAACGGGCGGATCGAGATCCGCCCGTTCGGTACGAAGCGTCGCGACGACGCGCTCAGCGTTCGCGCGTCACGTTTTCGAACGCGATGGGTCGTCGGAACTCGCATCGCGGATCTCCAGCGTGCGGCCGCGCGGCTGCTGCCGCGGCGCGTCGAGCTCGATCTCCAGCACGCCGTCGTGGAACGCGGCATTCGCGGATTCGCCGTTCGTGCCCTCGGGTAGCGGAATCGTCCGGTAGAAGACGCCGTAGCTGCGCTCGCTGCGGTAGTAGCCGCCCTGCTTGTTCGACTGCTCCTGGCGGCGCTCGCCCTGGATGACGATCTCGTTCTCCTCGACGCGGACATTGATGTCGTCGCGCTTCATGCCCGGGAGGTCGGTCTGGATCACGAGCTTGCCGCCGCGCTCGAACACTTCGATGTGCGGCGACCACATCGACGGCGCCTGGCCGTACCCCGCGACGTCGTAGCCGCGCCCCTGCTCCTGCTCGCCGCCGAAGAGGCCGCGTCCCATGCCGAAGTTCTCGAACAGCCGGTCCATCTCGTCGCTGATCCGGCGCATGATCGAGAAGGGACCGCCGCCGTATCCGGTTTCGTAGTACGGTGACAGCGACGAGCCGCCGCGCGTCGAGAGCGGGCCGCCGCCCGCCTGACGGCCGCGTTGCCATGTCGACGTTCCGACGGCGCGTCCCTGCCCGTAGCGGCCTTGTGCGCTCGTGTCGTGACTGGTGCTCTGGCCATACCGTTCCTGGCCCGTGCCGGCCTGATTCTGCGTGCCCTGCCCCTGCGTGCCCTGTCCGTAGCTCGCGCCCGTTCCCTGCTGCGACGTGCCGGTTTGCGAGCGCTCCGCGCTCTGCTGCCGGGACGGGTTGTCACGCGATGGATTTTCGTTCGCCATGGTGTTCTCCTGCCAAGATCGACTGTGAAGAAACGCGCCCGATGCGCGATCGGGCGTCACGAGACGATCGCGATCGATCGCCTGCGGCGAAGCGGCTCGGATCGCGGTCGTGAATCCGTGCGATTGGAAAGCGCGGCGATGCGAGAGTTCGCCGGAGACTTTCGCGTTATGCGGCGTATGGCGGCGCGAAAGGATGCAGCCGGCTCGTGCGCGGCACGCCGGCGAGCAGATACTCCATCTGGTCGGCGAGGATGCGCCGATTGCGCAGGATGAAATGCTCGTGCCGGTTCGGGACGTACGGCACGTAGAGCAGCGGCATGTTCGCCTGTTCGGGCGCGCGGTTGCCCTTGCGCGTATTGCAGCTACGGCACGCAGTCACCGAATTCATCCACGTGTCGCGGCCACCGCGCGACATCGGCACGATGTGGTCGCGCGAAAGCTCGCGGTACAGGAAGCGGCGCCCGCAGTACGCGCAAAGCTGGCGGTCGCGCGCGAAAAGCATCGGGTTCGTGAGGCTCGGCGTGTGCGAGTGCGGCCGCCCGGCGCTGCCCTTGATCGCGAGGATCGATTTCGTCGCAATTCGCGAGCGCGACCCGTCGCGCTGGTATCCGCCGCGGAATTCGCGCACGACGCCGCCGAGCGACCACGCGACCATCTGCTTCGCGTGGTAAGTGATCGCTTCCTCCAGCGCCACCCACGATTGCGGCAGGCCAGCGAGGTCGACGGTCAGGACGAGGGGGTCCATCAGTCGCGAAGGGCCGTCCCGGGACGCTCATGCGAGCGGGGGAAAGCCGAGGCCCGAAGGGGACGGCCGCGAGCATGGGCGGCGGCCGGCACGCAACGCGAATCCATGACGAGCAGGCCAAGGAGGCCGCACTGATGCGCCGCCTCGGGGGGCAGCGAGCGCAGCGAGCGTGGGGGTCGTCTCATGGCAGAGAGGATTGTAATTCGACTCGGCGCCAGGCCTGGCCGGCGCGGCAGCAAGCCCGATGGACGGGGCCGCGCCGGGGTCGATCGTGCCGTATTTAACGCGACAAGGGCCGCTTTGGCCGACCGCTGCGCCGGAAGCGGGAACCGACGTGGGGTCAGACGCGACTTCCAAAAGTATCGGAAAATCGTATCCGAGCCTTGCCGCTCAACCCTTGACGATCTGGTCGATGCGCGCCTGCGCCTCGTCGAGCGCCTGCTTCGATTTCTTCTGCCCGACGAGCGCGGCCTGGATCGCGGTCGCCATCGTGTCGCCGATCGCCGGCCATTGCGGGACGCGCGGCCGCCAGTCGACGTCGGTGTCCTGCTCGAGCGACGTGAGCGCGGCGTCGACGAAGTTCGGACCGATCTCCTTCGTCATCGCGACGAATTCCGGCGCCTTCCAGAGCGAGCGGCGATTGAGGCCCGTGCGCTTCGCCGGCCCGCCGAACTTCCACGACGTGCGCGCCTGCGTCTCCGCGGATGCGGCCCACGTAACGAAGAGCCACGTCGCCTTCTTCTGCTTCTCGGAGAGCGCCGCGTTGATCGGAAAGCCCCAGTTCCAGATCGACGTGCAGCGCTTGCCGGTCGGGCCCTTCGGCCAGCGCGCGAAGGCGATCTTGCCGACGACCTTCGACTTCTCGGGATTGACCAGCACCGACGCGGATGAATGCGCGTCGATGTAGCAACCGAGCGTGCCCTGCGAGAACGCGTCGGCGATGTCGGGCCAGTTCCAGTTGCGCACCGCCGGCGGCGCGTACTTCGTCTCGGCGTCGACGTACCAGTCGAGCGCGTGCACCGCCTCCGGCGAATCGACGACGACCTTCTTGCCGCGGAACCACTGGCCGCCGAACTCGCGGAAGATCGACGGATAGATGTACATGTTCTGGCCCGCGCCGGCGAAGCCGCGAAGCGCCATGCCGTAGATCCGGTTGCCTGGATCGTTGATCGCCGCGGCGTTCTTCAGGAACTCGTCGAGTGTGTCGGCAGCCTTCAACCCCTTCGCGTCGTACAGGTCCTTCCGGTAGACCTGGACGGTCACTTCGCCGTCGTACGGCACCGCATACGGCTTCCCCTCGTACGAGTTGGCATCGCGCCACGCCTTGAAGATGTCGTCGTTGTCGAACCACTTCGGATCGGTGAGCGCGCTGTCGGCGAGGTAATGGTCGATCGGGTCGATCCACTTGTTCGACACGTAGAGCGGGTAATACATCGGATCGGTCGCCGACGTTGCGTACGTTCCGGTCTTCGACGAGAGGTCGAGCATCGCCTTCTGCCGGATCTGTCCGGGCGGCACCTTCTCGAAGCGTACGTTGACGCCCGTCAGCGCCTGGAACGTCGGCGCGATCGCGATCAGGTTCTCGAAGTAGCTCGCGGGAATCACCGCGACGGTGATCGACTCGCCTTCGGCCTGGCGCCAGTCGACCTTCGCCGCCGTGTACGGCGCGATGTCGGCGTTCGCCTGCGCGTGCGCGCTCGAAAGCACGTACGGCGCGGCGAGCGCCGCTGCGCCGAGCGCCGCCGTCTGCTTCAGCATCCGGCGGCGGCCGGGCCTGTCGATCGTCGAAGCACGTCGTCTCATCGTTCTGTCCTCCTGTTGATATGCCCTCACCCCATGCCCCTCCCGCTCGCGGGAGAGGGCTCAGCGAATCGCCGCGAACGGACTGCAGCCCGGCGCGTCTGCGGCGCTCTCCGCCTGCGCCAGCAGATACTCGGGAAAACCGCCGGCCGCATCGGCTTTGCCGATGTCGAACAGCCGCTTCACGACGTCGGGATGCCAGTCGGCCAGGTTCGCCGCATCCGGCGACGGACGCGGCGAGTCGTAAAGGAACGGTCCGCGGCCGTCGATCTTGCAGTTGAGCCACCAATCGTCGTCGATGACCGTCATCGCGCCGCCCCAGCCGATCGTCACGTGATCGCGAATCGGCGCGTCGCTGCCGAACGCCGCGTCGAGGAACGACTTGCCGTCGATCGGCGCGGGCGAGACGACACCCGTCGCATCGAGCGCCGTCGCCGCGATGTCGTGATGCTGGACGAATGCGTCGCAGGTCGTCCCCGCACGAAGACGCTGCGGATGGCGCACGAGAAGCGGCACGTCGAAGCTTTCGGGATCCGACGGATAGCCGCGCTTGCCGATGTAGCCGCGGCGCTCCCACAGACTGTGACCGTGATCGGACGTGACGACCACGAGCGCCTCGTCGAGGACGCCCGTCACGCGCAGCGTCTCGAGCAGGTGTCCGAACCAGCGGTCGCACATTTCGACCAGGCCTGCATAGTTCGCGCGCGTCCGCTTCACGAGCTCGGGCGCGAGCCACGGCATCTCCGCATACGGCGAGATCACCTGCTCGCGGCCGTTGCCACCGTCGTAGCGCAGCCGGTAGTGCGCCGGCACGAACCACGGCTCGTGCGGATCGAACGATTCGACGGTGAGGAACAGGCGTTTCGCGTCGAGATTCTGCTCGACCCAGCGCGCGGCCTCCTGCATCACCTGCGCGTTGAACCACTGCTCCTCGCGGACGCGATCGCGCATGTTGAGCAGGATCCGGCTCGAGAACCAGTGCGCGCCGTAGCCCGGCTGCTCGAGGCCGGTCGCCTTGCCGCGCAATTGCTGCAGCTCGCGCGGCACCCAGTAGTCGATCTCCTCCTGCGAGGGGAACGGGCCGCTTCGCGCCGCATCGGCTTCCTGGCCGCGGATGAACGTCCACTGGTGAAAGCCGCGCCAGAAGTTCTTCGACGGCTTGAACTGATGGTAGAGGTCCGAGACGAGTCCCGTGCGGAATCCGTTCTGCTCGTACATCTCGGCGAGCGTCGTCTGCGACTCGGGGATCGGGCCCCAGCCCGGTGCGATGCCGACGAAGTCGCCCTTGATGTGACGAAAGTCGCCGTCGTGAAACGGATACGTGCGCAAGCCCGTGTAGATCGTGCGCCGCGCGCACAGCGTCGGCAGCGCTTCGGGATACGCGCGCGTGAAGCGCACCGACTCGCGCGCGAACGCGTCGAGATGCGGCGTCGCGAACGGCGCGTCGAGCGTCGGCGACCACGCCGGAGGACCGCCGTACGATCCGAGCGCGTCGCGCCGCAGCGTATCGAAAATGACGAGGATCACGTGCCGGATCGGCGCGCGGACTTCGGTCATGCCGCCTGCTCCCGTTTCGATGTATTCGATTACATATGATCGGCAATCCGATGCGCTGCTGTCAATCTCGGGGGCGGGCTATGAAATCGATACCACCGAACGCTATGCTAACCGGCGTGAAGAAGCCCTCCCTCGCGATCGCTCCCGCCGAGCGCTCGAGCGCGCGCGACGTCGCGCGCCTCGCCGGCGTCTCGACGGCGACCGTCTCGCGCGCGCTGAATCTGCCTTCGACGGTCGATCCCGGGACGCTGTCGCGCGTGCAGGCGGCGATCGACAAGCTGCGCTACGTGCCGCACGGCGCCGCGCGGGCGTTGCGCAGCCGCAAGAGCGACATGATCGGCGCCGTCGTGCCGTCGTTCGATTACGCGCTCTATGCGCGCACGACGAGCGCGCTGCAGCGGGAAGCCGACGCGGTCGGCCTTGCGCTCGTGCTCGCGACACATTACTACGACCTCGCGACCGAGGTCCGCGTGACGCGCCAGATGGTCCGTCACGGCGTCGACGCGTTCATGTTCGTCGGTCTCGATCACGACGCCGAGCTCTTTTCGCTGCTCGACCGCTATGGGCGGCCGTACGTGCTGACATGGGGCGTCGACGCGTCGGGCCTGCATCCGAGCATCGGCTTCGACAACCGCGCGGCGACGTATGCGATGACGCGCCACCTGCTCGAGCTCGGCCATCGGCGCCTTGCGCTGATCAGCGCACCGACCGCCGGCAACGACCGTTCGCGCGAGCGCGGCGCCGGCGTGCGCAGCGCGCTCGCCGCCGCCGGACGTACGCTCGCCGACGCGTACGTGCGCTTCGGCCCGATCGCGCTCGATTCCGGCAGGAAGGCGATGCACGAGCTGCTCGCGCTGTCGCCACGGCCGACCGCGGTCGTCGCGACGAACGACGTGTTCGCCGTCGGCGCGATGCTCGCGTGCCGCGAAGCGGGCGTGCGCATCCCCGACGACGTTTCGATCACCGGCGTCGACGACACCGATCTCGGCGCCACGCAGACGCCGGGACTCACGAGCATCCGCACGCCGATCGTCGAGATCGGCCGCGCCGCCGCGCTGCAGCTCGTCGCGCGGCTCGAAGGCAGGCCGGCCGAGCTTTCGCAGGCGCTGCCGTTCGAGCTCGTCCACCGCGGCAGCACCGGGCCGCCGCCGCACACGACGCGCACCCGCCGGTAAACTACCGGCGGCCCATCCGCGACTCGAAAAAACTCATGCGTCCTTCGTCGGCTTTCGTCGCCGGCCTCGTCGCCGTCGGCGTTTGCGCGCCGCTTCGCGCCGAGACCGTCGTCGAGTACTACAACGCGACGCTCGATCACTACTTCATCACGCCGCTCGCCGACGAGATCAGCGCGCTCGACTCGGGCCGCATCGTCGGCTGGGCGCGTACCGGTCTCACGTTCGACGCTTCCGCGACGCCAGGCACCGGACTGAGCCCGGTCTGCCGCTTCTACATCCCACCGGTGCACGGCGATTCGCATTTTCTTTCCGCATCGCCGGCCGAATGCGCGGACGTGCTCGCGAAGGTCGGCGCCGATCCGAACTTCAGCGGCTACATCGAGGAAACGCCGGCCGAGTTCTACATCGCGCTGCCGGATGCGGCGACGGGTGCGTGTCCGCCGGGAACGGCGCCCGTTTATCGCCTGTGGAACGGGCGCGCCGACTCGAACCACCGCTACACGGCCGACGTGGCGACGCGCGATACGATGATCGCGCGCGGGTACATTCCCGAAGGCTACGGCGCGGCCGGCGTCGGCATGTGCACGACGCACGCGTCGCTTGGCAGGGTGCAGCAGGTGCGCGTTACCGACCGCTCGCCGTTTCCCGCCGGCTGCGACGGCGCACCGCAGCCGCTCAATGCGATCGCGTATCTCGGCGCCGAGGTCGAGCCGCAGATCGCGGTCGACCCGCGCGATCCGGCGCACCTGATCGGCGTGTGGCAGCAGGATCGCTGGTCCGACGGCGGTGCGCGCGGGCTTCGCACCGGCTACTCGTTCGACGCGGGACTCACCTGGACGCTGACGCAAGCCGCATTCACGCACTGCACCGGCGGCAATGCCGGCAATGGCGGCGACTACCCGCGCGCAAGCGATCCCTGGCTTTCGATCGGCCCCGACGGCATCGCGTACCAGGTGGCGATCGCCTTCATCGGCGACAGCCTGGCGCCCGGCTCGTCGAGTGCGGTGCTGGCGAGCCGCTCGACCGACGGCGGCCGCACGTGGAGCGCGCCGTCGGCGTTGATCCGGGACGCCGACACGTTCTTCAACGACAAGGATTCGGTCACCGCCGATCCGACGCAAGCCGGCACCGCGTACGCCACGTGGGATCGCCTCGTGCTGAACGGCTCGGGCCCCGCGTATTTCACGCGCACGACCGACGGCGGCACGACATGGGAGGTCCCGCGGTCGATCTACGATCCGGGCAACAACAACCAGACGCTCAACAACCAGATCGTCGTCGTCTCCGCGCCCGGCGGCGGTGCGACGCTCGTCGACTTCTTCACCGAGTTCGACGTCGGCCAGAACAATTCCATCACGCATCATCTCGCCCTCGTCCGCTCGACCGACCGTGGCGCGACGTGGAGCGGTCCCATCTTCGTCTCCGACATTCACGCGGTCGGCACGTACGATCCGCAGGATCCGACGCGTTTGCTGCGCGATGGCGCTAACCTCGGCTCGTTCGCGAGCGGTCCGGGCGGCGTGCTGGTCGCCGTGTGGCAGGACGGGCGCTTCTCGGGCGGCATCCGCGACGGCATCGCGTTCGCGCGCTCGACCGACGGCGGGTCGACCTGGAGCGCGCCCGTGCAGGTGAATCGCGTGTCGGCCGTGCAGGCGCTGTTGCCGGCCGTCGCGATCGCGCCGGACGGCACGATCGGCATCCTGTATTACGACATGCGCAACGACACGGCGGATCCGGCGACGCTGTTCGTCGACGCATGGCTCATCACGTCGCCGGACGGAACGACATGGAGCGAGCGGCATGTCGCCGGTCCGTTCGACTTCAACCGCGCACCGATCGCCGAGGGCGGCCTCTTCATCGGCGACTACCAGGCGCTCGCCGCCGCGAGCGGCGAATTCGCCGCGTACTTCGTGCAGACGACCAACGTGGCCGGTGACGCGACCGACGTATTCGCCTCGCTGTATTCGAGCGGGGCGGCGGCCGTCAAAGCGCAGTTCCGTGCACGTGAAGCGCTCGCGTTCCCGCTAACGCCGCAATGGCGGGCGAAGATCGACGCGAGCGTGCAGAAGACGCTGCGCGAGCGGCTGATCGGCCGGCTCCCGACGCCGATACCCGCGCCGCCGCGATGATCGCCGGATGACGTCGAGACGACCACGAGGCGGCAAGGACTCGGCGTCGCACGCGGACGAAGCGCCGCCGAAGGCCGCGCTCGACGATTGCCGCCGCTGCGAGTTGTGGGAGTACGCGACGCAAGGCGTGCCCGGAGAGGGGCCGCCGGGTGCCGGGCTGATGCTGGTCGGCGAGCAGCCGGGCGACGAAGAGGACGTGCAAGGCCGGCCGTTCGTCGGGCCGTCGGGGCGGCTTCTGCGCGAGTTGCTCGACGAAGCGGGCGCCCCCGCCGAGCGCGTGTTCCTGACGAATGCGGTCAAGCACTTCTATTTCACGCTGCGCGGCAAGCGACGCATTCACAAAACGCCGATGCAGCGGCACATCGCCGCGTGTCAGGTCTGGCTCGAAGCGGAGCTCGCGCGCGAGCGGCCAGCCGTCATCGTGACGCTCGGCGCAACGGCGCTCGTCGCCGTGTGCGGCCGCAGGATCACGATCACCGAGGCGCGGGCGCACCCGCTCGAGAATCCGGCAGGAACACCGATCGTCGCGACGTACCACCCGTCCGCGATCCTGCGCGCCCCCGATCACGAGGCCCGCGAGAAGCTTCGCGCCGCGCTGCTCGCTGACTTGCGTCGCGCCGTGCGGATGGCGCACAACGTGTAACCGCTAAAGGTCGAGCGCGACGCGGGTTCCCTGCTCGATCGCGCGCTTCGCGTCGAGCTCGCGGGCGACGTCGGCGCCGCCGATCAGCGTGAACGCGATGCCCGCGGCGCCGAGCGCGTCTGCGAGATCGCGCCGTGGCTCCTGGCCCGCGCAAACGACGATCGTGTCGACGGCGAGCACCTGCGGCACACCGTCGACGCGAAGATGCAGGCCGTCGTCGTCGATGCGCTCGTAGGCGACGCCGGCGAGCATCGTCACGCCGCGACGACGAAGCAGCGTGCGCCGGATCCAGCCGGTCGTCTTCGCGAGGTCCTCGCCCACTTTCGTCGTCTTGCGTTGAAGAAGCCAGACGCGGCGCGTCGTCTGCGGCCTTCGCGGTTCGCGGACGCCACCCGGGCCTGCCAACACCGGATCGATGCCCCATTCGTCGCGGAACGCATCGAGCGGGTGCGCGTCGTCGTCGTGCCAATGCGTCAGCAACTCGGCGACGTCGAAACCGATGCCGCCGGCGCCGATGATCGCGACTCGCTCGCCGGCGGTGCGTCGTCCTTCGACGATGTCGACGTAGCTCGCGACGCTCGGATGCGCGAGGCCTTCGAGCGCGGGCCGGCGCGGCAGTACGCCGGTCGCGACGACGACCGCGTCGAACGCGCGCAGATCGTCGACCTGCGCGACGCGGCCGAGACGCCGCTCGACGCCAAGCGCCGTGAGCCGCCGATCGAAATAGCGCAGCGTCTCGCTGAACTCCTCCTTGCCCGGAATCCGCCGCGCCAGGTTGAATTGGCCGCCGATCGACGCGGCCGCCTCGAACAGCGTCACGCGGTGGCCGCGCTCGGCCGCCGTCTTCGCGCACGCGAGCCCCGCGGGACCGGCGCCGACGACGGCGACGCGCTTCGCCTGCCGCGCCATATGGAGCTCCATTTGCGTCTCGCGGCAGGCGAATGGATTGACGAGGCACGTCGCGACCTTGCGCTCGAAGATGTGGTCGAGGCACGCCTGGTTGCACGCGATGCACGTGTTGATGTCGTCGGCGCGGCCGGCCGCGGCCTTGCGGACGAATTCGGCGTCGGCGAGAAACGGGCGCGCCATCGACACCATGTCGGCATCGCCGCGCGCGAGGATCGCGTCGGCTTGCGCAGGATCGTTGATCCGGTTCGTCGCGATCAGCGGAATGCCGACGGCGCCGCGAAGACGCTTGGTCACCCACGTGAACGCTCCGCGCGGCACCATCGTCGCGATCGTCGGGATTCGCGCCTCGTGCCAGCCGATGCCCGTGTTGATCAGCGTCGCGCCGGCCGCCTCGATCGCCTTGGCGAGGTGCACGACCTCGTCCCACGTGCTGCCGTCGTCGACCAGGTCCAGCATCGACAAGCGGTAGATGATGATGAAATCGCGGCCGACCGCGTCGCGCGTGCGGCGAACCGTCTCGACCGCGAAGCGGATCCGGTTTGCGAAGTCGCCGCCGTAGCGATCGTCGCGCTGGTTCGTGCGCCGCGCGATGAACTGGTTGATCAGGTAGCCTTCGGAGCCCATGATCTCGACGCCGTCGTAGCCGGCTCTTCGGGCGAGCCGTGCGCAACGGACGTACGCGGCGAGCGTGCGATCGATTCCGAATTTCGAAAGCGCGCGCGGCCGGAACGGCGTAATCGGCGAGCGCAACGCCGAGGGCGCGACGGCCAGCGGGTGATACGCGTAGCGACCGGCGTGCAGGATCTGCATGGCGATGCGTCCGCCGGCGCGGTGGACCGCGTCGGTGATCCGCCGATGCTTCGCGACCTGCCAGCCGAACGACAGTTGCGTCGCGCGCGGCTCGAGGCGTCCGCTCGCATTCGGCGCGATCCCGCCGGTGACGATCAGCGCCGCGCCGCCGCGAGCACGCGCCTCGTAGAACGCCGCGAGCTTCGCGAAGCCGTCGGGCGATTCCTCGAGGCCCGTGTGCATCGAGCCCATCAGCACCCGGTTCGGAAGCGTCGTGAAGCCGAGGTCGAGCGGCGCGAGAAGGTGCGGATACGGGCTCATAGGCTCCCCCACGCTCGCGGCTGCGCCGCTTCGCTGCCCCCGATGGGGGCGGAATTCGCGCCTCGGGACGGCCCTTCGGCGCTCATCATCGCGCGCGATTCTACTAATGCACTAAGCGAGCGTGCGAAACGTCACCGAATAGCGCAACGCCTTGACCGGCGGAATCTGGTGCTGCCAGCGCCAGCGGACGTCGTCGCGCAGCACGTAAAGCGACCGCGGTGCGAGCTGGAGCGCGATCACCGCGTCACGGTCGTGGCGGTTGTCGTACGGGCGAAAGCGCATCCGGCACGTGCTTCCAAGCGAGATGCCGACGACCGTTCCATAAGCCGGCTTGTCGCGGTGCCAGCCGATCGGCGTGCCGGGTCTGTACTCGCTGACGAGCGCGTGGACGAACGCGTCGTCGTCGACGTGCGCTGTTCGCGCCGCGTTCGCGCGCAGATCGAGCAGCCACGGAGGCCACGGACCGCCGTCCTGAACCTCGCCGAGGTCCGCATACCCGTCGTGGCCGAAGCGAACGACGCGCCGGCGCGCCGTATATTGGCGAAACGGCGCTTCGCGAAACGGGAGCGCGGAGAACGCTTCGATCAGCATCGCTTCCCGATTGCGATCGAGAAACTCTGGCCGGTAGTCGAGTCCCGGCGGCAGCGGTGGCGGCGCAAAGAGATCGGGGCCGGTGGCGACGGTGCGCATCGATTCGAGATGGGCGCACGCGCCGCCTTCTTCAAGGCACAATGGCGCGATGATCGCGCTCGTCGCCGGCCTCGTCGTCTTTCTCGGTGCGCATTGGGTCGGCGTTCTCGCCCCGCGGTGGCGGGAAGCGCAGATCGCGCGGATCGGCGAGCGCCGCTGGAAGCGCTTGTACTCGCTGGTCTCGATCGCCGGCTTCGTGCTGCTGATCTGGGGCTACGGCAGGGCACGCGCCGATTCCGTCGCGCTATGGACGCCGCCGGCGTGGGGAGCGCACGTCGCCGCGCTGCTCGCGGTCGTCGCGTTCATCCTCGTCGTGTCGGCTTACGTGCCGCAAACGCATTTCCGCACCTGGCTTGGGCATCCGATGACCGCGGGCGTCGGCCTCTGGGCGCTCGGCCATCTGCTCGCGAACGGGACGTTGCGCGACGTGATCCTGTTCGGCGCGTTCCTCGTCTGGTCGATCGCCGTGTTCGCGTCCCGCAGGCGGCGCGACCGCGACGCGGGCGCCGTTTATCCGCCCGGACGCGTCGCGCGCGACGCCGTCGCGATCGTCGTCGGCGTCGTGGCGGCTCTCGTGTTCGCGCTGTTCCTGCACGGCCCGCTCATCGGCGTGCGTCCGTTCGGCTGACGTATAATCACCCGTGCCGCCGGCCGCTCCGGCGGCTTTTGTTTGGCCTTCGCCGCCCGCACCTGACGCGGGCCGATCATGGATAACGAAAGCCCAATCGCCGATGCGCTCGCGCGCGACGTCGCGCGGCGGCGCACGTTCGCGATCATTTCCCACCCGGACGCGGGCAAGACGACGCTCACCGAGAAGCTGCTGCTGTTCGGCGGCGCGATCCAGCTCGCCGGCACGGTCAAGTCGCGCAAGAGCGCGCGGCACGCAACGTCGGATTGGATGGAAGTCGAGAAGCAGCGCGGCATCTCGGTCACGAGCTCGGTGATGCAGTTCGAATACGCCGGCCACACGATCAACCTGCTCGACACGCCGGGGCACCAGGACTTTTCCGAGGACACCTACCGCGTGCTCACCGCCGTCGACGCGGCGGTGATGGTGATCGACGCGGCGAAGGGCGTCGAGGCGCAGACGATCAAGCTGCTCGACGTCTGCCGGCTGCGCAACACACCGATCATCACGTTCGTCAACAAGCTCGACCGCGAGGTGCGCGAGCCGCTGGCGCTGCTCGAGGAGATCGAATCGGTGCTGACGATCGACTGTGCGCCGATCACGTGGCCGCTCGGCATGGGCAAGCGCTTTCGCGGCGTGTTCGATCTGCGCAACGACCGCCTGCTGCGCTTCACGCCCGGCGAGGAGCGCGTGGCGACGGAGACGGAGCTGATCGAAGGGCTCGAAAATCCGCGCCTCGACGCGCTCTTCGCCGAGGAGACCGCGTCGCTTCGCGCCGACGTCGAGCTGATCCGCAGCGCGAGCCACCCGTTCGACCTCGAGCGTTTCCTCGCGGGAACGCAGACACCCGTATTCTTCGGATCGGCGATCAACAACTTCGGCGTGCAGGAGATCCTGCATGCGCTCGTCGGCTGGGCGCCGGCCCCGCTGCCGCGCGACGCGACGACGCGAACCGTCGAGCCCGCCGAGAAGCCGTTCAGCGGCTTCGTCTTCAAGATCCAGGCGAACATGGATCCGCGGCATCGCGACCGGATCGCCTTCTTCCGCGTCTGCTCGGGGCGTTACCAGCCGGCGATGAAGGTCCGGCACCTGCGCGTCGGCCGCGAGATGAAGCTCGGCAACGCGCTGACGTTCATGGCGAACGAGCGCGTGTCGAGCGAGGACGCCGTCGCCGGCGACATCATCGGCATCCACAACCACGGCCAGCTTCAGATCGGGGACACGCTGTCGGAAGGCGAGGCGCTCGCGTTCCGCGGCATCCCGTACTTCGCGCCGGAGCTCTTCCGCGTCGCGCGCCCGCGCGACCCGTTCAAGGCGAAGCCGCTTGCGAAGGGCTTGCAGGAGCTCGGCGAGGAAGGCGCGATCCAGGTGTTCACGTCGGCGCAGACGAACAGCGTGCTGCTCGGCGCCGTCGGCCCGCTGCAGTTCGAGATCGTCGCGCACCGCCTCGCCACCGAATACAACGTCGACGCGATCTACGAGAATGCGAACATCGCGACCGCGCGCTGGCTCACGTTTCCCGACGAGACGACGCGGCGCAATTTCGAGCGCGAGCAAGGGCCGGCGCTGGCGAGCGACGTCGACGGCAACCCGGTGTTCCTCGCGACGAACAAGTACAACCTGCAGGTGACGATCGAGCGCTGGCCGAAGGTCGGCTTCCGCGCGACGCGCGAGCACGGCGAGCGCCTCGCACATGCATAGCCCTCATCCCCAACCGTCTCCCGCTCGCGGGAGAGGGAGCCCGAGTGATAGCGAGGCGGGTGAGGGGCCGAACCATCCGCGCTAGCATTAGTCGAATGCCGTTGGCCCGCCGCACCCGGCGTGCCGCATCTGGAGAGCTCATGGAACGCGTCGAAACGCTTGCCCCTGAACCGGATTTTTCGGAGCGCATCGATCCGCGCCGCCAGGCGAGGCGTCGCAATCTCGCGTGGCCGATCGTCGCGATCATCGCGATCGTGGCGATCATCGTCGCGATCGTCGTCGTATGGCGCACGATGCATGCGCCGCAGCCGCCGGTCGTCACGCCGTCCGCGCCGCCGCAAGCCGCCGCGCCCGCCGCACCCGCCGCGCCGGAGAGCACGGCGCCCAAGTACCCGATCGAGGGCGCCGAAGCGACGCAACCGCCGGCCGAGCAGGCGCTGCCCGCCGTCGCCGACAGCGACTCGCTGATGCAGGAAGCGCTCGCGTCGCTCTTTACCGGCGTACCGCTCGACCGCGTGTTTCACCTGCAGGAGATCGTGCCGCGCTTCGTCGCGACGATCGACAACCTGCCGCGGCAGACCGTCGCGCAGTCGAAGATGTCGGTGATGCCGGTCCAAGGCGGCCTGCAGACGACGCAGGCCGACGGCAAAATCCTGCTTCGCGCGGACAACGCGGAACGCTACGCGACGTACATGCGGCTGCTCGATCAGACCGACACGTCGAAGCTCGTGCAGACGTACGTCCGCTACTACCCGCTGTTCCAGAAGGCCTATCAGGACCTGGGCTACCCGAGCGGCTATTTCAACGATCGGCTGGTGGAGGTGATCGATCACCTGCTCGCCACGCCGGACGTTCCCGCGCCGGTCGCGCTCGCACAGCCGAAGGTGCTCTACGAATTCGCCGATCCGGCGCTCGAGCAGCTGTCGGCCGGCCAGAAGATCATGATCCGGATGGGACCCGTCGACGAATCGCGCGTCAAGACCAAGCTGCGGCAGATCCGGCGCGCGCTCACGGGCCAGAAGCTGCCGCGTTAACCCGGATGTTTCACCGGGGCGCGGCAATTTGGCGAGACGGTTTACCTCCTGGATCGGGTGCAGCCGACGAAGCCAATAGCAGGTGCTATCGGCGAACAGAGCAAGCCCGAGCCGGGCGCAAACGGCCGCCAAAAACCGCGCAGGCCGAAAACCCAAACTGCACCCAGGCATGTGAAGGCGCAGTCGTTGAACTGACGAAGCCTTGCATCGAAGCGGGGCCGACCCGGTGAAATATCCGGGTTAACCCGTAAGGCCGAACAGCGCGAAAAGCGCCGCGCGATACTCGTCGGGCGCGACGCGCATGCTGTTGTTGTGCGTGGCGCCGTCGACGACGAGCAGGCGCTTGCGCGCACGCGCCGTGTCATACAGCGCCTGGCTGAAACGCGCGGGAATGAAGCGGTCGGCGGCACCGTGGACGAACAGCACGGGCATCCGCACGTCGACGATCTTGCCGAGCGAGTCGAACTTCTGCGACAGAAACCACTCGGCCGGCAGCCATTCGTACGACAGCGCCTTCGCGACGTCGGCGAGCGTCGTGAACGACGATTCGACGACAAGACCGCGCGCGGGCTCCTCGGCGCCGGCGTTGCGGTCGAGCCACGCGGCGAGGTCGACCGCGACGGCACCGCCGAGCGAATGACCGTAGAGGATGCGCCGGCGCGGATCGGGAACGAGCGCCGCGAACGCGCGCCATGCCGCGCGTGAATCCTCGTAGACCGAACGCTCGGACGGATCGTCGCCGTCGCTCTTGCCGAAGCCGCGATAGTCGACGGCGAGCACTGCGAAGCCGAACGCGTGCAGTTCGCGGATCCGCGATAGCTGGCCGGTCAGGTTCCAGCGCGAGCCGTGAAAATACAGGACGGCGGGCGCGTCGGCCCGCTCGGCGGGCCACCACCATGCGTGAATGCGCTGCGTGCGGCCATCGTCGGCCGCGAGCGGGATGTCCATCTCGTGAACGCCGTCGGGCAATCCGGAATACCAGGAGGCGTCGCCCGCAACGACGCGAAATGTGAGCTCACGTTCCTTTTGCGCGAGCTCGCCGCAACCGCCGATGGCGAGCGCGCCGACGGCGAGTGCGAGCGCGAAGCGGCGAACGAGGCGATGCGAGAGCACGTGCTTACGCTCGTTCGAGGAAGCCGCCGTCGCGGCGCAGCACCTGCGACGACGCGCCGGTCAGCCGCTCGACGAACGCGCGCGCCGCGGCGATCGGCGCGGCGCTCGTGGAAACCGCTGCCGCGTAGATCGTCGCGAGCTCGAACGGAGCCGGCAGCGTGCCGACGAGCGCGACGCCCGGCGTGTACAGGATCTCGCTGATCTGCGTGCAGCCGATCGCGCCGTGCACGCGCTCGGCCGCGAGCGCGGCCATCGCCTGGGCGCCGTTCGAATACGTGCGAAGCCGCGGCGCCGCGCTGTCGTGAAGGCCGAGCGTGCGCAGCAAGCCGGCGAAATGTCGGCCCGCGGTCGAGCGGAGTGTGTCAGGGCAGTACAACGCCGGCGCAGCGTCGAGGCCGGCGCGAAGCGCGTCGGCGTCGCGTACGTCGGGCGCCGCGGCGCCCGATGCGACCGCGATGCCGGTCGGCACGCGGCCGAGCGCGGCGAACGGCTCGCTGACGAACTCCTCGGCGGCAAGCGTGTCGAGCATCGCGGCCGGCAGGATGACGACGTCGCAGGCCGCGCCGGATTCCACCGCGTGCGCAATGGCGCCCGCCGAATCGAACATCGCGTCGACGTGCGTCGCGCGCTCCGCCTCGAACGGCGCCGCGAGCGCCTGCACGAGGCCTTTCGCGGCGCCCGCGGACAGGACGCGCAGCGATCCGCGTGACATCAGCGATCGGCGCGAGCGCCGGAAATCTTCACGATCCGCGCCCACTTGACGATGTCGTCGTCGAGAAATTTGCCGAACGCCGCCGGCGTCATCACCATCGACGTCGCGCCCTGTTTCGCCCATTCCGCCTGCGTCTCGGGTCGCTGCACGATCTTCGTGATTTCCGAGTTCAGGCGCTCGACGATCGCGGGCGGCGTCTTCGCCGGCGCGATCAGCCCGAGCCAGATCGTCGCCTCGTAACCCGGCACGCCGGCTTCGGAAAGCGTCGGCACGTTCGGCATCACGGTCGAGCGCACCTTG
Source organism: Casimicrobiaceae bacterium (assembly GCA_035495715.1). Lineage (GTDB taxonomy): Bacteria > Pseudomonadota > Gammaproteobacteria > Burkholderiales > Casimicrobiaceae > VBCG01. Next base: position 50,552 of record DATJFI010000052.1, read on the forward strand.
CCGCTCGTCGCGAGCGCGCGGACCTTGCCCGCCTTCACGTGCTCGTTCATCACGGTCACCGCGTCGAACATCATCTCGACCTGCCCGCCAAGAACGCCGGTGCGCGCGCCGGAGCTTTCCTTGTAGGGAACGTGCACGATGTCGAGACCGGCCATCGCCTTGAAGAGCTCGCCGGCCATGTGATACGGCGTGCCGGGACCCGACGACGCGTAGTTGAGCTTGCCCGGTTCGGCTTTCGCGAGCGCGATCAGCTCGGCAAGCGTGTTGGCCTTCACCGCTGGATTGACGACCAGCACGAGGTCCGAATAGTTGATCGGCGCGACCGGCGTGAAGTCGCGCATCAGCGCGAACGGCTTGTTCGGCATCAGCGATTCGTTGACCGTGTGCGTGTTCGACATGAGGAGCAGCGTGTAGCCGTCGGGGGCGCTCTTGGCCACGACCTCGGTGCCGACGACCGATCCGCCCCCCGGGCGGTCCTCGACGACGAACGGCTGGCCCATCGTTTCCTGCAGCCGTTGCGCGAGGTAACGCGCGTAGACGTCCGCGGGCCCGCCGGCCGCGAACGGCACGACGATCTTGACGGGCCGCGACGGGTACTCGTCGGCCAGCGTCGAAAACGATACGGCGGCCAGCACGGCCGCGAGCACGAAGCGCAGGGAATTCATCACGAATCTCCGGGGAAGATCACCGAATGCTACCGAAAAACGACGATCTTCAGGCGTCCTCGGCGCCGACCTCGCGCAGGAACGCGCGCCGATCCTGCGTGCCGATGTGCTCGGCGACGAGGTGGATGAATTCGTCGCAATCGTGCGCCTGTTGCGCCGCTTTTTTCGCGACCACCTTCGCGATCGGACCGAGATACACGGCAAGGCGCTGCGTCGTCTGCTCGACGAACGCCTGCTCGAGCGGCCGCGACGTGCGCGTGCGCGAGCCCGCCGACGCGACGGTGCCGCGCGCGCTCACGCTCGCGCGGCTGCCGCCCGTCGCCTGGCGTCCGGTGTGCGCTCCGCTCCGGTCGGCCGGATTGGCCTCGGCCGCGAACCGATCGCGCTCCTTCGGATCGCCGATGTGCACGGCGAGCAGGTCGTAGAGCTCGCGCCTGTCGTGGGCCCGCAGCGCCGCCTGGCGCACGAGGATCTTCGCCATCGGACCGACGAAGCGGACGAGGCGGCGCTCGAGCGTCACGAGCGTCGCATCGTCGAACGCCTGCGCGGCAGGCGCGAGGTGAACGTCCGACAGATTGATCACGGTGGTCTCCCCCGAAGCCGCGTCCGTTCCGAACGCGTCGCGCAACGCGACGTCGAACGCGTGCGCATCGGCGAATCGCGCGTCCGGCTCCTTCGCAAGCGCCTTGTCGATCAGCGCATCGATCGCCGGCGGCAACGGAACCGAGCAAAGCTCCGATGGCGGGCGAGGATGCTCGTGACAGATCTTGTACGTGACGGCTTCCATCGACCCGGCGAAGGGCCGCGTGGCGGTCAAGAGCTCGTAGAGCACGACGCCGGTGCTGAAGAGATCCGCGCGATGGTCGCTCGGCAGGCCGCGGCATTGCTCGGGCGCCATGTACGTCGGCGTGCCCATCACCATGCCGGTCATCGTGAGCGTCGTCGCGTCGACGCGGGCGATGCCGAAATCGGCGACCTTCACCATGCCGGCGGGCGTCAGGATCAGATTCGCGGGCTTGATGTCGCGGTGCACGACGCCCTGCGCATGCGCGAACGCGAGCGCCTGCAGGAGCTGCGACATGATGGCGGCGATCTGTGGCAGGTCGAAGCGTGCGCTGCGATTGAGGTATTCGCGAAGGCCCATCCCCTCGACGTATTCCATCGCGATGTAGGCGACGCTGTCGTCCTCGCCATACTCGTAGATCGCGATGATGTTCGGGTGGTGGAGCCGCCCGGCCGCACGCGCCTCGTTCTTGAAGCGCGCCATGAACTGCAACGCGAGATCGGCGTCGAGCAGGTCCTTGCGCACCGTCTTGATCGCGACCGCGCGCTCGATGTGCGGGTCGATCGCCTTGTAGACGACCCCCATCGCCCCCTTGCCGAGGACCGACTGGATTTCGTACTTGCCGATGCGCTCGGGGGTCATGCCGGCACCTTCACTCCTGGCCTCCTTGCCACGTTTTCGACGCGCGAAGCATTTCGGGTCGGCCTCACTCAATCGCGCGGCGCCGGCCCCTTCGGGACTCGGCTCGGCTCCGCCTCACCCGCCGCGCTCACTCGAGCATCTTCATCGCCTGCACGAGGCTCACCTTCATGCGGCCGAGCGCCTCGGTGAGCACACCGATCTCGTCGCTGCTGCGCGTGCGGAAGTCGCCGGCGTCCATGTTGCCGAGGCTCACCTGGTCGGCGATCGCGGAGAGCCGCGTGACACGGCGGATCACCATCAGGTGCAGCATCACGTTGAGCAGGACGAACGTGACGACGAAGACGCCGGCGAGCGACAGCATGAACGTGCGGAACGTCTCGTCCGCGCGCTTGATCGGCACCGACATCGGCACCGAGACGACCTGGGCGCCGATCACCTCGTTCATCTTCCAGCCGAATCCGTTCGCCGGGCCATAAAGGTCGGTCATCGTCTTCGGCGCCACCTCGATGGTGCTGTGGCAGACGAGACAGGCTGCGCTCGTGATCTGGATCGGGCGCGCGAGGTACAGCGCGCGTCCCGTGGGCGTGTCGCGCTCGCCGACCATCTCGACGTTGTCCTTCGATTGCCGGAACGTGTTGACGATGTCGGCTTCCCAGTCGCTCGCCCGGTCGCGCGGGTTCGTCGGATTGAGCGTCGCCTCCTTGTAGCCGTAGTCGGGATGCTTCTTCCGCATCTCGTTGAACATCTCGGTCGCCGCGTACGCGGGCACCGTCTGCGGCAGGAACGCGTACTTGAGCTGCGTCTCGAGCAGCGGCTTCACCTGCGTGTTCGTGTAGGTCCGCGACGACAGCGCGGCTTCCATCATGAGGCGCGCGTTCTGGACGATCTCCTCGCGCGCGTTCGCCTGCAGCACCCGGTATGACACATAGCCGGCGATCACGAAGCCGAGCACGAAAATGCCGAGCAGCACGAGGTTGAATTTCCAGATGAGCTTCATGGCAGTCGCCTTTTACGGTTGGGCCGTCGCCGCCTTCTCGTCGGCGTCGCGGGGCCGATAGCGTTCCGGATGCAGCGTGCGGTCCCATTCGGGCACGCCGGGGCGCGCGGCGGCGGCCGCGCTGCGAAATGCCGGATCGGACAGGCGCGGCGCGAAGCGTCGCGCAAACGCATGCCGGCTCGTGCCTGCGAGCAGCGGCTCGGCTTCGGCGTAGGTGACGTCGCGGCCAGCGGCGAGCGTCGGCGGTGCGCCTTCGAACCGGCCCGCGAGCGTCGGCAGCGCGTCGCGCAGCGTCCGCGGCATCGCGGCGACGAACGCCTGCGACAGGCGCTCGTCGGTCGCGAACGCGCGGTCGCCGGCCTTGTGCCAGAACTCGCTCTCGCCCGCTTCGTGCGCCTGCTCCTTGCCGCGCCCGGCCGCGGTGAGCAACGTCGCGCGGCCGCTCTCGACGAAGAACTCCGTATGCATCGCGTCGCAGTGTACGACGACGATGCCCTTCTCGATCTGCAGCGCCGACGACGGAAGGTTCACGCGGACAGGCGGCGCCTTCGCGCCGTTCGCCGCCTTGAGCCAGCCGCGAACGAGCGTGAACTGCTGTACCGGCGGCGCCTTGGCGTCGCTTCGCGTTGCTTCGACGTAGCCCTGTGCCGGACCGATGATGCCGATCACGGTGTCCGTCGCCGGCTCGAGTTGAACTTGCGCATGCTCGGAGACGTCGACGACGTCGCCGCCTTCGATGCGAGCCCCTGCCTCGAGGCGATACCACGTCGTCTTGCGCAGCACGCGCACATCGCCGTCGACGAGCGTGTAAAGCCCGCGCTCGGCCGCAGGCGCGCAGGCGGCCCACAGCGCGAGCAGCAGCGCGACAGCCGCGTGGACCGGTTTCATCGGCAGCAGCAACGCAAGCGAAGGCGGATCGATACTAGGCGTCGGCTTCCCGCTGCGTCAACGCGAAAAGTCGCGCCGGGCGCGTCATCGGGCGCGCCCGCGTCCGGGGCCTACTATACTGCGTTCGCTCGCGACCACCTCGCGAGCGGGCGCCACCGCGATGACCGCACCGACCGACCTCGCCGTCCTGTTCGCCGACGTAAGCGGCAGCACGCACCTCTACGAGTCGCTTGGCGACGAGCGCGCGCTGGCGACGATCGGCCGTTGCCTTTCGCTGATGCGCGAGGTGTCCGAAGCGCACTCGGGCCGCGTCGTGAAGACGATCGGCGACGAGGTGATGTCGGTCTTTCCGCTCGCGGACCAGGCGGCGCAGGCGGCGGTCGCGATGCACGCGCAGCTGGCCGCGGAAACGTTCGATGCGCGCATCGCGCTTCGGATCGGCTTCCATTTCGGCGCGACGCTCGAATCCGAAGGCGATCTCTACGGCGATTCGGTGAACGTCGCGGCGCGCCTGGCCGGGATTGCGCACGCGTCGCAGGTCATCACGTCGGGCGGCACCGCGGCGATGCTCTCCCCGTGGCTTCGCGCGCGAACGCGCGCGCTCGCGGCGCTGACGGTGAAAGGCAAGGCGCACGACCTCGACGTCTGGGAGCTCGTGTGGCAGGACTCCGCGGACGACCTGACGACGCTCGCGGCGCGCGTCAACGTGCTCCGCGCGCGCGTGCTCATTCGCCATGGCGAGCGCGAGATCGTGCTCGACGAGCGCCAGACGACGCTCGCGCTCGGCCGCGACGCGCAGAACGACGTCGTGATCGGCGACCGGATGGCGTCGCGGCTGCACGCGCATATCGAGCGGCGACGCGATCACTTCGTGCTCGTCGACCACAGCTCGAACGGCACGTTCGTGACGCCGGACGGCGAAGCCGAGATACCGCTGCGGCGCGAGGAGTTCGTGTTACGTGGGCGCGGGCGGATCGCCTTCGGGCACACGCACGCGGTTGACGGCCGCGAGACCGTCGAGTTCGACTGCGAATCCGAAGGGCCGCTTACGCGTTGAGCGCGCGGCGCATCGACGCCGATAGCGTCTGCCGCGAACGATCGTAGTCGGCCCACGGGTCCACCGCACGTTCGGCGACGAAGCGCGCTGCATTGTCGATGTTGAAGCGGCCGCCGCGAACGTCCGCGTCGAGATCGTCCCAGGCGATCGGCATCGAGACCGGCAGGCCCGGCCGGGCGCGCAGCGAATAGCCGGCGACCGCCGTCGCGCCTTCCGCGTTGCGCTGGTAGTCGACATAGATCCGGCGGACGCGATGGTCCTTGCCCGCGCGCGCGGTAAAGAGCGCCGGCATCTTGCGCGCGAGCGCTTCGGCGATCGCGCGCGCGAATGCGCGCGTCTCGGGCCACGAATGCCGCCGCGTGATCGGCAGCACGAAGTGCAGGCCCTTGCCCCCCGACGTCTTGACGAACCACCGCAACTCGAGCCGTTGCAGGAATTCGCGAACGTACCCGGCCGCCTCGCGCATGGTCGTCCACGGCAGGTCGGCGTCGGGATCGAGGTCGAGCGTGATCCGGTCGGGACGCTCGAGACGCGGAAAGCTCGCGCCCCACGTGTGGAACTCGTAAGCGCCGTTCTGCACCGCGCGCACGACGTCGGCGACGTCGGCGAGGCGAAGAAACGGCGGCGATTCGTCGTGGCCGCCGCGCCCGCGGCTCGGATGTTTCTGGAAGAAGCACTCGTCGAAGCTGCCGTCGTTGCACCTGACGACCGCGATCGGGCGGGGCGCGAGCTGCGGCAGCAGCCATGCGCCGAGCGATTGGTGATAGCGGACGACGTCGAGCTTCGTATGTCCGGGCGCCGCAGTGATCGGTCGCTCGGCGTTGCTGATCGAGACGCCCGCCACGTGCGGCGGCGGCGGCGAAAGAGGTGGCGACCCGGCGTGCGGCTCTCGCATCGTGGACAAGGCTCGCTACCCATGCGGTTCGATGACGGGCGACAGGCGCGGCGCAAGCGCCGTACCACGCTTCAACGCGGCACCGATTCAGTCACTTGCGCAACGCGCGGCCGCCGCTCGCGCAAGCTTTACCGGAGTCCGCTGCACAATTTTCCGGCGTAAAGCGGCGGCTTGCCCCGGGCGGACCCATTCCATTACGCTTTCGCCCATCGACCGAAGGAAAGGACATCGATCATGGCCACCGATCCCGGCATGCGCGTCGCGGATGCCGCGATGGACGAAACGTCGCTGTACCGCGAGGAGATCTACACCGACCGCAAGATCGGCACGCTGCGGGTGTTGCTTCCTGTCAAGCCGGATGGCACACCCGATTCGGAGCGCCGTACCGTCTACCAGGGTGAGGCGCAGCTCATGACGAACGTCGGTCCGCTTCCGATCAGCTTCGACATCGAGGCGACGACCCTCGCCGACGCCGTTTCGAAATACGCCGAAGCGACGAAGGCCGGCGTCGAGCGCGCGATGCGCGAATTGCAGGAAATGCGCCGGCAGGCCTCGTCGTCGATCGTGCTGCCGCCGGCCGGCGCAACGCTCGGCCCGGTCGGCGGAATCGGCGGCGGCGGCAAAATCCAGCTTCCGTAAAAGCGCTTTCGCGCTATTGCGGTCGCCGCCGTCGCGGCGGCTTCGTTGCGCGCGCCGGGGGACTGCTCGCCGCGACGTGCCATGGCGGCTCGCGCGCGAAGCGCTCGACGAGGAAGTCGACGAACGCGCGCACCTTCACCGACAGGTGCCGTCGGCTCGGATAGGCGGCGCTGATCGCGATCGGCGGCGCCGTGTAACCGGCGAGCAGCGGCACGAGCCTTCCTGCGCGCACGTCGTCGGCGACGCTGATGTCCGGCTCGAGCGTGATGCCGGCGCCGGCGACCGCGAGCGCGGCGAGCATGCCGCCATTGTTCGCGTGCATCGCGCCGCCGACCCTCACTTCGTGCATCCGTTGCTGCGCATCGCGGAAGCGCCAGACGTTGCCTTCGGCCGCGTAGGCATAGGTCAGGCATGCGTGTCCGGCGAGATCGGCCGGCGTGCGCGGCATGCGCCGCTGTGCGAGATACGAAGGCGCGGCCGAGCAGATCATCTGCGCGATGCCGATCGGGCGCCCGATCAGCGACTGGCTGCCGATCGGGCCGATCCGGATCGCGAGGTCGAGACCTTCGTCGACCAGGTCGCGCCGATGGTCCGACAGCTCGACGTCGAAGCGAAGCTGCGGATGGCGCCGCCGGAAGTCGGCGATCGCCGGCGCCAGGTAGCGCGTGCCGAAGCTGATCGACGCGGTGAGCTTGAGCGTGCCGTGCGGCACGATCGCCTGCGCGGTGATCTCGTTCTCGGCGTCGTCGAGCTCGGCCATCACCTGCACCGCGCGCTCGTGAAACGCGCGGCCCGCTTCCGTCAGCGAAAGCTTGCGCGTCGTGCGATTGAGAAGGCGCGCGCGAAGATGCGCCTCGAGCTCGCTCACCTGCCGCGACACCGCCGACACCGAACGATCGAGGCGCTCGGCAGCGCCGGCAAAGCTGCCGGCCTCGACGACCTTCGTGAATGCAAGCAGCGATTGGAAACGGTCCATTCGTTCGCGCGCAATTGTTGCGTAAATTGCAATAGTACATCCACTTTTCGACTATTTTTTTCCGCATAAGCAAGAAGCACCATTGGCTCGTCCGGCATGCAGCCGATACGAAAGGAGTTGCGAATGAAGCTCTACTACGCCCCCGGCGCGTGCTCGCTCGCCGCGCACATCGCCTTGCAGGAATCGGGACTCCGCTACGAGCTCGAGCGCGTCGACCTGCGCGAGCACAAGGTGCGCGGCGCCGATTTCCACGCCATCAACCCGAAGGGCTACGTGCCGGTGCTCGAGCTCGACGACGGCGAGCGGCTCACCGAAGCCGCTGTGATCCTGCAATACATCGCCGATCGCAATCCCGGAACGCTCGCGCCGCCCACGGGAACGCTCGCGCGCTATCGGCTGATGGAGTGGCTCAACTTCATCGCGACCGAGATCCACAAGGGGCTCGGCCCGCTGTGGAGGCCGACGACGCCCGACGCCTACAAGGCGACGGTTCTCGCCGGCGTCGGCGCGCGCTTCGATCACGTCGTGGCCGCGCTCGAAAAGAAGCCGTACCTGACCGGCGACGCATTCACGATCGCCGACGCCTATCTGTTCACGATCGTCAACTGGCAGCGGTTTCTCGCGTTCGACATCGATCGCTGGCCGGCCCTGCAGCAATTCCAGGCGCGCGTCGCGGCGCGGCCGAGCGTGCAGCGCGCGCTCGCAGACGAGCATCTGGCGAAGGCGGCGTAGCGTCCGGTAACACTCGTTTTCGTAAACGCGATCGACCGCATGTCCGTTTAGGTTCCGTTCAAGATGCGCGCGCACGCGTGTCGGCCATCGTCCGACTTGGGAATGAGGCCGATGCCGATCACGTGCGGCGCGCCGCATCGCTTAGAGTGCGGATGAACGGAGGTGCGAGGATGAGGGTGCGAGTCGTTGGATTGGCGGTGTTGGCCAGCGCGGCGCTGGTGGGCGGTTGTGCCTATCCGGAGCCGTATTACGTTTACGACCGGCCGATCGCCGCGCCTGCGCCGCGCGTCGACTACGGCGTCGTCGAGGCGATCGACCTCTATCGCGGCGGCAGCAATGCGCCCGTGGGCCTCGGCGCCATCGTCGGCGGCGTGGCGGGCGGCATCATCGGCCATCAATTCGGCAGCGGCAGCGGCAACACCGCGGCGACGATCGCCGGCGCGCTTGGCGGAGCGGCGATCGGCAACGAGGTGCAGAAGGCCAACGCCGCCGACCGCTATCGCGTCATCGTTCGCCTCGACTCCGGCGTGGCCATCGGCTTCGACCGCGTCGGCCAGGGCGAACTGCGGGTCGGCGACCGCGTACGCGTCGTCGACGGCCGCGTCTACCGCTACTGAATGAACCTCCGCCACCCGGAATACATCCAATGGAACGCAACATCGTAATCGGAGGCTGTATGGTCCCGCGTCGGCAATCGCCGCTGACGAGCGATTGCGAAAACTTCGCCGCTGGCGAGTTCGATGCGTTGCTCGCGACGGACATCGAGCCGTCGGAAGCGCTTCGCGCAGACGAGCTCCTCGAATGGATCGAGGACTCGGACGTCGACGTTCGTTTCGTGCCCGACTGGGCGGACGAGACGTTCAGGAACGCCGCTTAACGCGCGCGTCTTTTAATGGAGCCGCTGCCGCGACTTCCGCGTCGCGTCGCGGCGCTCGCGCCGTGACCCGCTGTCGCGCGTCTCGTGCGCTTTCCTGCGCTCGAACCAGAAGCGATAGATGAGCACCGAGGCGACCGGCAGCTCGTCGACGAGGCTCGCGCGCTTGTCCTTGTCGTCGATCCATTCGGCGAATTCGGGATCCTGATCGCCGAAGGCCAGCGCCTCGATCGGAAAGACCCAGTCGCGCGCATCCGGCGCGTCGTAGAGCGGCTGCCAGTCGTCGTCACGCAGCTTCACGCCGGCCATGTAGCCCTCGCACCAGGCGGACGCTTCGGGAGGCGACTTGTCGTTGCGCGACTTTTCGTCGGGCATGTAGAGCAGCGGCTTGAACCGCGTCGGCGATTCGCCGAGCGTGCGCTGGATGCCGACCATGTGGCGCAGCATCAGGCCCATGATCCGCTGCGCCTGCTCGTTGCTCGCGAACGCCGGGTTCGACGAGCGCCCGCCGTCGCTCCACACCTGCGGCAGCCATTCGGACGGCTGCACGCTGTCGGGTCCGCTGACGATCGCCGTCAGGAAGCCATCCAGCATCTCGAGGTCCATGCAGTCCTGCGGCACGAGATCGGACGCGAGGAAACCCTCGAGCTCGTCGAGCTCGGGATCGGACAGCGGTTCGTCGAGTGCGCGGATTTCAGCCATGGCAGTTGGACCTCGTTGTGGGACGCTTCGTCACTGCGGCGCTTCGGCAGCCCGCAAGCGCAGCGCGTGCGTCACGTAAAGCGCGAGCGCGAAAACGACCAGCGCGCCGGCCTGGTGCAGCGCGGCGAGCGGCAACGGCACGCCGTTGACGAGCGTCGCGATGCCGAGCGCGAGCTGAACGGCGACCATCGCGAGCAGCGCATCCCCGCCGCGGCGCGCACGCCGCGGAATGCCCGAAGCGCGCAGCCGCCACCAGAGAAGCGGCACGGCAAACGCGAGCAGCCATCCGACGACGCGGTGGTCGAATTGTACGGTCGCCATGTTCCAGAAGAAATTCTTCCACCGCGGCGTGAGCATCAGGATCTCGGGCGGCACGACGTACCCGTTCATCGACGGGAACGTGTTATACGCGAAGCCTGCGCGCGTCCCGGCGACGAGCGCGCCGAGCAGCACCATCACGAACACGACGAGCGTCACGCCGATGGCCAGCGCGCGCGCGCGCTGCACCGCGGGAAGTCGCCCGTCCGCCGTGCGGTCGAACGAAAGCGAAAGCGCAGTCCAGACCATCGCGGCCAGGATCGCGAACGCGAGGCCGAGATGCGCCGCCAGCCGGAACTGCGAGACGCGGGGATCGTCGACGAGACCGCTTGCGACCATCAGCCAGCCGACCGCGCCCTGTAGCCCTCCGAGCACGAAGACGCCGGCGAGCGGCCACGCGTACCCGCGTGGAATGCGGCCGCGCAGCAGGAACCCGACGTAAGGAACGAGGAACGCGACGCCAATCAGGCGCCCGAGCAGGCGATGGACATATTCCCACCAGAAGATCCGCTTGAACTCGGGAAGCGTCATGTCGTGATTCACTTCGCGGAACTCCGGCGTCTCCCGGTACTTCGCGAACGCATCGTTCCAGTCGGAGGCCGACAGCGGCGGCACCGCGCCGACGATCGGCTGCCACTCGGTGATCGACAGACCCGAATGCGTGAGCCGCGTGATGCCGCCGACGACGACCATCGCGAATACGAGCGCGCAGCACGCGAGGAGCCAGCCGACGATCATCCGGCGTGCGTCGACGTGCGCGCGCGGCACGACGACATCGCCCGGGACGGCAAGCGTCGCCATCGAATTCGTCGCCATCGAGGGCCTGTTCACACTATGTTCGCTGACGCAGTGTGAACAGGCCCTAATGCCGCTGCGCCTGCGCGCCCATCGCGCCTGCCTCGACGTCGGCGCTGACGTCGACCTTGCCCGCTTTCTCGAAGGTGAGCGTGAGCGTCACCTTGTCGCCGGCCGCAAGCGGGTGCGACAGACCGACCAGCATCACGTGATACGAACCCGGGGCGAGCGTGATGCTTGCGTCGGGCGGGATGTCGAGCGATGGCAGTGCGCGCATCCGCATCACGTTGCCATCCATCGTCATCGAGTGCACCTGCGCGCTCTTCGACACCGGCGAGGCGACGCTCACCAGACGATCGCTCGCGTTGCCGACATTGCGGATCGTGAAGTACGCGGCGGCGCTGCGCGCACCGGGCGGCGTCGGCCGCGCATACGGATGCTCGATGCGCAGATCGTGCAGCGGATAATCGGTTGCGACGGCGGCCGCCGGCACTGCGGCGAGGACCCACCACGAAGCCGCGAGGAAACGAAGCAGTTGCTGCGCCCGGCCCGCGGCGCGACGATTCTCGGGCATCAGGCATTTTACCGCACCGGCACGCGCGTCGCCTCGCCACGGTTCGCGTGACGGGCGACGCGTCGGCTTCGACGCTAGCAGGGATTGGCGAGCGGCTCGCCGCAGTCGATGTGCCGGCGGTTGCGTCCGTCGTGCGGCGTCGGCAGATACGGGAACACCGTATAGATGCCGTTCGCCGTCAGGTTGCCGCCTTCGGCGCCGATGTTGAAATTGACGCCGTCACCGAGGCGTGGCGTCCCGGCAGGATTCAGCAGGAACCCCGCGACGACGCGAAGCGCGATGTCGGTGACGTCGTCGTTCGGCCGGCGCCCGTTGGGCCAGCCCGCGTTGTCGCCGGCGAGCGGGCCGAGGCGCTTCTGCTGTGCGGGCGGCGTCGGCGCAACGGCGAGGTCGAGCCGCAGCAACTCGGCGCAATCGTGAAGCCCGCATGTTCCCGACTGCGGCTGCGACGGATACTTGAGCAGCGCGTTGACGAGATCGGTCCGGTTCGTCGTCGGGAAGCTCGTGCCGAAGCGCAGGTTCATCGCGGTCGCGAGGCGCGAATTCAGGTAGAAGCCCACGAACTGGCGCTCGTCTGCGGGATCGGTCGTGTTCCAGCGATCCTTCTGGTCCGTTCCGATGACGAGCTCGTTCACGAGGGGATTGCCGAGCCGCGACACCTGCGTGAGCGGCCCGGCGTTCACGCCCTCTCCCAGCACCCGCACCTTCTGCCGCTCGCTGGACGCATAGGCGCCAATGACGCTGTTCGGGTCCCCGGTCACCGTGGCGATCGGCACCTCGATCGCGATCGAGCTCACGTTGTAGCCCGAGAGCAGGTTGTTGCCGAACGGATTGACCGTATCGTTCGCGTCTTCGGCGGGCGTCAGGATCGGCGGCGTGCGGCGCAGGTTCAGCGTGTCGAACGCCGAACCCAAGTCGATGTAGAACGATTCGCCCCGCTGGCCGGCGAAAACCTTGCCGCCGTTCGCGAGCGGATAGATGCCCTGAGACGCCAGCGCCTCATAGTCCGGCATCGTGAGCGGTCCCACGTTCGACGGCACGGCGAACATCGTTTGCGTGCCGAGGTTCACGCGCTGCCTTCCGCGCACCTGCGTGACCGTATAGCTCTGCCGCAGGATCAGTCCTTCGGAGCCCGGGCCGTCGAGCGCGGTGATCGGTGGCAGCGCCACGTAGTCGAGCGGCAGTTCGAGGCTCGTGAGCGGACCACGGAGCTGCGTCCTGAAGCGGATCTCGTAGACCAGGTCTTCGCGGCCGTCGGCGTTCGTGTCGACATTGATCCTGTACAGCACGTCGTCGCCGAAGTTGAAGTAATTCGGGCCGCCGCCGGGGTCCTGCAGCGGGATCACGTTCAGCACGAAGACGACGCTGCCCGGGTCGGCCCAGCTCCGAAACATGTAGAAGTCGGTGTTGTCCGCCGTCGGGTCCTGCGCGATCAGCGGCGCCTCGCGGTGGCTCGCGGCGAGCGCGCAGGTACCCCACAACGCGGCGACGCACAACGCGACGCCGCCGATGATGCGTGCGATTCGGTTCATGGCTTCTCCTTCGAGTTGACTAACGTGCGGCGAGCGCACCGAATACGCCGACGTCGAACGCGCGCTCGACGAACCAGGCCGCCGCCACCGTGACGATGGCGGCGGAGCCGCCGGCGACGACCATTCGCCGATACGCCCATGTCGATCGCAGCGCGAATGCGAACGGCAGGAACAGCATCACGATCGCGAGTTGCCCGGCCTCGACGCCCAGGTTGAAACCGGCAAGCGACAGCGCGAGCGACCCGGTCGGCAGGCCGAGGTCGTGCAGCGCGCCGGCAAAGCCGAAGCCGTGCAGGAGCCCGAACCCGAACGCCACGATCCAGCGTCCGTCGGCCACGACCGGGAACAGGTTGTTGAGCGCCGCGAGCACGACCGACAGCGCGATGCCCGATTCGACGAGGCGCGACGGCAGCACGACGATCGACAGCGCGGCGAGCGTCAGCGTGATCGAATGCGCGAGCGTGAACGCGGTGACGACTTTCGCGACGTCGACGAACGCGTCGCAAAACGAATCGGCGGAGCGCCAGGCGCGCGCCTGGCGAACGAGCACCGCCGGCAGCAGCAGCGAAAGCAGGAACAGGATGTGGTCGAATCCGGTCCAGATGTGAAAGACGCCCTCGTTCATGTACGTCGCGAACTGCGCGAGCGGACCGCCGCTGTCGCCGCCCACGACCCGGTGCGGCGACTCGGCGCTGAACACGACGCTGCGGCTTTCGCCATGCTCGACGAAGTTCAGCAATCCGCGGTGCTGCGGGTCGAGACCGTCGAAGAGCCGGTAGTCGATCGCGAGCGTCGGTCCCGCTTGCCCGCAGGCGCCGTCGAGCGTCATCACCGCATACACGCCATCGGTGTGCGTATCGATCAGCCACGCCGAAGGGACCAGGTGGCAGCGCTCGCCGCCCGACGACACGGCGAGCCTCGCGAGCGCATAGCCCGCGATGTCCACCTCGCGCGTGCGCACCTCGCCCCACGTGATCTGGCCGTCGCCGTTCGCGTCGAGGCCGAGCGCGTTGTCGAGGTCGCGCAGCGCGATGTCCCATTGGCCATGCAGCGCGCGGCCGTCGCGCTCGATCGTCAGATACGCGTCGCTCGCCTTGTGACCGAACGCGGGCGCCGCGAGGAGCGCGCAGGCGATCAGGAGAACGGCGCGTTTCATCGCGGTTCTCCGAGCGCGGCCATCAGCGTCGCGTCCTCGAGGTGGTGGCCGCGGATCCAGTCACGCGCAAGCGCAAGCGAATCGGCGTCGCGGGCGCTCCGCGCCGCCTCGACCAGGATCCGCAAGTCGGCGGGCTCGCGCTGCACGGCCCAGTTCGCGCGCGCGAGCGCAAGCGCTTCGCGCGGATCGTTGCCGATCGCGAGGCGAAAGCGTGCCTCTTCGCGCCGGTGCATGCTGTCGCCGCGCCGGCGCGCCGCGTCGAAGCGCGAGGCGAGCTCCGCGCGGTGGGCGGCGAACGCATCGCGCCGATCCGGCAGGCGTTGCTCGGCGAGCGCGAGGCGCAAGAGCAGCATGTCGTTGCGCGTGTCGTCGCGCAGGAGCGGCAGCACGTCGCGCGGACGGCCGCGATCGAGCAGGAAGTCCGCATACGCGGCCTTCAGGTACGGATCGCGCGGATCGAGCGCCAGAGCGGCGCGGAAATGGCGCTCGGCCGCTGCCGGCTCGCCGCGCCGCGCCGCGATCTCCGCCGCAAGCGTCAGCGCCCATTCGCGCACCGCCGCGTCGGCGCCTGCGTAGGCGAGACTCTGCATCAGCGCGTCGTACGCAGGGCCCGCGTCGCCGGAAAGGCTGGCGGGCGCCGCCTCGCAACCGATCACGACGAGCGGCGCAGCGATGCCCGCAAGCGTTGCGCAGTCACGGCGCGCGGCGTCGTAGCGTCCGAGCACGGTCAGCACCGTTGCCCGCGTGAGCCGCGCCTGCGCCATTTGCGGATGCGCGGCCAGCAGGCGGTCGAGGTCGCGCAACGAGACCGCGAAATCGTGCGCGCTTTGCTCGAGCGTCGCGCGCAGCAGAATTGCGACCGGCGGCGCGTCGTCGCTTTGCCACCATGGCGCGAGTGCCGACTGCGCCTGCCCGAGAAAGCGCGGATCCCCGAGACGCCTTGCGGCATCCAACGCACGGCGCACGACGGGAACCGCGATGTCGAGGTCGCGCGGATTGGCCATCAGCGCCGCGCGCATCCGCTTGAGCTCGACGAGCGCGGGATCGCCCATTTCGGGCAGGCGCTCGAGAACGACGTCGTCGTCTGCCGGGACGAACGGCTTCGCCTGCGCGACGAGCGCCAGCATCGCCAACCCTGCCGCCAACGCGGCCTTCCATCCACGCGCCATGCCCACCCCGCAGTCGTTCGTGAACCCCTATACGAGGCGGCGCGCGTTTCGGATTCAGCGCCCCTTAAGCTTGGCCGCTTAGAATGGCTCGAACCCGGAGCTCGCGATGCGCATCCTGCTCGTCGAAGACGACCCGATGATCGGCAAGACGCTGTCGCAGGCGCTGACGCAGGACGGCTACGCGGTCGACCGCGTGAGCGACGGCGTGTCGGCGAAAACGGCGCTCGACACCGCGTCGGATGCGTACGCGCTGGTGCTGCTCGATCTCGGCCTGCCGCGCAAGAGCGGCCTCGAGCTGCTGCGCGAGCTGCGCCGCGCCGGCAATCGCGTGCGCGTGCTGATCGTCACCGCGCGCGATGCCGTCGCGGATCGCGTCGCGGGGCTCGACGCCGGCGCCGACGATTACCTGACGAAGCCGTTCAGCCTCGACGAGCTGGGCGCGAGGATGCGGGCGCTGCTTCGGCGCGACATCGGCCGCGAGAGCAACGTGCTGCGGCACGGCGACCTCGCGCTCGACAGGGTCACGCACGCGGTGACGCAGGCGGGGCGCCCGGTGGACGTCTCGGCGCGCGAGTTCGCGCTGCTCGCGGCGCTGCTCGAGCGTCCCGGGGCGGCGCTTTCCAAGGCGCAGCTCGAGGAGCGCATCTACCCGTGGGGCGGCGAGGTCGAAAGCAATGCGGTCGAGGTCCACATTCACAACCTGCGCAAGAAGCTCGGCAGCGAGACGATCCGCACGCTGCGGGGAGTGGGCTATACGCTGGCGTAGCGGATGAACTCCATACGTCACACGCTGCTGGTCTGGCTCCTCGCGGGCCTCGCGACGATTGCGCTCGCCGCAAGCGGCGCGACGTATCTCGCGGCGCGGCGCGAAGTGGGCGAGCTCCTCGACCTGCAGTTGAAGCAGCTCGCGTATTCGACGCGCATCGACGATCTGCTGCGCGGCCGCCAGCCGGGCTTCGACGCGCACGCGGCGCCGCACGGCGACGTCACCGAGCTCGTCACGCAGATCTGGGACCGCGACGGCGTGCTCGTTTACTGGTCGCAACCGGGAATGGGGCTGCCGGTCCCGGCGACCGAAGGCTATTCGACGATCCGCCACGACGGACGCGACTGGCGCGTCTACACGCTCGTGCAGGGCTCGCACGCGCTGCAGGTCGCGCAGGCGCAGGACGAGCGCGCGGCGATCGCGCGGCAGACCGCGTTGCGCACGCTCGTTCCGTTCGTCGCGCTGATTCCGTTCTTCGGCGTGCTGATCTGGGTCGGCGTCGGACGGGGCCTGCAGCCGCTCGAAGCGATGTCGAAGGCACTTTCGCGGCGCCGGCCGGATGCGCTCGCACCGCTGTCGGAGCGCGGGCTCCCGGACGAGCTGCAGCCGCTCGCCGCGAGCTTGAATGGCCTGCTCGAACGGCTTTCCGATGCGATCGCCGCGCAGCGGCGCTTCACCGCCGACGCCGCGCACGAGTTGCGCACGCCGCTTGCCGCGCTCAAGCTGCAACTCGACCTCGCGCGTCGCGCGACCGATCCGCAGGCGCGCGCCGGCGCACTGGACGACCTCGAAGCCGGCGTCGCGCGCGCGTCGCACGTCGTCGAGCAGCTCATGACGCTCGCGCGCGTCGAGCCGGAGGCGATGGCGCAGATGCGCACGCAGTGCGATCTCGTCGCGCTCGCGAAGGAGGCGATCGTTTCGCGCGCCACGCTCGCCGCCGACAAGGGCATCGACTTGGGCCTTGCCCGCGAGAGCGCGGCGATCGTCGACGGCGATCCCGCGAGCCTCGGCATCCTGCTGTCGAACCTGATCGACAACGCGTTGCGTCATACGCCGCGCGGTGGCCGCATCGACGTATCGGTCGAGCGCGCCGCTGACGCCGCCGCGCTCGTCGTCGCCGACACGGGCCCCGGCATCGCGCCGGAGGAGCGCGAGCGCGTCTTCGATCGCTTCTACCGCGGCGAGAACGCCGGCGAAATCGGCAGCGGGCTCGGATTGTCGATCGTCAAGCGCATCGCGGACGCGCATCACGCGTCGATCACGCTCAATGCGCCCGAACACGGCAGCGGCCTCGTCGTGCGGGTGACGATTCCCTTAAGGAACGTTTAAGCGAGCGCCCGTATATTGGACCGTGCCCGCCCCCTCTCGCGGGGCCCCTCGTTCCCGAAGGAGTTCATCGATGAAATACCACCTGAAACAGCTCACCGTCGCGCTGGCGGCCGCGGGCTTCGGCCTCGCCGTCGGCGCCGGGTACAACCATCTCGACACATCCGCGCTGTCGCTCGCCAACGCGGCAACGGCGCCGGCGGTCACGTCGCCGGTCGCTTCGACCGCTGCCGCGCGTCTTCCCGATTTCACGTCGCTCGTCGAGCGCGATGGCCCCGCCGTCGTCAACATCAGCGTCGTCGGCACGACGAAGACGATGGGCCTCGACCAGGACGACGAGGACAATCCGCTGAACGAGTTCCTGAAGCGCTTCGGCATGCCGAACGGGCAGTTCAACATCCAGCCGCGCGCGGTTCCGTCGCGCGGGGTCGGCTCGGGCTTCATCGTGAGTCCCGACGGCTACATCGTGACGAACGCACACGTCGTCGACGGCGCGAAGACGGTGACGGTCAGGCTGACCGATCGGCGCGAGTTCACCGCGAAGGTGATCGGCAAGGACGAGCGCACCGACATCGCATTGATCAAGATCGATGCGAAGAAGCCGCTGCCGGCACTCGACCTGTCGAATCCGGCGCCCGTCAAGCAGGGCGAATGGGTGATTGCGATCGGCTCGCCGTTCGGCTTCGAGAACAGCGTGACGGCGGGCATCGTGAGCGGCGTGCATCGCGCGCTGCCAGGCGGCCAGATGACGCCGTTCATCCAGACCGACGTCGCGGTGAACCCCGGCAACTCGGGCGGCCCGCTGCTCAATACGGCAGGCCAGGTCGTTGGCGTCAATTCGCAGATCTACAGCCGCTCGGGCGGATTCATGGGGTTGTCGTTCGCGATTCCCGCAAGCGTTGCGCAGGACGTCGCGATGCAGTTGAAGGAGCACGGCAAGGTGAACCATGGCCGTCTCGGCATCGGCGTGCAGGCGCTCGACCAGACGCTCGCCGAAAGCTTCAATTTGCCTGATTCGAACGGCGCGCTCGTCGGTTCCGTCGAGGACAACAGTCCGGCCGCGAAGGCGGGCTTCAAGACCGGCGACATCATCCGCAAGATCGACGGCCAGCCCGTCGCCGACAGCACCGACGTCACGAGCCGCATCGGCAACATGGCGCCCGGCACGAAGGCGAGCGTCGAAGTGTGGCGCGACGGCAAGCCGGTGACGTTGACCGCGACGATCGGCTCGTGGGACAAGGGCGAGAAGGTCGCGAGCAGCGACGAGTCGTCCGCGTCGCACGCGAAGCTGGGTCTCGCGGTGCGTCCGCTGACGAGCGACGAAAAGCAGGAAGTCGGGCACGGCGGCCTCGTCGTCGAGAACGCGAGCGGCCCGGCAGCGCTCGCCGGCATCCAGCCTGGCGACGTGATCGTCAGCGTCGGAACGACGAAGGTGACGACCGTCGAGGGACTGAAGCAGCAGGTCGACAAGGCGGGCAAGAACGTCGCGCTTCTGATCGAGCGCAACGGCCAGCAGATCTTCGTCCCGGTGCGCATCGGCTGAGCTTCGATAACGCCGATCGCGTCCACGAAAGGCCGCCGGAGTTCCGGCGGCCTTTTTCTTTTCGTGTTTCATTGCGTTTCGGACTCATTTTTTTACATTTGTTCGAGCGAACGCCGTCGCCTGTCGCTGTTCACTCCTGTGTCCGGCCGACAATCGGTGCACCGGGCACTTTTCTGCAACGACAGGAGCAATTCGATGAAGACGAGGCAGTGGCTTGGCATTGGCGCGTTCGCGTCCGCGGCGCTCATCACCGGCAGCGCGCTCGCAGCCGGCGCGAGCGTCACGACGACGCAAATGCAGAACGGTCCGTCGACGATGGCGCCCGCGCCGAATCGCGTGTCGCCCGACCCCCGATCGATCGGCGGCAGCGAGCGGATCGACAACACGAACGGCGTTCCCGCGAGCAAGAACGCGACGCCGCAATGGTCGGATTACGACGTACCGACGAACTACCCGACGCGCGACTTGTCGCTCCCTCCGCGCACCGGCTCCGACGTGATTCCCGACTACATGGGTCCCGGCAGCGTCAGGGGGCAATGATCCGTTGACGTCAACACCTTGCCGTCGCGCGTTCACCGCGCGGCGGCAAGGATCTCGGCGATCGAACGCTCGACGCGCGCAAGATAGGTCGCGCCGAAGAGATTCAGGTGATTCAGCAGGTGGTAGAGGTTGTACACCGTGCGCCGCAGCGGATAGCCGTCGTCGAGCGGCCACCGCTCGGCGTACGTGCGCGCGAACGATGCGCCGAGGCCACCGAAGAGTTCAGTCATCGCGAGATCGACCTCGCGATCGCCGACGTAAACCGCCGGATCGAACACGATCGGCGTGCCGTCGGATAGCGTGGCTGCATTGCCCGACCACAGGTCCCCGTGCACGAGCGCCGGCGTTACATCGTGACGCTGCAAGAGTGCCGACAGGCGGCGTAGCACCCGCTCGCCGCCGCGCTGCAACTCACCGGCGAAGCCGTTGCTCGCCGCCAGCGCCAATTGCGGCGCGAGACGGCGCTCGACGAAGAACGTGCACCAGTCGTCGCTCCACGCGTTGAGTTGCGGCGTCGCGCCGATGAAATTGTCGCGATGCCAGCCGAAGCGCTCGCCGCGCGGACCCGCTGGCGGCACCGCGCGATGCATGCGCGCGAGCGCGACGCCGAGCGCCGCGTCGTTCGTTTGCGCAGACAGGTCGAGCCATTCGACGACGACATAACCGTAGGCGCCTTGGGTGCCGACAGCGACGAGTGCGGGCGCGCGAATCGTTCCCGTGTCCGCGATCGCGCGCAAGCCGTCGGCTTCCGCGTCGAGCATTGCCGCGCGCTCGACGGCCGCGATTTTCGCGAAGTAGCGTTGCCCGGCGACCGACAGTCGCCATGCGTCGCCCCATCCCGTCGCACCGACGTGCTGCCAGTGCGCGCTCGCATCGGCGCCGACCGCACGCTCGATCGCGCGGCGTAACCGATCGTCCATCGGCGAACGTGCGAACCGCTTCAGCGCGGCCGCTCGAGCAGGAAGCCGAGATGTCGCTTCACGGCCGGCCATTCCCCGTCGACGATGCTGAACACGACCGTGTCGCGCTTGCTGCCGTCAGGCAGAAGCTGGTGGTTGCGCAGCACACCGTCCTGTTTCGCGCCGAGCCGCGCGATCGCCGTGCGCGACGCCTGGTTGAACCAGTGCGTGCGGAATTCGACGGCGATGCAGCCGAGCGCCTCGAACGCATGCGTGAGCAGCAGCAACTTGCATTCGGTGTTGATCGCCGTCCGCTGCGCGCGCTGCGCGTACCAGGTATGGCCGATCTCGAGGCGGCGATTCGCCGCATCGACGTTGAAGTAGCGCGTACTGCCGGCGACGCTGCCGTCGCGGCTGTCGCGCACGGCGAACGGCATCGCGCCCTGATCGTCGCGCATGCGCAGCGCGATCGCGAGCCACTCGTCGGCCTTCGCGGGCGCCGGGACCGACGTGTACCAGAGCCGCCATAACTCGCCGTCGGCCGCCGCGGCGCGTATGCCGTCGAGATGCGCGGCGCCAAGCGGCTCGAGTGTCGCGTATTGGCCGCGCAGCGTGACCGGTTCGATGAAGCGCTCCGCCATGGCGATCTCCGTGCTGAAGCGGCGATGTTAGCCGATGCCGCACAGCGCGAACTGCAGCGCCCATAGCGCGAGCATGCCGGCCGTAAGCGTCTTCAGCGTGCTATGCGTGAAGAACGCGACGATACCGGCCGCGAGCGCCGCGACGATCTTCGGCACCGACACCGTCGCGGCATCGCCGGGCGGCGCGGCGACGACCATCGGCAGCACGAGCGCCGTCAGCATCGCGGCCGGCACGTAGCGAAACGCGCGTCCGAGCAGCGCGGGCACGTGGCGCCGCGCGAAGATCGCGATGAACGACAGGCGCGACAGGTAATTCAGCACGCCGACGATCGCGATGACGACCCACAGCTTCAGCGCGCCGTCCATCGCTCCTTCGCGAAGTCGGCGAGCGTGCCGGCGACGATGCCGGCGACGCCGGCGACGATCAGGCTGAGCTTCATCGGCAGCGCCGCGAGCGCCAGGACGCCGAAGCCTGCGACGAGCGCGGCGACGATCGTCGGCGACGTCCGGAAGTGCGGCGCGACGAGCGCGATGAAGCAAAGCGGCACCGCGAAGTCGAGCGACCACGCGGCCGGAATCAGGTTGCCGGCGAAGAAGCCGACGACGTTCGTCACTTGCCAGAACGCCCACAGCGCGAAGCCGCTGCCGAGGAAATGCGCGCCGGCCGCGCGCGCGTCGCCACCCGCGTCGAAGCGGCGTATCGCCGCGGCGAACGCCTGGTCGGTCAACAGGAACGCGAGCGTCTTCTGCCAGCGCGGCGGCAACGGGCGCAGATAGGGCGCCATCGCGGCGCTGTAGATCAGAAATCGCAGGCCGGCGACGAAGCACGTGAGCACGATCACCGCGAGCGGCGCGCCGGCGCCGAGCAGTTGCACGGCGAGGATCTGCGCGGCGCCGGAGAAGACGATCGCCGACAGACCGATCGCGGCGGCGAGCGAGGCGCCGGCCGCGGCCGCGCCGACGCCGCAGACGAGACCGAACGGCGCGAGCGCGAGCGTCGCCGGCAGCATGTCGACGAACCCGGCGCGGAAATCGGGATTGGAGATGACGCGGCGCATCGCGGACTTTGCGCGCGCTCGCGCGCGCAAAAAAATCGGGAGGCCGAGAAGCCTCCCTGCGGCGGCATTATAGGGTCGGAGACGATTTTCGCTCGGGCGAAAGTCGTCTCTGACCCTGCTTCGGTTTTACTTCGGCGGCGCGGGGAACGTCACGTACGGCGGCTTCGGCTCCTGGCTGGGCGGCACGTAGTCGGGCGCCGGCTGGCCGGCGGGACCGAGACTGTGCACGAAACGATAGAGCGCGCGCAGGTCCGCGTCCGTCATCTGGTTCAACGCCCAGAACGGCATTGGCGGACGCGCCGTGAGGTGACGCGCCTTGTCGACCCATTCCTTCTCCGAAAGCTTCTGCATGTAAAGACGCAGGTTGACCGGGTACGTCGTTCCCCACGGCCCGCGCCATCCGAGAACGTCGCCGGTCAGCCATTGCTTCTCGTCGACCTTGCCGCCGGACATCGCGTAGCCCGGCGTATGGCAGTCGTTGCAACCGCCGATCTGCACGAGGTAACGGCCGCGATCGTGCTTCGAAGCCGCCTTCTGGTCGGCCGCGAAGGTCGCGCTTGCCGCGACGCCGAGGACCGCCACGACGGCCGTCGCGATCGCGGCGCCGAGCCATGCATGCTTCATCGGACTCCTCCTTTGGAAAACGTTGGGTGAATGCCGCTTGACGTGGGCCGCATATTCGCGCAGTTCGTACAATGTCCGCAAGTGAAGACGCACGTGAGCGACGAAACGACGCTGCTCGAACTCGTGACGGCCGCGGCCCGGGTCACGATCGCGCCCGCAATCGGTGGCGCGATTGCGTCGTTCACGGTCGGCGGGTTGCCGATGCTGCGGCCAACGCCGCGCGCGACGCTCGACGCGGGCGACGTCCGCGGCCTCGCCTGCTATCCGCTCGTCCCGTACTCGAATCGCATCCGTAACGCGGAGCTGCGATTCGCCGGCCGGCGCTACGCGCTCGCGCGCAATTTCGGCGACCATCCGCATGCGATTCACGGCGTCGGCTGGCAGCGCGCATGGGCAGTCGCGGAGCAATCAGACGCTCATGCGCGTCTCGTGCTCGTGCACGACGCACGCGGCGACGCGGCGCGCGCGTGGCCCTGGCCGTTCGAAGCGATGCTCGCGTACCACCTCGCGGACCTCGAGCGCAGCGCCGCGGTGCTCGCCGCGACCATCGCATTGCGCAACATCGGACGCGAGCCATTCCCTTTCGGCCTCGGCTTCCATCCGTTCTTTCCGAAGCGCGCCGGCACGCGGCTTGGCTTTTCGGCGGATCGCGTCTGGCGCAACGACGCGACGCAATTGCCGAAGGCGCTCGAGGCGCTGCCCGACGCATGGCGCTTCGAGCCGCCGCGCGCGTTCGCGGGACTCGCGCTCGACAACGTGTTCACCGGCTGGTGCGGACGCGCGACGCTCGTCGACGACGCGGCCTGCGCGTCGATCCGCGTCGATGCCGACCGCGCGCTGGGTTTCCTCGTCGTCTATGCGCCGGCGGGCGCCGATTTCGTGGCCGTCGAGCCCGTCTCGCACGAGACCGACGCGTTCAATCGCAGCGCCGACGGCGCGGCGCATACGGGCGCCCGTGTGCTGGCGCCCGGCGACGTCTTTTCTTGTACGATGCGCGTTTCCGGCGTCGTCGCCGACGCTGCCGCCCGCTCGTCTCCTCGATGACCGCCTCGTCCACCGGCTTCACCTGCGTTCTCGACGCTCGCGCGAGCCTCGCCGAGTGTCCGCTGTGGTCGGTCGACGAGCAGGCGCTCTACTGGATCGACATCAACGCGCCGTCGCTCAACCGCTTCGATCCGGCGAGCGGCGACAACGTCACGATGCCGATGCCGGAATCGATCGGCTGCTACGCGTTTCGCAAGAGCGGCGGGTTCGTCGTCGCGTTGCGCGGCGGCATCTGGCTTTGCGACCGCGAAGGCCGGCTCCAGCGACATGTCGCGCAGGCGCCCTACGACACGACGCACTACCGATTCAACGACGGACGCTGCGATCCGCAGGGCCGGCTCGTCGTCGGCTCGATGAACGAGAAGCGCGACTCGGACGGCGCCGCGCTCTATCGGCTCGATCGCGATTTCACGCTGACCCGGCTCTTCGGCGGCATGACGATCAGCAACGGCCTCGCCTTTAGCCCCGACGGCCGCACGATGTACCACGCCGACACGCCCGCGCACGTGATCCGCGCGTTCGATTACGACGCGGCGACCGGCAGGCCGAGCCGCGCGCGCACGTTTGCGCAATGGCACGGTGCGAACGAGCGGCCCGACGGCGGCACCGTCGACAGCCGCGGCCATTACTTCGCCGCCTTCTACGGCGACGGCAGGCTCGTCGAGCTCGCGCCCGACGGCCGCCACGTTGCCGACCATCCGGTGCCGGCGATGTGCCCGACAATGTGCGCGTTCGGAGGACCCGACCTGCGCACGCTGTTCGTGACGACCGCGCGCCAGAAGCGCGATGCGGACGAGCTCGCGCGCTATCCGCAAAGCGGCGGCATCTTCGCGATGCGCGTCGACGCGCCCGGCCAGCCCGAGACGCACGTGTCCGCGTAGCGGCCGATGCAGCCGGATCCAGCCGACTACCTGCGTCTCGACGTCCCGCACAGCCTCGGCACGACCGCGGCCGGCGCGTCGTTCGCGACGTCGAGCGGCGACGTGCTCGAAGTCGAGTGCTTCGGTGCCGGCGCATTCCGGCTGCGCGTCGGCCCGAGCACGCGCGCGGATTACGGGATTCTCGTCGCGCGCGCGGCGACATGCGAAGTCGCGCAGCGCAGGGCCGGCGCATGGACGTTCACGGCCGGCGAATCGGTGCTCGAGATTGCGTCGGCGCCGCTATCGCTCGCGCTCCGCTGGAAGGGGCACGTCGTGCTGCGCTCGATCACCGACGAGCGCATCGACGGCGGCACGCGGCTGCCGACGCTCGGGCGCCTGCGCCAGGGAGGACTGTGGTCGGCGGCGTTCGCGCTCGCGACCGGCGAGCCGGTCTACGCGCTCGGCGAGCAGTTCGGTCCGCTCGACAAGCGCGGCCAGCTTCTGCATTCGCACGTGCACGACGCGCAAGGCGTCAACACCGGGCGCGCGTACAAGGCCGCGCCGTTCGCCTGGAGCACCGGCAACGGCAAGGGCGCGTGGGGCACATTCGTGCATACGCCGGGGATGGTCACGCACGGCGTCGGTCATCCCGACTGGTCGCATCGCAGCTACGCGATGATGGTCGAGGACGAAGCGCTCGATCTCTTCGTCTTCGCCGGCGAGTCGCCGGCGACGATCGTCGACCTCTACACGCAGATGACGGGCCGGCCCGCGCCGGTGCCGCGCTGGAGCCTGGGACTCTGGGTGTCGCGCGCATCGTTCGGCAGCGCCGACGCGGCACTCGGCGTTGCGACTCGCTTGCGCGAACGCAAGATTCCCGCGGACGTACTGATGCTCGATCCGGCGACGACGTACGACGCGGAACGCGGCTTCGATTTCACCTGGGACGCGCAGCGGATGAGCGACGCCGTCGCGACGCTCGCGAAAATCAGGGAACGCGACTTTCGCGTTTGCGTGACCGAGCAGCCGCACGTGTCGGTCGACTCGACGCTCTTCCAGGATCTCGCGTCGCAGCAGTATCTGCTGCTCACGCCCGACGGCGATCCCTACGTCCATGCGCCGACCGCTGCGCCCGGTTCGGCCGCGACGATGAGCGCCGCCGAATACGGAATCGTCGACTTCACCAATCCCGACGCCTACGCGTGGTGGCGCGACGAGCACGCATCGCTGTTCGAGGATGGCGTCGACGTCATCGCGAGCGAGTTCGGCGAACAGGTACCGGACGACGCCGTCGCGTCCAATGGCGACAGCGGCGCGCGGCTGCACAACGTCTATCCGCTGCTCTACAACCGCTGCGTGTTCGACGCGACCGCGCGCTTCGCGAAGCCGCAGGACGGGCCGCCGATCGTCTGGAGCCGCGCGGGCTGGGCGGGCAGCCAGCGTTATCCGATCGGCTTTGGCGGCGCGCCGCAGAGCGACTGGGAAGGCTTCGCCGCGTCGATCCGCGGCGGGCTGTCGCTCGGAATGTCGGGCAATCCGTATCACAGCTCGGACGTCGGAGGCTTCTACGGCGCGCGGCCGACGCCGGAGCTCTTCGTGCGCTGGCTGCAGGCGGCCGTCTTCTTCTCGCACATGCGGTTGAACGGGATCGGCGAACGCGAGCCGTGGACGTTCGGCGCCGAAGCCGAAGGCATCGCGCGCAAATGGCTCGCGCTGCGCTACCGGCTGATCCCGTATCTCGAGCGGGCGATCACGCAGGCGACGCGCACCGGCCTGCCGGTGTCGCGCGCAATGCCGCTCGCGTTTCCCGACAGCCGTCTCGCGCGCGATTTCGAGACGCAGTTCATGTGCGGTGACGCGTTGCTCGTCGCGCCGATCGTTCGCGAAGGCGGCGAGGTCGACATCGCGCTGCCGCCGGGAGCGTGGTACGACCTCAATACGCGCGCGCGCTACGGGGGATCGCAGGTGTTGCGCTACGCGGCGAAACTCGACCAGTTCCCGGTGTTCGGTCGCGAGGGCTTCGCGCTGCCATTGGGCCGCGCCGTGCAGCACACCGGCGAGATCAACGCCGACGTGCCGCTCGAAGCGCTCTGGATCTTCGGCAAGCCGGCGCAGCCGCTCGACGGTTTGCGTCAGGTGAAGATCGACGCGGACCGCATGGCCGGGCACACGGTCCGAGCGATGCTGAACGTCGACGTGCAGGTGTTCGGCGATGCGTCGGCCGTGAGCGTGCTGCCGCTTTAGGCCTCGATGCGCGCGCATCCGACGATCGCGATCACGACCGGCGAGCCGGCGGGAATCGGTCCCGAGCTTGTCGCGCGGCTGTCCGAGCGGCATCAGGCAACGCCGTTTCGTGCGCGGCTCGTCGTGCTCGGCGATTACGACGTGCTCGTCGCGCGCGCGGAGCGGCTCGGCATCACGCCGCGTTACGTTCGTTACGATCCGCTCGCGTTCGCGCCGCTCGGGGTTGGCGTCGAAGTCTGGGATCAGCCGCTCGCGGCGCCGCCGGTGCCCGGACATCCGGATCCGACGAACGCGCGGAGCGTGCTGACGATGCTCGAGACCGCGTGCGACGCGTGCGCAACCGGCGCGTTCGGCGCGCTCGTGACGGGACCGGTGCAGAAGAGCGTCTTCAACGATGCGGGCATCCCGTTCATGGGCCACACCGAATTATTCGCGACGCGCACCGCCACCCCGCGCGTCGTGATGATGCTCGTGAGCGGCGCGGCGCCGGATGCGCTTCGCGTGGCGCTCGTCACGACGCATCTGCCGCTGCGCGGCGTTGCCGACGCGATCACGGCCGCCTCGGTCGCCGAGACGCTTGCGATCGTGCGTCGCGAATTGACGGCACGCTTCGACATCGCCGAGCCGCGGATCGCCGTCTGCGGCCTGAATCCCCATGCAGGCGAAGGGGGGCACCTCGGAACCGAAGACCGCGACGTCGTCGCGCCGGCGATCGCGAGCGCGCGCGCAGGCGGCATCGACGTGACGGGCCCCATGCCGGCCGACACGGTCTTCGTGCCCGACATCGCGAAGCGCTTCGATGCGATCGTCGCGATGTACCACGACCAGGGCTTGCCGGTGCTGAAGGCGGCGAGCTTCGGTCATGGCGTCAACGTGACGCTCGGGCTGCCGTTCGTGCGTACGTCGGTCGATCACGGTACCGCGCTCGACCTCGCGATCGATGCCGAACGCGCGAAGAGCGCCGACGTCGGCAGTCTCGCCGGCGCCGTCGAGCTCGCGATCGCGCTCGCGGCTTGAGGCCTGATGCACGGCCACCAGCCGCGCAAGCGGTTCGGCCAGCACTTCCTTGCCGATCCGCACTACGTCGAGAAGATCGTCGATGCGATCGGCCCGAAGGCCGACGACAACGTCGTCGAGATCGGGCCGGGACTTGCGGCGCTGACCGGCGCGCTGATTAAGCGTGCGGGACGCATTGCGGCGATCGAGATCGATCGCGACCTCGCGGCCCGTTTGCGCGAGCGCTTCCCTTCCGATCGGCTGGCGCTGCACGAGGCGGACGCGCTCGCATTCGATTTCGCGATGCTCGGCGCGGACCTGCGTATCGTGGGTAACCTGCCGTACAACATCAGCTCGCCGCTCTTGTTCCGTCTCGCGGCGTTCGAGGCGCGGCTGCGCGACATCCATGCGATGCTTCAGCGTGAAGTGGTTGCGCGGATGACGGCCGTTCCGGCCACGCCCGACTACGGACGTCTCAGCGTCATGCTCCAGTCGCGCTTTCGCGTGACGCGACTTTTCACGGTACCGCCGGGCGCTTTCCGCCCGCCACCAAAGGTCGAATCGGCAGTCGCGCGTCTCGTGCCGCTGGGCGACCTGAAGCCCCTGATCGCCGATGACGCGCTGTTCGCCCGCATCGTTGCAGCAGCCTTCGGGCAGCGGCGCAAGACGCTGCGCAACGCGCTCGCGGCATTCGCCAGCGAGGCGCAACTCCGCACCGCTGGCATCGACCCCGGTCTGCGCGGCGAAGCCTTAACGGTCGCCGATTTCGTTCGGCTCGCCAACACGCTGGCGGGCGAGCGTTGACAGCGCCACCACGCCTCGTCGGCGTGGACGAGCCGTATTGGGAGCCCGCATCCAACGGCCTCTGCATCACGCTCGAGCGTCGCGAGTGTCGGGCGACGCCCGACCGCATTCTCCAGCCGCGACGCGGCGCTCGAGTCGTGCCCGTGCGCTTCGCAACGACCCGTTGCAACAGGTGCGCTCGCACCCAAGCAGCTTGGGAGAACTACTTCACCGCCCCGACGGTGAATCCCGCGACGAAGCGATCGACGAACAGGTTGTAGACGAGCGCGACCGGAATGCTGACGATCAGGCACGCGCCCATCAGCGAGCCCCAGAAGTAAACATCGCCGCGCACCAGGAACGTCGGCACGCCGACGCTGACGGTGTAGTGCGCCGACGTGGTGATGAACGTCAATGCATAAACGAATTCCTGCATCACCAGCGTCAGCGTGAAAATCACGACGGTGAGCATGCCGGCGGATGAAACCGGCACCACCACTTTGACGAACGCCCGAAAGCGACTCAAGCCGTCGATCATCGCCGCCTCCTCGATGTCGCGCGGAATCGACTTGAAGAAGCCCATCATGAGCCACGTGCAGAACGGAACGGTGAAGCTCGGGTACACCAGAACCAGCGACCACAGCGAATCCTGCAAGCCGAGGCCGGCGACGATGCGCGAGAACGGGATGAAGAGGATCGTGGGCGGGATCAAATAGGTGAGAAAGATCGCGATGCCGAGGCGATGTCCCCAGCGTCCCGAAAGCCGCGCAAGCGCATAGCCCGCCGGCACTGCGAGCAGCAGCGTGATCAGCGTCACCAGCACGCCGACCTCGGCGGTATTCGCGATCCACCGGCCGAAATCGGTCTGGAAGAACAGCACGCGCAGGTTGTCGAGCGTCGGCGGGGCGCCGAACAGGAACGGGTTGTGGGTCGTGTCGATCAGGTCTCTCGTCGACTTGAACGTCGTGATCGCCATCCAGTAGAACGGGAACGCAAGGAACGCGACGAACGCCGCGAGCAGCAGCATGTGGCCGGTACGCTTCAGCGAACGCACGATGATGAGGGGACGGTGCGTCATGTCACGTCACCTCCGTGCGCTTCGCGATCGTCAGGAACACGATCGCCACCGCTACCAGCACCGGGAACAGGAACAGCGAGATCGCGGCGCCGGTTGCAAGATCGCCACCCTGGACGCCCGTGAAATAGGCATAGCTGGCGATCACCTGCGTGCTGTCGAACGGGCCGCCGCGCGTCAGCACATAGACGACGATGAGGTCGGTGAACGTGAACACGATGCCGAACAGCAGCGCGACCAGCATGATCGGCATGATCAGCGGAAGGTTGATGCGGAATAGATGCCGCCAGAAACCGGCGCCATCGACGGCGGCCGCATCATGGATGTCCTGCGGAATCGAGCTCATGCCGGCGAGGATGATGACGGTGGCGAGCGGCAGCAGCCGCCACACGTCGACGAGGATGATCGACGCCATCGCGAGATCCGGCTGGCCGAGCCAGATCGGCCAGAAGCCGCCGCGGAACAGATGCAGCGCACGCGCGCTCCAGTTGATGACGCTGTAGACCGGATCGAAGATCCACAACCAGCCGATCGAGCCGAGCGAAATCGGCGCGACCCACGGCAAAAGGATCAGGAAGCGGACGATCCATTTCCCCGGGAAGTCCGCGTAGATCGCCATCGCGAGGATCTTTCCCAGCACGACGACGAGCACCTGCGAGACGCCGGTGAACACGACGGCGTTGCGCAGCGACCGCCAGAACGTCGGATCCTGGAAAATCTGCGCGTAGTTGCGAAAGCCGACGAAGTGCAGCGTCGTGCTGCCGACGGTGGCGTCGCTGACGCTGTAGAAGATCGCGAGGAAGAAGGGGAAACCGACCAGCGCGACGATATAGACCACCGCCGGTGCGAGCAGGATGCGGCCGAGCCACGACTCGTCGTCGAACGGATGGATGCGGCGGCGGGCCGGCGCCGGTGCATGGGTTGCGAGCGCGCTCGCCAGACGTTCCCCGGACGCGCTCATGCCGCCCGTTCCAGTTTGCGTCCGCTCTCGCGATCGAAATGCTTGAGGTCGCGCTCGCGAACCGCGAAATCGTAGCGCCTGCCCGTCTCGATCGGCAGCGTGATCATCGACGGCAAGCGCGCGATCACCTTCGTGTCCGCGCGCGGCGCGTCGAGCGTCCCGTAGACCAGACGATCGGCGCCGAGGTATTCGATGCGGTTCACGGTGAACGGAAACGGCACGATCGCGTCGTCGCGATCGAATGCCGCGCGCGGCAGCAATTGCTCGGGCCGCACGCCCGAGAGCATCCGGCCATTCTGGAGCAGGTTCATCGGCGGACCGCCGATGAACGTGGCGACGAACGTATCGGCGGGATCGTGGTAGACGTCGCGCGGCGTGCCGAGCTGATGGATCCGCCCGTGGTCGAGGACCGCGATCCGATCGCCGAGACCCATCGCCTCGACCTGGTCGTGCGTCACGTAGACGGTGGTCGTGCCGAGCCGGCGCTGGAACTGCTGCAGCTCGTCGCGCGCGGACGTGCGCAGCTTGGCGTCGAGATTGGACAGTGGCTCGTCGAGCAGGAACACGACGGGATCGCGCACGACGGCGCGCGCCAACGCGACGCGCTGGCGCTCGCCGCCGGAAAGCTGCCGCGGCTTGCGCTGCAGCAGACGCTCGATGCCGAACATCGACGCCGCCTTTTGGACCCGGGTGGCGACGTCCGCGCGCGCCACGCCAGCCGCCCGCATCGGGAATGCGATGTTGCCAAAGACCGTCAGGTGCGGATAGAGCGCGTAGCTCTGGAAGACCATCGCGATGTCGCGCTTGCGCGGCGGCAGCCACGTGACGACGCGGCCGCCGATCAGCACGTCGCCCGAACTGGGCGTCTCCAGGCCAGCGAGCATGCGCAGCAGCGTCGTCTTGCCGCAGCCCGAGGGTCCGACCAGCACCAGGAATTCGCCTTCGCGCACCGAAAGATCGATGCCGTCGACGGCGTTGCCGGAATCGAAACGCTTGGTGAGCCGGCGCGTCTCCACCGTGGCCATCGTGCGGCCTTACACGAGTCCCTTCTGGTCCCACTTGGCGAAGATCGCCTTGCACTTGGCCGCAGCCTCCTTGATGGCGTCGTCGATCGGCAACGTGCCGGTCGCGGCCTTCGCGAACATCGTGTTCAGCACCCACGTGTTGAAGATCTCGTCGGTCGCCGCGTTCGCGTAGCCCGGATGGCCGACGTTCGTCGCCCAGTGCAGCACGTCGTCGAGCGCCTTGTACTTGCCGAGCGGCTCGTGCGGGTCGTTCGCAAGCAGCGCCCTGATGTCGGGCACCGTGCTCGGAAAACACGGGAAGTTGTAGTACTCGCTGCCTTTGAAGCCCTGCTCGAAGTTATCGATGTAGTCGACGAGGAACTTCTTCGCGCCCTCGATGTTGTCGGCGAATTTCCAGATGACGTAGCAGTCCATCACGTGCTCGAGGCCGATCGCGCGGACGCTGCCCTTCAGCGCGGGCGTGAGCCCGATCCTGTCCGCGATGGGCAGCTTCTTGTCCTCCGCGGCGCGCGTCGTCGAGATCGCGTTCAGCACGAGGGACACCTTGCCGGCGAGCAGCGCACGGTTGTTCGACGACGCGTCCCACGCCATCACCTCGGGCGTCATCGTCTGCTCGTAGAGCGCCTTGACGAACTCGACCGCGTCGCGCGTGTGCGGCGAATCGAGCACGACGTTTTCGTGCTCGTCCTGTACCGAGCCGCCGAACGCATACAGGATCGTGCGCATCGCCATCGCCGTGTCGAGCTCGGCCGACAGGCCGATGCCGACGGGGATCTGATGCTTGCCCTTGATTTTCTTGCCGACACGCAGCACGTCGTCCCAGCTCGTGGGCCCATGCGGCATGCCCTGCTCGGCCCACAGATCGATCCGGTAATTCACCGGATCGGGAACGAAGCTGTCGGAGAAGCCGAAGTACTTCTTCGTCCTCGGGTTGTAGGTGCTCTTGACCGCGAGGTCGATCGGCTTGCCGTGCTTCTTCGCACACTCGTCGTAGATCTCCTTGTGGTCGATCACCTGCGTCTCGTAACTCGGTGCCGGCCACAGGAACATGAAGAGATCGTGACCCTTCTGGGCCGACACCTCGGCGGCCGCGCGCGAATTGATCGCTGGAATCCCGACGTGATCGACGATCACCTGCGTGTCGTTCTTCTCGCCCCATTGCCTGGTATATGTGTCGTCGAACCATTTGTCGTAGGCGGGCACGAAGTGGCTCCACTGGAGAATCTTCAACGTGTTGCCCGCCGCGCGTGCCGGACGCGTGACGATGTACGGTCCCATGCTCGCCGCAAGTCCGATGGCACTCGCGGCCTGCACGAATCTGCGGCGCGACACGTCGCGTCGATATTCCTTTCCCATGGCATTCCTCCTTCGCTCGACCGTTGAACAGAGACGGCACGAGGCGATGACGGCGTCGTCATGCGGCGCACCCGCCAATGGCGGGTACGCCGAGTCGTGCGGAGGCGTCAGGCGGCTGTCGGGATGCCGGGCGGGCATGAGCCCGTCGGTACTGCGGTTGGTGGCGCGGCGCTTGAACTACGGGTGACGACAGCCGTTCCGGGCGTTGTCGCCCGGTCGTTGTCGTGCCGAGTGCCTGTCAGACCGAACGGCGCACGCTTAGGTTCCGGGCGCGACACCGTCGCCTTCGTCCGCGTTGCGGCGTCAGATGAAAAGCCGCGTCGCCGAGCTCTCGAGCCACGGCACGACCGTGATCAGGATGAGCTGCGCGACGACGATCACGATCAGCGGCGACAGGTCCAGCGTTCCCCCGATCGGCGGCACGACGCGGCGCACGGGGCGCAACACGGGAAACGTCAGCGCATTCAGCACGCCGGCGAGCGGGCCGTCGGGCGCAACCCACGACAGGATCGCCTGCGCGAACACGATCACGATCAGAAGCCACAGGAACGCCTTGACGAGCGCGATGATCGTCGCGAGCAGCAGGAAAACGAGCCCGACGCCGAAGAGCGCGAAGCCGGGGCCGAACGCGAGCTGCAGCGCGAGAAGCCACGCGAACTGAAAGACGAACGCTGCGACGACCGTCGCCCAGTCGACGCCGCGGAATCCGGGAAGCACCCTGCGCAACGGCTTCACGATCCAGTCGGTCATGGCCATGACCGCCTGGCCCAGCGGATTGCGAAACGGCGCGCGCATCCATTGCATCACCAGGCGCGCCAGAAGCGTGTACGTGAAAAGTCCAAAAAAGACGTCGATCAGGTAGGCGAGCGCGTTGTTCAGCATCGAAGACCCCGTCAGTCCTTGCCGTACGCGTCGCCAAGCTCGGTCGCGCGCGCAGCGGCCGCCTTTACCGCCAGGACGATGCGCTCGCCCACGTCCGCCGCGTCCAGCACGCCGATCGCCGCTGCCGTCGTGCCACCCTTCGACGTCACGTTCGCGCGGAGCGTCGCCGGCGCATCGCTGCTTGCGCGCGCGAGCCGCATGCTGCCGTCGAACGTCGCGTACGCGAGCCGCCGCGCTTCCCCCGGCGGCAAGCCGAGCTCGATTGCCGCCTGTTCGAGCGCTTCGAGAAAGTAGAACACGTAGGCGGGACCGCTGCCCGACACGGCAGTTACCGCGTCGAGATCGCGCTCGTCGTCGCACCACAGGATCTCGCCGCACGCTTCGAGGACGTCGGCGGCGACTTTCGCGACCGGCTTCGCGTCGGGTGTCGCGTACAGCGCGCTGATGCCCGCGCCGACGAGCGCCGGCGTATTCGGCATCGCGCGCACGATCCGTGCATAACCGCCGAGCCAGCGGGCGATGTCCGCGCAGCGCACGCCGGCCGCGATCGTCAACACCACGGGAATCGCGGCGACATGCGGCGCGATCGCCGTCACCGCCTCGCGCATCTGCTGCGGCTTGACGGCGAAGACGACGACCTCGGCGCCCTTCAGCGCATCGCCGCTCGCGCTGGAATGCACGGCCACGCCGCGCATTCGCTCGCGAAGGCGCTCGCGTTGCGCTGCAAATGGCTCGACGACACGCAGGTCTGCCGGATGGACGCCGCGTGCGAGCAGGCCGCCAGCCAGCGCTGTCGCCATGTTGCCGCCGCCGATGAAGGTGGCCTTCACGGCTGCCTCCTTTCCCGCTCGCCGAAGATCGCGCGCCCGACACGCACCTCGGTCGCACCTTCGGCGATCGCGATCTCGAGGTCTTCGGTCATGCCCATCGACAACGTGTCGACCGGCAGTCCCGCCGCCGCGCACGCGTCCCGGCAGCCGCGAAGCGTGCGGAACTGCGCGCGCAGCCGCTCGACGTCGGCCGTCGCCTCCGGAATGCCCATGATGCCGCGCAGGCGCAAATTCGGCAGTGTTGCGACGTAGCGCGCGAGGTCGACCGCCTCCCCGGGCGCAACGCCGTGCTTGGTCGCCTCGCCGCTCGCGTTCACCTGGACGAGCACGTTGAGAGGCCGTGAGGACGAGCCGCGCGCGGCCGACAGCCGCTCGGCGATGCGCGGGCGGTCGACCGTCTCGACCCAGTCGAACGTGGCGGCGGCGTCGCGCGCCTTGTTCGTCTGCAGCGGCCCGATCAGGTGCCACACGATATCGGCAAGATCGGAAAGCGACGCCCGCTTCGCCGACGCCTCCTGCACGTAGTTCTCGCCGAAGGCCCGCTGGCCCAATGCGTGCACAACGCGAACGGCGTCGGGCGGAAAGGTCTTGGAGACGGCGAGGAGCCGAACGTCGTCGGGAGTGCGCTGCGCCGCGCGCGCGGCGGACGCGATGCGCTGGCGCGTCGCTTGCCATGCGTTCTCGTGGCGTCCCATAATCGACCGCCATTAGAGCACCAACCCATGGCACGCCTATTGCGTACTACAGTCCGTTTGTACACTGATTCGAGGCTGCACAAGGTGACGCCAGCGATGAAAACGTTCACAAACGCGGCAAAAGACGGCTCCAAGCGCATTTCACCGCCGAACGTCGCGTCGCGGCAGGCGTGTTCATTCGCTGCCGAACCGATCGAAACCGCATGTCGCGATACCGTCCGCGACGTCCCGACCCGGGCCTGATCCATGGACATCACCGAGCTTCTCGCGTTTGCGGTCAAGAACAAGGCGTCCGACCTGCACCTGTCGTCGGGGCTGCCACCGCTGATCCGCGTCCACGGCGACATCCGCCGCATCAACCTGCCGCCGATGGAGCACGAGGACGTGCATGCGATGGTGTACGACATCATGAGCGATCAGCAACGGAAGATGTACGAGGAATTCCTCGAGTGCGACTTCAGCTTCGCGGTGCCGAACCTCGCGCGATTCCGCGTCAACGCGTTCAATCAGTACCGCGGGGCGGCGGCCGCGTTCCGGACGATTCCGTCGAAGGTGCTCTCGCTCGAGGAGCTCAATGCGCCGAAGGTGTTCGCCGACCTGACGGACCGCCCGCGCGGACTGATCCTCGTCACCGGGCCGACCGGCTCGGGCAAGTCGACGACGCTCGCCGCGATGGTGAACCACGTCAACGAGAACGAGTTCGGCCACATCCTCACGATCGAGGACCCGATCGAGTTCCTGCACGAGTCGAAGAAGTGCCTGATCAACCAGCGGGAGCTGGGCCCGCACACACTGTCGTTCCCGAACGCGCTGCGCGCCGCGCTCCGTGAGGACCCCGATTACATCCTTGTCGGCGAGATGCGCGACCTCGAGACGATCCGCCTCGCGATGACGGCAGCCGAGACCGGCCACCTCGTGTTCGGCACGCTGCACACGAGCTCCGCAGCGAAGACCGTCGACCGGATCATCGACGTGTTCCCCGCGGCCGAAAAGGACATGGTGCGCGCGATGCTGTCGGAGTCGCTCGTCGCGGTCATTTCGCAGACGCTGATCAAGACGAAGGACGGACAGGGCCGCGTCGCAGCGCACGAGATCATGATCGGCACGCCGGCGATCCGCAACCTGATCCGCGAGAACAAGGTCGCGCAGATGTATTCCGCGATCCAGACGGGACAGGCGCTCGGCATGCAGACGCTCGACCAGTGCCTCGTCGATCTCGTCCGCCGCAACACGATCTCGGCGGCCGAGGCGAGGACGCGCGCGGTCAACAAGGAATTGTTCGGCGCGGCCTGACGGGCCGGCCGCCGCCAGGGAGAGCATTGCGATGGAAAGAGAACGCGCCACACGCTTCATCCACGAGCTGCTCGAGCTGCTCGTCAAGGAGAAGGGTTCCGATCTCTTCATCACGTCGGGCTTCCCGCCGGCAATCAAGGTCGACGGCAAGATCGCGCCGGTGTCGAAGACGATGCTCTCGCCGCAGCACACGATCGAGCTCGTCCGCAGCGTGATGAACGACAAGCAGGCGGCCGAATTCGAGTCGACGAAGGAGTGCAACTTCGCGATCGCCCCGCCCGGCATCGGCCGCTTCCGCGTCAATGCGTTCGTGCAGCAGGCGCGCGTCGGCATGGTGCTGCGCACGATCACGACCGAGATCCCGAAATTCGACGACCTCGGCCTGCCGCCGGTGCTCAAGGACATCATCATGAGCAAGCGCGGCATCATGATGTTCGTCGGCGCCACGGGCGCCGGCAAGTCGACGTCGATGGCCTCGCTTCTCGGCTACCGCAACGAGAACAGCTTCGGCCACATCGTGACGATCGAGGACCCGATCGAGTTCGTGCACGAGCACAGGAACTGCATCGTCACGCAGCGCGAGGTCGGCGTCGACACCGACAACTGGGACATCGCGCTTCGCAACTCGATGCGGCAGGCGCCCGACGTGATCCTGATCGGCGAAGTGCGCGAGCGCTCGACGATGGACTATGCGATCGCGTTCGCCGAAACGGGCCACCTGCTGCTCGCGACGCTGCACGCGAACAGCACGAACCAGGCGCTCGACCGCATCATCAACTTCTTCCCCGAGGAGCGGCGCGCGCAGCTTTTGATGGACCTGTCGCTCAACGTGCGCGCGTTCGTCGCGCAGCGGCTGATTCCGCGCCGCGACGGCAAGGGCCGCGTGCCGGCGGTCGAGATCATGCTGAACTCGCCGCTCGTCTCCGACCTGATCTTCAAGGGTGACGTCGGCGGCATCAAGGACCTGATGAAGAAGTCGCGCGAGCTCGGCATGCAGACGTTCGACCAGTCGCTGTTCGACCTCTACGAGGCGGGCCTCATCAGCTACGAGGACGCGCTGCGCAACGCCGATTCGCTGAACGACCTGCGCCTCGAGATCAAGCTCAAGGGCAAGGAAGCGAAGAACCGCAACATGTTCTCGGGCATCGGCAACCTGGACATCGTCCCCGAGACCGACGAGTAATACCGACGGACGAAAGTTTCGCGCGCACGGTTCGCGCGCACGATACTTTCGTCCGGTAGAATCGGGGCGGAAAGCTCGGGACGGCCCTTCGCTTTCCGCCGGGCAACGGCATGAACGTCACGCCCACCGAGATCAAGCTCCACCAGGCGTCTCGCGTCCTCGAGATCGCGTTCTCCGACGGCCGCCATTTCCGGCTGCCGTACGAATTCCTGCGGGTGCATTCGCCGTCCGCCGAGGTGCGCGGCCACGGCCCCGGCCAGGAGACGCTGCAGACCGGGAAGCGCGACGTGACCATCGCAAGCGTCGAGCCGGTCGGGCACTATGCATTGCGGCCGACGTTCTCCGACGGTCACGACACGGGGATCTACTCCTGGGAGTATCTCTACGACCTGGGCGCGCGGCAGGACGAGCTGTGGCGACGCTATCTCGAGCGGCTTGCGCAAGCGGGTGCGAGCCGTGACAGGACATGAAGGAAACGACGCACTTCGGCTACGAGCAGGTGACACCGGACGAGAAGACGCGGCGCGTCCGTGGCGTCTTCGACTCGGTCGTGCCGAAGTACGACCTGATGAACGACCTGATGTCGGCCGGGATGCACCGCTTCTGGAAGCGATTCACGGTCGAAGTCGCGGGCGTACGTGCCGGCGAGCGCGTGCTCGATCTCGCCGGCGGCACCGGCGATCTCGTCCGCCTTTTCGCGGCGCGCGTCGGCCCGGCCGGCGTCGTCGTGCACACCGACATCAACGGCGCGATGCTCGCGGCGGGCCGGGATCGACTGCTCGACGACGGCGTCGTGATGCCGACCGTCCAGTGCAACGCCGAGGCGCTGCCGTTTCGCGCACGGAGCTTCGATTGCGTGTCGATCGGCTTCGGCCTGCGCAACGTCACGCACAAGGAGCGCGCGCTCGCCGAGATGGCACGGGTGCTCGTTCCGGGCGGCGTCGCCGTCGTGCTCGAGTTCTCGCGCATCGCCGGTCCCTTGTCGCGCGCGTACGACTGGTACAGTTTCAGCGTGCTGCCGCTCCTCGGGCGCGTGGTCGCCGGCGACGCGGCGAGCTACCGCTACCTCGCCGAGTCGATCCGTGTGCATCCCGACCAGAAGGCGCTCGCGGCGATGATGGAACGATCCGGTTTCGACCGCGTCGATTACTACAACCTGGCGGCCGGCGCGGTCGCGCTGCACGTCGGGCGCGTCTACTGATCGGCGCGCCGAATTCGGGCTTCCCGGGTTGACACCGGCCGGCGCAGCCCGCATATCGTGCGCATCGCCTCGCGCCGCGTCGCGCGCCGTCTTTCGGAGGAACACGTGAAACGCCTGTTCGTCATCGCTCTCGCGGCTTTCGCCTCGTTTGCTTTCGTCCATGCCGGGCTCGCCGATGCCGCCCGGATCGGTGGCGGACGCAGCTTCGGCATGCAGCGCAGCATCGTGCCGGCGCCGGCACCGCGCACGGCGCCTTCGACCAGCGGCTTTTCGGGGCCCGCCGAGCGGCCCGTGATGCCTGCCACGCCCGGCGCGTCGGCGTCGCGTCCGGCGGCCGGCGCCGCACCGAGCGCGAACACCGCCTCGCGCGGCTCGCGCTGGCTCGGCCCGCTCGCCGGCATCGCGGCCGGACTCGGTCTGGCGGCGCTCCTTTCGCACTTCGGGCTCTCCGAAGGCTTCGGCGGACTGCTGCTGCTCGTCCTTCTAGCAGTCGGCGTGATCGCGTTGATCCGGGCGATGAGCGCGCGCCGCGTCAGCGCGCCCTTTCAATACGCGGGTGGCTCACCGCGAGGGCGTTTGGATCCGCAGCCGGGTCCGCTCGTCGATACGACATGGGGCGCGCCCGCCGGCGCGACGACGAACGCCGGCAAGTACCCGCCGGGCTTCGATCCGTTCCCGTTCATCGCGCAGGCGAAGCAGCAGTTCAGACGGCTGCAGGCGGCCTACGACCGAGGCGACCGCGCATTGCTCGCCGACGTCACGACGCCCGGGATGAGCGCCGAGATCGCGCGCGACCTCGATGCGCGGCGCCCGCAGATCCCGACCGAGGTCGTGACGCTCGACGCCGACGTGCTCGAGGTCGTGCAGGAAGGCGATCGCTACGTCGCGACCGTTCGCTTCGACGGCACGTTGCGCGAGGACGGCAATGCCGTGGCGCAGCCGTTCGAGGAAATGTGGCACCTCGTGAAGCCCGTCGACGGCTCGTCGGGGTGGCTGCTCGCCGGCATCCAGCAATACGCGACACCATAGCGTGGTGCTCACGACCGCCGCCGCGAACCATGTGCTCGAACACGAGCCGTGGGCGCGCGCGCGGCTCGCGACGCAGGCGGGGCGCAGCTTCTCGATTCGCGTGGGGCCCGTCGTCGCCGCGTTTCGAATCGTTCCGGCGGGTTATCTCGATCGCGAGCCGCTCGCCGGACACCCGGTCGACCTCGCGCTGACGCTGTCGCCTTTCAACGTGCCGGCGATGCTCGCGAACCCCGCACGCTGGAGCGAATTCGTCGTCGAGGAAGGCGACGCCGACCTGGCTCGCGTTCTCAGGGATCTCGCGCAGACGCTGCCGTGGTTCGTCGAGCGCGGGCTTTCGCGTCCCTTCGGCGCGATCGTCGGGCAGCGCATCGCCGACATGGGCCGTGCGGCGCTCGCGATGCCCGAGTACGCGGCCGCGCGCGTCGCCGCGAACGTCGGAACCTATGCGCGCGACGAGGTGCAACTGCTCGCGCATCCCGCCGACATGCGTGCGCTCGCGGACGGCACGGCGCTGCTCGCCGCGCGCATCGACGCGCTCGACGTCCGGGTGGCGTCGCTCGCCGAAAGACTCGCAACGCCGAACGCCTGAGCGCCGCGCGGTTGCCCGAAGGGCCACCGTACAATCGCCGGCATGCGGCTCGGTCGGCTCATCCGGATCATCGTCGTCGCGCTGCGGCACGGCCTCGACGAACTGGCGCTCGGTCACCCCAGGCTCGCGCCGTTGCGCGTCGCCGTTCGCTACGCGCTCTTCTGGCGTGACCTGTCCGCGCCGCGCGGCGTGCGCCTGCGCCGCGCGCTCGAGGATCTCGGTCCCATCTTCATCAAGTTCGGGCAGGTGCTGTCGACGCGCCGCGACATCCTGCCGTCCGACATCGCCGACGAGCTGGCGCTCCTTCAGGATCGCGTGCCGCCGTTTGCGTCGGAGCTCGTCGTCGCGACGATCGTCCGCGTATTCGGCCGGCCGATCGACGAGGTCTTCAAGAGCTTCGACCTGTCGCCTGTCGCGAGCGCATCGGTCGCGCAGGTGCATTTCGCCGAGCTGCCCGACGGCACGCCAGTCGCGGTCAAGGTGCTGCGGCCGAACATCGGCAACGTGATCGAGCACGACCTCGCGCTGATGCGCACGGCCGCGTCGCTCGTCGAGCGGCTGTGGCGCGAAGGGCGGCGGCTGCGGCCGCGCGAGGTCGTCGCCGAATTCGACAAGACGATCCACGACGAGCTCGACCTGATGCGCGAGGCCGCGAACTGCGCGCAGCTCCGGCGCAATTTCCGCCTGTCGCCGCTCTTGCGCATTCCCGAGGTCTACTGGGACTGGACGGCGAGCGAGATCCTCGTCATGGAGCGCATGGCCGGCATTCCGGTCGGGCGCATTGCGGACCTGGTCGCGGCGAGCATCGATCTGAAGCGCCTCGCACGCGCGGGTGTCGAGATCTTTTTTACGCAGGTGTTCCGCGACGGGTTCTTCCACGCCGACATGCACCCGGGAAACATCTTCGTCGGCGTCGACGCGGCGAACCACGGCAAGTACATCGCGCTCGATTTCGGCATCATGGGCACGCTGTCCGAGCGCGACAAGGGCTACCTCGCGAAGAACTTCCTCGCCTTCTTCCGCCGCGACTACCATCGCGTCGCGATGACGCACCTCGAGTCGGGCTGGGTGCCGGCGAACACGCGGATCGACGAGCTGACGAGCGAGATCCGCGTCGTCTGCGAGCCGATCTTCGACCGGCCGCTCAAGGAGATCTCGCTCGGCAAGGTGCTCGTGCAGCTCTTCCGCGCGTCGCGCCGCTTCAACGTCGAGATCCAGCCGCAGCTCGTGCTGCTGCAGAAGACACTGCTGAACGTCGAGGGCCTCGGACGCCAGCTCGATCCTGATCTCGACCTGTGGGTCACGGCCAAGCCGTTCCTGGAACGCTGGATGGAGGACCAGATCGGCTTTCGCGCGCTGCAGCGGCGCGTGTTCGCCGAAGCGGCGTCGCTCGTCGAGACGCTGCCGGAGCTGCCGCGGCTTTTGCACGAGCGCTTGTCGGCGCCGCCCGGCGCGTCGGACGTCGCGCTGAAGGCGCTCGCGCTCGCGCAGCAATCGCGCAACCGTTGGCTCGGCGTGATCGCGGTGCTCCTGACCGGCGTCGTGGTGCTGCTGCTCCTGCAAAGGTAGCGATCCGCTACAATCCGCCGCGCAATTCACCTCGAACGGAAGGAGCCCCGCGCCGGTGGCGCTGCTCGACATACAGGGTGTCACGCGACGCTTTGGCGACTTCACTGCAGTCGACGACGTAAGCCTCGCCGTCGAAGCCGGCGAGTTCTTTACGCTGCTCGGTCCTTCCGGTTGCGGCAAGACCACACTGTTGCGGATGATCGCAGGCTTCGATCTGCCGGACGCCGGGCGCATTTTGCTGAATGGCCGCGATCTGGCCGACACGCCGCCGGAATTGCGCCCGGTGCGCACCGTGTTCCAGAGCTACGCGCTCTTTCCGCACATGAGCGTCGAGGGCAACGTCGCGTTCCCGCTGCAGATGGCGCGCGTGCCGGCCGGCGAGCGTAAGGCGCGCATCGAAGGCGCGCTCGAGGACGTTCGCCTCCAGGGCTTGGGCAAGCGCTATCCGCACGAGCTTTCGGGAGGACAGAAGCAGCGTGTCGCGATCGCGCGCGCGCTCGTCACGCACCCGACGATGCTGCTGCTCGACGAGCCGCTCGCGGCGCTCGACGCGAAGCTGCGCGAGGACCTGTCGATCGAGCTCATCAACCTGCAGAAGGAAGTCGGCATTGCATTCGTCTACGTCACGCACGACCAGACCGAGGCGCTAGCGCTGTCGCACCGGATCGCGGTGATGAACCGCGGCCGCATCGAGCAGCTCGACGAGCCGTCGAAGATCTACGGCTTTCCGCTGACGCGCTTCGTCGCGGATTTCATCGGCCACTGCAACCTGTTCTCGGGACCGGTTCGCGCGAGCGACGGCGGTCTCGCCGTCGTCGACGTCGAGGGCCTTGGTCCGGTCCGCGTCGCGACGCAGGCGAATGCATCGGCGAGCGCGAACGGCACCGTGGCGATCCGTCCCGAAAAGATCCGCATCGCCGCGGAGGCGCCTTCGGATACGCCGGACAATCACTTTCGCGGCGCCGTGCACGACCTGCTGTACATGGGCGACGTCACCGTTTACCGCGTCGCAATCGAAGGCGGCACGATCGTCGAGGCGCTGCTCGCGAACTCGCAAAGCGGCCGCGCCAAGTTCTTCGAAGTCGGCGATGCCGTCGACGTGAGCTGGCCCGTCGGCGCGGGTCATTTCATCGCGGAGTGATCGGGGCGATGGCGACCCGACCCTCCACGCGTCTCGGCCGATGGCTCGTCGGCGGCCCGCCGCTTCTGTACCTGCTCGTGTTCTTCGCGGCGCCGACGCTGATCATGGTGCTCGCGTCCTTCCGTTCGCCCGGCGAGTTCGGCGGACTCGCACCGATCGTCGACGAGGCGGGCAAGCTCGACCTGAACGTCGACAGCTACGTGCGGTTCGTCACCGAGCCCGTGTTCATCCGCGTGTTCGTCAAGTCCGCGTGGTATGCGCTGCTGACCACGCTCTTCTGCCTGCTCCTCGCGTATCCGCTCGCGACGCTGGTGGCCAAAAGCTCGAAGAAGTATCGCGACCTGCTGCTGCTGCTCGTGATCCTGCCCTTCTGGAGCAACTTCCTGATCCGCATCTACGCGTGGATGATCATCCTCGGACCGAACGCGGCGCTCGCGAAGGTGGTCAACGGCCTGCGCGGTCTGTTCGGTCTCGAGCCGGTCTCGCTTCTGTTCAGCGGCTTCGCGGTCCTCGTCTGTCTCGTCTACGTGAGCCTGCCGTTCATGGTGCTGCCGCTTTACGCGAACCTCGAGAAGCACGACCAGGCGCTCCTCGATGCGGCGCAGGATCTCGGCGCCAACGCATGGCAGCGTTTCTGGCGCATCACGTTCCCGCTGTCGCTGCCCGGCGTCTACGCGGGCGGGGCGCTCGTGTTCATTCCCGCGCTCGGCATTTTTGCGATTCCCGACATCCTCGGCGGCCCCGAGGACACGCTGATCGGCAACCTGATCAAGCAGCAATTCCTGGAAACGCGTGA
This sequence comes from Casimicrobiaceae bacterium, assembly GCA_035495715.1. Lineage (GTDB taxonomy): Bacteria > Pseudomonadota > Gammaproteobacteria > Burkholderiales > Casimicrobiaceae > VBCG01. The sequence continues at coordinate 94,896 of DATJFI010000052.1, forward strand.
CTGGCCGTTCGGCAGCGTGCTGTCGATCGTGCTCACGGTCGCGGCGCTCGTGCTCGCCGGCGCCGCCGCGTGGATCGGCCGGCGCGGAGCGGCTCGGCATGCGTAAGCGCTCGATCGCGCTCGCCGGGGCGGCGATGTTCGCGTACGCGTTCCTTTACGTGCCGCTCTTCATCGTCGTCGTCTATTCGTTCAACGATTCGCGGCTCAACGCCGAATGGGTCGGCTTCACGCTCGACTGGTACCGCACGCTCGTCCGCGACGATCAGATGCTGACCGCCGCCGGCAATTCGCTGATCATCGGGCTCGTGGCGAGTCTCGTGTCGACGGCGCTCGGCACGTTGGCGGGACTCGCGATGCACCGCTACCGGTTGCGCCTGTTGCCGATCCTGATCGTCGCGCCGATCGCGATTCCCGAAATCCTGATGGGCGTGTCGCTGCTGATCTTCTTCGTGCTGTTGAACTTCACGCTGGGGCTCGTGTCGGTCGCACTGGCGCACATCGCGTTCTGCATCGGTTTCGTGGCGATCGTCGTCCGCGCGCGGCTCGCCGGCATGGACGAGACGCTGACCGAGGCCGCCCGCGACTGCGGCGCCTCGCCGATCAAGGCCTTCCGCTACGTGACGCTGCCGCTCATCATGCCCGGCGTGGTCGCCGGCGCGCTGATGGCGTTCACGCTGTCGATCGACGACTTCGTGATCACGTTCTTCACGGCGGGGGCCGGCACGGTGACGCTGCCGTTGCAGATCTATTCGATGATCAAGATCGCGGTGACGCCGGAGGTGAACGCGGTATCCACGCTCCTGATGCTGCTCACGCTGGTCCTGATCGTCATCGCCGCGAAGCTGTCGCCGACGCTGCTTCGCTCCCAGGAGGAGTCCTGACCATGATCGCCCGCCCTCTCGCCGCCGTATTCGCCGCGCTTCTCGCCTTCGCAACCCCCGCCCATGCGCGGGACGAGTTCCACCTCTACAACTGGAACAACTACATCGCGCCGGAGACGATCAAGCGCTTCGAAAGCGTCTGCCAATGCGACGTGATCCAGACGTACTACGGGGATAATGAGGAACTGCTCGCGAAGCTTGCCGCGGGCGCAAAGGGCTACGACGTGCTGGTGCCGACATCGAACGCCGTGCAGGCGCTGATCCGCGGCAAGCAGTTGAAGCCGCTCGACAAAGCGGCGATCCCCAACATCAGGAACGTCGATCCCGCTTACCTCGATACGCCGTTCGACCCCGGCAACCAGTACTCGGTGCCGTACGCGATGTCGACGACGATCATCGGCTACAACGACGTCAAGATGAAGGAGCTCGGGCTTCCGACCGACACGTGGGCCGTCATCTTCGATCCGAAGTACCTCGAGAAAGTGAAGGGCCGCGTGACAGTGCTCGACAGCGCGAACGAGCTCTTCGCCGCCGCGCTCAAGTACCTGGGCTACTCGGCGAACGACGTCGACCCGAAGCACTGGGACGAAGCCACGGCGGTGATCAGGAAGGCGAAGCCGTACTGGGCGGCATTCAACGCCCAGTCGTACATCAAGGAGCTGACGGTCGGCAACATCTGGCTCGTCCATGGCTACTCGAACGACATCTTCCAGGCGAATCTCGACGCGCAGGCGGCCGGGCGCCCGTTCCACATATTGCAGGGCATCCCGAAGGAAGGTGCGGTGCTCGCCGTCGACAACATGGTGATCGACAAGAACGCGCCGCGGCCCGATCTCGCGCTCAAGTTCATCAACTTCATGCTCGACGGCCGCAACTCGGCCGACCTCACGAACCTGATCGGCTCCGGCAATCCGAACAAGGACGCGATGCGCTACATCAAGCCCGAGATCCTCAAGCTGCCGGCGGTCTTTCCGCCGCCCGAGCTCCAGAAGAAGCTCGAGCAGTTGAAGGACCTGACCGTCGCGCAGCGGCGGCTGCGGAACAAGCTGTGGACGGAGATCAAAGCGTCCAAATGAAAACGGGCCCCTCACCCGCCTCGCTATCGCTCGGCTCCCTCTCCCCGCAGGCGGGGAGAGGGTTGGGGTGAGGGGAACGCGCGATGACCGAACCGTCGCAGACGATGACGCCTCCGCTGGCGACGCGGCTGCCGCACGTGCTCGCGATGCTCTACGGCTTCGCGATCGTCTACGCGTCGCTCGAGCCGTTTTCGCCGTGGCTGCCGCCGCCACCCGGTACGGCGTTCTTCCTGTTCGCGCCGCCGGCGCGCTGGGTGCGCGGCGACATCGTGCTGAACGTCGTCGCCTACGTGCCGTTCGGGCTCTTCGTCGCGCTGCTGCGCCGCGGCGCCTCGCCGGCGCGCCGCATCGCGTCGGCACTCGCGATCGGCGCCGCGATGTCGTTCGCGATGGAATCGCTGCAGATGTACGTTCCGCCGCGCATCGCGAGCGTCAACGACCTCGTCACCAACAGCGCCGGCGCGCTCGTCGGCGGCATCCTCGCGACGCTCATTGCGCGAAGTGCCCGCGCGCGCCGCGTGATCTATCGCGCCCGGGGACGCCTCTTCCTCCCCGGTCACCTGGGCGACATCGGCGTCGGCCTGCTGCTCCTGTGGTTCGTCGCGCAGATGAATCCCGGCATTCCGCTCTTCGCGATGGCGTTCGACAACGACACCGTGACGGCGATCGGCACGAGCGTCGTCGCAACGCCGGCGCCACACGAGAGCGCGGACTCGCTCGTGCAGGCCGCGGCGAGTGCGTTCCAGGTGCTCGGCGTCGGCCTCTTCGTCGCGCTGCTGCTGCGCCGCCGCCGATACGCGGGAACGATCGTCGTCGCGATGATCGTCGGCGCGCTCGCGCTCAAGGCGTTCGCAGCGGTCGTGATGCTGAGGCCCAATGTCTGGCAGACGTGGGTGAGGCTGCCGATGCTCGCCGGCATCGCGGCGGGCGCGATCCTGTTGCGCCTCGCGATCGCGTTGCCGCGGCCCGTTCAGGTAGCCGTGTGCGCCATCGCGCTGCTCTCGGCGCTCTGCGCACCCGTGCTCGCGCCGGAGACGCTCACCGGCCCCGTTCCCATCGCGCTGTTCGATTGGCGTTACGGGCAACTCCTGAACTACAACGCGCTGACCCGCGTCACGCTGCTGTTGTGGCCGGTGTTGGCGGCGCTTTGGCTCTTCGTGCTTGCGGGACGCCCGGCATGGGGCAAGCCGGTGGATGCGGCGTGATGCGCCCGCGATGACGCCCCGCACCACCGAGCGCCTGACGGTTCAAGGTCCGGCCGGCGCGATCGAAGTCGTGCGCAACGTGCCCGGACCGGCGCCGCGAGGGCTCGCGCTCGTCTGCCATCCGCATCCGCTGCAGGGCGGATCGCTCGACAACAAGGTCGCACAGACGCTCGCGAAGACGTTCTTCGCGTTGGGCTACGTCGCGGTGCGCTTCAACTTCCGCGGCGTCGGGCAATCGGCGGGCGCGTTCGACGAGGGCGTCGGCGAAACGGAGGACGCGCTCGCGGTGCTCGCCGACGCGCGCGCGCGCTTCGGCGAAGCGCTGCCGATTGCGCTCGCGGGCTTCTCGTTCGGCTCGTTCGTTCAGACGCGCGTCGCGGAACACGTCGAGGCCGAGGGCCTCGTCCTCGTCGGCGCCGCGGTCAACCGCTTTCCGTTGCAGCACGTGAGACCCGACACGATCGTCATTCACGGCGAGGAGGACGACGTCGTGCCGCTCGCCGCCGTTTTCGAATGGGCGCGTCCGCAGCAGTTGCCGATCGTCGTGTTCAGCGGCTGCGGACATTTCTTCCATGGGCGGCTGCCGCAGCTTGCGCGGATGGTGACTGCATTGTGGCCGAAGCCTCGGGACCATCGGCGATGAACGGGGCCGCGATTGCCGAAGCGGCGCTCGCGTCGCACGCGGGGCGGGACGAGGCGCCGATCCTGCACGTCGAGAACTTGCGCAAGCGTTACGGCGATCACGAGGTCGTGCGTGCGCTCTCGTTCGCGATCCGCCGCGGCGAGTGCTTCGCGCTGCTGGGCCCGAATGGCGCCGGCAAGACGACGACGTTGCGCTGCTGTCTCGGGCTCATCGACCCGGACGGCGGGACGATCGAACTCGTCGGCGAGCCGGTGCCGAAGGCCGCGCGCGAAGCGCGCATCCGCGTTGGCGTCGTGCCGCAGATGGACAATCTCGATCCCGACTTCACGGTCCGCGAGAACCTGCTGATCTACGGCGGCTACTTCCGGCTGCCGCGCAAGGACCTCGACGCACGAATTCCGCAGTTGCTCGAGTTCGCGGGTCTCGCCGGCAAGGCCGGGACGTCGATCCGCACACTGTCCGGCGGCATGAAGCGGCGGCTGACGCTCGCGCGCGCGCTCGTCAACGATCCGGATTTGCTGATCCTCGACGAGCCGACGACCGGCCTCGATCCGCAGGCGCGCCATTTGATCTGGGACGGTCTGCGCCAGCTCTTGAAGCAGGGCAAGACGATCCTGCTCACGACGCATTTCATGGACGAGGCGGAGCGACTCGCGACCCGTCTGGCGGTGATCGACCACGGGATGCTGATCGCATGCGACACGCCGCGCGCGCTGCTCGCGGCGCACGTCGAGCCCGAAGTCGTCGAGGTGTACGGCGAAGCGGCGAGGACGTGGGCGGAGACGCGGGGGCGCGCGCTCGCCTCGCGCCTGGAACTCGCCGGCGAAACCGCCTTCTGCTACGCGAACGACGCGGCGCCGCTCCTCGCCGATCTCGCGACGCACGCCGGCGTGCGATACCTGCATCGGCCGGCGAACCTCGAGGACCTGTTCATCAAGCTCACCGGGCGCGAATTGCGCGACTGACCCGAGCGCGGCGACGGCGAGCGCGCCGAGAACGAGCGCCGGCCTATCGCCGTCGCGGCTGCCGGAGCGCGCGAATACACGAAATCGAGCGCGTACGCCTGCCCGGCAACCGTCGGCACGACCTGCCGAAAGCCGGAGTTGCCCGCGGAGTCGGTCTCGACGAGCGGGTTGCCCTCGAACGGCGTGCCGGCGATGCCGCCCGACGGGACTTCGATGCCGGCGCCGAACGCCGTCGTCCAGCCGGGGATCGATGCGAATATGTTGAAGCCCGGCGACGGCACGACCGGACTTTCGAATCCGCCGTTGACGAGGTTGACCTGCGCGCTTGCGCCCTGCGCGATCAGCGACAACGCTGCAATCTCGATGACGTGCCGCAATCGCATGCCGGACTACTTCCCGTAACGTGCCATCCGACCCCAGCGTTGCCGTCGCCGAAGCATCAAGCGCAGGCCGTGTAAAGTAGTCGCATCGCGCGCACGACGTATCGGTCGCGCGACACGTCCCTCCGATGGCATCGACCCTTGCACTGAAACGCGTCCTGCAGTTGCCGCAGCCGTCGCTGCGCTTCGTGCCGGTGTGGCGGCGCAACCTGCTCGTCTGGCGCAAGCTCGCGATCGCGAGCGTGCTCGGCAACATCGCCGATCCGCTGCTCTACATGCTCGCGCTCGGCTACGGCATCGGCGCGATGGTCGGCAACGTTGGCGGCATGTCGTACGTCGCGTTCATCGGCACCGGCATGGTCTGCCAGAGCGCGATGTTCACGTCGAGCTTCGAGGGCATGTATTCGGCGTTCTCGCGGATGCACGTGCAGCGGACGTGGGAGGCGATCATCAACGCGCCGGTCGCGCTCGACGACGTCGTGCTCGCCGAATGGATCTGGTGCGCAACGAAGGCGGTGATGTCGACGGCCGCGATCCTGCTCGTGATCCTCGCGCTGGGGTTCGGCCATACCTGGCTCGCGCTGTGGGTGCTGCCGCTCGGCTTCCTGGTCGGCCTTTGCTTCGGCGCGTTCGGTCTCGTCATGAACTCGCTCGCGCCCGGCTACGATTTCTTCACCTACTTCTTCACGCTCGTGCTGACGCCGATGCTGCTGTTCTCGGGCGTCTATTTCCCGGTCGAGCAGATGCCGGCATGGCTCGCGTACGTCGCCAACGCACTGCCGCTCAAGCACGCGATCGACATCGCCCGCCCGCTGATGCTCGACCGAATCCCGGATCACATCGGGCTGCACATCGCGGTGCTCGCCGCGTACGCGCTCGTCGCCTACTATGCGGCCCTGACGCTCACCCGGCGGCGGCTGCTCAAATGAGAGGTCCGTGACGCCTGACAGGGAGGTGCGATGGAGCATGCGATGACGACGACGGCCTTCACGCTGGACGGCTACCGGATCGTCCGCAACCGGGGCGTCGTGCGCGGCATCATGGTGCGCTCGCGCTCGATCGTGGGCTCCGTCGGCGGAGCGCTGCAAACGCTCGTCGGCGGCAACATTTCGCTTTTCACGAGCCTGTGCGAAAGGACGCGCTCGGAAGCTTTCGAGCTGATGCTCGCGCATGCGCAGCAGCAGGGCGCGAACGCCGTGATCGGCGTTCGCTACGACGCGACGGAGATCATGAACGGCGTCACCGAGGTGCTGTGCTACGGCACCGCGGTGACCGTCGAGCGCGCGTAGCGCGGCCGCGGCTTCGTCGATGTACGCCGCGGTCAAGACGCTGCACGTCGTCTTCATGGTGTCCTGGTTCGCAGGTCTCTTCTACCTGCCGCGCCTCTACGTCTACCACGCGCTGGCGCCGGCCGACGATCGTACCGGCATCGAGCGGTTCAAGTTGATGGAGCGCAAGCTGTACTTCGGCATCATGACGCCGTCGGCCGTGCTCACGGTCGCGTTCGGACTGTGGTTGTGGCTCGGCTTCGGCATCGCCGGCGGCTGGCTCCACGTCAAGCTCGCGCTCGTGCTCGCGCTGATCGCGCTGCACGTCTATCTCGGCAAGCTGCGCCGCGACTTCGCGCACGACCGGAATCGTCACGGCCATGTGTTCTACCGCTGGCTGAACGAGATCCCGGCGCTGCCGCTGCTGGTTGCGATCGTCTGGCTCGTCGTCGCGAAGCCGTTCTGAGCCGACGCGAAGCGATGACCGAGCGCTACTTCGCGCCGTGCCCGCGCGGCCTCGAGACGACGCTTGCCGACGAACTGGCGTCGTTCGGCGCGAGGGAAATCGCGGCTGTCGAAGGCGGCGTCGGCTTTGCCGGCGAACTGGACCTCGCATATCGCGCGAACCTCGAATCGCGGATCGCGAGCCGGATTCTCTGGCGCGTCGATGGCGGCGAGTACCGGAACGAGCGCGACATCTACGCGCTCGTCCGCGGTGTCGACTGGACCCGCCTCTTCAAGCCCGAGCGCACACTGCGCGTCGACGTCGCCGCGACGCGCTCGCCGCTTGCGAGCCTCGAGTTCGCGACGCTCAGGATCAAGGACGCGATCTGCGATCGCTTCCGCGACGAACGGGGCGTACGCCCGTCGGTCGACAAGCGCGTGCCCGACGTGCGCGTGCATGCGCACCTGACCGAGCGCAGCGCGACGATTTATCTCGATACGTCGGGCGAGCCGCTCTTCAAGCGCGGCTACCGGCGTGACGCCGACGACGCGCCGCTGCGCGAGAACCTCGCCGCCGGATTGCTCGCGCTCGCGAAGTGGGCGCCGCCGCAGCCGCTGCTCGATCCGATGTGTGGCGGCGGCACGATCGCGACCGAGGCCGCACAGATCGCCGCGGAACGCGCGCCGGGGCTCGCGCGCACGTTCGGCTTCCAGAAGCTCGCGTGGTACGACGGTCCGGCATGGCAGCGAATCCGGCAGCATGCGCACGATCGCGTGCGCGAAGCGCCGCACGCGGTGTCGATCTTCGCGAGCGACGTCGCAGCCGCGGCCGTCTCCCGCACGTCGTCGACACTTCGCGCAGCGAAGGTCGACGCGTTCGTCCATGTCGAGGTCGCGAACGTCCTGACGCGCGCTGCGCCGGCGCCCGAGGGTCTGCTGCTCGCGAACCCGCCGTACGGTGTGCGCCTCGCCGACGCGGCGCAGCTTGCGCCGTTTTACCCGCGTCTCGGCGACGCGCTGAAGCAGCGCTTCGCAGGCTGGAGCGCGGGTCTCTTCACCGGCGACCTGCGGCTTGCGAAGCTGATCGGGCTCAAGGCCGAGCGGCGCATCCCGCTCTGGAACGGCGCGATCGAATGCCGGCTGTTCCTGTTCCGGCTCGTCGAAGGTGCGATGCGTCGATGATAAAATCGGTTCATTCGACTCGACCGCTTCACGATGCCGCTGCTTCCCGCCCGCCATTACGTCTCCGATCACACGCGCTTCATCGACGAGCTGCTGCAGAAGAAGCCCGAGATCGACACTTCGCGGCGCATCGGCCGCAAGATCTGGTGGGACAAGCTGCCCTCCGAAGTCGAGGCGCAGCGCGAGATGAACGCCGGACGCGTGCCCCAGAAGGGGTACGTCTACTACGCGCTCAAGTAGCGGGGTCGCGCGCTCCCGTAGATGAAATAGCGCGGCGTCTGCGCGACGTCCGCGGCGAAACCGCACGCGTCGAGGCGCGCCGTCAGCGTCGACGGCTCCCAGAACACCTTGACGATCCGGAACTCGCGGCCGTCGTCGAGCCGCCGCGTGACGACGCCTGCGTGTCTGTCGGGCGTCGGATGGTCGACCGCGTGCGATGTCGGATCGTGCGCCGAATCGACGAACCACGCGAAGCCGTCGGGTGCGAGCGCGCGCCGCACCATGTCGAAGAACGCGTCGAACCGCGCGCGCGGCACGTGCGACAGCCAGAAGCCCATGAACACCAGGTCGTACGTCGCTTGCGGCTCGAACGCGAACAGGTCGGCCTGCACGTACTCGACGTTCGCGGCTTGCACGCGGCCGCGGTTGATCGCGATCACCTCGGGCGACGCGTCGACGGCCGTCACGTGCCTGGCGCGCGGCGCGATGTGCCGCGTGCAGAGGCCGGTGCCGCACGCGACTTCGAGCACGCGCGAGGGCGCCTCGCGGTCGAGCATCGCGACGATCGCGCGCTCGACGAGCGCGACGTCCGCGTGCCACGCCGCATTGTTCGCGCCACCGCGGTCGAAGCGGCCGGTGCGAAGCCACCACGCATCGTATTCGGGCGCGCGCGCCCGGTAATACGCGATCTGGTCGTCGAGGAGCCGTCGTTCGGACGCCGGCGTATGCTCTGGGTCGCTGGTGCCGCTCATGCTCCCGATAGCATACCGCCTCGAAGATCTCGCGCACGGCCGCGAGAACAACCTCAACCTGCTGCGAATGATCGCGGCGTCGATGGTGATGTTCTCGCACGCGTATGCGCTGACGCTCCACGCAGGCGACGAGCCGATCGCGGCGCTGTCCCGCAACGCGATCGACGCCGGCACGATCGGCGTCATCACGTTCTTCGGCATCAGCGGCTTCCTGATCGCGCAAAGCCTCGAGCGCACGCCGTCGCTTTGCCGATTCGCAGCCGCGCGCGCGTTGCGGATCGTTCCCGGCCTCTATCTTGCGAAGCTCTTCTGCGTCGTCGCGGTCGGCTGGACGGTGACGGTCCTGCCGTCGGCGAGCTATTGGGCGGACGCGGGCACCTGGCGGTTCCTGTTCGGCATGCCGTTCTTCGGCATGGCCGACCGTCTTCCCGGCGTGTTCGCGACCCTGCCCTATCCGCTCGCCGTGAACGGATCGCTATGGACGATTCCGGTCGAAGTCTGGTGCTACTGCGTTGCTGCGATGATCGTGCTCGTCGGACTCACGCGCGGCACTGCGCTCTACTCGGCGCTCTTCGCCGCGGCGATCGTCGGCTACGCGATCTTTCCGCAAGCGACCAGGAATCTGATGCCTTTCGACGGGCTGGGAACGATTCCGGGCCTCGTCGCGAGCTTCTTCTTCGGCGTCTGGCTGCACACGTGCCGGCGCCTCGTTCCCGTTTCGCTGCCGCTCTCCGGCATCATCGCGTTGCTCGTCGTCGCCTGCGCGCGGATGCCGCGCCTCGGGCCGTGGTGCTTCTACATCGGCATTCCGTATCTCGCGCTCGTCGCCGCGTATCACCCCCGTCTGCAGTGGCGCCGCTATCTTCAATTCGGCGACTATTCGTACGGCACGTACGTGCTCGCCTTTCCGGTGCAGCAGTTCCTGATCTGGCGCTTCGCGCCGCTTTCGCCGCTGCTGTCGTTCGCGCTCACGCTCGCGGTCACGCTGCCGCTCGCGATGCTTTCGTGGCACTTCGTCGAAGCGCCCGCTCTCGCGCTCAAGTCGGCGCTCGTCGCGTACCGGCCGCGCTTTCGCACCGCGCCGCGCGACGCGCGCTGATGCCAAGGGGACCGGCGAAGCAGGCGCCGCATTTCGCGTCAACCCGAAGGGACGGGGGCTTGCCGCGGGCGCTGGCTTTGTAGCTCCGGCCGTCGCTTCGCGACTTAACGTTCGCTATGCTCACGTCAGCCTGCGCTGAAACGCAGTTTTCGCTCGGCTTGCAAACAGCGCCTGCTGTTTGCGGCGCCTTCCTTCGCGCCAGCGCCCCCGCAAGCTGACCCGTCGCGCCCGCACGGGCGTTGATCAGAGATTCCCTAACGGCGACGCATCACGACGAGGTCGTGATGCAGGATGTAACCGGGAAGCAAGTGCAGCACTTCGAAGTTGCGTCCCCAGACGCGGCGCACGTAATCGGCGTCGTGGTAGACGTTGACGTACTCGCCGCGATGCTCGGCGTGGCCGTCGAGCTGCGCATTGGCGCCGCTGACGACGAGGCCTTCGCGCGCGACGCGATCACGTGTACGCCGGTAATCGTCGGGCGCGAGGCGCGTGAAGTCGATCGCCGTGCGGCCATGCATCGTCATCAGCAGGATCGCGCCCGGCTTCGTCACGCGCGCGAGCTCGTCGAGCCAGCGAAGTTGCATCGCCTCGCGCAGGTGCGTGAACACCGATAAGCCGTAGGCAACGTCGAAGCTTTCGCGCTCGAACGGAAGCGGTGGCGAAAGACGCGACGCGACGAACGTTCCGGGCAGGTTGGCGCTGCACCAGGCGACGTTGTCGGCGTCGATGTCGCAGCCGGCGAGCGCCTGCGCGTGCTGCGCCGGAAAATGCCGCGCGAGCCGGCCGCAGCCGACGCCCCAGTCGAGCACGCGCTCGAATCGGTGCAGGGGACGCCCGGTCAGCTCGGCGAGCACCCGATCGAGGCGGTGATAATCGGTCGCGCCCGAGACGAGAAAGCCGCGCGCGTCGCGATCGCCGATGACGCGAAAGCGCCGATCCTCGTCGGGAAGGTTCGCATGCCGCGACGGATCGGGCAGGAACCATGCGTCGCGGCCGCGCTCGATCGCCGGCGTGTCGGCGACGTTGCGACGGATCTCGAGGATGCCGTCCGGGTACGGATCGGACAGATCGTCGATTTCGCCGTCGAAGCCGCAGTTCGCCGCGCCTTCGCGCTGCCAGAACACGGCGCCCACGTCTTCGCGCAACAACGGATACGCGAGACGATCGAAGCGCTTGCCATTGACCGTGAACCAGCCGCCGCGGGGCTCGCGATCGGTGACCGGCATCGACCATCCCGCGGCGCTCAAGCGGGGCCCGTCGAGCGTTACCCGATCGACGTACCAGGGTTCGGCGACGAGCCTCGGCACGACGAGGTCTTTCGGCACCGAACTGTCCGCACGACTCATCGCGGCGATTCTACGACACGCGATAATCGGCGCATGACGAGCGATCCTGTCGCAACGGACAAGCCTGCCGCGATCGGCTGGGTCGACGAGCCGGCCGGCGCGAGCGTCGGCCCGCGCGTGCGCGTCGCCGGCTGGGCGCTTGCTGCTGCGCGAATACGCGAAGTGCAAGCGCGTTTCCTGGACACCGCGGTCCGCGCACGTTACGGACTGCCGCGAGAGGACGTGGCAGCGGTCCGTCCCGGTTATCCCGACAATCCGTACAGCGGCTTCGAAGCGACGCTCGACCTGTCGCGATGGCCGGCGCCGCGCGGCGTGCTGCGCCGCGCGTTCACCGTCGTCGCGATCGACGCGAACGGCCGCGAAACGGAGCTTGGACGCCGTTTCGTCGTCGAAGCGTCGGCGCACGCGCGCTGGGCATTCGACGGCGCGCGTGGCGGCGCGCCGTTTCGGCTGATTCCGGCGCTGTCGGGCGTCGCGATCGGCAGCGCCGAAGGTCTCGCACGCCGATATGAAGCGTATACGTCGGCGACGACCGGCGTCGGCATGCGCGTGCCGATCCTGTACATGCGCACGACGCGTGGCGCCGACGGCGACTACGCGTTCGATCCCGATTTCGACGTCCGCCGGCGCGATCGCGATCGCGCGATCGCCGACGATGCGCTGTCGCACGTGCTCGCGTACGCGGCGTCGAGACGGTTGCCGGTGCTGATCACGCTGAACGGCGGCATCTGGGCCGACGCGTCGGGCACATGCCCGGCATTCGACTTGAACGACCGGCTCGAGGAAGACGCCGCGAACTGCCAGTGGAACGAGCGCAACGAGGTGATGCCCGACGACTTCCTGTCGCATCTGCCCGGCTCGCAGAAGGCGCCGGAGCTTTCGCGCGCGCTTACGCTTAACGTGTACGCGGAGCGGGTCCGCCATTACAAGCGCCGCAACCTGCAGCAGGCAGCGCGGCACCTCGTCGCGTTCATGCGCGAGCACGACGCGCTCTTCGTCGGCGTCAATCTCGACCCCGACGTCTACATCAACCCGTTCTTCACCGAAGCGCAGTGGTACGACTACAACCCCGGCACGCTCGCGCAGTTTCGCGAGTGGCTCGCCGGCAGCGGCCCGTACGAAGGGCATTGCAGCGCCGGCGTGCCGGATCTCACACGGCATCGCCGGTCGGACCCGCTCTCGCTTGCGCAGGTGTGCACGATCGCGCGCCGATCGTTTGCGCGCTGGGCCGACGTCGATCCGCCGCGAACGTTCGCGCGCGACCCGGCAGCCCCTTACTGGCGCGACCCGTGGGTGCGCGAGTGGGAGCATTTTCGCCGCCATCTCGTCGCCCTTCATTACGACGAGCTCGCGCAATGGCTCGTCGAAGCCGGCGTTCCGGCCGGCAGGATCTGGTCGTCGCAGGGACTCATGGCGCCGGCGCACGACGCGATGCCGCTCGCGCTGTCGATCACGAGTCCGGTCAAGAATCACGATTCGGGCGGCGTATCGATCGAAGGCAGCAAGCCGCGCGACGGACACCTGGGCGCGATCGTCTACGGCGCCGCGGCGACCAACGACATGCCGATGGAAAACGGCCGCACGCTTTATGCGACGCTCGCTGCGATCGATCCTGGCTTCGGCATCGTCGAGTTCAACACGGCCGATCTGCGCGAGCCCGCGCGCCGGCCGACGTACGGCGATGCGTATCGGGCGCTTCGCGACCTCTGGAACGCGGGCGCACGCTTCGTTTCGCCGATGGCGTGGAACGGCTCGAACGGCCTCGACGCGGCGAGTGCCGAGTACGTGACGTACACGGCGTGGCGCAACACGCCGCTCGAGGATGCGGCCTGCGATTTCCTGCTCGAGCGCTCCGGACTCCCGCTCGGCAGCCGGCTGTGGACGTTCGGGACGCCGTCGCATGCGAGCGACGACGGATGGACGATCGAACGCGGATCGTTACGTCAGCAATCCGGACATCTGGAACTTCGTGCGGATGCGGCCGGCACCGTGACGCTCGCCTCGCCTGTCGAACTCGCGCTCGCGAGCGAAACGATCGAAGCGTGCGTCATCGGTCTCGCCGACGAAGTCGCGAACGGCATGATCGAGATCGCCGCGCGCGGCGCCCGCGGCGAGACGTGGACAACGCTCGCGGCGGCCGCCGTGGCCGATGCTCGATCGACGCCCGCGGGGCACGTCGTGAACATGCGACCTTTGGCATCCGCGTTTGCCATCGATCAGCTCAGGGTCACGCTGCGCGTCACACCGAACCTGCGCTTTGCGCTGTGGCGCGTCGCGCTGCTGCGGCCGAGCTAACTTCCCGGAAGCCGGTGGATCGCGTCGAAGAAGAGATCCTTCCACGACGCGGAACGATGCTTTATCAGGCCATCCTCGTACATGAATTGCGCGCAGCTGCCAACCTGCCGAGGCGTTAGCGTGAACTCGATCTCGGGGTCTGTCAGCATCCGACAGACGTCGTCGACCGGCTCCTTGCTTTTCGCTTCGGTCACGTAAAGCTGCGCGGCCGCCCGCTTGTCGGCATTGCGGTCCGATGCCGTGAAATCCTTGACCGAATGAACGCGCGGGTTCGTCGTGTTGCGGAAAAGCGGCGCGGTCACCATGGCCGCGATCATGCGCACGTCGAGGCCGTCGCGCGTCTTGTCCCAGAGAATGACCGGCGGCGCAAGCCCACCCGACGCGACGTCGAGGGAGCCCGACAGCGCATCGTTCATCACGTTGCCGGTGCGCGCGGCCGATCGTACGAGCTGTTTCTAACGGTCGTCGACCTTGTACTCGACGTACGTGCGGTCGCGGAGCTGACGGACGAATTCCTCGAACTGCTCGTCGCTCTTGCGCTGCCGGATCGCCCTGCGCGCCTCCTCGCGCCGCCGCTGCTCCGTGACGTCCTGCTTCCGCCGCTCGACGACCTGGATCAGGTGCCAGCCGAACGGCGTGCGTATCGGCTGCGAGACCTCGTTCACCGCGAGCTTGTCCATCGCCCGCTCGAAATCGGGAACCGTGTCGCCGGGCGAAAGCCACCCCAGATCGCCGCCCTTCGCGCTCGACGTGTCCTCCGAGTTCGCGCGCGCGATGTCCTCGAAGCTCGCGCCGGCGACGATGCGCTCGCGCAACCGGTCGATCTTGGTCTTCGCGTCGGCCTCGGACGTCTGCTCGTTGACCTTGATCAGGATATGCCGCGCATGCGTCTGGTCGACGACGGTGGGCTGGTTCCGGTTGCGCTCGCCGACGAGCTTCACCAGGTGGAAGCCGCTGGTGCTGCGCAGCACCGGCGAGACGTCGCCGGGCTTCATGTTCTGCACGACGTCGGCGAACACGGTGGGGAGCCGCGCGCGCGTGCGCCATCCGAGGTCGCCGCCCGACGTGGCGTCGGGCGCGCTCGAGTAAGCGGCGGCGACTTCGGCGAAGTCCTTGCCCGACTTCACTTCGGCAAGCGCCTGCTCGGCGCGCTTGCGGCTCGCCTCGACGGCGTCGGGCGACGCCTGCTCGGGAACCGTGATGTAGATGTGCGAAAGGTGATATTCGTCCTCGCCGCCGGCCTGCGACGCGACGGTAGCGAGGTAGTTGTCGACCTCGGCATCCGATACGGATACCTTGCTGTCGACCTCGCGATCGCGCACGCGCTGGATCGTGATCTGGCGGCGAATGTCCTCGCGGTAATTCTCGTACGGAACGTTCTCGCGCGCGAGCGCCTTGCGGAATTCCTCGGGCGACAGCTTGTTCTCCTCGGCGACGCGCAGGATCGTCCGCTCCACCGTCGTGTCGTCGACGCGGATGCCGGTTTCCTTCGCGTACTGCAGGATCGCGCGCTCGACGATCAGCCGCTCGAGCACCTGCTTGTCGAGGATGTCGGGCGGCGGCGGCGTCACCTTCGACGCCTGCATCTGCGACAGCAGGATGCGCCGCTGCTCGTTCATGTCCCACTGCGTGACCGCCTCGTCGTTGACGACGACGAGCACGCGGTCGAGCGGAACGGGATTGTCGGCGCCGTGCGCGAGCGGAACGCAGCAGGCGAGCGCCATCAGCAGCGCGAACGCCGGACGAAACCTTCGCATGACCATCTTAACTGAAGCCTTTCAGAATTCGGGAAGCGCCTCGAAGCGCCGATCGCGTTCGCGCAGCGACGGGTCGTTGGTGGGCACGTAGCCCGGCACGCTGCGCCGCAGGAGATCGAGCGGACTCGTTCCGACACGTGCGAGCCCGTTCAGTTCGAGCTGCACGAAGACCGACGTCGTCGCCTGCTGTGTCGTGGTCGTCAGCCGCTGGCCGACGATGCGCAGCACCCAGCAGTCGGCATTGTACTCGATGCCTGCGACCGCCTCCAGCGTCTTGCGGTCGGTGAACGAGTAGTTCCAGCGGCCGATCAGGTTCCAGTGCGATGTGATCGGCCACTGTCCCGACAGGTCGACCTGCTTGATCTGGCCGATGCCGCCGGTCGGATCGACGATCGTGCGCGTGTAGCGCCACGTCGCGTTCAGCACGCTGCCGGGCGCCGGCGCGTAGCGAACGCCGGCGTTCAGCCGCTCGACCTCGTGCGCGTCGAAGTTGTATTGCAAAAGGCTCGTGAGCGACCACTCCTTCGACAGGCGTCCCTCGGCCCCCGCGAGGAAATCCGACGTCGACGCCGAACGCAGCGGCTCGTTCAGGCTCACCTTCTGATCCTCGAAGTAGAAGCGCTCGCCAACCGCGAGCCGCAAGCGCTCCGCGCCCGTGTCGCGGTCGAGGAAGCGCGACGTGAGCGCGAGCGTGAGCTGGTTCGCGTCGCCGATGCGGTCGTTGCCGATGTAGCGGTTCTCGGCAAAGAGCTGCGAGAAGTTGAAGTCGTCGATCGCCGTGTCGAACACCGGCGCGTTGTTCTGGTTGCGGTAGGGGATGTAGACGTAGAAGGCGCGCGGCTCGAGCGTCTGCGTGAGCGGCACCTTCATCACGTCCAAGTCGCGCTCGAACACGAGA
>DATJFI010000053.1:0-39897 GCA_035495715.1 Casimicrobiaceae bacterium
CCGTCAACCCCCCCACCACGTCGCCCGCCCCGATGCCCTTCGACGCGAACCACCCCTGCCGCATTTCGATCGCGTAAAGCGCCGGTCCCTTCGACCAGTGCGTCGCCTCGTCCTGCGGGCGCATGTCCTCGATGTTCAGGATGTGCCCGTTACGATCCACGAACGCAATCGACAACGGGATGTACGTGTTCTTCATCCAGAACGCGAGCGGCTGCGGCGCTTCGAACACGAAGAGCATGCCATGATCCTGCTGCAGACTGAACCGGTTCATGAGACCGGTTTCGCGCGTCTGCGGGGTCGCCGCCACTTCGACGACCAGCTTGCTCCCGCCGATCGTGAGCGTTCGTTGCGGCAGTTCGGCCGCCGATGCGGGAAGCGTCGCTCCAAGCAGCGCGACCAGGTAGACAGTCACCGCGAAACCGATCGTCCTCATTCCCAGCACCATCGAGCGAATGCGTAAAGAGGCTCTGCGAGAGAGTCGCATGTTGGATTACAGCACTTCCTCCACGGGCGGCGCCTCGGAAAGCGCTGCGTCGACCGCGTTTCTCGTGTATTGGCCTGCGAAGAGCGCGATGAACTCGTACACGAAGCCGCGCAAAAAGACGCCTCGACGCAGCGCAAGCCGCGTCGTCGATGCGGCGAAGAGGTGGCTCGCATCGAGCATCTCGAACCGCGCGTCCTGCACCGGGTCGTACGCCATCCGCGCGACGATGCCGATCCCCATGCCGAGGTCGACATACGTCTTGATCACGTCGGAATCGAGCGCCGACAGCACGACGTTCGGCGCGAGACCCTTCGCGGCGAAGGCCGCGTTCACCGCCGATCGCCCGGTGAACGAGAAATCGTAAGTGACGATTGGATGGCGAGCGAGCGCCTCCAGCGTCAACGGTTGGTCTTTCGCGAGCGGGTGTCCCTTCGGCACGAGCACGACGCGGTTCCATCGATAGCAGGGCAGCGCGACCAGGTCCGGGTAGTTGCCGATCGCCTCGGTCGCGATGCCTACGTCGACTTCGCCGCTTCGGGTCTGTTCCGCCACCTGCACGGGGTTGCCCTGGTGCAGAACGAGCCGCACCTTGGAGAAGCGGGTAGCGAACTTCGACAGGACCGGCGGCAGCACGTACCGCGCTTGCGTGTGCGTCGTCGCGATGCCGAGCACGCCCGTGTCCTCGCTGCGGAATTCGTCGGCGACGCGCTTCAGGTTGCCGATCTCGAGCAGCGCACGCCGCGCGGTGTTGACGACCACTTCGCCTGCCGGCGTGAGCGAGGCGAGCCGCTTTCCCTGCCGCACGAATACACGCAGGCCGAGTTCGTCCTCGAGCTGGCGAATCTGCTTGCTGATGCCCGGCTGTGACGTGAAAAGGGCTTCCGCCGCGCCGGACACGTTGAGGCCGTTGTCGACAATCGCGCAAAGATACTTGAGCTGCTGAAGGTTCACGCTTATAACTTGCTCGGCTGATTCGATCGGATTATATGACTGCCGGCGCTTGAAATCGTGACGCAGATCCTCAAGCTTCATTCCACCCATCCGCAACGACGCCTGGTCCGTCGTGCGGCCGAGATCGTACAAGCCGGAGGGGTTATCGCCTATCCGACCGACACGTGCTACGCGCTCGGTTGCCGGCTGGGCGACGCAGCGGCGGCGCAGCGGATTCGGCGATTGCGCGGGGTCGACGAGCGTCATCATTTGACCGTCGTGTGCCGCGACCTTGCCGAAGTTGGTCGCTTCGCGCGCATGGACAACGCGCAATTCCGGATCGTCAGGCGGGGCAGCGACGGCGCGTTCACCTTCCTGTTGCGCGCGACGCACGAAGTCCCCCGGCGCGTCCAGCATCCGAAGCGCAGCACGGTTGGCGTCCGCATTCCGCAGCATCCGGCGGTCCGCGCGCTGCTCGACGCGCTCGGCGAGCCAATTCTGTCGTCGACGCTGCTCCTCCCGGGCGATGCCGAGCCGCTTCACGACCCCGGCGAGATCGCCGTGCGTCTTGGCAATCACATCGACGCAATTCTCGACGCCGGTATGTCGGAGACCATCCCTACGACGGTGGTTGACCTGTCCACCGAGCCGCCCAGGGTCGTGCGTCGCGGCCGAGGCGACCCGGCCGCGCTGGGGATCGAAGAAGTCGGGCAGTTCGGGTAAACTAGGCCTCTCGGATGGATTTATCGCTTGCGACCATCGGGCTATGGGCAGTGCCGGTGGTCTTCGCGATCACATTGCACGAAGCGGCGCACGGTTACGTCGCCCGGATCTTCGGTGATCGCACGGCCGAGCTGCAGGGCCGGATCACGCTGAACCCGCTTGCGCATATTGACCCGGTTGGCACGATACTGGTGCCGGCCGTGCTGATCCTGACAGCCAAGCTCGGCGGACCGGCCTTCGTCTTTGGCTGGGCGAAGCCGGTGCCTGTCAATTTCGGCAACCTGCGCAACCCGCGGCGCGACATGCTTTGGGTTGCCGCCGCTGGTCCGGGGGCGAACTTCGCGATGGCTGTCTTCTGGGCGGTCGCGCTCAAGCTGCTGGCGATCACCGGCGGCCCCGTTGCTCCGTACGGTTTGTTGATGGCGAAGGTCGGCATATCAGTCAATCTCGTCCTGATGGCATTGAACCTGTTGCCCGTACCGCCGCTGGATGGTGGTCGCATTGCCGTGAGCGTATTGCCGTTGAAGGCAGCGCGCGCGTGGGCACGTCTCGAGCCGATCGGCCTGTTCGTGATCATCGGATTGCTTGCGTTCGGGCTGCTCGACGACGTGATCGAACCGATCGTCCGGTTCGGCGAATGGCTTTTGCATACGCTGCTCGGCCTGTAGGCCGCTAAAAAAATCGCTCTCATGTTTCCCGATCGGGTGTTATCGGGCATGCGCCCCACAGGCCGCATGCACATCGGCCATTACCACGGTGCGCTCAAGAACTGGATCCGGTTGCAGGAAGAGTACGAGTGCCTGTTCTTCGCCGCCGACTGGCACGCGCTGACCACGCACTTCGACGAGAGCGAGACGATCGCGCAGAGCGTCTGGGAAATGTTCATCGACTGGCTCGCCGCCGGCGTCGATCCCACGCGCGCAACGCTCTTCATCCAGTCGCGCGTGCCGGACCATGCCGAATTGACGCTGCTGCTCGGGATGGTGACGCCGGTGGGTTGGCTCGAGCGCGTGCCGACGTACAAGGACCAGCAGCAGAAGCACGCGGACCGCGATCTGTCGAACTTCGGTTTCCTCGGCTACCCGGTGATGATGAGCGCGGACATCCTCGTCTATCGCGCGAACAAGGTGCCCGTCGGCGAGGACCAGGTGTCGCACATCGAAGTGACGCGCGAGCTTGCGCGCCGGTTCAATCACATTTATGGCCGCGAACCCGGCTTCGAGGAGAAGGCGCGCGCCGCCGTGAAGAAGCTGGGCAGCAAGAAGGCGAAGCGCTACGAAACGTTGCGCACTGCGTTCCAGGAGCAGGGCAATACCGAGGCGCTCGAGGCAGCGCGCGCCCTCCTCGAAGACACGCAGAATCTGTCGCTTGGCGATCGCGAGCGGCTGTTCGGCTATCTCGAAGGCGCGCGGCGCGTGATCCTGCCCGAGCCCCAGCCGCTGCTCACCGAGACGCCGCGGGTGCCGGGGCTCGACGGGCAGAAGATGTCGAAGTCGTACGGCAACGCGATCATGCTGCGCGAGGAGCCGGCAGCGGTCGCGCAGAAGATCCGCACGATGCAGACGGACCCTGCGCGCGTTCGCCGTACCGATCGGGGTAACCCCGAGCGCTGCCCGGTCTGGGGGTTGCACCAGGTGTACTCGAACGAGGACACGCGCAAATGGGTGTGGCAGGGCTGCACGACCGCCGGCATCGGCTGCCTCGAGTGCAAGCAGCCGGTGATCGACGCGATCATCCGCGAGCAGCAGCCGATCCGCGAGCGGGCGCAGCGCTATCTCGACGATCCGATGCTCGTGCGCAACATCGTCGCCGACGGCTGCGAGCGCGCGCGCAAGCTTTCCGAGGAGACGATGCGCGACGTGCGCGAGGTGATGGGGCTGAACTATGACTAGCCAGGAGGCCTCGCTCGATCTCGAGCACATGTCGCCGGCGCCGAAGCCGCTCGCGCGCGTCTATGGCGAGCCGGTGAACGAGCTGCCGCAGGATCTGTACATTCCGCCCGAGGCCCTCGAAGTGTTCCTCGAGACGTTCGAGGGGCCGCTCGACCTTCTTCTCTATCTGATCCGGCGGCAGAACATCAACGTGCTCGACATCCCGATGGCGGAGCTGACGCGCCAATACCTGGGTTACGTCGAGATGATGCGCCGCACGCAGCTCGAGCTCGCTGCCGAGTATCTGCTGATGGCCGCCGTGCTGATCGAAATCAAGTCGCGGCTGCTATTGCCGCGCCCACCGGCAGCGTCCGGCGCGGAACCCGAAGATCCCCGCGCCGAGCTCGTGCGGCGGCTGCTCGAATACGAGAAGATGAAGCAGGCGACACGCGAGCTCGATGCGCTGCCGCTCGTGGAACGCGACTTCACGACGGTCCGCGTCTGGTTCGAGCGACTCGCGGGCGAGCGCCTTCCCGACGTCGCGCCCGAGGACCTGCGAGCCGCGTGGGCCGGACTGATTGCGCGCGCGCGGGCGAACCGCCATCATCTGGTGACGCGCGAGCAGCTTTCCGTGCGCTCGGAAATGAGCAGGTTGCTGAAGATGCTCGAGCCCGCGCGCTTCGTGGAATTCACGGCGCTCTTCGCCGAGCACGCCGACGTGGCGCATCTCGTCGTCACGTTCCTCGCGCTGCTCGAATTGACGCGCGAATGCCTCGTCAGCGTCACTCAGGCCGAAGCGTACGCGCCGATCTACGCGCAATTGCGAGCCGCGAAGGCGTTCGCGCTCGCGCCTGACGACCAACAGGAAACACCGTGATGTCCGACTTGAACGAAATCAAGAGCGTGCTCGAAGCGATGCTGCTCGTTGCCGGCGAACCGGTGCCGGCGTCGCAGCTCGCGAAGCTCTTCGATCCGCCGCTCGATGGCGACACCGTGCGCAAGGTCCTGGATGAGATCAAGCAGGAGTGGTCTTCGCGCAAGGTGGAGCTGGTCCAGGTGGCGTCGGGCTGGCGCTTCCAGGGGCGGCGCGACGTGCAGCCGTATCTCGATCGCCTCGCGCCCGAGAAGCCGCCGCGCTATTCGCGCGCGGTGATGGAAACGCTCGCCATCATTGCTTATCAGCAGCCTGTCACCCGCGGCGACATCGAAGCGATCCGCGGCGTCGCCGTGTCGACGAACGTCATCAAGACGCTCGAGGACCGGCAATGGATCGAGACCGTCGGACATCGCGAAACGCCGGGTCGCCCGGCGCTCTACGCGACGACGAAGTCCTTCCTCGACGATCTCGGCCTCACCTCGGTCGCGGAGCTGCCTCCGCTCGCCGAACTCGATTCCTCCCACCTTCTGGAGATGCCTGATGCCCCCACAAAGGCCGCCGAGGCGCCACGCGCACTCGCGAGCCCGATCCTCGGGTCCGATCCAACAGCCGAACCTGGCGATGCAACGGATCGCGGAGAGCCTGCCGCCGCCGAAACACAAACGTTCCACTGACGAAGTCTTCAGCGAGCCGCAGCGCCTGCACAAGGTGCTTGCGAGCTGCGGCTTCGGCTCGCGCCGCGCGATGGAGGAGATGATCCTCGCTGGCCGCATCACGGTGAACCGGATGCCCGCCGAAGTCGGGCAGAAGGTCGGTC
Organism: Casimicrobiaceae bacterium; assembly: GCA_035495715.1. Classification (GTDB taxonomy): domain Bacteria; phylum Pseudomonadota; class Gammaproteobacteria; order Burkholderiales; family Casimicrobiaceae; genus VBCG01. The sequence goes on from DATJFI010000053.1 coordinate 5,703, forward strand.
CCGGCGACGAGGTGCGGATCAACGGCGAGGTCGTCAAGGTGCGCTTCGCCGATCCGCGGCCGCGCATCCTCATGTACCACAAGCCGGCGGGCGAGCTCGTCACGCGCGACGATCCCGAAGGGCGGCCGACGGTGTTCGAAAAGCTGCCGTCGATCGGCAACGGACGCTGGATCAACGTCGGGCGCCTCGATTACAACACCGAGGGCCTTCTGCTGTTTACGAACTCCGGCGAGCTCGCGAACCGGCTGATGCACCCGCGCTACGAAGTCGAGCGTGAATACGCGGTGCGCGTGATGGGACGCCTCACTGACGAGCAGATGCAAAAGCTCACGACCGGCGTCGATCTCGAGGATGGACCTGCGCGCTGCGAGAACGTGAGCGACGGCGGCGGCGACGAAGACGGCTCCAACCACTGGTATCACGTGGTGCTCAAGGAAGGCCGCAACCGCGAAGTACGGCGGCTGTTCGAAGCGCTGGGATCGATGGTGAGCCGTCTGATCCGGACCCGCTTCGGCGCGATCGCGATGCCGAGCACGCTGAAGCGCGGCCAGATCGTCGAGCTCGAGGCGGCGGATGTCGATGCGATCGTCGCGTCGGCAGGACTGCGCGCCGATCAGGCTCGTCCCGGCGCGCGCGCGAAGGGCCCTCATCCGCGTGCCGGTCACGCGAAGCAGGGGGGTGCAGGTCCGAAGGGGCGTCCGCACCGGCCGGCGCGACCGCAGGAAGGCACGATGCAGGCCGCAGGCGAGCCCGGCAATGGAGCGCCGGCCGCGAGCGGAGGACCCGCACCTGCGCATGTCGCGAGACCGGGGCAACCGCATTCGCGAAAAGCGCGCGCGTGGAAGCGTCGCGGCGGCGGCAAGCCGGCCAATGCCGGCGCGCCGCGGCCACCGCATGGCGCGGATGTTCGCCGCACGCCCGGAAAGCCGCATCCTTCTGGACAGCGGCCGCGCGGACGTCGTGATTTCGACGAGGTGCAGCCCGTCAGCAACGCCAACGCCGCGCCGTTCGGTCGTACGACGCTGACCGTGCCGGGTGGCACTGCGGGTAACTTCGACAAACGGAAGCAGGGACCGCGGCATCGCAGCGGCCCGCGTGCACGCACCGGTGGCGGCAACGGGCACCCCCGCAATCAGGGGGCTTCGCAGCCGCTCGACCGGCGCGAGCTCAGCGAGCCGGCGTACAAGGCGCCGTCGCGTCCCGTTACGCAAACACAGATCCGCTCGAAGCGCACGCGCACGATCGTCGCCGCCGACGTCGCGGCGGATGTCAACGAGACGCCGGCGCTGCGGCGCCTGCTGAACGACAAGTCGTAGAGCGTTTCGCTCCGTAGAGCGCTTCACTCGACCGCGCGCGTTCACCCCGTGCGCCGGTCTCCGCGGAACGGACTGCCCGCCTCGAGCTCGTCGATCGAGTGCGCGACGTCGATACGCTCGCGCGCGCAGTAGTCGGCAATCGCACCGGCGAACGATGGGTCCGCGATCGCGTGCAACGAGTGCGTCGCAACGGGCAAAAGCCCGCGCGCGAGCTTGTGGACGCCCTGGGCACCGCCTTCGAAGTTTTCGATGCCGCGCTCGATGCAGAACTCGATCGCCTGGTAGTAGCACGCCTCGAAATGCAGCCCCGGCACGTATTCGCGTGTGCCCCAGTAGCGACCCCACAGCGTCGCATCGTCGAACACGTCGAGGGCCGCGCACAACCGCTGGCCGTTGCGATAACCGAGCACCAGCAGCAGGTGCGGCGCGAGCGTCGAGCCGATCCGGTCGAAGAAATCGAGCGACAGGTACGGCGTCGAATGATGCGCGCGGTAGGTGCGCTTGTAGCAGTCGAAGAAGAATGCCCGATCGGCGGCGCTTATCTCGTTGCCGACCTTGCGCACGAAGCTCACTCCGGCCTCGGCGAGACGCCGCCGCTCCTGGCGGATCTTCTTGCGCTTGTCGTGGTTGAATGCCGCGAGGAAGCCGGCGAAGTCGCGGTAGTCGTCGTTGCGCCAATGGAACTGCACGCCGTCGCGCGTCAGCATGCCGGAGGCGGCACCCTCGCGCGCCTGCGTCTCGTCGACGAAAAGCACGTGCAGCGAGGAATAGCCGTGCGCCATCTCGCGGCGCGCGCGTTCAAGCAGCGCGTGCCGCGTCGCCTTGTCCGGCGCCAGCAACCGTGCGCCGGACACCGGGGTGAACGGCACCGCCGACAGAAGCTTCGGATAATAGCGCCTGCCGTAGCGACGATAGGCGTCGGCCCAGCCCCAGTCGAACACGTATTCGCCGTAGCTGTGCGTCTTCGCGTAAAGCGGCATCGCGCCGATCAGCGATGTGCGATCCCATGCGGTCAGGAAGCGCGGCTCCCAGCCGGTTTCCTCCGACGCGCAGCCGGTTTCGTGCAACGCGGAGAAATACTGATGCGACAGCAGGGGTGCGTGCCCGGCGAGCGCGTTCCATGCTTCCGGGGAAATTGCGGCAAGCGGAACGTCGTCGCGAATCAGCGGCGACGCGACGACGGGCGGGCGCGGGTGCGAGTACGGGACCGGTGCGTGCATCGAAAGGCGATTGTCGGGGTTGCGGAGCGCGTCTTCAAGCATAAACGTGCGCCGCGCGGCGCGAACGTCCCGGTTTGCTACCATCGTCCGATGCGAATCGCGCTCGCGCAGCAGAACCAGGTGCTCGGCGATCTTGCGGGCAATGCGCGTTCGCTGCTCGGCTCGATTCGCCAGGGACGCGCGGCGGGCGCCTCGCTGGTCGTGACGCCGGAGCTTTCACTGTGCGGCTATCCGCCCGAGGATCTGCTGCTGCGTCCGGCGTTCCTCGACGCTTGCGCTGCCGAGCTCGCCGCGCTTGCCGTCGAAGTGCGCAATGTCGTGGCCGTCATCGGCTTCGCGGAACGCAGCAACGGCGCGCGCTACAACGCCGCGGCCGTCGTGCGCAACGGCCGCGTCGACGCCGTGTATCGCAAGCAGCGACTGCCGAACTACACGGTCTTCGACGAGGAGCGCTACTTCGAGCCCGGTTCGGCGCCGTGCGTCTTCGACGTCGACGGCGTTCGCTTTGGCCTGATCATCTGCGAGGACTGCTGGTTCCCCGAGCCGGCGGCGCAGGCGCGCGGCGCCGGCGCGCAACTGATCATCGTGCCGAACGGCTCGCCGTATCACACGATGCAGCAGGCGGCCCGGCGCGCGCAGATCGAGGCGCGCACCGCCGAGAATCGCGTGCCGTTCGTCTACGTGAACAGGGTCGGCGGCCAGGACGAACTCGTGTTCGACGGTGCGTCGTTCGTGATGGACGGAAACGGCGCGATCTCGCAGCAGCTTCCCGCATGGCACGAGACGCTCGCGATCGCAGAGTTCGACGGCGCGACGCCGCGCATCGTGCGCGGCGAGCTCGACGCGGCGCTCGAGCCGAACGTCTATGAGGCGCTCGTCATGGGCGTGCGCGATTACGTCGCCAAGAACCGCTTTCCGGGCGTGCTGCTCGGGCTTTCGGGTGGCGTCGATTCGGCACTGACCCTCGCGGTCGCGGTCGACGCGCTTGGCGCCCAGCGCGTCCGCGCGATCATGATGCCTTCGCAGTACAGCGCGTCGATCAGCCTCGACGATGCACGCGAGATGGCGTCGATCGTCGGCGTTCGCTACGACGAGATCCCGATCGGCCCGATGTTCGACGCATTCCTCGGGTCGCTGCACGACGAATTCGCCGGCCTTGCCCCGGACGCGGCGGAAGAGAACGTCCAGGCGCGCATTCGCGGCACGCTGCTGATGGCGCTTTCGAACAAGTTCGGCTCGATCGTGCTCACGACCGGCAACAAGTCGGAGATGGCGGTCGGCTACGCGACGCTGTACGGCGACATGGCCGGCGGCTTCGCCGTGCTGAAGGACATCAGCAAGACGCTCGTCTACAGGCTTTGCCATTATCGCAACGGCCTCGGACGCGTGATTCCCGAGCGCATCATCACGCGGCCGCCGTCGGCCGAGCTGCGTCCGAATCAGGTCGACCAGGATTCGCTGCCACCCTACGACGTGCTCGACGCGATTCTCGAGGCCTACGTCGAGCGCAACGAAGCTCCCGCGGACATCGTTGCGCAGGGCTTGCCCGCCGACGCGGTGCGACGGGTCGTCCGTCTCATCAAGATCAACGAATACAAGCGTCGCCAGGCGGCGGTCGGAATCCGCATCACGCCGCGCGGCTTCGGCAAGGATTGGCGCTACCCGATCACGTCGGCGTGGAACGACTGGGAGCGCGCCAGCGACGCCGGGCCTTAGTCGCTGCGCGTCGTGTATCCTTGCTGCGGCGCCGCCCGCCAGGGGTCGTCTCGATGAAGAAGGTCGAAGCCGTCATCAAGCCGTTCAAGCTCGACGAGGTGCGGGAAGCGCTCTCCGAAATCGGCGTGACCGGACTCACGGTAACCGAAGTCAAGGGTTTCGGCCGCCAGAAGGGCCACACGGAGCTGTATCGGGGCGCCGAGTACGTCGTCGACTTCCTGCCGAAAGTGAAGATCGAGGTGATCCTGGCCGACGGCATGGTCGATTCGGCGATCGAAGCGATCGTCAAGGCGGCGCGCACGGGGAAGATCGGCGACGGCAAGATCTTCGTTACGTCCGTCGAACAGGTCGTGCGGATACGAACCGGGGAATCGGGAGAATCCGCAGTGTGACCGCAGATCCACGGAAAGGAGGCAGCATGTCGTTTGCGAGCGAGTTTCGGGAATTCGCCATCAAGGGCAGCGTCATCGATCTCGCCGTCGGCATCATCATCGGCGCGGCATTCGGCAAGATCGTCGACTCACTCGTCAAGGACGTCATCATGCCGATCGTCGGCGCGATCTTCGGCGGCCTGGATTTCACCAACTGGTTCATCATGCTCAAGAGTCCGCCCGCGGGTTACTCGGGACCGATGACGTACGACGCGCTCACCAAGGCGGGCGTGCCGCTCTTCGCTTACGGCAGTTTCATCACCGCCGTGATCAATTTCCTGATCCTTGCGCTGATCATCTTCATCATGGTGAAGCAGATCAATCGATTGAAGCGGCAGACGCCGCCGCCCGCGCCGGCGGCGCCGCCCGAGGAAGTGGTGCTTTTGCGCGAGATTCGCGACGCCGTGCGTCGTTGACCGCAGCTGCCGGTGGGCACGAAAGCCGGGGCTGCGTCGCGGGTTGAACGCGGTCCCGGCTGCCCCCATCGTCCCGATGGTGGGCGAGCGCGATCGCCACCGCCCGCATTTTCCCCAAGGATTGCAGTGATCGAAGAACGTCCCGTGCCCATAGCGTCCGCGCTCATCGCGGATGCCGACCGCCTGCTGCTTGCGCCGGCGAACCTCGACCTCGACAAGGTCTCGCGCGTGCTGCGCTCGATCCACGCGCACGACGTCGATTTCGCCGACTTCTATTTCCAGCACTCGTGCTTCGAAAGCTGGAGCCTCGAGGAGGGCATCGTCAAGGCGGGCACGTTCAGCATCGACAGCGGCGTTGGCGTGCGCGCCGTTACCGGCGACAAGCAGGCGTTCGCATACTCTGACGATATCTCGCTCGCCGCACTCGAGGAGGCGTCGCAGGCGGTCCGCGCGATCGGCCGCCAGGGCCAATCGGCGTCGGCGCCGCTTGATCGAACGGGCGAGTCGCGGCGGCTCTATCCGACTGCAGATCCCGTGTTGAGTCTCGCCGATGCCGCGAAGGTCGACATGCTGACGCGGCTCGAGCGCATCGCGCGCGCGCTCGATTCGCGCGTCGTACAGGTGATGGCGTCGCTGGCCGGGGAGCACGAGACCGTTCTGATCGCGCGGAGCGACGGCGTCGTCGCGGCCGACGTGCGCCCGCTCGTACGCGTATCGATCACCGTCATCGTCGAGGAGCACGGTCGGCGCGAGCAGGGTTACGCGGGAGGTGGCGCGCGCCTGGATTACAGCCACTTCACCGAGGCGCGGCTCGCGTCGTTCGCGAAGCAGGCGGTCGACCAGGCGATCGTCAACCTTTCGGCGCGCGAAGCACCGGCGGGGAACATGACCGTGGTGCTCGGCAGCGGCTGGCCCGGCATCCTGCTGCACGAGGCGATCGGGCACGGCCTCGAAGGCGATTTCAATCGCAAGGGCACGAGCGCGTTCAGCGGACGCGTCGGCGAGCGCGTCGCCGCGGCTGGCGTCACCGTCGTCGACGACGGCACGCTCGGCGAGCGCCGCGGATCGCTCAACCTCGACGACGAGGGTCACCCGACGCAGCGCACGGTGCTGATCGACGACGGCGTCCTCCGTGGCTACATGCAGGACCGGATGAACGCGGGGCTCATGAAAACGGGCGCGACCGGCAACGGACGCCGCGAATCGTTCGCGCATCTGCCGATGCCGCGAATGACGAACACGATCATGCTGCCCGGACCCTACGACGCGGCCGAAATCGTGGGATCGGTGAAAAGGGGCCTTTACGCGAAGAACTTCGGCGGCGGCCAGGTCGACATCACGAGCGGCAAGTTCGTGTTCTCGGCCGCCGAGGCGTACATGATCGAGGACGGAAGGATCACCTACCCGGTCAAGGGCGCGACGCTGATCGGCAATGGTCCCGATGCACTGACGCGCGTCGCGATGGTCGGCAACGATCTTGCCCTCGATGCGGGCATCGGCACCTGCGGCAAGGATGGCCAGACCGTGCCGGTCGGCGTCGGTCAGCCAACGCTTCGAATCGACGGCCTCACGGTGGGTGGAACGTCCGGCTAATGGAGCGGACCGGTCTGCGGCACGTCGGCAACCGGCGGCGACGGCGACGCGTGATGGCAGACGACGCGCCACCCGTACGGCGTGCGCATCAGCACGTTCGTCGCGAGGGCCGCACCGCGCGGCCCATCCTCACCGGCGCGCAGGTGCTCGATCACGCACTGCACCGCAAGCCCCACCGTCTCGATCGACACCGGCTGATCCAGACGGAACGTAAGCTTCGCGTCGCGGGCGAAGAGTTGCTCGAAGCTGTGCCGCACCGCTTCGTAACCGACGTGGCGCCCGCCGCCCGGATGGACGCACACGATGTCCTCGTCTTCGGCCCACGTCGCCATCATCGCGTCGATGTCGCGCGCCTCGAAGGCCTGGTAGAACGCCTGCGTGACATCCTGCGGCGACGTGTAGATCGGCGGCGTGCGGGCCGTGGGCATGATCAGCGGGAGGAAGCGGAGGATGTCGTCGAGGACGCGCTGCGCGCCAGATTGTAGACCAACTCCGGCGACAAATCGCGCATGCAGCGGAAGTGTCCGAGCGGACATTCGCGCTTGAAGCACGGACTGCACGCGATGTCGATCCTGGCGATGTGCGCGAACGGCGACGCCGGCGGCGTGTACGCGGGCGACGACGAGCCGAACAGCGCCACCAGCGGTGCATCCACGGCAGCCGCCGCATGCATCAGGCCCGAATCGTTGCTGACCACGATCGATGCGACCGACATGAGATCGATCGCGGTGCCGAGATCGGTGCGTCCTGTCAGGTCGACGACATCCGTGCAGGACGCCGGCAACGCAGCGATCATCGCATGCGCGACATCGCGATCGTTCGGCGAACCGACGACCCAGATCGCATGGCCGTCCTGCGCGAGCCGCCGCGCGAGCGTCGCGAAGTACTCGACCGGCCATCGCTTCGCCGGCCCGAACTCCGCACCCGGACACAGGACCGCGACCGGTCGCTCGCGCGACAGGCGCAGCGCATCCATCGCCGCGCGCAGATTCGCGTCGTTCGGCGACAGCCGCGGCGGCGGCGCGGCGAACGTGGCGCCTCGCGCGTTGGCAAGCGCGGCATAGCGCGAGACGAGTTGCGGCAGGCGCTTGCGATCGATCCGGCGCGCATCGGTGAGGAGCCCGTAGCGCATCTCGCCGACGTAGCCGACACGCACCCGAATGCGCGCGAAGAACGGCACGAGCGCCGACTTCCACGTGTTCGGCAGCACGTACGCATGCGTATAGCGCCGCGCGCGCAGCATCCTTCCGAACGCGCGTCTCGCGCCGAAGGCGAACTTGCCGTGCGCAGCCGGCGCATCGAAGATTTCGCCGATTCCGCGCATTCGCGCATACACCGGGCCGCACCAGGGCGGCGCGACGACGTCGATCGCCTGTGCGACGCCCGCTGCCCGAAGCGTGGCGACGAGCGGCTCCGACAGGATCGCATCGCCGACCCACGACGGCGCGATCAACAGGACGCGGTCGGAAGACGCGTGGATCCGCTCGTCCGGTGCCGAATGCGAGGCGCGACCGTTCAGTGCCCGACCTTCGCCTCGCCGACGAGGCGATAGCGCGTTCCGCAATACGGGCACATCGCTTCGCCGGCGCCGGCAACGTCGAGGAATACGCGCGGATGCGAGCTCCAGAGCGGCATGCCGGGATTCGGGCAGAACACCGGCAGGTCCCTCGCTGTCACGTCGAGGACCGGCAGGTCCGGCGCTTTCGCCTGCGCTTCAGCCATTGACGTACGTAAGCCAGCGGGCATGCGCCGGATCGCGGCCGTTGACGGTGTCGAAGAACATCGTCTGCAGACGCGTCGTGATCGGCCCGCGGGCGCCGTTGCCGATCGGACGATGATCGAATTCGCGGATCGGTGTGATCTCGGCTGCCGTTCCGGTGAAGAACGCCTCGTCGGCGACGTAGACTTCGTCGCGCGTGATGCGCCGCTCGAGCACGGGAATCCCGATCCCGGCCGCGAACTGCAGCACCGTGTCGCGCGTGATGCCGGCAAGCGCGCCGCCCGCGAGATCGGGCGTGTGCAGCTTGCCGTCGCGGACGATGAACACGTTCTCGCCGGAACCCTGGCAGATGTATCCCTGGGGGTCGAGCAGCATCGCCTCTTCGTAACCGTCGTGCGTCGCTTCCTGGTTCGCGAGGATCGACACCGTGTAGTTGCTGACCGCCTTCGCGCCGCCCATCGTGATGTTCGGGTGATGGTGCGTGAACGATGACGTCTTCACGCGGATGCCCTTTTCGATCCCTTCGGCGCCGAGATAAGCGCCCCATGGCCAGGCGGCGATCGCGACGCGAACCGGGTTCGAGCGGGCGGCGACGCCCATCGCGACCGAGCCGTAGAACGCGATCGGCCGGATGTAGCACGACTCGAGGCGATTCTCGCGCACGCATGCGCGCTGCGCCTCGAAGATCTCGTCCGGCGTGAACGGAATCTTCATCGCGAAAATCCGCGCCGACCGGAATAGGCGGTCGGTGTGATCACGCAGGCGAAAGATCGCCGGACCCTTTGGCGTCGCGTAGCAGCGGACGCCTTCGAACACCCCCATGCCGTAATGCAGCGTGTGCGTGAGCACGTGCGTCGTCGCATCGCGCCACGGCACCATCTTGCCGTCGTACCAGATCCATCCGTCGCGGTCGGCCATCGACATGGCGGCTCGTCCTCGGGAGCGAGAAAGCAGGCGATTTTAGCAGGCGAGCGTCAACCCTTTCGCGCGGCGCCGAATACGCGCTGCCACAGCGCGTCGACGCTTGCGCGGCGCGCCGCCTGCGGCGCAGGATCGACGCGGGCGTGCGGCGCGCCGGTGAGGCGCACCTGATGCTGCAGCCGCCGGTACTGGCGATAGGCGTCCGCGGCGTCGAGCGCGAGGGCGGCCGGCAACAGCCTCGCGTCGGCCGCGATCGACAGCAACGCGATGTTGCCGGCGTTGCGCGTGAGCTCGGGATGCGCATGCGCGTGCGCGAGCACGAGGAACTGCACGGCGAACTCGATGTCGACCATGCCGCCGCGGTCGTGCTTCAGGTCGAAGAGGTCGCCGCGATTCACGTGGCCGGCCGCCATCCGTTCACGCATTTCGACGATGTCGGTTGCGAGCGTTTGCGCATCGCGCGCAAGCCGCAGCAGCAGCTCGCGCGTCGCCTCGAACTGCTTCCCCAGCGCCGCGTCGCCGGCGATGAAGCGCGCGCGCGTCAGCGCCTGGTGCTCCCATGTCCACGCCTGCTCGCGCTGATAACGCTCGAACGCGCGCATGCCGGATACCAGCAGTCCCTTCGCGCCATCCGGCCGCAGTCGCAGGTCGGTTTCGTAGAGGCGTCCCGCCGCCGTCGCGGCGGACAGCCACGTGTTGATCCGCTGCGCGAGGCGCAGATAATGGACGAAGGCGTCGTCCGCATCGGTATGCGCCGGATCGTCGTCGTAGAGGAAGACGAGATCGAGATCCGACATGTACCCGAGCTCCTTGCCGCCGAGCCTGCCATAGCCCGCGATTGCGAAACGCGGCGGCAACGCGTCCGGTCCCTGCAACTGTTGCCAGCAGAAGCGCAGCGTCGCGTCGAGGATCATGTCGGCGAGCGCGGAAAGATGATCGGCGAGCCGCTCGACGCTCAACTGCCCTGCGAGATCCTGCGCGAGCAGCCGGAACGCCTGCGCGTGCTGGAAGTGGCGCAGCGAATCCATCGCCGCTTCGGCGTCGTCCGCATGCGGCGCAAGCAGGCGATCGAGCTCGACGCGCCAGGCGCTCCAGTCGGGCTCGGCAAGCAGGACCCGCGCGTCCAGCAATTCGTCGAGCAGACCCGGGTGGCGCGTCAGATAGTCGGCGGCCCATGCGGAAGCGCCCATCAATTCGGCAAGGCGCGGCAGCAGCGGCGGGTGCTCGGTCAAGAGCGCGAGATAGGCGCTGCGGCCGCTGATCGCTTCGAGCAGCGCGAGAATGCGCGACAATACGACGGCCGGCGAGGCGAGCGAACTGCGATTCTCCGCGGCGACGGCGAGGAGCCGCGGGATCAGGCGGTCGAACCGGTCCCGCGAAAGCGCGGGCAGCTGCAGATAGCGCCGGCTCACGCGCAATCGCGCCAGCGCATCGACGACTTCGGCCGGCGCGGCAAAGCCCGCTTGCTGGAGCAGTGCGAGCATTTCAGGCGTCGGTTGCGGCTCGTCCCACAGCGCGACGTAACGACGCGCGGGATCGTCGGCCGCCTCGGCGTCGTTCGGCGACCCGAAGATCGCGTCGAACTGCCGCGCGACCTGTGCGCGATGGTCGGCGAGCGCATGCTCGAACGCTTCGCGCGAAGCGAAATCGAGCGATTGCGCGAGCAATGTTTGCTCGCCAGCGTCGGCCGGCAGCCGTTGCGTCTGCCGGTCGTCGCGATACTGCAGCCGGTGCTCGAGCGCGCGCAGGAACAGGTAGCCGTCGCGCAGCACGCCCGCCGCATGCGGTGCGACGATGCCGCGCTCGGCGAGTGCCGCGAGCGCCGGCAGCGTGCCGCGCAGGCGCAGCGCCGGCTCCCGGCCGCCGCGAACGATCTGCAACGCCTGTACGACGAACTCGATCTCGCGAATGCCGCCGCGGCCGAGCTTGATGTCGTCGTCGTGGCGCGCTTCCTGGTCGCGGATCTGCCGATGCACGCCGCGCAGTCCCTCGTACGCGTCGTAGTCGAGGTACTTGCGGTAGACAAAGGGTGTGACCAGCGCCCCGAGCTCGTCGTGGCGCTCGCCGGTGAGCGGTCGCGCCTTGAGCCACGCGTAGCGCTCCCAGGTGCGGCCCTGCGTCACGAGATAGCGCTCGAGTGCAGCGAACGACACGGTGAGCGGGCCGCTTTCGCCGTACGGGCGCAACCGCGTGTCGACGCGAAAGACGTAACCGTTCGCGTCCACGTGTCCGAGCGCGCCGACGATCTTCTGGCCCAGCCGATCGAAGAACTCGCGATTCGAAATGCGCTTCGGTCCGTCCGTCTCGCCCTCGTCGGGATAGACGAACACGAGATCGACGTCCGACGACACGTTGAGCTCGCCGCCGCCGAGCTTGCCCATCGCGACGACGATCAGGTGCTGCGCGACGCCCGACGCTTCGGCGCGCGGCATGCCGAACGTCGCCGCGAGCGCGCGCGCATGCACGTCGACCGCCGCGGCGATCGCGTGCTCGGCGAGCGCCGTCATCGTGTGCGCAACCTCGCCGAACGTGGCCCGGCCGGTAAGGTCGCGCGCAAGCGTATGGACGAACACGCGGCGGCGTAATGCGCGGAGCGCGGCGGCGAGGGCCGCCGCGTCGTCGCCAGCGACGGCAGCGTCGACCGCGGACTCGGTGCCTTTCCAATCGAACGGGGCGTCGATCGTCGCGGCGATCTCGTCGCGAAGGGTCGGATGCGCGTTCTGCGCGCGTTCGGCATAGCGGCTGAACGCGAGCGCGGCGTCGAGCTCCATGTGTCGTGACTGGGAAAGGGGGTCTGGCGAAACGCCGCTTCGGCGTCGATCCGCTACAATCGGCGGCGCTTCGATCCACGTTCATTATGCCTTCGACCGCGCCGGCGTCGTCCCGGGTCGACCGCGTCGCGCGGTGGGCCGCGAAGGCGGCAGTCCTCGTCATCGGCGCGTTTTGCGCGTTGCTGCTCGGCTTGCGCGTCGTCGTCTATCCGCAGATCGAGGCGCATCGCGCCGACATCGCACGCTGGCTCGGCGCGAAGATCGGACAGCCTGTCGAGATCGACGAGATCGTCACCGGCTGGGACGGCTGGAATCCCCGGCTGTCGATACGCGGATTCCGCGTACGCGAGCGTACGGGCGCAGGCACGCTGTTCGAGCTGCCGCGCGTCGACCTCATCGTCGCATGGACGTCGCTGCCGCGCCTCGATCTGCGTCTCAAGGAGCTCACGATCGATTCGCCGCGGCTCGCCGTGCGTCGCGACGCGAACGGGCGCGTGCATCTGGCCGGGTTCGAGATGCCGGACGAGGCGGTCCCGGACGATTCTCCGTTCGCCGACTGGCTGCTGCGCCAGCCGCAGGTCGTCGTCCGCGATGCGCTCGTCGCATGGAACGACGAGCTGCGACGCGCACCACAGCTTTTGCTCGACCATGTGCATTTCCGGCTGCAGCAGCGGTTCGGTCGTCATCAGGCCGGATTGACCGGCGTGCCGCCGGCGGAGCTCGCGGGACCGATCGATCTGCGCGCCGATCTGACCGGCCTTGCGCGGAACGACTTCTCGCGCGTTCGCGGCAAGCTCTACTTTCACCTCGACTATGCCGACATCGGCGCATGGCGCGAATGGCTGCCGCTGCCGTCGCCGTTCGCCGTCGAAAGCGGCCGCGGTGCGCTTCGCGCGTGGGTCGACGTGGCGGCCGGACAGCCGACGTCGATGGTCGCCGACGTCGAGCTCGCCGACGTGCGAGCGACGCTCGGCCGCGACCTCGCGCCGCTCGCGCTTGCGCACGTCGCGGGGCACGTCGAATGGAAGCATCGACCGGGACGCACGACGGTCGACGCGACGTCATTCGCGTTCACGCTGCCGGACGGCAACGCGGTCGGCCCGACGGACATCACGCTCGCACTCGACGATGCGACGGCGAATGCGGCGCCAGGCGGCAGCCTCGGCGTCGGCGAAGTGAACCTGCGTCCGCTTGCTGCGATCGCGGCGCACGTGCCGCTGCCCGATGCCGCGCGTCGCGACATCGCACGCCTCGCGCCGCAGGGTGTCGTTCGCAATGCGCGCTTCCAGTGGACCGGCGATCCGGCGGCGCCCGAGCGCTATGCGATCCAGGCCGACTTGAAAGGCTTCGCGGTTGCGGCGGAAAACGGCCTGCCCGGCGTCACGAACCTCGACGCGAGCATCGACATGAACGAAGCCGGTGGCCGCGTGCGCGTTGCCAGCGCATCGACGACGCTGCTTCTGCCAAGAATCTTCGCCGACCCGATCGCGTTCGATCGACTGGACGGCGACATCGGCTGGCAGTTCGCGAATGGCACGGCCGAAGTGGATTGGCGCGACGTCGCGTTCGCGAACGCCGACGTCGCCGGCACGACGGCGGGAAGCTGGCAGTCGCGGCCCCAAAGCGCGGGGGCAGTCGACGTGAAGGCGCACGTGACGCGGGCCAATCTCGCCGCCACGCACCGCTACGTGCCCATCACCGCCGCGCCGGCGCTGCGCGGCTGGTTGCGGCGGGCAATCGCGAAGGGCACGAGCGCCGACGCGCAACTCGTGCTGTCGGGCGACCTTGCTGCGTTTCCATATGGCCCGGGCAAGGACGGTCGCTTCGAGCTCACGGTGAAGGGCCGCGATGGGACGCTCGATTATGCCGATCGCTGGCCGCCGATCACCGGCATCGACGCCGACGTTCGGATCGACGGACCGCACGTCGCCATCGACGCGACCGCCGGGCGCATGAACGGCGTCGCGATCGGCACGACGCACGCCGAGATCGCGGATGTCGGCGACGCGAATGCGACGTTGCGCGTCGACGGCTCGGCAAGCGGCCCGACCGCACAGTTTCTCGCGTTCATCGCGGGAAGTCCGGTTGCCGATTGGCTCGCGCATGCGACCGACGACATCACGGCATCCGGCGACGGACAGCTCGCGCTGAAGCTCACGCTGCCGCTGCACGATCACGCGCAGGCGACGGTCGCGGGCGATTTCAGGATCATCGCACCGAGCGTCGAGCTCGCCGGCTTGCCCACGCTTGCGAGCGTCGATGGCGACATCGTGTTCTCGGAGCGCGACGTGCATGCGACGAGCATCGCCGCGCAGGCGCTCGGCGGTCCGCTGACGGTCACGCTCGCGAGCGACGGCGGGCACCTTCGCATCGATGCGCGCGGCAACGCGGACGTCGCCCTCGTGCGCAAGGCGTTCGACATACCGGTGCTCGCGCACATGAGCGGCACGACCGACTGGCAGCTCGCGCTCGACGCGAGCGCTGGCGATACGACGTGGAACGTGCGCTCGTCGCTCGCCGGCGTGGCCGTCGACCTGCCTGCTCCGATCGGCAAGCGCGCGGACGAGCCGATACCGGTCCGCATCGAACGGCGCGCCGCGAAGGCGCAGCAGCACCTGATCAGCGTCGACTACGGCAGCGTCGCGCGCGTGCTGCTGCATCGCGAGCCGAAGGGCAAGGCGCGCAGCGTCGACCGGGCGCTCGTGCTGCTCGGCAAATCGATCGACGACGCAGCGGAGCCGACGCAAGCGGGCGTGTGGATTCGGGCCACCGACGTTCCTGTGCTCGACGTCGACGCATGGCTCGACGCCGACCTGGCATCGACGCCGGGAGCGGGCAGCGATGCGTCGTCTTCGGCGCTTGCCGTGAACGGCGTCGACCTGCAAGGCGCACGCGTCATCGCGCTCGGACGAAGGTTCGAGAATGTCAAGGCGAGCGCGCGGCGCGACAAGGGTGATTGGCGGCTGTCCTTCGACGGCGACGAGATCGCCGGCAGCGCCAACTGGCGCGCGGCGACGCCGGGAGAGCCGAACGGCCGCATCCTCGCGCGGCTTGCGCGGTTCAGCGTGCCGCCGCCGGCCGAAGATGGCGGCACAGCCGTTGCGAACGCGCCCGGGCGCGTGCATCGCTGGCCGGCAGTCGATCTCGTTGCCGACAGCGTGGAGAAGAAGGGCAGGTCGCTCGGCAGGCTGGAGGTCGTCGCACAACCGTCGGGCGCCGATTGGCAGATCCGCAAGCTTGCGCTCGTCAACGACGCCGGGCGCATCGACGCACAAGGCTCGTGGCGCGACGCCGCCGTCGACCCGAGGACTCAGCTCACCGTCACGGTGGACGTTCGCGAGGCAGGCGCGTTCCTCGGCCGTTTCGGCTGGCCCGACGCGGTAAAGGGTGCGCCGACCAAGATCGAAGGTCAGGTGTCGTGGGCCGGATCGCCGAGCGATTTCGATTACCCGTCGCTCGCGGGACGCGTAACGCTTCGCAGCGGCGCCGGACAGTTCACGAAGCTCGAGCCCGGCGTCGGCCGGCTGCTCGGGATCCTTTCGCTGCAGGCGCTACCGCGGCGGATCTCGCTCGATTTCCGCGACGTCTTCAGCCAGGGCTTCGCGTTCGACTCGATCGTCGGCGACGTGCGCATCGGCGACGGCGTGATGCACAGCGACAACCTGCGTCTTGCGGGGCCGGCCGCGGCGGTGGACATCGCGGGCGACGTCGATCTCGCGCACGAGACGCAGTCGCTCGACGTGCGCGTGCATCCGTCGCTGTCGACCGGCGTATCGGCGGGCGCCGCTGCGCTGTTCCTCGCCAACCCGCTGGTCGGCGCCGCCGTCGGCGCGGGAACGCTGCTCGCGCAGAAGATGCTCAACAATCCGTTCGACCAGCTCTTCAGTTATCGCTACGTCGTGACGGGCACGTTCGACGATCCCGTCGTGACGCGCGGCGGCGCGCGCGCGGCGAACGCCGAGCCCGAGGCGACGGCGAGGTGATGCGAGGAATACGGCGATGAATGGGTATCGCGTGGCGGCAATCCAGATGACGTCGGGCAACGACGTCGCGGCAAATCTCGCGAGCGCGCGTGCGCTCGTCGCCAAGGCTGCAGAGGCCGGCGCATCGCTCGTGCTGCTGCCCGAGAATTTCGGCTTGATCGCGCTGCACGCGCGCGACAAGGTGATGGCGCGCGAGCGCGACGGCGACGGAGCGCAGCAGGCGTTTCTCTCGGAGATGGCGCGGACGCACGGTCTATACGTGATCGGCGGCAGCGTGCCGCTCGCCTGCGACGATCCGGCGCGCGCGCGCCAGTCGCTGCTCGTCCACGCACCCGACGGCCGGCGGATCGCCCGCTACGACAAGATCCACCTGTTCCGCTTCACGCACGGCGACGAGGACTACGACGAGGCGAAGACGATCGTGGGCGGCAGCGCGCCGAGCGCGTTCGACGCGCCGTGCGGTCGCGTGGGATTGTCAATCTGCTACGACGTGCGCTTTCCGGAGCTGTACCGCGCGCTCGACGAGTTGACGCTGATCGTCGTGCCGGCCGCCTTTACGCAGCGCACCGGCCGCGCGCACTGGGAGATCCTGCTCCGCGCGCGCGCCATCGAGAATCAGTGCTACGTGCTTGCGGCGGCGCAGACGGGCAAGCACCCGGGCGGACGGCGCACGTTCGGGCATTCGATGCTCGTCGATCCGTGGGGCGACATCGTCGCGTCGCAGGACGAAGGCGAGGGCGTCGTCGTCGGTGACGTGGACCCGGCGCGGATCGCCGACGTACGTGCGCGGCTGCCGGCGCTCGCGCACAGGACGCTACGCTGACGCCCGTCTTTTTCGCGCCGTTTGTACGCGCGTCCAAGCGATGTTTGCCCGTAGAATCGCTGTCCCGATCGAATTGGGCCCGCGAAGCCCTCGGCTTTGCAACGCTCCGGAACGAGAGTGGCATGACGCTCGAGACACCCGTGCTTCGCGGTTACGTGATTCTCGTCGTCGACGACGACGTCGACAGCCTCGCGATGTCGAGGAGCGTCGTCGAGTCGCTGGGCTGCTCGGTGCTGACGGCAACGTCGACGGACGAGGCGCTGGCCATCCTCGATTCCGGCGCGCATGTCGATCTCGTGTTCTCGGACGTCGTGATGCCGAGGCGCAACGGACTCGCCCTCGCGCGGCTCGCGCGTGAGCGCAGGCCCGGCCTGCCGGTCGTACTGGCGACGGGCTATGCCGACGCCGTCGACGCAGTGACCGAGAGCGGAGCGATCTCGCTGATCAAGCCGTATTCGGTGCCGCGGCTCGCGGCGGTGTTCGCCGAGCAGCTGCACGTGGTGCCCGGCACGCCATCTGCCTGAAACGAAACGCCGCTTCGCGCGGCCCGCCCATTCAGCGCCCGCGCAGGAGCGCAACGACGGCGCCACTCCCGCCGGCGTGCCGCGGTGCCTCGCAATAGGCGAGCACGTCGTCCCACTGCATCAGCCAGCGGCGCACCTTGCCTTTGAGCACCGGCTCGCGATTGGGCGAGGTCAGTCCCTTGCCATGGATCACGCGCACGCAGCGCAGTCCCCGATTGCGTGCGTCGAGCAGGAAGTCCGACAACACGTCGTGCGCCTCGGACGTCGTCATGCCGTGCAGGTCGATGACGGCCTGCACGACCCAGTGCCCGCGCCGCAGCTTGACGAGGACGTCGCGGCCGAGTCCGCGGCGCACGAACGTCTGCTCGCCTTCGATCTCCTGGCCGATGTCCCACGAATGCGGCGCCGGCTCGGCGCCGTATTTGGACAACTCGAGCGCCTCGCGCTCGTCCTCGAGGCGCGAGCGTGCGTGCGGCAATGGACGCGAACGCGTCGATGGCGCGCGATTGTGCGGCGGCAGCCGCTGCACGTCGGCGAACGCATCGCCAAGATCGATGTCGGTCTCCGCGTGCTTGCTCGCCGCGATCCGTCGACGCGCTTGCACCCGTGCGTGCGGCAGCGCGGGCGGCCGGTGTCGCGGCGGCGTCGACGCCGGGGCACGCGCCGGCGCCGCAGCGCGCGCATCGCGCGACGTGCCTTCCAGCAGCGCCTTCAGGTCTGCGAGCTTCGGCATGTGCGAGGCGCTACACCGTCGCCGCTTCGGCCGTAGCGGCCGCCGTTTCGAGGAAGACGTCCGCGTCGAGCGCCGCCATGCAGCCGGTGCCCGCGGAGGTGACGGCTTGCCGATAGATCTGGTCGGCGACGTCGCCGGCCGCGAATACGCCCGGCACGCTCGTCGCCGTCGCGTTGCCTTCGGAGCCGCCACGCACGCGGATGTAGCCGTTCGTCATCGTGAGCTGGCCCTCGAAAATCTGCGTGTTCGGCGTATGCCCGATCGCGATGAAGACGCCGTGAACCGCGATCTCGCGCGTCGCGCTGGAATGAACGTCGCGAACGCGCACGCCGGTGACGCCGTTTGCGTCGCCCAGCACTTCGTCGACGACGTTGTTCCAGAGAATGCGGACGTTGCCCGCAGCGCCCGTCTTCGCATGCAGCCGGTCGACGAGGATCGCCTCCGCCCGCAAGCGGTCGCGCCGATGGATCAGCGTGACGTTGCGCGCGATGTTCGACAGGTAGAGCGCCTCCTCGACCGCGGTGTTGCCACCGCCGACGACGACGACGTCCTGACCCTTGTAGAAGAAGCCGTCGCAGGTCGCGCACGCCGATACGCCGCGCCCCATGTGCGCTTCCTCCGAAGGCAATCCGAGGTAACGCGCCGAGGCGCCCGTTGCGACGATCAGCGCGTCGCACGTGTACTCGCCACTGTCGCCTTCGAGGCGGAACGGCCGCTTCGAGAGGTCGACGCGATGGATGTGGTCGAAGACGATGTCGGTCTCGAAGCGCGCGGCGTGCTTCTCGAAGCGCGCCATCAATTCGGGGCCCAGCACGCCGTCGGCGTCGGCCGGCCAGTTGTCGACTTCGGTCGTCGTCATGAGCTGGCCACCCTGCGCGAGGCCGGTGATCAGCACCGGATGGAGATTGGCGCGCGCAGCGTATACTGCGGCGGTGTATCCGGCAGGGCCGGAGCCGAGGATCAGAAGACGCGCGTGCTTCGCTTGCATGGCATTCTCGTCAACGCAACACGTTGAAGTTTAGTGCAGATGGGGTCGCGGCCCGGTGCCGCAAGGACGCGCGAGGCCACCCGCGCCATCGTCGCTCCGCCGGCGAATCGCCGCCCGGCGCACAACGTTCCGAACCGCGAGACCCGGCAATCGCTCGACGTCCCGTTGCGCAGGCGACTTTCGCGATTCTATAATGCGCCGCATGAGGTTCCGGCGCTAATCCGATGTTTTCCAATAAAAAGGTGAATTCGCGGCGGCGCGCCGATCCGCCATCGCGCGAACTGTCGCCGCGGATGGCGCGGCTGCTCCGTGAATCGTGGTGGCTGCTCGTCGCGGCCGGATTCGTCTACCTTGCGCTGACGCTCGTCACGTACACGAAGAGCGATCGCGCATGGTCGACGACGGGCAGCGGTTCCGACATCGCCAACCGTGGCGGCGTGATCGGCGCCTGGGTTTCGGATCTGTTGCTTTATCTCTTCGGGCTGTCCGCGTGGTGGTGGGTTGCCGGCGGCGTCTTCCTCGTCGTCCTCGGCTATCGCCGCGTCGTCCGTCCCGAGCACACGGGCGACCATCCGCTCGGCGTCGCGGCGCTCGGCTTCGGCCTCGTGCTGCTCTCGAGCGCGTCGCTCGAAGCGATTCGCCTGTGGCGCCTGCCAGCGACGCTGCCGCAGAAGCCGGGCGGCGCGCTCGGCGAGGCGATCGGCGATGCGCTTGCCCGCAGCCTCGGCTTCAACGGCGCGACGCTGCTCCTGCTCGCGCTGTTTGCGGTCGGCACGTCGCTCTTGTTCGGCATCTCGTGGCTGCGCGTGATGGAGCGGATCGGCGCCGGCGTCGAGGCGCTCGTCGCGCGCGTTCGTGCGCAGCGCGAAGCGGCGCAGGACAGGCGCATCGGCGAAGTGAACGCGGCGGAGCGTGAACTCGCGCTCGAGCACCTGCGCGAGGATTCGGCGGCGCACGAGCCGATCGTCGTCGTGCCGGCCGCGACGGCACTGCCGCGTTCCGAGCGCGCGACGCGCGAGAAGCAGCGACCGCTCTTCACCGACATGCCCGACTCGCCGCTGCCGCCGCTGTCGCTGCTCGAGGACGCGCCGGCCGCGGGCGAAACGGTGAGCGGCGAAACGCTCGAGTTCACGTCGCGGCTGATCGAGCGCAAGCTCGCCGATTTCGGCGTCGCGGTACGCGTGCTGGCCGCGTATCCCGGTCCCGTGATCACGCGCTACGAGATCGAGCCGGCGGTCGGCGTCAAGGGCGCGCAGATCGTGAACCTCGTCAAGGATCTCGCGCGCGCTCTGTCGGTCGTGTCGATCCGGGTCGTCGAGACGATTCCCGGCAAGTCGTGCATGGCGCTCGAGCTGCCGAATCCGCGGCGCCAGGTCGTACGGCTCGTCGAGTTGCTCGCATCGACGACGTACAACGACGCCGCCGGAAAGTTGACGCTTGCGCTCGGCAAGGACATCGCCGGCCATCCGGTGATCGCCGATCTCGCGCGGATGCCGCATCTGCTGGTCGCGGGGACGACGGGCTCGGGCAAATCGGTCGCCGTGAACGCGATGATCCTGTCGCTGCTCTACAAGGCCGAGCCGCGGCACGTGAAGATGATCCTCATCGATCCGAAGATGCTGGAGCTGTCCGGATACGACGGCATTCCGCATCTGCTCGCGCCGGTCGTCACCGACATGAAGCTCGCCCCGAACGCGCTCGCCTGGTGCGTCGGCGAGATGGAGCGGCGCTACAAGCTGATGTCGCAGCTTGGGGTTCGCAACGTCGCGGGCTACAACCAGAAGGTCGTCGAGGCGAAGAAGGCCGGTGAGGCGCTCACCGATCCGTTCTCGCTGACGCCCGACAATCCCGAGCCGCTCGACGAGATGCCGCTGATCGTCGTCGTCGTCGACGAGCTCGCCGATCTGATGATGGTCACCGGCAAGAAGATCGAGGAACTGATCGCGCGGATCGCGCAGAAGGCGCGTGCGGCCGGCATCCACTTGATCCTCGCGACGCAGCGGCCGTCGGTCGACGTGATCACGGGGCTGATCAAGGCGAACATCCCGTCGCGGATCGCGTTCCAGGTCGCGAGCAAGGTCGATTCGCGGACGATCCTCGACCAGATGGGTGCCGAGGCGCTGCTCGGGCAGGGCGACATGCTGTACCTGCCGCCGGGAACGGGATACCCGCAGCGCGTGCACGGCGCGTTCGTGTCGGATGCGGAGGTGCACCGCGTCGTCGAGCATTTGAAGGCGCAGGGCGAGCCGCAATACGTCGCGGGCATTCTCGACGGCGGCGCGGCGGGCGAGGGCGACGAGCTCGCGAGCGTCGAGGGTCCGGATGCCGAATCCGATCCGATGTACGATCAGGCGGTCCAAGTCGTGCTGAAGACACGCCGTCCGTCGATCTCGCTCGTGCAGCGGCATCTGCGGATCGGGTACAACCGCGCCGCGCGCCTGATCGAGCAAATGGAGAAGGCCGGTCTCGTATCCGCGATGCAGACGAACGGCAATCGCGAAGTGCTCGTGCCGGTGGGCAAGGATGCTTAAGCGTGGCGCGGCGGCGCTCGCTTGCGCGCTCGTTCCACTCGCGCACGCCGGTCCTGTCGAGGTGTACCGCGAGGGCCCGCGGTACTGTCCGCACGATCGCCCGGCCGATGCGGCGCCGATCAGCGAACGGCAGGCGATCGAGCGCGCGCGTGCGATGCTGCCCGACGACTATTGCGGTCCCTCGACGTTCGTGAGCGGCTGCGACGTCGTTCCCGAATACGCGCTCGGATCGTGGCGCATCTACTTCCATCAATACCGGATGCACGACGCGCAGCGCGACTGGGGCGGGCTCACGCACACGTATGTCGTTCTCGACCGCGTCGGCAACTGCGACGCGAACATTCCCGGGACCGAGCCCGGCGCACCGCGATGATCGTCGGCGCGAAGCGTCGCACATCGCATCACGTTTGGTGGAGTGGACTGGTGCTGGTCGCATGCGCGACGAGCGCGCTCGCTTCGGGACTCGATCAGCTCCACGCCTTTCTGGAAGGCACGCAAAGCGCGCAGGGCAGCTTCCGCCAGACTGTCGCGAATCGCGAGGGCCGCACGACGCAGACGTCGTCGGGCACGTTCGCATTCCAGAGGCCGGGGAAATTCCGCTGGACGTACGACAAGCCGTTCGATCAGCTCATCGTCGGCGACGGCGAGAAGGTCTGGGTCTACGACCGCGACCTCAACCAGGTAATCGTGCGCCCGCTCGACGCGGCGCTCGGCGCGACCCCGGCGGCGCTCCTCGCCGGCGACAACGCGCTCGAGAAGAACTTCTCGCTCGTTGCGGGTGGCGCGGACAACGGCATCGAGTACGTGGATGCAACGCCGAAGACGAACGAGTCGCAGTTCAAGCGGATACGCCTCGGCTTCGTCGATGAGCTGCCCCGGCGGATGCTTTTGACGGATGCGTTCGGGCAGACGACGGAGCTCGCATTCGCCGACGTCGAGCGCAATCCGAAGCTTGCGCCCGACACGTTCGCGTTCACGCCGCCGAAGGGGGCGGATGTCGTGGGCAGGTGATGCCTGCCACCGATCTCTTCGCCGACGCGGCCGATCGCGGCCCGCTCACGCCGCTCGCCGAGCGACTGCGTCCGAAGAGCATCGCCGAGGTGATCGGCCAACGGCACCTGCTTGCGCCCGGCAAGCCGCTCGCCGTCGCGTTCGCGGCCGGCAAGCCGCATTCGATGATCCTGTGGGGACCGCCGGGCGTCGGCAAGACGACGCTCGCGCGCCTGATGGCCGACGCGTTCCAGGCGGATTTCGTCGCGATTTCGGCGGTGCTCGCCGGCGTCAAGGACATTCGCGACGCGGTATCGCGCGCCGAGCTCGCGCGCGAGCAGTTCGGCCGCGCGACGATCCTGTTCGTCGACGAGGTCCATCGCTTCAACAAGGCGCAGCAGGACGCGTTCCTGCCGTACGTCGAGCGCGGCGTCCTCACGTTCATCGGCGCGACGACGGAAAATCCGTCGTTCGAAGTCATCAGCGCGCTGCTTTCACGCGCCGCAGTGTATGTGCTTCATCCGCTCTCGGCCGACGAGCTCGCGGAGTTGCTCGCGCGGGCCGTCCATGCCGCGATGCCGGGAACGAGCGTCGACGACGCGGCGCGCGACGCGCTCGTCAGCTACGCCGACGGCGACGGCCGGCGGCTGATCAATCTCGTCGAGCAGCTCGCGACGGCGGCCGGCGAAGCACAGAAGACGACGATCGACGTCGTGTTCGTCGAAGCGACGATCGCGCGCAGCCTGCGCCGCTTCGACAAGGGCGGCGAGGCGTTCTACGACCAGATCTCGGCGTTGCACAAGGCCGTGCGCGGATCCGATCCGGACGCGTCGCTCTACTGGATGTGCCGGATGCTCGACGGCGGCGCCGATCCGTTGTACGTGGGCCGGCGGCTCATCCGGATGGCGAGCGAGGACATCGGACTCGCCGATCCACGCGCGCTCGCGCTGGCCGTCGACGCCGTCGCGACCTACGAGCGCCTCGGCACGCCCGAAGGCGAGCTTGCGCTCGCGCAGTGCGTGCTCTACCTCGCGTGCGCGCCGAAGAGCAACGCGACGTACGTCGCGTATAACGCCGCGCGCGCATTCATCGCCGAAGACGGGTCGCGGCCGGTTCCGCTGCGCCTTCGCAATGCGCCGACGCGGCTCATGAAGGGGCTGGGTTACGGCAAGGGTTATCGCTACGCGCACGACGAAGGTGATGCGTACGCCGCGGGCGAGCGCTACCTGCCCGACGACATGCCCGACGTCGGGTTCTACCGACCGACCGATCGTGGCGCCGAGGCCCGGATCGCCGAGAAACTGCGCGATTTGCGCGCGCGTGACGAAGCGGCCGGCGCAAAACGGGCGCCCCGTTCGACGGAAGAATGAGCGGAGCGGCCGTGCGGCTGCGACTGCAGGCAGGCTCATGCCTTGTAGTCGGGGTCGATCCGGTCGAGCTTTCGCAATAGCCCGGGCCATGCGAGCTCGCAACCTTGTCCATTGAGCGCCTGCGCGAATTGGCGCGCGGCTCCCCGAACGATCGCATCATCGATCAATCGCAAGGAAGACCCGCCTGCCTGGGCTTTTACCTGCATACGGCACGCAGTCTCGAAGAAGTACATCGAAACGAACGCCTCTGCGATCGTTCGGCCTACGGTCAGCAGGCCATGGTTGCGCAGCATCAGGAAGTTGTTCGAGCCGAGATCGCGAACGAGCCGCGGCTTCTCTTCCTCGTTCAGAGCGAGCCCCTCATAGTCGTGGTACGACAGTGAGCCGAGCACCAGCATCGCGTGCTGCGACAACGGCAGCAAGCCCCGCTCCTGGGCCGACACGGCAACGCCGTTGACGCTATGGAGATGGAGGACGCAGGTGGCGTCGTGCCGGGCGGCATGCACCGCGCTGTGTATCGTGAAACCCGCAGGATTTATGTCGTGCCTGGTGGGACCGACTTTACGGCCCTGCGCATCCACCTTGACGAGATCGGAGGCGCGGATCTCATCGAACATCATGCCGTATGGGTTGATCAGGAAATGATGTTCGGGGCCCGGGACGCGCGCGGAGATATGGGTGAAGATCAAATCGTCCCACCCGAAAAGCGCGACGAGGCGATAGCACGCGGCCAGGTCGACGCGCCGCTGCCATTCCTCCGACGCCATGACAGGTAACGAAATTCCGCTCAGGTCGCTCACGGATTTGCCTAACATTGGCTTCGTCGGGTAATCTATGTAGACCAGTCTATATAAATTGTCAAGATGGCAACCCGAGTCGAGGCAGGCAGCCGTGAAAGGATGCTGGAAGCGGCCATTTCGCTCATGCGACGCACGGGCCTTTCCGGTGCGGGGATCAACGAAGTCGTTCGCGAAAGCCGAGCGCCGAAAGGCTCGATGTACCACTACTTTCCCGGCGGCAAGCAGCAGTTGGCGGCGGAGGCGATCGACGTTTACGCCGCTCGGGTGCGCGATTTTCTGGATGCGACCCTATCCGCCGCGAGGACGCCGGCCGGCAAGGTTCATGCGCTTTTCGAGGCTCTCGCGCGACGCATCGAAGATGCGCAGTTCGAGGCGAGCTGCGCCGCAGGCGCGGTGTCGCTCGATCTCGACGCGCAGCTCGAGTCGCTACGGCGCAATGTCGACGCGGCGTTCTCGGGCTGGGTAGATACGATCGCAGCGCAATTTCGTCCGCGCAATGCGCGTGCCGCGAACTCTTTCGCGAGTCTGGTGCTGACCACCATAGAAGGTGCCTACATCCGCAGCCGCATAGCGCGGTCGACCGAGCCTTTCCGGGAAGCGGGTCGCTGGCTGTCCGGCATCGCACAAACGACGTTCGGAAACTGACTCGCATGGCGGGTGGTCGCCGCTTCGTGGACGGGCGCCGCAGCGCCCCGGCCGCTAGGGGCGCGCGATCGCCGCGGATGCCGATGCGACTGGCCGGCGGAAGGCGCGCGCCGCGTTCGACGCAGGAGTCAGCGCGCGGGCCACGCGGTGCCCCTTGCTAGAATCGCGCGCATGCTCGACATCCATGCGTTGCGAAATGATCTGGAGGGCGTCCGCGCGGCGCTCGCGAGGCGCGGCGTCGCGCTCGATGTCGCGGGCTTCGAAGCGCTCGAGGCCGAGCGCAAGCGAATCCAGACGCGAACGCAGGATCTGCAGGCGAAGCGCAATGCGCTGTCGAAGGGAGTCGGCGCCGCGAAGGGCAGGGGCGAAGATCCCGCGCCGTTGCTGAAGGAAGTGGCCGGCATCGGCGACGAGCTCGGCGCGCTCGAGCGCGAGGTCGACGGCGTGCAATCGAAGCTCCGCGAATTCCTCCTTGACCTGCCGAACCTGACGCACGCGTCGACGCCGGTCGGACGCTCCGCCGATGACAACGTCGAAGTGCGTCGCATCGGCACGCCACGCACGTTCGCCTTCACGCCGAAGGACCACGCCGATCTCGGCGAGGCGCTCGGCATGCTCGATTTCGCGACGGCCGCCAAGCTGTCGGGCGCACGCTTCACGTACCTGCGCGGCGATCTCGCCCGTCTGCATCGCGCGCTTGCGCAGCTCATGCTCGACACGCACACGCAGGAGCACGGCTATACCGAGTGCTATACGCCCTACATCGTCAATCCGGCGGTGCTCGTCGGCACCACGCAGCTTCCGAAATTCGAGGCGGACATGTTCGCCGTGACGAAGGGTGGCAGCGCGGCCGACGAGACGACGACGCTGCAATACCTGATCTCGACATCCGAGATCACGCTGACCAATTCGGTGCGCGAGGAAATCATTCCCGCCAAGGCGCTGCCGATCAAGCTCACCGCGCATACGCCGTGCTTTCGCTCCGAGGCTGGCAGCTATGGCAAGGACACGCGTGGCATGATCCGCCAGCACCAGTTCGACAAGGTGGAGCTCGTGCAGATCGTGAAGCCCGAGACGTCGTACGAGGCGCTCGAGCAATTGACGCGCGACGCCGAAAGCATCCTGCAAAAGCTCGAGCTGCCGTATCGCGTGATGGCGCTTTGTACCGCCGACATCGGGTTCGCGTCGGCGAAGACGTACGACGTCGAGGTCTGGCTGCCGGGGCAGAACGCGTATCGCGAGATCTCGTCGTGCTCGAACTGCGAGGCTTTCCAGGCGCGGCGCATGCAGGCGCGCTTTCGCAACGACAAGGGCAAACCCGAGCTCGTGCACACGCTGAACGGCTCGGGCGTCGCCGTTGGTCGCGCGCTCGTGGCGGTCATGGAGAACTACCAGCAGCCCGACGGCTCCATCGCGGTGCCGGCGGCGTTGCGGCCGTATATGAACGGACTCGAGGTTATCCGCAGGCGCGGTTGAGTCTGGCGGCAATCAGGTGCGCCGCTCGCGCGCCCAAAGGTTCCAACGCGGCGAGCAAGTGCGCGGCGCGCGCTCAGAGTCCGTAAACGATCGCCTACGGGGCCCGGCGCCTCCTTCGCGCGACAGACATGTCTCGCTCGTCGGAGCCACCCGTAACGGCAATCACTCCCAGTCGCTCTCGCCGCGCACCCGATCGCCGCTGGCACGCATCTCGGCAACTCGCTGCAGACCGCCTGCCGATTCGCTGCACACCACTCGCCGACCCCCTATAGACAGCCGCCCTGCAGACACTCGGGCGTCGCGCGCATTCGCCGCTATCGCATATTGCCGGTGTGCCCCAACGAATAGCGACCGGGTTGCGGCCACACAGTGAGGCCGTGCGGCTCCTTGCCGACGGGAATTTTCGTCACCGCGCCCGTCGTCGTGTCGATCATGTAGACGACGTTGTCGAAGCGTCCCGAGATCCACAACTGCCTGCCGTCCACGGTGACGTTGCCCATGTCGGGACTGCCGCCGCCTGGAATCGGCCATGTGACGTCGACCCTCTGCGTCGCGAAGTCGACGACGGAAATGCTGCCCTTTCCGTGCGGTGATCCGTGGATCTTGTTCGAGCCGCGATTGGTCACGTAGAGCTTGCGCCCGTCGCGGCTCGGATACAGGCCGTGCGTCCCCTTGCCGGTCGCGATGAATCCCGCTTCCTTGAAGGTCGCGCCGTCGACGACGAACACGCCGTCGGCCATCATGTCGGCGACGTAGAAGAGCTTGCCGTCGGGGCTCACGCGAATGTCCTGCGGCATTCCACCCTTCGACAGCGTCAGGTAGCCCAGCACCTTGCGATCGACGTAGTCGATCTTCGCGAGGCCCTTCGAGAACTCGCAGGTGAAAATCGCGTAGCGACCGTCGATCGAGAAGTCGGCGTGGTTGATGCCGCCGCATTCGGGCACATCGAGCGACCATTCGAGCGCCATCGTCTTCGGGTCGCGGAAGTCGAGCCGCTTGTGCGCTTCGGCGACGACGATCGCGTAACGCCCGTCCGGCGTGAAATACATGTTGTAGGGATCGTCGACGGCAATCGGCTTGCCGGGCTTGCCCGTCTTCGGATCGATCGGCGTCAGGCTGCCCTTCGACGTGTTCTCAGCGTTGTTCGCGACCCACAGCGTCGTGAGGTCGTACGAAGGCACGATGTGCTGCGGGTTGAGGCCCACGCGAAAGCGATCGACGACCTTGAGCGTGGCCGGATCGATCACGTAGACGTCGTCGGACTGCACGTTCGGCACGTACACGCGCGGCAACGCGTCGTGCACCGCGGCACTCACGTGCTCCGAAGACGTTTCGCCGTAGAGGTTCGCGGGATCGACGACCGGCGGCATGCCGGGGATCGTCGCGACGGTGGCGGCGGGGCCGCTCGGCGGTGCGGCCGGTTGTGCTGCGCACGGCAGCGACGTCAGCGCGGCGAAGGCGAACGACAGGACAATGGACGGGTAGGAATTCACGAAATTTTCAGGAGAAGAGATGAGTGATGCCGTGCGTCAGCGGCGCGTCATTTGCCGGATCGATTCCACCGAGCGCCGCACGATCGCATCGACACCGAGGCGCCCCAGTTCGGCGCTCGAGCGCCGCGGATCGCCGTAAACGCCGTGCGCCGCGTCGAGATTGCGCCCCGATGCGAGCACATCCTGACGGACGAGAGCGGGATCGACGGCGAGCGACAGCGACGTATCGGCGACACCGGCGTGCGTTCCGATCTCGGCCTTCGAGATGCCGTGCGCCGCGAGCGCCGCAGGATACTCCGTTTCGGTGACGCGGTAATAGTCGACGAGCGCATGCGCGCGCGCAGGCGACTTTGCCCATGCGCGATCGAGGCGCGCCGCGACCGCTTCCTCGCTCGGCTGATAGCCGCCATGGTCGCCGAGGAACACGATGTCGCGGAAGCCGTGCGCGCGGAGGCTCCGCGCCGCCGCGTCGAGCGTGCTCTCGAACGTCGCGACCGGGATCGAGATCGTGCCGGCGAAGCGCATGTGCGACGACGGCGGATCGATGTTGCCCTCGGGAACGTACGCGATGACCGGCGCGACCAGCGCATTGCCGAGCGCCTTCGCGATCCGTTCGGCGAGCGCCTTCACGCGCACGTTGTGCTTTCCGAGAACCATCGCGGGCCCGCTCTGCTCGGTGCCGCCGATCGGGATCAGCACCGTGGTCTTGCCGGCGGCGACCTGCGCCGAGACCTCCGTCGTCGTCAGATCCTCGAGGAAGATGCTCGACTGCGCATGCGCGATGCAAGCGGCGAGCGCGAGCGTGAGCGCGCACGCGAGACGAAACATTCGGGACGCCATCCGGCAATGGTAGGCGATCGGCGCATCCCGTGCGCCGATCGCGCGCAAACGCAGGCGCGTCAGCGCTCGGTGAAGCTTGCGTGCAGCCGCGGCGTACCGGCCGCCTCGCTGCGCAGCAGGATGTCGTAGTATCCGCGCACCCGGCCGACGAACGCGACGGGCATGCCCCCGCGCGCGTAGCCGTTCTTCAGCGTGATGTAGTACGCGGGCTCGGCGAGGAGCGGCAGCACCTTTTCGACGTCGCTCCACAGGTCCGGATTGAGCTTCTGCCGCTGCGCGAGGATCCGGGCGTCCTCGAGATGTCCGATGCCGACATTGAACGCCGCCAGCGCGAGCCACGTGCGGTCCGGCTCCGCAATTCGCGGCGGCAGCTTGCGCTTGAGGTCGGCGAGATACTTCGCGGCGCCGATCGCCGCCGCATTGGGATCGAGACGGTCGCCGACGCCGAGCGCGCGCGCGGTGTCCTCGGTGAGCTGCATCAGGCCGCGCACGCCGGTCTCGCTCGTCGCGCCGGGATCCCACTGCGACTCCTGGTACGCGATCGCGGCGAGCAGTCGCCATTCGACGCCGCTTTTCGCCTGCGCCTCGACGAACGTGTTGCGCCATTCGGGCAGCGTCTTGCGGATGCGGTCCTGGAAGACGCCGGCGTCGATGCGCTCGACCGGAGGATTCTCGGGAAAATAGCGACGGGCGAGGCGATCGAGCGTGCCGTCGCGGCGCAGACGAGCGAAGAACGCGTTCAGCGCGTCGCGCAATTCGGGATAGCCGGGCGCGACGGCCCAGGCGAGGTCGCGCGGGGGTCCCGCCGTGAAAGCGACGTCGAAGTCGAGGTAGATGTTGCGCGCCGCGAGGGCGTCGCTCGATGCGACGACGGCGTAGCTGATCGTGCCATCGGCGACCTGCGCGATCAGTGAGTCGGCCGACGCGACGTCGACCGCCTGCCAGCGCACGTCCGGATGCGACTGTCGAATCGCGGCGAGCTGCTTGTCCATCCCCGTGTGCGCCGGATACGCGACGGTGGCGTTGTCGAGGTCGCTCCAGCGCCGCGGCTTGAAGCCGTCGGCGTTGTAGATGAGGACCGGCTCGACGGCATGGTAGCCGCTGCTCCACGCGAGCTTGGGGTCGGATCCGGGAACCTCGTCGCCATGCCCGGACGCGGAGGGGAAAAGCGCGCCGGCGCCGAGCTGCGCGTCGCCGTGGTCGACTTTCGCGAGCAGCGACGCGGCGCCATCGGCGAATACGACGTTGAGCGGGACGCCGCGCTCGCGGGCAAAGCGCGTCAGCAGATCGTGGTCGAAGCCGCTCGCCTGGCCATCGGGGCCGACGAACCACGTCGAAGGTCCGGGCCGAACGACGACGTTGAGCCCCGGCTTGGCGGGCGGTGGCGGGGAGGTGGGCTCCTCGCAGCCGGCGAACGCGAGCAGGGCGATGCCGGCGATGCCGATCACGCATCGGCAGGCCATTCTTCGGGCAAACGCTCGATCGCGCATATCGCTCCATCGCCCCGTCGCCGGGAGCGTCCTCGAAGGTTTGCGGCGATCTTGGTGCCGCCGTACGTAGGAGCGAGCCTTGCCGTGGGCTCGCCGAAACTCCGCTAAGTCGCTGACGCGACGGCGTCCGGCGGGTCGCGGCCCGGTCCCTCACGGGGTGGCGCCAGCCTGACGGCGACGATTATAACCATGACAAAGTCATGAACCGGCGACCGCTCGGCCGGCCGCCGGCCGCCCGGCTCCGGTTTCCGACCGCCTGGCGGGGATCGGCTCGCGCGCACCGGTATAATCGGTGTTCGCGCATCTGGCGCCCCGATCAACGGCGGGTCGCCCCGCATTGCACGGTCGTGAACCTGGTCAGGTCCGGAAGGAAGCAGCCACAGCGATTCTCTGCAAGTGCCGGGGGAACGGCTCGCCACCCTCCTTTTTTGTAGATGAGCTACCAGGTCCTCGCCCGCAAGTGGCGGCCCCGCGCGTTCGCCGAACTCGTGGGGCAGGAGCACGTCGTCACCGCGCTCGCGAACGCGCTGACGCGCGGCCGGCTCCACCACGCCTACCTGCTCACGGGGACCCGCGGCGTCGGCAAGACCACGCTCGCGCGGATCCTGGCGAAGAGCCTGAACTGCGAGCGGGGCGTGTCGGCGACGCCGTGCGGCGAGTGCGGCGCGTGCCGCGACATCGACGCCGGCCGCTTCGTCGACCTGCTCGAGCTCGACGCGGCGTCGAACACCGGCGTCGAGAACATGCGCGAGATCCTCGACAACGCGCGCTACGCGCCGACGGTCGGCCGCTACAAGGTGTACCTGATCGACGAAGTGCACATGCTGTCGAAGGGCGCGTTCAACTCGATGCTGAAGACGCTCGAGGAGCCGCCCGAGCACGTCAAGTTCGTGCTGGCGACGACGGACCCGCAGAAGATTCCGGTCACGGTCCTCTCGCGGTGCCTGCAGTTCAACCTGACGCCGCTTCCGCGCGCGCTGATCGCCGCCCGACTCGCGCACATTCTCCACGCCGAGAGCATTGCGTTCGACGACGCGGCGCTGCCGCTCCTCGCAGCCGGCGCGCAAGGATCGCTGCGCGACGCGCTGTCGCTCCTCGACCAGGCGATCGCGTACGGCGGCGGCGAGGTGCGCGAGGCGGGTGTGCGCGCGATGCTCGGCGTCGTCGACCGCGATTACCTCTATCGGATCGTCGACGCGCTGCTCGCGAACGACGGCCCGGCGCTGCTTGCCGAGGCCGACGCGCTCGCAAGCGCGGGCCATGCGTTCCCGGCAGCGCTCGACGAGCTCGCGTCGCTCTTTCATCGAATCGCCGTCGTGCAGGCGGTTCCGAACGCGCCCGCTGGCGACGACGCCGAGCGTGTCGCACACTACGCGGCGCGCATGTCGGCGGAGAGCGTGCAGCTCGCCTACCAGATCGCCGTGCAGGGCAGGGCCGATCTGGCGCTGGCGCCAGACCAGGCGACGGGATTCTCGATGACGCTGCTGCGGCTGCTCGCGTTCGAGCCGGCATCGCAGGCAGCGACGTCGCCGCCGCCCGCGCCAAAGTCCGCGCGTTCGCAGGCCCCGGTTGCCGCGGCTCACGACCGCGTCGACCGCAATGTCGGCGCGATTCGCGACCCGGCGCAGGCGTCGCGCGCGGCAGCGGCAGTCGCGTCGACGCCGGTCGCGCTCGTACCTCCGATCGCGGACAAGCCGAAGCTCGCGCTGCCGGCGTCCGCGGCCGATTGGCCGTCATTCGTCGCGAGCCTGCAGCTCACCGCAATGGCGGCGCAGCTCGCCGCGCAGTCGGAGCTCAAGTCGGTGCGCGGCAACGCGCTGTCGCTTGCAATTCCGGCGACGCAAAAGCATCTGGCGGACAGGACGTATGCCGACAAGCTCAAGGCCGCGCTCGAAGCCGCGACGGGCCGCAAGCTGCTCCTCGCCTTCGAGATCGGCGAAGGCAGCGATGCGTCGCCGGCCGCGATCGCGCGCCGCGAGCGCGAGAAGGCGCGCGCCGAAAGCGAAGCTGTGTTTCGCAACGAGCCGTTCGTGCGCGACCTCGTGGCGCGCTTCGATGCGACGGTCCGTCCGGAAACGATCGTAGCGGTCGCGCGCGATGCGCCGGCCGCACAATCCACGACGCAGGAAACGCCATGATGAACAAGAACCAGCTTGCCGGCCTGATGAAGCAGGCGCAGCAGATGCAGGAAAACATGCAGCGCGCGCAGGAGGAACTCGCGCGCACCGAGGTCGAGGGTCAATCGGGCGCCGGTCTCGTTAAGATCGTGATGACGTGCCGCCACGACGTGAAGCGCGTCTCGATCGACCCGTCGCTGCTCGGCGAGGAGCGCGACATGCTCGAGGACCTGGTCGCCGCGGCGTTCAACGACGCATTGCGCCGCGCCGAAGCGACGACGCAGGAAAAGGTCGGCAGCCTGACGGCCGGCATGCCGCTGCCGCCAGGGTTCAAGCTGCCCTTCTAGATTCACGATGAACGCGCGCCACGTGGGCGCCCGCACGACGTCCGAATCGCTCGGTAGCCTGGAGGAGCTCGCGCAGGCCCTGCGCTGCCTTCCCGGCGTCGGACCGAAGGCCGCGCAGCGGATGGCGCTGCACCTCTTGCAGCACGACCGTGACGGCGCGTCGCGCCTCGCGCGCGCGCTCGTCGACGCGACGCGCGCGGTACAGCACTGCGAACGCTGCAACACGTTCACGGAGCACGCGCTGTGCGCGCTGTGCCAATCGGCCAAACGCGACCCGGCGCAGCTTTGCGTCGTCGAAACGCCTGCCGATCTGATGATGGTCGAGCAGACGCAGGCGTACTCCGGCCTTTACTTCGTGCTGATGGGACGCCTGTCACCGCTCGACGGGATCGGGCCGAAGGAAATCCGGCTCGAGCGGCTCTTGAAGCGCGCGGCCGACGGTGTGGTGCGCGAAGTGATCCTGGCGACGAACTTCACGAACGAAGGCGAGGCGACGGCGCATTACCTCGGCGAGCTTCTGTCGGCGCGCGACCTTCGCGTCACGCGCCTCGCACGCGGCGTGCCAGTCGGCGGTGAGCTCGAGTACGTCGACGCCGGCACGCTCGCGCAGGCGCTGCGCGAGCGGCGTCGCGTCGACTCGCAAGCGTAGACATCGGTCGCCCGCTGGCGGCCGCGTTCGCGGGCCGCCTCGGGTACATCAATGCGGTATGACGAGCCCTGTGAACGGTGGCACGTACGCCTGAAGCATTACGAGGATGCCGACGAGGCAGGCGAGGGCGAGGCTGTGGAAGAACACGTAACGCAGGATGTCGCTCTCGTGACCGTACCAGTTCGTCGCCGTGGAAGCGACGACGATCGATTGGGCATCGATCATCTTCCCCATGACACCGCCGGAACTGTTTGCAGCGGCCATGAGCACGGGATTCAATCCGAGCTGCTCC
>DATJFI010000054.1:0-12838 GCA_035495715.1 Casimicrobiaceae bacterium
GCCGTGCGCGTCCTCGCTCGTGCCTGGGTGCGCGTGATCTGGCGAGCTTGGACGGATCGCAAACCTTATGACCCGACCCGACATGGCGCCGCGCAACTGCTCGCTAAATCCGCGGGGGGTTGACACAGGATGTCTCATCGCCTCCCTTTGAGGTCGAACACGACGATCGCGTCGTCGCGAAAGACCGGCGCTCCGAGCTTCGCCTCCACCGCGGGAAGACACGACGCGACGTTTGGCCACGCGACCGGCGCATCGGGCGGAATCGTCCATGGCTTGACGTGCATCACGAGGTAATCGGCGCCGTAGGTGCGCCCGCGCAGGATCTCCGAAAGATGCGCGAAATACCGGAAACGCAACCGTGCTTCCGTCGCCGGGTACTCGCCGAAGTCGCGCTCGCCGCAGACGGGCGTCACGAGGCCGATCATGACGAACTGCCGATGCACGGCCTGGTACCACGGAAACGGGATGAAGTTGGATTCCAGCCGCCACGGCGCCTCGATCAGCGTCAACGACGCGGGCTGACGCTGCGCGAGCGTTCGATAGAACGCGGGGATCGGCCCCTGCGGAATCTTCCGGACATACGGATTGTGCGCATCGTCGTAGTCGAACTGAAACCGCGCGTGGTCGACGAACTGGTTCGGATAGTAGAGATAGCGTGGTATCGGTCCCGTGCAAAACAGTGCGAGCATCGCGATTGCGATCGCGGCTGCCTGCATGCTCGGGCGCGCGAATGCCGCCGCGCAGGTCACGGCACCTTCGGCGACGAACAGCAGCGCGAACGGCAGCGCCGGCAGCATGTAGCGCGCGAAGACGAGCGGATGCTGGACCCACGCCGGACGCGCGGCGGCGACGGCGAGCGCCAGTCCGATCGAAATGAACACGATATATGCAACGAAGCCGCGGTCGCGCCGCATGGCGCGCCGCACGCCGACGACCAGAAGCAGACAGGCGGCCGCGAGCACCCACGGGGAGCCCGTGCCGAACAGCATCAGCGCGCTCCGATAGAGGCTTTCGATCGTCGCGCGATCGTTGCCGGCCTTTTCGGCGAGCTGACCTGCGCTGGCGAAGAGCGGCGGCAACAGCGCCGCAAGCAGCGGCAGGGCCGTGATCGCGCCGAGCCGCAGCAGCCGGAGCATCGCGCGCATCCGATCGTGAGCGGCCGGGGCGGCAAGCGTCGCAATCGCCGCATAGCCGAACGGCAGCAGCGTGAACGGCAGTGCGATCAGGTGCACCCATCCGGCGAGAAACGTGGCGACGACGTAGACACAGGCCCACGTCGTCGCACGCGACGTCCCCAGCCACCAGCGACGAAACGCGATGACCGCGACGAAGGCGAGCAGGCACGTGAGCGCGTAGGGCCGCGCGGTTCGGCTGAGATAGACGAGAAGCGGCGAGATCGCGAGCAGCGCCACCCAGACGGCACGCACCGGCGGCTCCGCTTCGCGGCGAAGCATCAGCGGCGCAACGACGAGCAGCGCGATGCCGGCAACGAGCAGCGGCACGTGCATCGCCCATTCGCTCAAGCCGCCATGCAGCGCGACGAAGCGGTAGTACAACGTCAGCGGGATGCTGTAGTCGGCGACGCCGAAGCTCGTCAGGATTCCCTTCGCATCCGATTGCAGCAGCTTGTGGATCGCGTGCCACTCGTCGTCGATCAGGATCTGGATGGGCAATTGCGTCGCGCGCAGATAGATGCCGACGCCGATGCCCGCCGCCGCGAGCGCGGTCCACGCGGACGCCGTGACGCGCTTCCCCGAACCCGCCGGCACACGGCGGCTTGGCGACACCGCCATTTCGCCGTTCGGCGATTCGCTCGGCGCGACCGGCTCAGCGATCGATCCCATCGTGCCAGCGATGCGCGAGATGGACGAGCCCGAGCTCGCGCGTGCGGCCGCGCACGACGAGCGGCCGCTCGACGTTGTCGAATACGCGCAGCCCTTCGGGATCGGCGGCATGCGCCCTGACCCAGTACTTGCCCGGCTGCAGCGGCAGCGCGGAAAACGTCAGCGCGAATTCGAAGCGATGATCGTCGCGACGCGCGATCGCGACGTCGTCCATGTCGGACGCGATGCCGAACACCGGCGTGCCGTCGGCGCGGACGATCCCGACAACGACGACCGGCTCGCGTCCGTCAGGCGAATAGAGATCGCCCGAAAGGGACAGGTCTTCGCCCTGCGTTATGTCGGCCGCGCTCGTCGTGAACGTCTGGATCGCGTACGCGCCGCTCGCCATGGCGTCCGCGATCGGCATCCCCGCCTTCGCGGCCGCTGCCTTCTCTTCGTGATACGTCAGGTACGCGCGCGTCACGTCGTCCGCCGTGCCGTATTGCTGCACGCGCCCGTCCTTGAGCCACACCGCTTGCCGGCACAGCTTCTGGATGTGGTACATGCTGTGCGAGCACAGAAGCAGCGTGCCGCCGCCCTGGAGAAAGCGTTCCATCCATGCGATGCAGCGCTTCTGGAACGATTCGTCGCCGACCGCGAGCACCTCGTCGGTGATCAGGATCTCCGGCGCGAGTGCAGTGGCGACGGCGAAGCCCAGACGAACGACCATGCCCGACGAATACTGCTTGATCGGATCGCGGATGTGGTCGCCGATGTCGGCGAACGCGATGATCTCGTCGCGTTTCACGGCGATCTCCCGGGCGCCAAGTCCGAGCAGCGCCGCGGCGAGCTCGATGTTCGCGAGACCGCTGTAATCGGGATGAAAGCCGGCGCCGAGCTCGAGCAGCGCGCCGACGCGGCCATTGACGGCGACCTCGCCGCGCGTCGGCTCGATCACGCCGGCAACGATCTTCAGAAGCGTCGACTTGCCCGCGCCATTTTCGCCGATGACGCCGAGCGATTCGCCGCGGGACAGCGTGAGCGAGACGTCGTCGAGCGCGCGAAAGACATGCGCCGCGCCGCGGCCGCGCAGCAGATCGTAGACGAGGCGCAGGCGGCCGCTTCGCGTGTCGACCTTCGCATAGTCCTTGCCGACATGCGAGAGGCGCATCAGCGGTTCCACGAAGCGCTTCCAACGACGGGTGGCTGCCACGCGGCGAGCCTGGCGCGCAGGTCGCGCTCATAGCGTTCGACGTTCGACACGTCCTCGGCATCGATGTGCGCGCAGGCTCGCGCGACGATCCATTCGTTGACCTGCGGCGCGAAGTGGTAGAGATCGCGGTACAGGTCGAGATTGCCGGTGATCTCGTCGTGCGCCTGCAGATCGACGATCGTCACGTTCGAAAGCCGCGCGATCGCCTGCGTCATGTAGCGCTTGAAGGCGAACGTCACGTCGAGCTGGTCACGCTGCAGGAAGTCGAGCCAGACCAGCATCGAGTAGGGTGGCCACACGAGATCGAAACGGGTGTCGGGATGCGCGGAAAGCACCGGCAACAGGTTCCGCTCGAAGCTCGCGCGCATGCCGTCGAGCGTGCGCACCGGCTGGCGGAAGCGCGCGTTCAGGTCGCGCAGGTCGAGACCGCGCAGCACCTCGGCACGCCCGAACGTCACCTGGTTCGCCCAGAACCACGGCGCGTTGGCGTCCGTCGTGAACGCTTCGTCGTTGCGGTTCAACAGCACCGAGAGCGACTTCCTCAGAACGACGCCCGACAGCAGGTAGGGAAGGTCGTTGAAGACGTTCGCATCGTAGAGGTACGTCGGCAGCGGACCCGCATCGTCCTGGCGCGCGTCCGGCGCGCCCGCGAGCGCGTTGAAGTCGAGCACGATAACGACGCGACGCGGGTCGTGCGCGAGATAGACGGCGCCGAGCAGCGTGCGGATCTCGCTCGCGCTGATCGCCGGCATCGACAGGTTGACCGCCGGCCCGCCGCAGGCGGCAGCGATCGTGTCGTTGCGCGTGCTTTCCATGATCGACGACCCGATCAACGCCGTTTCGTATGAAGCGTTCTTCGCGAGGCCCGGATCGATGAAGCGATGATGCAGTCTGTAGAAGCGCGGCGGATGCGTCGATGCAAGCCGATATTGCTGGAACGGGTCGACGAGCGCGTTGACGGCAAGCACGGCCGCCAGCGCCACGATCGTCGCCGCGAGGACCGACCAACACCACGCGCGCCAGCGCTTCGACAGCGCGCCTGCGACGCCGTCAGAAATTGAAGTAGAGGAACGGCGCCACATGGCCGAATTGTAGTATCGCCGCGACGAGTACCGCGCTCGTCGCGGCGCCGGCGAGCCACGACGCCGAGAGCTCGCGCGTCATCGAATTGGAGTTGCGCGGCATGGCGACGACGACGAGGCCCGCGACGAGCGCGAATGCCGCCGGAATCGTTCCCTGCGCCGCGACGGCGAGCGCGTTTGCCGCAGCCGCGGCATGGCCGAATCCGGCCATCGCACGCAGCATCGCGAACGCATCGGGCAGCGATGCCGCGCGGAAGAACACCCACGTCGTCACGACGAACACGAACGTGATCGACCACGCGACCGGCGGCGGCAGCGGCCGGCGGCCTTCGCGCCGCCGCACGCGCAGCCAGCACAGGCCCGCGCCGTGCAGCGCGCCCCAGACGACGAACGTCCACGCGGCGCCGTGCCAGAGCCCGCCGAGGAGAAATGTGACGAGCAGGTTCGCGAGGACGCGTGGCTCGCTGCTGCGGTTGCCGCCGAGCGGGATGTACAGGTACTCGCGCAGGAACCGCGACAGCGTCATGTGCCAGCGATGCCAGAAGTCGCGCAGGTCGAGCGCGTGGTACGGCGAGTCGAAATTGATGGGCAGCCGGATGTTGAAGATGAGCGCCGCGCCGAGCGCCATGTCGGTGTAGCCGCTGAAGTCGAAATAGATCTGCAGCGTGTACGCGAGCGCCGAGAGCCACGCGTCGATGGCCCCGATCGACGCCGGATGATCGAACCCCGCCGCAACGAGCGGCGCCAGCGGGTCGGCGAGAAACGTCTTCTTCGCGAGCCCGATCGCGAGCAGGAAAAGGCCGCGCGCGACGTTGTCCCACGCGACGCGCTTGTTCGACGCCGACGCGAACTGCGGCATCATTTCCGCGTGATGGATGATCGGGCCCGCGAGCAGGTGCGGGAAGAACGTGACGAAGAGCGCGTAATTGGCAATCGCGGGCTCCCGCGCCTTGCCGCGCGCGACGTCGACGAGGAACGCGATCTGCGTGAACGTGAAGAAGCTGATGCCGAGCGGCAGCGCGAGATGGAGCTGGACGAGCGGCACGCTGCCCGTCTGCGCCAGCGTGCGCAGCACGAAGTCGGCGTACTTGTAGACGCCGAGCAGCATCAGGTTGCCCGCGACGCCGGCGATCATCCAGGCGTGTGCATGGCGCATGCGCTGGATCAGCAGCGCAACCACGAAGTTGAAGGCGATGCTCCCGAGGATCAGCGGGACGTAACGCGGATTCCACCACCCGTAGAACACGAGCGATGCCGCGACGAGCCAGCCGACGGACCACCGCGGATTTCGTCCGAGCGCGAAGTAGCCGAGCGCCGCGATCGGAAGAAAGTAGACGAGATAGTCGTAGCTGTTGAAGAGCATGCGCGCTCGCGCTCCTCGCTGCGAATCAGCTCGCGATCACGCCGGTGCGTTCAAACGAAATCCTCGAAATGCGGCGACAGGCGGCGAAAGACCCAGCGGCCGCCTGCGAAGAGGAGCAGCGCGACGACGAGCGCGATCGCATCGGACGCGTGCACCGCGAGCTGCCCCTCGAGCAACGCCTCGCGCAGGCGCGCGACGATCCAGCCGAACGGATTCGCCGCGACGACGCCGCGCAGGTTGGCGGGCACGAGCGACAGCGGGTAGAGGATCGGCGTCAGGTACATGAGGATCATCAGGATCGGCATCAGCACGTGTTCGACGTCACGGACGAAAACCTGCAGCGCAGCGAGCGCGAACGCAATTCCGACGACGCCGATGACGAGGATCAGCCATACGGGAATCGCGACGGCGAGGCCCGCGAGGTGGATCGGCTCGCCGGCAATCGTGAGCACGACCAGCACGGCGACGTAGCCGGCGAACTGCAGCGCGAACGTTGCGCACACGGAGGCGAGCACGACGATCTCGTGCGGGAACGCCACCTTGCGGATCATGCCGGCGTAGCTCGCGAGCGAGACCGTCGCGCGCTGCAGCGCTTCCTGCGCCGCGAGCCACGGCCACAGCGCAACCGCCACGAACGCGAGAAAGCTCGCGCCCGCGAACGACGTCGCCCTGAAGATGTTCGTGAAGACGAAATCGTAGACGGCGAGCAGCGCGAGCGGCGAAAGCAGCGCCCACGCGAGCCCGCTCACGCTCCCGAGATAGCGCGTCGTCAGCTCGCGCCGGAAGAAATTGACGAGGAGCGTGCGGTTGCGGGCGCTGGCGAGACTGCGGGCCCGCGCCGGAAGCGCGGGTGGCACCGAGGCCGGCGTAGATGTTTCGGTCAAGCGCTCGGCACGCCGGGCATTACTTCGAGGAAACGGCGGCCTTCGGCTTGCGCGGAAGCGGCGCCTTCAGGAGCTGCGGATCGACGTGCGTCACCAGTGCGTCGATCGCCGGCTGATTGACCTCGAGCGACGCATCGGTGTTGATCTCCTTGATGCGCGCCTCGCGCTCGTCCTCGACGTAGCGTTGCCGCAACTTCTGCAGGATTCCGTCGCGCACCTCGTCGAACGTGAGCTGGCGCGGCGGCCGCCGCTCGTCGAGCCGCACGACATGGTACGCGGAGGGCGCCTTGATCGGCTGCGAGATCTCGCCGACGTGCGTCAGCGCGAACACGCCGTCCGCGTATGCCTTCGCGAGACGCTCGCGCGGGACGAATGGAAGCGCCCCGCCCTTGTCGCGCGTCGTCGGATCGTCTGAATACTCGCGTGCGACCTTCGCGAAGTCCTCGCCGGCGACGATGCGCCGGCGCGCTTCCTTCGCACGCGCGAGTGCCGCTTCGTCGCCGCGATCCTTGATCTCGATCGCGATGTCCGAGAGGCGCACTTCCTCCGGCGCCTTGTACTTGTCGTGGTCGAGATCGTAGATCTCGCGCGCCTTCGCCTCGAACGCTGCCTTCTTTCCGTCGAAGTCACGCGACGCCTGCGAGTCGATGCGCGCGAGCTCGCCGGCCGCGAGCGAGCGCTCCTCCTGCGTTCCGAAGCCCTTCGGACCGACGTTGACGGGAGGCGTGCCGTGCAGACGCGCCTGCGCCGCGAGCGTCTTCGTGATCATGAGGTTGTTGAGCACGCCCTGAACGCGCTTCGGGCTCGTCGCGAATTCGAAGCGCACCTTCTCGGGAACTTGCGTGAGCGCGGCGTCGAAATCCGCTTTCGTGAGCTGCATCCAGCGGCTCTTCGCGAGCACGTCGGACGGCAGGTCGGCCGCGAATGCCGGAGCGGCGAGCGCAACGGCGACGAGAACAAGGGCGACGGAACGGCAACGCATGCAATCGGGCTTTCGCGAAAACCGCACATTATGCATTGCGCGCGGTCGGCAGCGACTTCGATGCTTGACGCTCGCGCGAACGACAAGCGACCGCCACAAACGACGATGGCTCCCGAAGGAGCCATCGTCACCCGCCTTGCGCCGCCGGGTGCGGCGGCATTGATTCGCCTACAGGCCGTTCGGCTTCTGCAGCTCCACGAAGATGTTGCACGTGGAGCCCGTGCAGGACGGGGCGCCGAGCGCGTTGACGTTCTTCACGTTGAAGTAGTACGTCGTCGACGGCTGCAGGATCGCGTAGACGCGCGACGTTCCTCCGACGGCGTAGACGACCGACGGCGTCTGCTGGCCGGCGTTCAGCGTCGCGTATCTGCCGAGCGGATTCGGCGACGGGAAGTCGCACGCCGTCGTCGACAGCGCTGCGTCACGCGCGGTCGGCTGGTCGCCCCATTCGCCGGACGAAATCGACGCGAAGACGCCGGGCGCCGTGTTCGCAGGCGTCGTGAAGCGCGCGACGACGATCGCGTCGTTGCCGAAGGCGCTCGTCGTCAGCCGCGGTGCCGCGCTGCCCGGCGCACCCCAGTTGAGATCGAGGACAATCGTCTTCGAGTAGCCCGGGCAGGAGATCGGGGTGCCCGGAGGCGGTGAGCCGCCCGTGCCGCCCGTGCTCGTTCCAGCCTGCACGACGCTCTTCGAATCGGTTCCATTCGCGCCGTTGACCGTGTACGTGAACGTCAGCGACGTCGACCCCGCGTTCGCCGGGATCGCATCGGTCCAGGTGCTCGTCGACGTAGCCGTCACCGACTTTCCGCCGGTTACGGAGGGCGTCGCGCCGCAGTTCGCCGAGACGTTGACCGTGCCGCCGGAGGCGGGCAGTGACGTCGGGCTGACGCTGATCGAACACGTGCTGCCGCCGGTGCTCGGCGACGTGCAGTTGACGGTGATGTTGCCCGAGCCGTCCGCCGATGCGGTGAACGACGTGCTCGTGCACGTGAGCGTCGCCGCGTGCACGGGCATCGGGCCGACGATGAATCCGCCGGAAGCGACCGCGGCGGCGAGCACGCGGCTGATGTTGCGTTGGATATCCATGTTTACCTCGAAAAGCGGCGGCGGTTGCCGCCATTGCGCCGAGTCTCTTCAGCAACCCTTGCGCCAATTATCGACTGCCGTTTATGACGCTGACATCCCCTTCGGGCGGCATCCGTCACACGGGCGATTGCCGCGGACAAACGGTTCCGTTCGCGTTGTTGCGCGGCCCGCAAAGCGCCGCGTTGCCGCACGAGGCGGACGAAAAAAGAGGCGGGACTCGTTCAGGGTCCCGCCTCTGGTCATCTACTGCTCAACTGCGTCACTGCCTGATGCCCGGAACGCAGTGTTACTTGGTGCGCATCGACTTCTTCGTAGCGCCGCCTTCGACCGGCGTCACGGCTTCGATCAACCGCGTACCCTTCTGCGCGAAGTTGCCGCCGTAGTCGGACAACGTCGCCTGGCCGTTGACGATCAGCACACCGTTCGTGAACGACTGGACCGCGAAGCCGACCACCGGCAGACCGACGTACGTCGCCGGGCCTTCGGTGAAGAACGCGAAGATGTCGGTGATGAACGTGTCGGTGCTCGGCAGCGTGTGAATCGCCGTCCCCGTGATCTGGGAGAACCCGACGTCGAGCCATCCGTGCTCGAAACCGCTCGGCACCGGGATGTTCGCGCTGTTCTTCGAGCCGAGCACGTTCGAGTTGTTGAACGTGATGACGTTCGCTTCCCAGCAGATCGCGTTCGTGACTGTCGGCGGCGGCGGCGAGAAGTCGAGCGGCGTCGAGGACGTGTTCTCTTCGCGGTCGTAGATCGCGAGATCGACGTCGTCGCACGCGCCGTCCGTCTTGTTGAAGTTGCGCTGGAACAGCGACGGCGGCGTGCCGGTGCCGTTCAGCACGTAGTAGCGCTTCGTCGGCATCGTCACGACCCAGTCGGTGCCCGACGCCGTCGCCGCATCCAGAACGTATTCGTTCATGATGTGGTCGTGCATCAGCACGGCGCTGACCGGATCGGCCGTACCCGCGTTCCAGAACGACGTGTAGACGAAGCCGTTCGCGAACACGACGCTTTGCGCGGGGCTGGCGTTGGTCAGGTCCGGCT
Source organism: Casimicrobiaceae bacterium (assembly GCA_035495715.1). Lineage (GTDB taxonomy): Bacteria > Pseudomonadota > Gammaproteobacteria > Burkholderiales > Casimicrobiaceae > VBCG01. The sequence goes on from DATJFI010000054.1 coordinate 9,478, forward strand.
TGATCGTGCCCGAGTTGTTGTAGTTGGCGACGTCGGAGAAATTGTCGAGTGCGACAGCGTCTTCCGTGTAGTCGGAGCCCGACTGCACGTTGATGAGCGTCATGCCGCCGAACAGGCCGCCGGTGGGCGGCTGCACTTCGCTCGCGGCAAGCGCGTCGGTTTCCTTCGCGCAACCCGGCGGAACGCCGTTCACGTGCGTGACGTTCGCGGCCGTATCGGAATCATCGAGGTACGTGCCCATCTCGATGATTTCGGCGTAGCCTTCCTGCGTACGGTCGAGCGACGAATCCGCGCCGTCAGCCGTGTACGAGAAGTTCACGAAGGCCTTGCCGCCGGCGGGAATCGCCGGGATCGTGCACGACACGTCGTTGGTCACGAGACCCGCGCCGGTGCCCATCGGCACGATGCCGCCGGTCCAAACATCCTTCGGCGACAGGAACAAGTTGAAGTCGAGCACTTCGCGGCTGTTCTTGCCTTCGAGGAAGCGGACCTTCACCGCCTTCACCGACGCCGTCGTGTTGACGACGGACAGCAGCGAGTTGTACGCGTTGCCGGCCGGATCGGTCCGCGTTGTGTAGTACGGATAGATCAGGGCCTGGCCGAGCCCGTCCGGATTCAGGTTGACCGCTTGCGCGGCACCAGCAGCACCCAGCGCGCCGATCCCGGCGAGCGCGGCGCACAGCGACTTCTTCTTGAAAATATTCATGGTTGGTGATGACTCCGTTGAGTTGCCGTTTAAAGTGATCACTTTAGAACAACAGCGAGCGAATCTTATTACAGTTGGTGTTTCATTACAAACAAATCGGCGCGCCTTCCATCCTGTCCTGTAGGCTTTTTGCAACGCGACAGCCTAGCTCCTATCCACGAACCATGCCTGACCTTGCGAAATGATCCATTGCTCGGTGACCGGCGTCGTCAGCGTCATCGGATCCCTGGCGCCTTTCACCCGATGATCGTAGGTGAGCGACAGCTTCACCGTGCACCTGTCGGCTTCGCAATTCACGTCGTCGACCTTCACCGAACGATACATTCCCACCTTATGCTTCGCCTTGTAGAGGTCGAGAGGCATCGTCGCGCGCGACGCAGGGCTCAGGTACTCGTACGCCCCGGCGACGTCGCGGTCGATCAGGCGCTCCCAGCGAGCCTTGGCGCGCAAAGCCACCGCGTCGCGCTTGACATCCGCCGGCGCGTCGGCCGACAGGCCGCCAACGCTCGCGCACGCGCCGACAAGAACCGCCACGAGCGCCACCGGGACCCCCACCGAGTGTCGTCGTTTGGCGACGGCGCCGCGGTGAAAGTGCCCGAAAACGTCGCAAAACATCGCTTTAATTCGCCCCTCCCGCTCTGCGCGTCCGCCGCCAAACAGCCAGCGAAGTCGCGCGCGGCGCGCGAGGAAACCTGAATGAAGCCTAGCCATTTCGAATTTCATCGTCAATCTCGCGTCAGTTAAGCAAGCGTGGGCGACAAGCGTGTTGCAGGGGTGCAACACGCGAAAAAGGCGGTTTGTCGGGGTTTCCCGACACTTTATTCACTTTCAGCCTGATTTCGACGGTTTGCGAGCGCGCGCCGCGCCCGCGACCGTTTTGGCGTTGCCGCGACGGGTCCGCTAGTCCCCGGCCGGCGCCTGTTGCGGCTGTCCCGCCGGCGGCGCGAGCGGCTTCCGAACCGCGGGCTGCGGCAGTTCCCACCGGTACGGATTGATGCTCTGGTTGAAGCGTTCGGACATCGACGGCGGCGACGCCGGCCAGGTCGGCGTTCCCGGGAAGACGCGGTCGAGCGTCTCCATCTTCCTGCGCAAGTCGTCGATCGTGTTCTGGATGTCGGTGCTGTCGGTGACCGTGTGCGGCGTGATGAACAGCACGAGCTCGCTGCGGTTGTTGTCGAGCGTTTGGCTGCCGAAGAGTCCGCCGATGACCGGGATCCGGTTCAGGATCGGCAGCCCGTTGCTCGTGTTGCCCTTCGTTTCCTGGATCAGCCCGCCCATCACCATCGTCTGTCCCGACGGCACGGCGAGCAGCGTCTGGACCGAGCGCGTATCGATCGGCGGCGCGTCGCCGGGATTCGCGGGCGTCCCCGGGCTGCTCACCTCCGCCTGCACGTCGAGCGTCACGAGGCCGCCCGCGTTGATGTGCGGGGTCACCTGCAGCAGCACGCCGGTGTCGATGTACTGCGACGTCGTCGTCACCGCATTGACCGTGCTGCCGACGAGCGTCTGCTGGTTCACCGGAATCCGGTTGCCCGCCTTGATCGTCGCCTTCTGGTTGTCGAGCGCCGCGAGGTGCGGGTTCGCGACGACCTTCGTGTTGCCGTACGTGTCCAGCAGGTTCAGAACGGCCTGCACTCCGCCGGGGAAGTTCGCATTGTTGATGAGGTAGCTAAAGCCCTGCGAGACAGCCGCGAGCCCCGACGCGGCGGCGCCCGCGGCCGACGTCGGCAGCTGCACTGCGGGATTGAATGGCTTGTTGCCGTTGTTGAAGTTGCCGCCGCTGCCGCGTCCCGACGGTGCGCCGCCCTTGAAGACCCAGTCGATGCCGAACGTCAGTGAATCGGTGAGCTTCACCTCGGCGATCGTGACGTCGATCATCACCTGCCGCGACGGCACGTCGAGCTTGCGCAGCGCCTGCTCGATGATCGAATACTCGGAGGGCGTCGCGACGATCAGGATCGTGTTCTGATCCTTGTCGGCGACGACCTGGATGTTGCGCACGACGCCTTCGCCGCCTTCGGCGCCGGTGATCGCGCGGCGCGCGGCGCCTGATGCGGCGACCCCACCACCTGCACCTGTCGTCGGCGACGACGTCGTCGTGCTCTGCGTCGTGGTGCTCGACGAGAACGCCGACTGCGGCTGGAACGTCGGCGGCGAGATGATCGAGCCCGCCGGCGTCCCCGGCGCGACGGTCGGCGGCGGCGCCGCCTGCGGCTGCGTGACCTGGCCCGTGAACGCCTGCTGCAGCAGCGGCCCGATGTGCTCGGCGCGCTGGTTCTGCAGGTTGTAGACGTAGAAGCGCACGCCTTCGCCACTGCCGGCGTCGAGGCGCTCGATCCATTTCCTCGCCTGCTCGATGTACGCCGCGTTGGGCGAGATCACGAGCAGCGCATTCATCCGCTCGATGGGAATGATGCGCAGGATGCCGGTGAAGGGACTGGTGTTGCGGTCCCCGATCACCTTGTCGAGTTCCTGCGAAACGGTCTTGACGTCGGCGTTCTGCAGCGTGAACACGCCGGCCGACATGCCCGACATCCAGTCGATGTCGAACATCTCGACGGTTTCGAGGAGATGGCGGATCTCGCGCTCGGTGCCCGTAAGGATCACGAGGTTGCGCAGCTCGTCCCCCCGGATCGCCGCAGCATCTTTGGCGAA
>DATJFI010000055.1:0-91673 GCA_035495715.1 Casimicrobiaceae bacterium
CGAACACCGCGTAGCGCGGTAGCGAACGGCTGGGAGCGACGCGCGTTCGCGGCTACGATCTCGTGTCCCGGGTGCGAGCCCGCAGCCAGGTCGTGAGCCGCCGATGATTGAGTCCGGGGAAATCCGCCCATGCCGCCTGCCGAACCGAGCCTCGCAGCACTGCCGAACCCGGTGCTCCGCTATTTCCTCGCGACGCGACCGCCCTTCCTGTCGGTGACGCTCGCCGCCGCGCTGCTCGGGCTCGCAGCGGCTTTCTGGAGCGGGCTCACGCTCGACTTGGTCACGGCGACGGTCACCGTCGTGTTCGCGCTGGTTGCGCACGCCGGCGTCAACGTGCTGAACGACTACTACGACGCATTGAACGGGACCGACGCGACCAACACCGAGCGCGTGTTTCCGTTCACCGGCGGCAGCCGCTTCATCCAGAACGGCGTGCTCTCGATGAAGGAAACCGCGACCTTCGGCGTCGCGCTGTTCGTCGTCGTCGTCGCGGCCGGACTGTGGCTGATGAAGGCATCCAACCTCGACCTCGTGTGGATCGGTCTCGGCGGGCTGTTCATCGGCTGGGCTTACTCCGCGCCGCCGCTCGAGCTCAACAGCCGCGGCTTCGGCGAGCTGTGCGTGTGGGCCGGATTCGTGCTGATCGCCATCGGCACCGACTTCGTGCAGCGCGGCGCGTTCTCCACGGTGCCGCTCGTTGCGGCGACCGGCTACGCGCTGCTTGTCACCAACGTCCTCTACATCAATCAGTTCCCCGATCGCAAGGCGGACGAGACCGCCGGCAAGCACCACTGGGTCGTGCGGCTTGGTGCCGAACGCGCCGTCTACGGATACGCCGCAATCGGCATCGCGGCGTACGTCGCGGTCGTGCTGGGCGTGGCCGCGCATGCGCTGCCGCTCGCCGCGCTGGTCGCGCTCGCGCCCGCGGCGATGACGGTGCGTGCCTACCGGATTCTTGCCGCGAACGCGGCCCGGCCCGCGACGCTGGCGCCCGCGATACGGGCCACGATCGGCGCGGCCTGCCTGCACGCGCTGCTGCTCGCCGCGGCCCTGGTCGCGGCGCGCCTGCTCGCGTAGGGCCGGAGGACGCGCTGTCCTTGACCGGCAACAGGACTCGGTTGCAACGCCCCCCGTCAGCGCACCCCGGTAACGTTGAACACGGCACCGCGCGCGCAAAACCGAGTGCTTCCAAGACTAATCGCCGCTCGTCATCTGCGAAACCATGTGCTGTGGCTGCGCTTCGATGACGGCATCGAAGGGATCGATCTGGCGAACGAGCTTCATGGGCCCGGTGTTCGAGCCGCTAAAGAACATTGATTATTCGTTACTTTCAAGGTCCATCCGGAGTTTCACACGTTAGTTTGGTCCAACTGCGCTGACTTCGCTCCGGAATTTCTTCGGTCGTCGCTGCGGGTCGCTGCTGACGAACCGCGGATACGGCATCGCCGCGACGAGCACGCCGCACGCACAAGAACTTCGGGCCAAAACGGCGGCCGGGTCACGGAAGTCGAAGCCGCGACGAACGCAGTGGCGGCGCGACGTCCAACCGCCGAACGATATTCGTCGTCGGCGGGCCTTACCCGCACGCCCCCGTATACCCGCAATCCGTGCAGAAGTCGCATCCGTCCTTGCGGATCATCGCCTTGTTGCCGCATTCGGGGCACTTCTTTCCAGGCAGAGTCTTGAACGCGCGCTTCGCCTGCTCCGTCTCCGGCACGTCGAGAATGCCCGCGGCCGCGACCGGATAGCCTTCCTCGGTGAGGATGCCGAGCATCGCGTAGCGGTGAATCATCAGCTGCGCGAGATAGGCGATCGTCGACGCATACGTCTGCGCCTTGTTCGAGCCGGGAATGCGCGCCATGAACTCGCCGTTGGGCTCGCCGTAGTTCAGCAGCTTGCGCAGCTTCATGCCGATCCAAGCCGGGTCGTACACGCGCATGTCGAGCGACAGCGCCTTGCACAGGCCGTCCAGCACGCGCGGATATTCGCCGGCCAGCCACATCGAGTACGGCCGGCGCTGGCCGTTCGGCATCACCAGTTCCTTGAGGAACAGCACGAAGTCGTCGCCGGTCGTGTGATTGACGACGTCGACGGTCCACGACAGCGTGCCGTCGGGGCCCGCCTTCGGCTCCTTCGTGCCCATCAGCGCGTCCATCACCGGCGTCTTGTGCGCGCCTTCGCTGGAAAATCCGCCAAGCTCGTTGACGCGGTAGCGGATCAGCTTCGCGAAACCTGAGACGAGGCTCGGCACGCGCACCTTGCGACCGTCGGGCGGCATTGCCATCTCGAACGCGTCTTCGCCCACCGCCTTCTGCAGTGCAGAAAGCTTCATGTCGAGCCACGCGCGATCCTCGGTGCGCATGTCCATCGACAGCGTTTTCGCGATCGCACCAAGCCCGCGCGGCTGCTCCGCGCCGTTGATCCACACTTCGAACGGATAGCTCTCGCCGTTCTCAATGTGCCCGATGAAGACGGCGAAGTCGCCAAACGGGTGCCGCACGACGTAGGTCCAGCACGGATTGCCATTCGGCAACTCGGGCCGGCCAGGCCAGCGCAGGCTCGCGAGTGGCGGCTCGATCGTGCGATCGAGGCGGATGCGCCGATCGGGATCGGCGACGTCGAGATCCTCGCGCGCAGAAGCGGGTGCCGACGGCGACGCGACTTCGAGCACCGCGCCGAGCACTTCGTTGGGCCGATACGTCGCGATGCCCTTGAGGCCCGCCTTCCAGGCTTCGAAGTACAGGTCCTCGAACGCTTCGAACGGATAATCCGCGGGGACGTTCACGGTCTTGCTGATCGCCGTGTCGACGAACGGCTGCACGGCGGCGTTCATGCGCATGTGATCGAGCGCGCTCATCTCGAGCGCACTGACGAACGCAGGCGCGAGCATCGCGCGGCGTTTGCCGTCGGCATCGGTCCACGGCTCGCCTGGCTTGTGCGGGCTCGCCGGGTCGAACCTCACGATCTCGACGTCCTCGTCGAGGCCGTGCAGGTGCCGGAACACGCGATACGCGTGATCCTCGACCAGGAACTCCTTCATGGAGTCATCCGGCATCCGCTTGCGCCGCTTGTACGTCCAGCTGAACGCGGGCTCGATGCCGTTCGACGCGTTGTCGGCGAAGGCGAGGGAGATGGTGCCGGTGGGCGCGATCGACAACAGGTGGCTGTTGCGGATGCCGTGCTTGCGAATGGAGCTCTTGATCGCGTCGGAGAGGCGCGATGCGAAGCGCGGCGCCGCCAAATACTTGTCGGCGTCGAAGAACGGGAAGGAGCCTTTCTCCTTGGCAATGTCGACGGAAGCCTCGTACGCAGCGTCGCGCATCTTGTCGGCAATGCGCGCGGCCATCGTGCGGCCTTCGTCGGTGTCGTAGCGCAGGCCCTGCTCGATCAATGCGTCGCCAAGCCCCGTGAAGCCCAGGCCGACGCGGCGCTTGCTCATCGCTTCCTTGTGTTGCTGCGGCAGCGGCCACGCGGTGACGTCGAGCACGTTGTCGAGCATGCGAATGCCGACCGCGACCGTCGCGGCAAAGCCTTTGAAATCGAACTCCGTGTTCGAGGTGAACGGCTGGCGCACGTAGCGCGTGAGATCGACGCTGCCCAGATCGCAGCAACCGTATGAAGGCAGCGGTTGCTCTCCGCACGGATTACTTGCTTCGATGATTTCGCAATACGACAGATTGTTATCGCGATTCATCGTATCGATGAATACGACACCCGGCTCGGCGTGGTCGTACGTCGAGCGCATGATCTCGTCCCACAGCGCGCGCGCCTTGACGATGCGATACACCCACTGGCCGTCGTTGCGCTGGCGCGCGCCCGCCGCGATGAGGTCGGGCGCGGGCGGCGCCTTGTGCACGAGCTCCCAGTCGCGATCGTTGCGCACGGCGTCGACGAACGCGTCGGTGACGGCGACCGAGATGTTGAAGTTCGTGAGGCTGCCGTCGTCCTTCGCGTGGACGAACGCCTCGATGTCGGGATGGTCGCAGCGCAGGATGCCCATCTGCGCGCCGCGCCGCGAGCCGGCCGATTCGACGGTCTCGCAGCTTTGGTCGAACACGCGCATGTACGAGATGGGGCCGCTCGCGCGGCTGTCGGTGCCGCGCACGTGCGCGCCGCGCGGGCGGATGTGCGAAAAGTCGTAGCCGACGCCGCCGCCGCGACGCATCGTCTCGGCCGCTTCGTTCAGCGCGACGTAGATTCCGACGCCTTCGCCGTTGCCGGAAATGCTGTCGCCCACCGGCTGCACGAAGCAGTTGATGAGCGTCGCCTTGAGATCGGTGCCCGCGGCCGAGTTGATGCGCCCGCCGAGGATGAATCCGTTCTCCTGCGCGCGGAAGAATGCCTCCTCCCAGTGCGCGCGCTTGTCCGGCGCCTCGACCGCGGCGAGCGCGCGCGCGACGCGCCGGCGCACCTCCTCGATCGTGCGCTCGCCGCCCTTGGCGTATTTCTCGAGCAGGACTTCCTCGGAGATCGCCTGCGCAGGAAGCGCGGCGGGTACGACGGCGCGAAGGTGCTTGGGGTTGTCCGATTTCATGAGTCGGTGGGCGCGTGCAGCGCAAAGTGGGGCAGCGTGCGCGACATTACGCGGCAAACAGGGCGGCGAAATTGATCTCCATCATGGCGCCGAACGCCGTCATTCAGGAGCCGGCGCGGTGCGGCGGTGTTCCGGGTGCGGATGCCGGCCTGATGCGCCTCTCACGCTTGGAGCCGCGGTGTTTCGCGGCTGGCGTCCGCGAGATCGCCGAGTTGCCAGCGAGACGTTCTTCGCGATGAATTGCGCTGCGGTCATGAGCACGCATATTACGCGTTGCGTCAAGCGCAACAAGACGCGCCTGTCTGCAAGAGCGGCGCGGCCGATTCTCGTTAACGCGCGCCGACGCCGCGCGCTCGCTCCGCTTTTCGTCATGAGTTGACGGCGAGTGGACGGGCCGTGGATTCGTACCAGCCCCGGGTAGCGTTGACGGCCTGCACGACGAGCAGCATCACCGGAACTTCGATCAGCACCCCGACCACCGTCGCGAGCGCGGCGCCGGAATCGAATCCGAACAGGCTGATGGCCGTCGCGACGGCGAGCTCGAAGAAGTTGCTCGCGCCGATGAGCGCGGAGGGACACGCGATCGCGTGCCGTTCCTTCAACGCCCGATTGAGACCATAGGCAAGCGTGGCATTGAACAGCACTTGCAGCAGGATCGGCACGGCGATGAGGACGATGATGAGCGGGTGATCGATGATCGCGTCGCCCTGGAACGCGAACAGCAGGACGAGCGTCGCCAGAAGAGCGCTCGTTGCCCACGGCGACATTCTGCTCATCGCGTGGTCCAGCGTCGTCTTTCCTCGACGCAGCAGCGCGAGGCGAAGCGCCTGCGCGATCACGACAGGCACGGCGATGTAGAGCACGACCGATGCGAGCAGCGTGTTCCACGGCACCGTGATGCTCGAGATGCCGAGCAGCAGCCCGATGATCGGCGCGAAGGCGAATATCATGATGGTGTCGTTCAACGCGACCTGCGTCAGCGTGAACAGCGGATCGCCGCCGGTAAGCCGGCTCCACACGAACACCATGGCGGTGCATGGCGCAGCCGCGAGCAGGATCAGTCCGGCTATGTAACTGTCGATCTGCGCGGCGGGGAGCAGCGGCGCGAACAGATGGCGGATGAAGAGCCACGCGAGAAGCGCCATCGAGAACGGTTTCACGAGCCAGTTCACGGCGAGCGTCACCACGATGCCGCGGCCGTAGCGCCGCACCTCGTGCAGCGCCCCGAAGTCGACGCCCATCAGCATCGGGATGATCATCACCCAGATCAGTGCGCCGACCGGCAGATTCACCTTCGCGACTTCCATGCCTGCGATCGCGTGGAAGACGCCGGGCAGCCATTGCCCGAGCGCGATGCCCGTCACGATGCACAGTGCCACCCACACCGTGAGATAGCGCTCGAAGCCGCGCATGGGCGCATTCATGTCGCCTCTCCGATCGCGCGCAACTGCGCCGTGAGCGAGGCAGGATCGAGGGTGTCGAGCGGCAGGCGCGTGAAGAGCCGAATGCGTGCCAGGAGAAGCCGAAACGTCCGCTCGAATGCCGCGCGCTGCTCGTCGTTGCCGCCGTCGACGTCGGCGGGGTCGGCCACTCCCCAGCGCGCGGTCACCGGATGTCCCGGCCACACGGGACACGCTTCGCCGCGTGCGTTGTCGCACACGGTGATCACGACGTCGAGCGGTGCCGCGTGCGGCCCGGCGAACGCGTCCCACGCCTTGCTGCGCAAGCCCTCGGTCGGAAAGCCTTCGGCGCGCAGGAGCTCGAGCGCGTGCGGATTCACGCGGCCGGTCGGGTGGCTGCCCGCGCTGAACGCGTCGATGCGGGGAGCGCCTTCGCGGCGGAGGATAGACTCGGCCATGATGCTGCGCGCCGAGTTGCCGGTGCACAGGAACAGCACATTCCACCGCTTCGCGGGTGCCATGTGCCCGGCTCGGTGCTCGTGTGTCAGCGGCAACCGCAACTACGCAGCGGCTCAGAAACCGGTCCGCAACATGACGCTGACGTTTGCGCGATGGTCTCCGCCGCGGCGGTCCCGCAACACGCCGACTGTGCCCGCGGCGAAGCTTCCGCCTGGTCGGCTGCCGGTGCGCAGCAAGCCGATTCCCGTGGCGCCTCCGCGGACGCACCGAACATCGGAATGCTGCCCAGCGTGTGGAACGACTCCCACGCGATGCCGGCCGGGTCGGTGATCCAGTACTTGTCCGAGCGTGCGTAGCAACAGTTGGCGCCTTTTTCGGCCACGACTTTGCGGTCGGCGGCTTCGAGGGTCGCGTGCAATGTCTCGAGCTCGTCGTCGCTGTCGACCTGGAAGCCGAGGTGATTGACGCCCGCTTGACCGCCGCGCTCGGAGATCGCGAAATTGAGCCGCGGCTCGTCGAGCATCCACTTGGCGTAGTCGTCCTTGCGCACGGCCGGCTCGCTGCCGAACAGCGTCGAATAAAAGCGGATGCTCGCGGCGAGATCCGGTACGGCGACGTGGACGTGGAAGCGCTTCATGAAATTCTCCTTCGGGTGGTGGGTGACGCCCGTTTGCGGGAGGGCGCGCGGGCGGCTGGGATCGTGGGCGCGCAGGCCGGCGCACAGTCGGGATCGCAATTCATCCGGCAGCAGTTCTCGGTGAGGTAGGCGATCAGCGCGTTCATCGCGTCGAAGTCCGCGCTGTAGACGACGTAGCGGCCTTGCTGCGTGGGGCGGATCAATCCCGCGTGCGTCAATTCCTTCAAGTGAAAGGACAGCGTCGGCGCGGCGACGTCGAGACGCTCGGCGATGGCGCCGGCCGCGAGCCCGACCGGCCCCGCCTCGACCAGCAGTCGGAAAAGGGAGAGGCGCGTGCCCTGCGCGAGGGCCGCGAGCTTGGCGACCGTATTGCCGTGATCACTCGTTTTCACGTTTCGAAGATTATCAAATTACAATCCGATGTGCAACCCCTCTGTCGGCCACGCCAACGCCTCCGGGATACCATGCCGCTGCAATCTTCACGAAGCGCGCCATGCTGAACGTCACCCTTCGCCAGGTGCAAGTCTTCGCGGCCGTGGCCCGTCACCTCAGCTTTGCGCGCGCCGCCGAGGAGCTGCACCTCACCGCGCCCGCCGTGTCGATGCAGGTCAAGGAGCTGGAGAGCGTCCTCGGCCTTTCGCTCTTCGACCGTTCGGGGCGAACGATCACGCTGACCACGCCCGGCGAGTATTTCCTGTTGCACGCGCGGCGGATGCTTGGCGCGCTGAAGGATGCCGAGGACACCGTCGCGCGTCTCAAGGGCGTGCGCAGCGGCAGGCTGACGCTCGGCCTGGTGAGCACGGCCAAGTATTTCGTGCCGCGGCTCCTGGCGGAGTTCCGGCGCGAGCATCCCGGCGTCGAGTTCCGATTGGAGGTCGGAAATCGCCAGGCGCTGGTCGATCAGCTGCAGCGCAAGCAGGTCGACCTCGCGATCATGGGCCGACCGCCGCGCGAGCTCGACACGCGCGCGGAGCCCTTCGCGCCCAATCCGCTGGTCATGATCGCCGCGCCCGAGCACCCGCTTGCGCACCTTCCCAGCGTGCCACCGGCGCTGCTCGCCAACGAGGTGTTCCTCGTGCGCGAGATCGGTTCAGGAACGCGGGCCGCGATGGACATCTTCTTCAAGGAGAGGAAGATCCACCCGGCGCTCACGATGGAGATGCCGAGCAACGAGACGATCAAGCAGGCGGTGATGGCCAACATGGGCATCAGCTTTCTTTCCCTGCACACGATGCGCCTCGAAGTCGGCGCCGGACTCCTCAGCCTGCTCGAAGTGGACGGCCTGCCGCTGATGCGCCTGTGGCACATCGTGAACATGCACGCGAAGCTGCTGTCGCCGGCTGCCGAAGCGTTTCGCTACTTCGTGCTGGAGACGGGCGGGCAGATGCTCGCGGGCGACGTCGCGGCGCATACCGAAGGCACCGCTGCGGCGCCACGCATGCTGACCTAGGCGACGGCGCGTATCGCCATCCGGTCGCGTGGCTCGGCGGCCAGGCGGTTCGAAGCGAGCCACGAATCGACGAGGTCGACGGTGCGGTCGACTTCGTCCGAGCGCATGCCGAACCCTGCGGCGATGGCCTGCACGAGCTTGTCGACGCGCTCGATATGAATCGCGCCGGCAGCGAGCGCGCGCGCCGCAGATGACGGTGCGGTCAGCGACGCGGCCGCGGCGGCGTATTTGTCGAACGGAACGAGGTCGTCGTCGCGGGCGCCGAGCCGCTTGCACACCTGTGCCGTCCAGTCGTAGACCGCCCGCGCCTCAGCCACATCGTCGCGGACGGCAGCAGCGATCGAGCGCACCGAATGCGGCTGCACGCAGCGGTAGTTTCCCGCCAGAAGCATGCTCCACTTCGCGAAGGGAACGTGCAGCGAAGCGTGCACCTTGAGCTTCACCGGCAGCGCCAACGCATGCTCGCCAATCGGGAAACGCGCGTTCTCGATGTCCGCCTGCAACCGGTGCAGCATGGCGTCGTGATGCTCAGCAGCGAAAGTCGCCGTCTTGAAGTTCGTCGCGAGGCGAACCTGGAGCACGTTCAGCGGCTCGTTCGGCGGGCGGAACGCCTGCGGGTCGGGGCTGCAGAGCGTCATGCACGCCGGATCGAATTCGTCCCAGACCGCGGGATCGGTGTAGGCGTGCCGCAGCGGGCGGGTTTCGAGCCCCGGGACGCGCGCCAGGTATGCGAGCGGCGGCATGTTCATGATGGACATGCAAGGAATGCGCGCGCGCGCGACCCCGCGCAGCGCTTCGCGCAGGTCCGGCGTGGCGTATTGCGGCTCCTGCATGGCCAGGACGACGAGGTCGTAGTCCGCGCACTCGACATCGCCGGGAGCGGTGGCCGCCAAACGGCCGGGAAGACGGCGCGAGTCGATCTCGACCCGCTCGCTGTGGGCATCGGGGAAGCGGACGCGGATTCCCTCACGCTCGATCAGCTGCGCGGTCGACGGGCGGCACACGAGGGTCACGTCGTGGCGCGCGGCGAGCAGCTTCACCGCGAGCAGCGACCCGTAGGACGCACCGAACACCAGGATCTTGTGCACCGAAGCCATGGCCTTTCCTTCCCGATCGTGAGGGCAATGCCACGATTCAAGGCCGAGGCAGTGCGCAGGTAAAGTCAGAAATTCTTGCGTGGGCGATAAGCGATTCCTTAACCGAGGAGCCGTGATCTTGGCTTCGGGTGATTCGCTCTCAACTTGGCGACCTGGAGCGGGTCGGGAGGACGCTTGAGTGGGATTTTCGGGGACTAAGCCCCTTCCGCTCGCTCGCTGACCTCGTTGGCCTGGCGCATGATTTCCAGCGCTTCCTTCAGCACGAAGATGCCGATGGCGAAACCTGCGATCAAATCAACGGTCGCGAAGCGCGTCAGCGCCACGATCGCGCCAGAAACGAAAACGGCGAAGTTCGCGATGACGTCGGCCCGCGTGCAGATGTAACTTGCGCGCAGATGTACCTGTCCCTTTCGGTACCTGCTCAGTCGGGACAACACGTACAGATTCACGCCGAACGAAACGACGGAATAGAGCATCATCGCGAAGCCGACGGGCTCGCTTCCCGCGATTGCGCGACGCACCGCCTCGATCGCTATGCCGGCCCCCAGGAGCATCAGCACGCCGCCCGTCCATCGCGCTGCGTTTCGCTTGAAAAGCTCGCTGCGCGTAGTGGCCATGAGCGCCAAGGCGTAGGCGACGGCGTCCGTGCCCATGTCGATCGCATCCGCGATGATGCCTGTGGAATCGGCCAGGTATCCGGCACAAAGGCCGGCCACGAACATCGTGGCGTTCAGCGCCAGAGCGGTCCTGACCGTCGCGCGTTGCGCCACCGACTGCGTGGGCGCATTTCCATGCTCGCAAGCCATGGCAGGCCATCATAGCAAGCGAGTACCCCGCCCCGACTCGGCGTGAGTCCAAACTTCGGTGGCATGATTCTGCTTGCTCGCAGCCGGTGGCGCACATCGCCCGGCGCAGGGCCCGCTGATTGGAGAAGCCATGAAGGTCTTCGCGATCCTCGCATTCGTTTTCGCGCTCGCCGGTTGTGCCAGCGCGCCAATGCAGCCGCCGGACGCGATCCTGCACGACGCGTTGTTCACGAGCCCGTCGCAGCCGGTGCGCGCGGCCGACGTATTTGCGGTGAGCGACGAAATGAAGGCGTTCCTCGCGAGCGACATCGCACGGCTCGTGCGCGCCAAGGGCACGCGGCGGGGACTTTTCGAGGCACTGCACGACAAGGCGGGTCTTTCGCTCGAATACGACTCGGCCGCCACGCGCAATGCAGCGGAGGCGTTCGCCGCGCGCAAGGGCAATTGCCTGTCGCTCGTGATCATGACCGCGGCGTTCGCGAAGGAGATGGGCCTTCCGGTCAACTTCCAGAACGTGTTCGCCGACGAGACGTGGAGCCGCAGCGGCAGCTTCTATCTCTCGATTGGACACGTCAACGTCACGATCCGCGGCACGCGCACCGAGCCGGGCTACGGCCATTACGACCGCGACGAAATGATCATCGATTTCCTGCCGCCCGCGGACGTCCGCGGCCTGCGCTACTGGGTGATCGACGAGTCGACGATCATCGCGATGTACATGAACAACCGCGCGGTGGAGGCACTGATGGCGGGCGACGTGAACGATGCGTACTGGTGGGCGCGCGGGGCGGTGCTGCAGGATCCGCGCTTCCTGAGTGCGCAGAACACGCTCGGTGTCGTCTATCGCGCGCACGGCAACCTGCCCGAGGCGCAGCGCGCGCTCGAAGACGTGCTCGCGCGCGAGCCGGGCAACACGAGCGCGCTGGCGAACCTCGTCACGGTGGCGGAGCAGCGTGGCGACCGCACGGCGGCACGGCAGATGCGCGAACGGCTTGCACGTATCGAGCCCACGCCGCCGTTCGCGTACTTCGAACGCGGGCTCGCGGCCATGAAGGCGGGCGACTACCGGAGCGCGCGCGACATGTTCGCGCACGAAGTCGAGCGCGCCGCGTACTACCACGAGTTTCGCTTCTGGCTTGCGCTCGCATACGTCGGGCTGGGCGACACGGAGCAGGCGCGCGCGAATATGGCGGTCGCGCTCGAGAACGGGCCGACGAAGGGCGATCGCGAGCTCTACGCGGCGAAGCTCGAGCGGTTGCGCGAGGAAGGGCCGCGGGTGATACGGCGGTGAGAGCGCCGGTTAGCGCTTGGGCCGCTTCGTTGCCCGCGTCGCCGCTGATAGTCGCTGCGCGGCTTCTCGCTTTCCCATGGTGCGAAGCGCCGCGATCTTGGCCAGCTGCGCCTTGCGTGGAATGGTCGTCCCGGCCTCCCACGCGTATACCGAATTGGCGCTGACCCCCACGAGCCTTCCGAAGTCGCCGGCGGACAATCCGAGGCGATTCCGATGGGAGCGCAAACCCTTCGCGACGAAGCGAAGCTTTGGAGTCCCGTCGACCGCCGATGCGCCATCCGAAGGCTCCTGATGACGGGCGGCCTGGCGCGAAAGAAGCGCGAGCTTCCGTTCGAGCTGCGCCACCTTTCGGTTCAGCTCGGCAATGTGGTGGCGATTCTGGGTGGTGGCCTTCTTGGTCGGCTCGGTCTGTAGTCGAATTTCTCGACGTGAAAGCCGCTTGATCTCATCGCGCAACACGCTGCCGACGTTGGGCATCGCCACTCTCTCGGGGTCGAGTCCAGGTTCTGCTACTGTAGCAGAGAGGCCGATAGTCGCGTCAAAGGGCAGCGGCGTTGGCGATCGTTGGGGCAACAACAGTTGCCGCCGGGTCGCGAAGAACCCGCCCGCGCAGAAGGCGCCCGAAGGCTGGCGCGACTCGATCGAACTCGCGGCGAGCAAGCAGCGCGAGGAAACGGCGACGCAGCTTACGCGGCTCGCCGACGGGCGCCTGCGCTGAGGTCGCCACCCCATCACACATACGTCGCCGCATTGCGCAAGCCGAGCGAGGCCTCGATCGCTCGAGGCCGTCGATATGCGCGTCTCGGAGATGTCTCCGAGATCGGACTAGGCTCCGTTGTGCGCGGCGTCTTCTCTGCAGTCGTTGCCGTCGTCGTACATCTGCCTGATTTCCAGCTCGCCCTTGTAGGCAGGACCGAGAACGTCGACGTGAATCTGCATGAACTGCTGGCCGAGCTCGATCGCCCGCTCCCTCGACGCGGCCTCGAGGATGGCGTACCCGCCGATCAACTCCTTCGATTCGGCGAAGGGTCCGTCGGTTACGCTGAGGCGACCTTCCGCCGCTCGAACACGCGCACCCCTCGAGCTCGGAAGCAGCCCGCCGGTGCCGAGCAGGATGCCCGCCCTCGCCATCTCCTCCGCGTGTCTGCCGATCGCCGCCATCAGTCTCGGGTCGGGCGGTGCGCCCTTCTCGAAACGCCGGCCTTCGTCCGTGGCCGGATCGATCTTCACCATCATCAGATATTTCATCGTTCGCTCCAGGTCGGGTGGGTGATACACCCGGTTGTCGATCGGCGGGCGGGCATTTCGACAACGACGTTCACTTTTCGCTGTCTTTCGGCGAACGCGCGGTGGGTCTCTCGCACGCTGGCGACCCGTGCGCGGCGCGCGCGGCAGGCCTCACAGGGCGTTCTTGAACCAGCGCCCGCCCTTCATGATGCCCGCGATGCGCGCGCCCTGGTCCTGCAGCACGCCGAGGTCGCGATACGGATCTCCGTCGACGACGAGCAGATCGGCCAAGGCACCGGGGACGAGCTCGCCCAACTCGCCCGCGCGCTGCACGATCTCGGCGTTTACGAGCGTTGCCGAGCGGATCACTTCGTGCGGTTTCATGGCTTGCGCCCGGATCTGGAATTCCTTGCACTGGTCGTCCTGCAGCGCGCCGAGCAGATCGGTGCCGAAGCCGATTTGCACGCCCGCCGCTCGGCAGAGCTCGAGCGAACGCAGGCCCGCTTCGAGCACGATGCGATTCTTCTGCAGCTGTACGCCGTGAGCCCGTAGTCGGGACCGCGATGTCGCAGGCTGTCGTACGTCACGAGCGTCGGCACGATGTACGCGCCGCGCGATGCCATGCGCTGCGCGACCGGTTCGTCGATCAGGCTGCCGTTCTCGATCGTGCGCACGCCGCAATCGACCGCGCGTCCGATCGCTTGCGCCGAGTACGCGTGCGCCATTACGTACGTGCCCCAGCTCGCCGCCTGCTCGACCGCCGCCTCGATCTCGTCGCCCCGGAACTGCAAGCTTTCGAGCGGATCGCGTCTGCGACGCGACGCCGCCCGATACCATCAGCTTGATCTGATCGGCGCCCTTCCGGAGCTCGTTGCGCACCGCCTTGAGCATGTCGGGTACGCCGTCGGCGATGCGACTCATGTAGGCGAGGCCCGAGCTGCACGCGCACTCGAAGCCCGTCTGCGTGCGCCGGCGGAAGTCGCCGTGGCCGCCCGTCTGGCTGATTGGCATGCCCGCTATGAACACGCTCGGTCCTTCGACGATGCCGTCGTCGGTCGCCGTCTTCAGGCCCCAATCGCTGCCACCCGCGTCGCGAACCGTGGTGAAGCCGCGCATCAGCATCCGGCGCGCGGCGGCGACGGCCTTCGTCGTGAGCAGCGTCAGCGGCATGCCCTCGCGCAGCTCGGGTGCGCGTGGATCGAGGAGGCGGCCGCCGGAAAAGAGATAGGCTGTCATGGCGTTCCTCCGGATCGCGATCTTGCCACGCCTTGTCGATGCCGGGCGGGGCACGGCGGATAATGAAAGGGTGAAGCCCGTTCGTGTCGTCGATTCGCATACCGCCGGCGAGCCGACGCGGGTCGTCGTCGATGGCGGGCCCGATCTCGGCCATGGTGACCTCGCGGCACGGCGCGATCGCTTTCGCCGCTTGCACGACGATTTTCGCTCGGGCGTGATCAACGAGCCGCGGGGTTCCGAGGTCATCGTCGGCGCGCTCTTGTGCGAGCCGCTCGACCGTTCGTGTGCAGCGGGCGTCGTCTTCTTCAACAACGTCGGCGTCATCGGCATGTGCGGCCACGGCACGATCGGCGTCGCGGTGACGCTCGCGCATCTCGGCCGACTGCGACCCGGCGTGCATCGTGTCGAAACGCCGGTCGGCATCGTCATCGTCGAATTGCACGACCGGCATCGGGTCACCGTTGCGAACGTGCCGAGCTACCGGCACGCTGCGGACGTGCGTGTCGACGTGCCGGGTCACGGCGCGATCAGCGGCGACGTCGCATGGGGCGGCAACTGGTTTTTCCTCGTCGAATCGCCCGGCATCGAAATCGTGCCGCAGAACATCGAGCGCCTGACGCGATTCTCGCGGGCGGTGCGCGCCGGCCTCGACGCGCAGCGCATACGCGGCGACGGTGGCGCCGAGATCGACCACGTCGAGGTGTACGCGCCGCTCGCCGCCACGAGCGGCGCTCGCAACTTCGTGCTGTGTCCCGGCGACGCGTACGACCGCTCGCCCTGCGGCACCGGGACGAGCGCGAAGCTCGCGTGCCTCGCTGCGCGCGGCGAGCTCGGCGCCGGCGAGTCCTGGCGGCAGGAGAGCGTCATCGGCACCGTGTTCGACGCGTCGTACGCGCCCGGCGAAGACGGACGCGTGTTGCCGCGCATCACCGGGAGCGCCTACGTGACCGCCGAATCGACGCTGATCTTCGACGACGACGATCCGCTTCGCTTCGGCGTCGCTTCGACGTCATGAACCGCACCTCGCCCCACCCCTCTCCCCCGCATGCGGACAGAGGGAGCCGAGCGCTGCGAGGCGGGTGAGGGGCCGTGAGCAAGCACATTCTCGTCGTCGGCGGCGGCGTGATCGGGTTGAGCGTCGCGCACGCGTGCGCGAGCAGGGGCCACCGCGTAACCGTCGTCGAGCGCAGCGCTGCCGAGCGCGACGACGGCTGCTCGTTCGCCAACGCCGGCATGATTGTGCCGAGCCACTTCGTGCCGCTCGCGAGCCCCGGCATGGTCGCGCTCGCGCTGCGCTGGATGCTCGATCCCGAGAGCGCGTTCCGTCTGAAGTTGCGCGCGAGTGCCGAGCTCCTGGACTGGGGCTTCAAGTTCTGCCGCGCGTGCACGAACGCAAACGTCGCCCGCGCCGCGCCGCTTCTGCGCGACCTGCACCTAGCGAGCCGCGACGGCTTCGAGCAGTGGGCCGCGCAGTGGGGCGACCGGTTCGGATTCACGCGGAGCGGAATGCTCGTGCTCTGTCGCACCGAGCACGCGCTCGCCGAGGAAGCGCGCGTCGCGGCGTTCGCGCGCGAGCTCGGGATGCCCGCCAACGTGCTAAGCCCTGACGAAGTCGTCGGCATCGAGCCGGAGATCCGGATGACGATCGCGGGCGGCGTCCATTTTCCCGACGATGGGCGACTCGTGCCCGCGCGGTTGATGTCGGCGCTGCTGGAGGAAACGCGGCGCATCGGCGTCGACCTGCGGCATGGCAGTGAAGTCCGCGGATTTCGTGTGAACGGCGCGCGGATCGACGCGGCCGAGACCGACGGTGGCGCCGTCGAAGCCGACGAGTTCGTGCTGTGCGCCGGCATCTGGTCGTCGACGCTCGCGCGAAAGCTCGGCGTGTCGCTGCCGATGCAGGCGGGCAAGGGATACAGTCTTACGCTCGACAGGCCGGCGGCGACGATGCGCACGTGCGCGATCCTGAGCGAGGCGCGGGTGGCCGTGACGCCGATGGATGGCACGCTGCGCTTCGGTGGCACGATGGAGATCGCCGGCATCGACGAATCGATCGACCCGCGACGGATCCGGGGCATCGTCAAGTCGATCGGCACGTACTTTCCGGACGTCACGCGCGATGCGCTCGCCAACGCGACGATCCGCAGCGGCCTGCGACCGTGCTCGCCGGATGGCCTGCCGTACGTCGGCCGCTTCGCGAGCTACGCGAACCTTTCCGCGGCGACGGGTCATGCGATGATGGGCGTGAGCCTCGCGCCGATCACCGGCACGCTGCTCGCGGAACTGCTGTCGAGCGAGCGCACGGCGCTGCCGATTGCCGCGCTCGCGCCCGATCGTTTCGCGCGAACGCGCAACGAACCGACGAAGGAAGCCGCCGTCGCAACCTGATCATCCGAACCGAGGACCGACCGATGCACGTGCAATGGCAGGGTGTGATTCCGGCGCTGACGACGCCCTTCGACGCGAACGATCGCATCGACGAGGGCTTGCTCGCCGAGCACGCGCGCTGGGTCGTCGACAACGGTTGCACGGGCCTCGTACCGATCGGCTCGCTCGGCGAATCGGCGACGCTGTCCGCGGCGGAGAAGCGACGCGTGCTCGCCGTGTGCGTCGGCGCCGTCGGCGATCGGGTGCCGGTGATTCCCGGGATCGCGGCGCTCGGCACGGCCGAAGCGGTCGCGCTCGCGAGGGATGCGAAGGCGGCCGGCGCAAGCGGTTTGATGGTGCTGCCGCCGTACGTCTACAGCACCGACTGGCGGGAGATGAAGGCGCACGTGCGCGCCGTGATCGCGGCGACCGACCTGCCGTGCATGCTCTACAACAATCCCGTCGCGTACAGGACCGACTTCGTGCCTGCGCAGATCGCCGAGCTCGCGCGCGAAGTGCCGAACCTGCGGGCGGTGAAGGAATCGAGCACGGACGTGCGCCGCACGACGGCGATCCGCGCGCTGCTCGGTGAGCGGATCGACGTGCTGTGCGGCGTCGACGACGCGATCGTCGAGGCGGTCGGCGCCGGCGCGGCCGGGTGGATCGCGGGGCTCGTCAACGCGTTCCCGGTCGAATCCGTCGCGCTCTTTCGTTACGCGGCGGAGGGCCGCCGTGACGAGGCGTTCGCGCTCTATCGCTGGTTCCTGCCGCTGCTGCGGATGGACACGGTGCCGAAGTTCGTACAGCTCATCAAGCTCGCGCAAAAACGCGTCGGCATGGGCAGCGATCGCGTGCGCGCGCCGCGCCTGCCGCTCGAGGGCACCGAGTTGCGCGACGCGAACGCGATCCTCGACGAGGCACTGGCGACGCGGCCTGCGCTCGATGTCCGTGGAACGCGGCGCGCGGCATCCGCGGCGGCATGACGCGGCCGCAAACGCGATGACGGACTCGATCTCGCAACGCGTCGACGCCGAGGGCGTCGAAAGCCTGCGGCCGCTCGTGATGGGCACGCGCCACATGGCGGTCGCCGGTCATTACGGCGCCGCGCACGCGGCGTTCGCGATCCTCGAGGCGGGCGGCAATGCGATCGACGCCGGCGTCGCGGGCGGGATCGCGCTCGGCGTGCTGCAATGCGACCTCGTCAACGTCGCCGGCGTCGCGCCGATCATGATTTACGCAGCGAAGACGCGCGAACTGATCACGATCAGCGGCCTCGGCACGTGGCCGCGCGCGATCACGCCCGATTACTTCGCCCGGCACTGCGGCGGCCGCATTCCGCAGGGCGTGCTGCGCACGGTCGTGCCTGCCGCGCCCGACGCATGGATCACGGCGCTCGAGCGCTACGGCACGATGAGCTTCGGCGAATGCGCGGCGGCGGCCATCCGCTTCGCGCGCGACGGCTTCCCCATGTATCCGCTGCTGTCGGCGATCATCGGCATGCACGTGGACGACTACGGCCGCTGGCCGTCGAGCGCCGACATCTATCTTCCCGGCGGGCGGGTGCCGCAACCCGGCGAGCGCTTCGTGCAGTGCGATCTCGGGCGCACGCTGCAGTACCTTGCCGACGAGGAGAAGGGCGCGTCGTCGAGGGGACGTGCCGCAGGACTGGAGGCGGCGCGCGACGCGTTCTATCGCGGCGACGTCGCGAAGTCGATCGTCGACTACCACCGCGCGAACGGCGGCCTGCTGACGCACGACGATCTCGCGGATTTCCGCGTCGCGGTCGAACCGCCTGCGCGCTCGCAATACGGTGGCCTCGATCTCTACACGTGCGGCGCGTGGTGCCAGGGCCCGGTGCTGCTCGAGACGCTGAACATCCTCGACGGCGTCGACCTCGCGGCGATGGGCCACAACTCGGCCGATTACGCGCACACCGTGACGGAGGCGATCAAGCTCGCATTCGCCGATCGCGAGCAATACTTTGGCGATCCGCACTTCGTCGACGTGCCGCTGCAGACGCTCCTGTCGAGCGGTTATGCGGCGACGCGGCGCGCGATGATTCGACCCGATCGCGCGTCGCCCGGCCTGCCGCCTCCCGGCGACGCAGATGGAACGCGTGCGCGCCACGAGCCGGCTGCCACGCGCGAGCGCGCATCGGCTGGCGCACACGACACGTCGCACGTAAGCGTCATCGACCGCGACGGCAATGTGTTCGCTGCGACGCCGAGCGATTCGTCGTACGACACGCCGGTGATTCCCGGCACGGGGTTATGTCCATCGTCGCGCGGTTCGCAGAGCTTCGCCGATCCTTTGCATCCATCGTGCCCCGCACCCGGCAAGCGGCCGCGGCTCACGCCGATGGTCGCGATGGGGTTCCTGCGCGACGGAAGCCCGATGACGCTCGGCACGCCGGGCGGCGACGTGCAGGCGCAGGCGCTCGTGCAGGTGCTGCTCAACATGCGCGTGTTCGGCATGAATGCGCAGCAGGCGGTCGAGGCGCCGCGCTTTGCGTCATACAGCTTCCCCGATTCGTTCGAGCCGCACCGCTATTCGCCGGGGCTGCTCTATGTCGAGGAGCGCGTGCCGCACGCGGTGCGCGACGCGCTCGCCTCGCGCGGGCACGACGTCGTCAACTGGCCCGAGTTCGTCTGGCGCGCGGGTGCGGTGTGCGTGCAGCATGCGGATCGATCGACCGGCGTCATATCGGCCGGCGCTGATCCCCGGCGTCCCTGCTACGCGGTGGGTTGGTAGCGCGACGCCGACTGCGGCAGAGGAAGCCTCGTCGTCGTTTCCGGAACGAGACCGCTCGGCTTGTAGCGCAGCATCATGAGCAGGAACGCCGCGATCAGGAACTCGCGGATCGCCGCGCCCTGCACCGGAGTGATGCCCGGGACGAACGGAACCACGAAGCGCGTCGATTCGAGCAGGAACACGACGGCGAACGCGCCGACGATCGCGCCGCGGTTGTTGCCGAGCCCGCCGGCGAGCAATGCGAGCTTGATGTACAGCGTCAGCAGCGGCACGAAAATGTCGGGCGCGATGTACGACGTGTAATGCGCGTAGAGCGCCCCTGCGAGCCCGAGCGCGGCCGAGCTGATCGCGAACGCTTTCACCTTGAAGAGCGTCACGTGCTTGCCGGCGACGGCGGCCACCTGCTCGTCGTCGCGAATCGCGCGGAGCACGCGTCCGAACGGCGAGGCGCGCAGCCGCTCGTTCGCGACATAAGCGGCCGCGACGACGACAGCAACGATCGCGAGATAGACGAGGTTGAACATTTCGGGCGACAAGCGGCCCCGGCCGGGGCCGGGGATCCCCGAAAGGCCGTCGGTCCCGTTGGTGAGCCCGATCGCGTTGCTCGCGACAATGCGGATCGTCTCGGCGAAGCCGAGCGTGACGATCGCGAGGTAGTCGCCGCGCAGCCGCACCGTGATCAGCGCGACGATGGTGCCGACGAGCGCCGCGACGGCGGCTGCCGCCGCCATACCGCCGGCAATCGCCCAGTGCGCTTTCAGCGTCAACAGCGCGCTCGTGTAGGCGCCGACCGCGAAAAAGCCGACGAGGCCGAGGTTGACCATGCCCGCGAAGCCCCATACGACGTTGACGCCGAGCGCCATCAGCGCGTAGATGCCCGCCGAAACGCACATCGCGATCAGATAGTTCTCCATCAGTCAGTCGCGAAGGGCCGTCCCGAGCGACTGATCCGCCCCCCGGGGGGCAGCGAGCGAAGCGAGCGTGGGGGGATCATCAGTCGGTCGCGAAGGGCCGCCCCGAGCGACTGATCCGCCCCCCGGGGAGCAGCGAGCGTGGGGGGATCATCAGTCGCGAAGGGCCTCATCAATATGCGCGCTGTCCAAGGATGCCGCGCGGACGCAACGTGAGCACGAGCAGGATCGCGACGAAGCCGACCACGCTCCGATAATCCGGCGAGAGGAAAAGCAGGCAGAGCTCCTCGCCGATGCCGATCGTGAGCGCGCCGACGAGCGCGCCGGGAATGCTGCCGAGGCCACCGACGACGGCCGCGGCGAATACCGAGAGGATCGAGCGGAAGCCGGTCAATGGATCGATCGTCGTGTCGAGGCCGATCAGCATGCCGCCGAGGCCCGCGAGACCCATGCCGACGAAATTGACGATCCGTCCGATCGCGTCGGCGTCGATGCCCTTGATCGCGGCGAGCATCGGGTTGTCGGCGACGGCGCGCATCGCCTTGCCGGTGCGCGTGAATGCGAGAAAGCCGAAAAGCGCTGCCATTGCAACCGCGGCGATCGTGAGGTTCGCGAGCTGCTGCGGTCCCACGCGGATTGCACCGATCCGCAAATCGCGCTGGATCGGAAGGTCATAGCCGCGCAGCTCGTTGCCGAACACGAAGCGCACGACGTTCTCGAGCGCGATCGTGAGCGCGATCGACGCGATCGCCGTCGTGATGTAGCCGGCCGGGCGGAAGCGCTTCAGCACGCTTTCGTCGGTCACGACGCCGACGGCGCCGGCGACGACGAACGCGATCGCCACCGAAGGCAGAAGCGGCAGGCCGAGCTTCGCATTGGCGACATAGCCCGCGAACGCGCCGATCGTCGCGTGCGACGCGAGCGCGAAGTTCGGAAAGCGCAGCACCGCGTAGATCGCGGTGAGGCCGATCGCCGGCACGGCGAGGATCGTCCCGGCCATGATGCCGTTGAGGACGAGCTGCCCGACCTCGGCGAGCGAGGGCACTACGTTAGGCCTCGGCCTCGTTGGATCGCCTCGGCCATGCACCCGCCATCGCCTGGGCCTCCCGTGATCGCGCGGCGCCGCCCCCTTCGGGCCTCGCCCCGGCCTACGGCCTCGCCCGCCGCGCTCACGCCACCTTCAGCGGCACGAACTTGCCATTCTCGACCTTGTTGTAGCGGAACTTGCAATCGGTGATGTCGCCGATTTCGGTGAAGTCGCACGGACCGCTCGCGCCCTCGTAGTTGACGTCCTTCCCTTGCGCGAGCAGCTTCAGTCCCTCGACGGCGCTGTAGACCTTCTCGCCGCTTCCTTGGCAGATCTTGCGCACGTTGTCGCGAATGCCGGTGCCGGTGGCCGTCTTCCCCTTCGCGATCGCGAGCGACACGAGGCTCGCCCAGTCGGTCGCCTGCGTCTCGTACGAATCGGGCTCGGCGACGCCGAGGCGCTTCTTCGCGAGCTCGTACGCGGGCGACGTGACGTCGGCCGACGGCTGCACGGTGATCACCCCCTCGGTCACTTCGTGCGGCAGCGCATCGAGCACCTTCGTCGTGACCGCGTACGATTGCGCGAAGCGCTTGCCGCCGTAGCCGGCTCGATAGAGATCGCGCAGAAGAATCGTCACGTCCGGCGCGTACCCGTTCAGGTAGACGAGGTCGGGATCGGTGCGCAGCGCCTGGTCGACCTCCGAGCGGTATGTCGTCTTGTCCTTGTCGTAGATCAGCGTGCCGACCATTTGCGAGCCCTTCTGCTTCAGCACCTCGGTCGCGCGTGTCTGCGTCGGCTCCGCGAATGGCGCCTGGATCGACATCATGAAGCAGCGCTTGACGCCGATGCTCGCGATGAACTCCGCGTGCTTGCCCGCCTGCAGGTGGTTGTTCGGCTGAGTGCGGATCAGGTAGCCCTGATGCGGCAGCTTCGTGATCGAGTCGGCGCCGGAGACGGTCGTCAGGAAGGTCCTGCTTTCCCAGCACAGCGGCGCGACCGCGGTGGTCACCGCCGACGCCCACGTGCCCATGATCGCCGGCACCTTCGTCACGTCGATCAGCTTGCGCGCGGCGCGCACGGCCGCCTCGGGGTTCGTCTGTCCGTCCTCGACGACGAGCACCACCTTGCGGCCAAGCAGCCCGCCGTTCGCGTTCACTTCGTCGATGACCGCCTGCATCGCCTTCGCCATCCGCGGGCCGTCGAAGCCGCCGGCGCCGGTGAGCGGCGTCAACACACCGAGTTGCAGCGGCTCGCCCTGCGCGCGCACGATCGCGGGCGCGAGCCCGCCGAGCGCGAGCGCGCCGGCGGTTGCAAGGAAACGTCGACGCGGTTCACGCGGTGTGTGCGGCATTTCGTTCCTCCGTCTTCGACTGTTTTATGACTTTCGGGGCCTCATCCGCCGAGAAAGATGCGCCGGATGTCCGGGTCGGCCGCGAGCGCCGCGGCCAACCCGTCGCGATGATTGCGACCGTCGACGAGGATGTACGCGCGATCGGCGACGGTCAAGGCCTCGCGCGCGTTCTGCTCGACCATCGCGATCGAGATGCCGGCGCGATTGATCGCGACGATGTCGTCAAACAACCGCTGCGCGGCGATCGGCGAAAGGCCGGCCGACGGCTCGTCGAGCAGCAGGAGCTTCGGCTCGACCATCAGCCCCATTGCCATCGCGAGCACCTGCCGCTCGCCGCCGGACAGCGATCGCGCCGGCACGCGACGACGCTTCGCGAGCATCGGAAAGCGCGCGAACGCCTGCTCGATCCTGCGTCCGCTGTTCCCCGGATCGACGAACCCGCCCATCTCGAGATTCTCGCGCACGCTCATAGTCGGGAAGATGTTCTGCTCCTGCGGGACGTACGCGATGCCCGCGCCGCTGATCTCACGCGGCGTGCGGCCCGCGATCGGCTGTCCGTCGAGCAGGATGCGGCCGCGGCTCGGCGTGAGCAGTCCGGCGATCGTCTTGGCAAGCGTCGATTTGCCGGCGCCGTTCGGACCGATGATGCCGACGATCTCGCCCGCGCCGACGCATAGGTCGACGCCCTTCAGCACTTCATCCGCAGCGCTGTAACCGGCGACGACCTGCTCGACGACGAGCAGCGGATCGCGGGCTTCGCAATGCGCCGCGCTCACCGGCGCCCCATGTACGCCTCCTGCACGGCGGGATTCGACGCGAGCTCCGCGAACGTTCCCTCCGCGAGGTTGCGGCCGTCGGCGAGCACGACGACGTGATCGCAGAGCGCGGCGATCGTGTCCATGTGGTGCTCGATCAGCAGGATCGTGAGTCCCTCGTCGGCGAGACGACGCAAATGCGCGGCGATCTCGCTCGCGAGCGACGGATTGACGCCGGCGACGGGCTCGTCGAGCAGCATGATCCGCGGCTCGGCCATCAGCACCCGCCCGATCTCGAGCAGCTTCTTCTGCCCCCCGGAAAGACTCGACGCGGGCGCGTTCAGCGCGCGGACGAGGTTCAGGCGATCGGCGATGACCTGCGCCTTCTCGACGAGCGTCGCCTCGCGGTGGCGCGACGCGGCGCTCCGCAGCAACGCGCCGCGAATGCGCTCGCCGGGTTGCGCGCGGCCGTAGAGGAGCAGATTCTCGTAGACGGTGAGCCGCGGGAAGCCGCGTGCAATCTGGAACGTGCGCACCAGGCCCGCGTCGGCGATGCGATCGGCGCGCCAGCCGGTGATGTCGCGGCCGTCCAGAACGACGCTGCCCGAATCGGGCGGAACGACGCCCGAGATGCAGTTGAAAAGCGTCGTCTTGCCCGCGCCGTTCGGGCCGATCAGGCCGGTGATCCGGTGCGCGGCGACGGCAAGATGCACGCGGTCGAGCGCATGCACGCCGTAGAAGCTCCGCGCGAGCTCGCGGACCTCGAGCAGCGGTGCCGACACGATGATCGCGATGCCTGCTGCCTCGGTGCGACCGAAGCGTCGATCCGGGGCGGCCTAGGCGAGCAACGAAGGCACGAGGAACGGCGCGATCGTCCGTCCCGCGCGTTCGTCGTCCGCCGTGAACCAGCCCGTCTCGTGCGAGACGTTCATCGTGCCGAGCCGCCGTCCCGCCCACGCGATCGGCACGTTCATGATCGATCCGATGCCGAGGCTCGCGATCAGCGCGTGATCGGCGAACGCCTCGCGAACCTCGTCGGGGTTGCGCGCGACGAACACTTCGCCGCGCTCGAGCACCGCGCGGCTCCACGGCGTTCCGCGCTTGATCTTGCGGCCGCCGACCGGATACGCCGCCGTGTTGCTGCTGTAGATCCGCTCGACTTCGTCGGTCGCCTCGTGCACGCGCATCAGCGTGAAGAGGCGGTGGCCGATGACCTCCTGTACGAGCGAGTCGACGCTGGCGTAAAGTAAGCCTGGTGGCAGCTCGACCACGAAGCGCGCCGCGAGCGCCTCGAGATCGGACAGCTTCAGCGGACGCTTCGCGTTACGCATCGTTCGATTCCCGGAAGGCACGTCGCGGCGAAGCATACAACGCGGCGGGCCCGCATCCAATTCGGATGTCCGCAAAAGGAGGCAGCATGCGCAGGAGACAATGGCTGAAGGCCGGCGGCGCGGCGCTCGCGACACCGCTGATCGCGTCCGTTTCGTGGCCCCGCAGCGCGTTCGCGAAGCCTGAGCAGATCGTCGTGATGACGTGGGGCGGCCAGTGGGGCGACGCGATGCGCGACAACGTCGACGCGGCGTACACGAAGGCGACGGGCATCAAGGTCGTGCAGGATCGCGGCGCGAGCCCGGTGCAGCGCATCACGAAGATCAAGGTGAGCCTCCCGAATCCGCCCGCCGACTGCTTCCAGTTGGCCGACGGGCTCGTGCCGCTCGCGATCAAGCAGGGCGTCTGCGAGAAGATCGACCGCGATTCGCCGCGGATGCCGAACCTGCGCAACATGATCCCGGCGTTCTGGAACGATTACTGGGTGCCGGAGATCTTCTCGGTGATCGGCATCATCTACAACACGAAGCTCGTCAAGACGCCGCCGACGGGATGGGCCGACCTGTGGCGTCCCGAGTTCAAGGGTCGCATCGTGCTGCCCGAGATCTCGCATTCGATCGGCTCGTACATCATTCCGATCGGCGCCGTCGCGGCCGGCAAGCCGCCGGGCGACGAGGAAGCGGGCTTCGCGATGCTGAAGAAGATGGCCGATCTGCGCCCGATCTGGGCGAAGGATACGGACACGATGATGAACTCGATGCGCACCGGGGACGCGATGATCGGCATCCTCTACAAGTCGCAGACGTACACGGTCAAGGGCTACGGCGCGCCCGTCGAGTGGGTGTATCCGAAGGAGGGCGGCATCGCGTACACATCGGGCACGTGCATCGCGAAGGGCACGAAGAATCTCGAGGCAGCCGAGGGGTACATCAACGTCACGATGGATCCCGACGTGCAGCCGTTCGCCGCGAAGATCTACAACTATGGCGGCACGAACAAGGACACGCTGTCGAAGCTGCCGCCGGAATTGCAGGAACGCGTCAAGTTTCCTCAGGAGCAGCTCGACCATCTGATCAAGCTCGATCTCGGCATGATGACTGACAAGCGGGCCGAGTGGGTCGAGCGCTGGAACCGGGCCGTTTCCGGATAACCCGTGCCGTCGTCGGGGGACGCGCGCTGGCTCGTTCATCTGGGCTGGCGGGCGAATGGCGACAGCTACGACGTCGCCCTCGCGGTCAACCGGCTGCTTGCAGCCGGCGCGCGCGCATGGTGGCTCACCGGCAGGCGCGACGGCATCGAGGCGGGCGACTACCTGGTCGACGTGTCGCCCGCGCAGCACGAAGCGCTTGTACAGCTCGGCGTCGCGACGCGAGCGTGGCAGGCGGACGTTCCGAATGACGCATCGCCGCTCGCGCGGCCGGCGGTGCGACTCTTTGCGGGCACCGCTTCGAAGTATCCGTACTTCGCGTACTACGCGCTTTGCCTGCTTCGCCTCGGCATCGACTACGTGCCGTGCGACGGCGCATCGCTCGCGCAACGTACGCTCGACGACGCGAACCTGCTGATCCTGCCCGGCGGGTTCGCCACCTGGGGCATCGATGCTGCCGAGGATGCGCCGGGTGCGGATGCGCGCGTGCGCGCGTTTCTCGCCGGTGGCGGTGCGGCGATCGGATCCTGCGGCGGCGCGTTCTATCTTTCCGCTGGCCGTCCCGGCTGGACCGGTACCGCGAACGCGAATCCGCGCTATACGCACGAATACCTGCAGAGCGGCGTCGCGATCGTCTCCATCGCGCTTCGCGACGGACCGCTGGCGTACGGATGCCCGCCGACGATCGACGTGCCGTATTACCACGGGCCGATCTACGCTGCGCTCGGTGATGGCGTCGACGTCGCGGCCACCTACGATGCGTTCGTCCTGTCCGCCCGCCTCGCGATCGACAATCCGCTCGGCCGCGAGCAGTTCGAGCGCGAGATGCACGGCAAGCCGGCGATCCTGTCGGCAAGCGGGGCGCGGGGGCGCGCCGTGCTGTTCTCGCCGCATCCCGAGATGGGCGACCTGATCCGCAAGTACATCGCGCTCGACGGCTACGCGCGCCGCTACCTGCCGATCCGCGGCGAGGAGACGATGCGCGACACGCTGCGTCATTACCGCGTCAATGACGCGCCGAGCTTTCGCCTGGTGCTGAACGCCGTGCACACGTTGTTGCGCGTCGCGCAAGACGGGAGCGTGCGCGAAGGCGGCGATCCTGCGCATGGCGAAGTCGATTTGCTGGCGCTCGATCCGCTCGACGCGTGCCGGCGCGCGCTCGACTCGCTTCCCGATTCCGGCGGCGGGCCGGAAGGCGATCTGCTGCGCGACGTCGCCGCGAGGATTGCCGCGCGACTCGCGGTGGTCTCGCCCCGGCTCGCGGCGGTCGTCGTCGCACCGCGAGGACTCGAAAGCCTCGCGCCCGCGTGGCGGCACCTTTCGTCGACGATGTCCGAGCATGCCGTCGCCGCCAACGCGACGTACGCGCAACGGCTGATGGAAGCGGATCTCGGCGTGTCGCTCGTCGAATGCTGGACGCGCGCCGCCGAGGTCGATCGGGCGCTCGCCGCCGGATGAACGCGCACACCGACGACGTCCGGCTCGTCGGCGTTCGGAAGCGCTTCGGGTCCGTCGTCGCGGTCGACGACGTGAGCCTCGGCATCGCCCGCGGCACGATCTTCTCGCTCCTTGGACCGTCGGGCTGCGGCAAGACGACAACACTGCGGCTCATCGCCGGCTTCGAGCAGCCGGACGCCGGCGACATCTTCATTCGCGGCGTGCGCGTGACGCCGATGCCGCCGTACCGGCGCGACTTCAGCATGGTGTTCCAGAGCTATGCGCTGTTTCCGCATCTCACGGTGGCCGAAAACGTCGCGTTCGGGTTGCGGATGCGGCGCGTCGCGCGCGGCGAGCGTGCGCGCAGCGTCGGCGAGGCGCTCGCGCTCGTCAAGCTCGAGGCGCTCGCCGATCGCCATCCGCGACAGCTCTCGGGCGGACAGCAACAGCGCGTCGCGCTCGCGCGCGCCATCGTCGTCAAGCCGGCCGTGCTGCTTCTCGACGAACCGCTCGGCGCGCTCGACAAGCAGCTGCGCGAGGAGATGCAGGTCGAGCTGCGAAGCCTCCAGCAGCGTCTCGGCATCACGGCCGTGTTCGTCACCCACGACCAGGAGGAAGCGCTGACGCTGTCGGACTGCGTCGCCGTGATGCGCAACGGGGTGATCGAGCAGATCGGCGCGCCGCGCGACATTTACGACCGTCCGCGCAATGCATTCGTCGCGAGCTTCCTCGGCGCGAGCAACTTCATCGACGGCATCGTCGTCGGCCGCGATGCCGCATCGATCATCGTCGAGACGCCGGCGGCGCGCGTGCGCGTGCCCGGCGACAGGTCGGCCGGCGAGCGCGTGCAGATCGCCGTGCGTCCGGAGCGGTTGCGCATGGAAGGCAGCGATGCGCAAGGACTGCCGGCGCGCATTCGCGACATCGTCTACCGCGGCCCGGTCACGCATTTCCACCTCGACAGCGCGGCGGGGCCGTTGCTTTCGTATCGGCAGAACGCGCGCGCGAGCGACTTTCGGATCGGCGACGAGGTTCGCTGCGAATGGGATTCCGACAGCGCCGTCGTGCTGGACGGGCCAGGCGAATGAGATCCGCGTGGCGCTGGTTCCTGCTGGCGCCGCCGCTCGCGCTGCTGCTCGTCTTCTTCGTGGTGCCCGTCGTCTACCTGTTCTGGGTCAGCCTCCATGCCGGATCGACGAGCGAGCTTTACGGCGCGTCGCTGACGCTGCGCAATTACACGGCGCTCGTCGGCGATTCGTTCTATCTGACCATCATCGGCCGCACGCTCGCCATCGCCGCGGTCATCCTCGGCCTTTGCCTGGTGATCGGCTATCCCGTTGCGTATTTCGTCGCGATGCTGCCACCGCGGCGGCGCATGCTCGCGACCCTGGTGCTGCTGTTTCCGCTCATGGTCAGCAACGTCGTGCGCGCTTACGGATGGGTGGCGCTCCTCGAACGGCGCGGCATCGTCAACACGACGCTGCACGATCTGGGGCTGCTCGATGCGCCGCTCGCGCTTCTCTATACGCCGTCGGCGGTCGTCGTGGCGTTGATGACGATCCTCCTGCCGTACATGGTGATCTCGATCGCGAACACGCTCGCCGGGCTCGACCGCCGCTATCTGGAGGCCGCGCAGGCGCTCGGCGCGAGCCCGGTCCGCACGTTCCTGCACGTGACGCTGCCGCTGTCGGCGCCGGGGATCGCGTCCGGCACGCTGCTCGTCTTCCTGCTGACGTTGTCCGCCTACGTGACGATCACGCTGGTCGGCGGCCCGCGCTCGAAGCTGCTCGTCAGCATGATCTACGACAGCGTCACCGCGTTCCAGTGGCCGCGCGCGGCGGCGCTCGCCTTCGTGCTGCTCGCGCTCGCGCTTGCGTTCACCGCCGGGATGCTCGCGCTGCTGCGACCCGGGCGTGTGCAGGGGAGCGCGCGGTGACGAGGATGCCGACGGCCGGCTCGGTGTTGCGTGCGGCGGCGACACTCGTCGCATTTGCGCTGATCGTCGTCCCGATCCTGATCGTCGTCCTCGCCGCGTTTTCGCCGAGCGACTACTTCCAGTTTCCGCCGCCCGGCCTGTCGATGCGGTGGTTCATCGAGTTCTTCCGCCTCGACAACATGCGGAGTGCTTTCGCGCTCAGCGTCGAGCTCGCGCTCGCGTCGGCGACGATCGCCACGATCCTCGGCACGTTGGCGGCGCTGTACCTCGCGCGGCGCGGCGGCATGCTCGCAAACATCCTCCAGTCGCTGTTCGTCGCGCCGCTCGTGTTCCCGACGATCATCCTCGGGGTCGCGCTGCTCCTGCTCTACAAGACGATCGGCATGCCGGTGTTCAGCGGCCTGCTGCTCGCGCATTGCGTCGTCGGCATGCCGTATGGATTCCGCACGGTGCTTGCGAGCGCGCAGGGGCTCGATCCGTCGCTCGAGGAAGCCGGACAGAGCCTCGGCGCCGGACCGCTGCGCACGCTCGTTCTCGTCACGCTGCCGCTGATCTGGCCGGGGGTGCTGTCGGGATGGCTCTTCGCCTTCATCGTCTCGTTCGGCGAGCTCAACACTGCATTGTTTCTGACCGGACCCGGCGTGACGACGCTGCCGATCGAGATCTTCAGTTACCTGCAGTTCCAGGGAAGCCAGCTCGTCATCGCCGCGGCGTCGTCCATCCAGATCGCGCTGATCGTGATCCTCGTCGCGGTCGTCGAGCGGATCGTGGGGATCGCGCGGATCACGCGGGCACGCTGAAGCATCCAATGCATCGGGCGTTTCTCACTCAGGAGCTCGCATGGAAAGCAAGCCGCCGCTGCCGCCGTTCACGATCGAAACCGCCACGCAGAAGGTGCGGACCGCCGAGGACGCGTGGAATACCCGGGATCCCGATCGTGTTGTTCTGGTTTACACGGAGGACACACGCTGGCGCAACCGGGCGGAATTCCCCATGGGCCGCGAGGAGGTCCGCCGATTCCTCCAGCGCAAGTGGGCGAAGGAGCTCGACTACCGGCTCATCAAGGAACTCTGGACCACCGCGGGCAATCGCATCGCCGTGCGCTTCGCCTACGAGTGGCACGACGACTCGGGATCGTGGTTCCGTTCGTACGGCAACGAGAACTGGGAGTTCAACGAGCACGGCCTGATGATGCGGCGCTACGCGAGCATCAACGACTTGCCGATCAGGGAATCCGAACGGAAATACCGCTGGCCCCTCGGACGACGGCCCGACGACCATCCGGGATTGACCGATCTCGGATTGTGAGACGGGTCGCTTCCGCCGGGACGCCGGTGCGCTCTCGGAACTGGCCGCACGGGAACAAAACCTAACCAACGTCGCGCGCTGCAGAACCGACGGTCACCGCGCGCTGCTTTTCACTGATGGAGGAGGACCCACGCCATGGAGCAGGAGGTTCGAGGACACGACATGCACGGTACCGAATCGCATGGCGCACGGCGGCGGCTTTTGCTGCGCGGCATGCTGGCGATCGGCGGAGGTGTGGCGCTGGCCCCATACGGGACGATGGTCCGGGCGCAACCGCACGCGCCCCACGGGCCGGGCGGCAGGGTCACGGTCCGCTGGCTGGGGGGCGGGGTCATGGAGGTCGCGACGCCGGACTACAAGCAGATCGCATACATCGACGCGTGGATCTGGAACAACGAAGGATGGCAACGCTTCGGGATCACGAAACCGGACGAGTACGCGAGCAAGCAAGGCTTCGCACGTTATGTCTCAAACAAGAAGCCCGATGCCGTCTTCGTCCTGCTCACGCATGATCACGGCGATCACATCGGCGACTACTTCGAGATGCTGCAGGCGCTCACCGCCGCAGGCGTTCCCGTCATGACGACCGGGCAGAGCGATCTCATGCGCAAAGGACTTGTCGACGACTTCAAGAGCGCCGGCCTCGATCCGTCCAAGGTCGTTGCGAATAACGGTGCGGGAATGAACTTCGGCGGCATCGCGAAGCACGGCGCGATGACGGCGCACCTCGTGCCCGCCATCCATTCGAACCTCCGTGGCTTCCCGTCTGCCGGGTTCATGCTGGACATCGGCGGCATGCGGGTTTACGCGAGCGGCGACACCGATCTCTTCGGCGACATGAAGACGCTCGGCGAGCGGTACCGGCCGAACCTCGGCATCGTGTGCGTGGGCGGCGGACCGTACACGATGGGTCCGGACGAAGCGGCGCGCGCCTGCCAGTGGACCGGCGTTTCGCAGGCGATCCCGGTCCACTATGCGCACAATGCGCAGGTGCTGGGTGTCCAGGCCGGCGACGAATTCAAGCGTGCGCTCGCGAAGATCGCTCCGCACGTCGAGGCCGACGTCCTGAAGCCTGGCGAAACGCGCACGATTCAGATCCAGGCGGCCGCACATTGAAGAAAACGAAAAGGCCCTGAGGCATCAGGGCCTTTCGAATGTGGTGGAGACGAGGAGGATCGAACTCCCGACCTTCGCATTGCGAACGCGACGCTCTCCCAGCTGAGCTACGTCCCCACGAGCGACCATTATAGCGCAGGCCTCGCGGTCGAGAGGAGCGATCGCGGGGCGCGCCGCCACATCGAGGACCGCCGTCATGGATTCGGTAACGCGAACGGCGACGAGCGGTCAGCAGCAGGCGCCCGCCGGCGCCGAGGATCTCTTCGCATCTCTCTACGCCGAGTTGCACCGGCTTGCGCGCCAGGAACTGCGGCGCGGCGGGAACGCTTCGCCCAGCGCCACGGCGCTGCTGCACGAGGCTTTTCTGAGCCTCCGCCAACGGGATGCCGCGAGCTTTCGCGATCGCGCCCATTTCATCGCGTACGCCGCAAGAGCGATGCGTGGCGTGGTGGTCGATTACGTTCGAAACCGTCGCGCGCAAAAACGCGGCGGCGCGGGCCGCGTTCCATATCGGCTATGGCGACAACACCATTGCCGGTCTCGACGCTCGGGGAGTGGACCTCGCCGCGATCCAGGGACTGCATCGGCTCCTGCAGGATCGCGACACCGAGATCGCTTCATTGCGCGAACGGCTTTCGCGCATCGGGAACCTGCTTAAGATGCGGTCGCAGCCCCATTGAGTTACGGCTGTTGCGCCAATCGCGCCTGACGCGCCCGCCTCCTCGCCCTGCTAAACTTTCGGCAGGAACGACGGGAGCAGCGAATGGGCAAGAAGGTGATCCAGACCGCCGACGCGCCGGCCGCGATCGGTCCGTATTCGCAGGCGGTGCAGGTCGGCAACACGCTGTACATGTCGGGTCAGATTCCGCTCGACCCAACGACGATGCAGATCGTCGACGGCGGCATCGACGCGCAGGCGAAGCAGGTGTTCGCCAACCTGCGCGGTGTTGCAAAGGCCGCCGGCGCGACGCTGAACGACATCGTCAAGCTCACGATCCTGCTAACCGACCTCGCCGAGTTCACGAAGGTCAACGACGTCATGGCCGCTCACTTCGACGCGCCCTATCCGGCGCGGGCAACCTACCAGGTGGCGGCGCTGCCGCGCGGCGCGAAGATCGAGGTCGAAGCCGTGCTTGCATTGCCGGGCACCGGCGACGCCAACGCGCAGACCGGATGGCGCGAGACGTTTGACCAGACGAAGGGTCAGTAGCACGAACGAAGCCGCGCGCGGCGACGCCGTCCCGCGCGCTGCCCGCCCTTCGGCCGCCGAGCCCGCCGGCGGGCGCAACAGCGCAACCGAGAAGCTCGCGCGCCTCGGCATCACGCGCGAAGAAGACCTCGTCCTCCACTTGCCGCTGCGCTACGAGGACCACACGCGCATCACGCCGCTTGCCGAGGTCAAGGTCGGCGAAACGGCGCAGACCGAAGGCACCGTCGTCAGCACCGAGATCCAGTACCGCCCGCGCCGACAGTTGGTGTGCCTCATTCGCGACGACGCGCGCGAAGCCTCGCTCGTGTTGCGCTTCTTCTCGTTCTATCCGAGCCACCAGAAAACGCTGCGCGCCGGCTCGCGCGTGCGCGTTTTCGGCGACGTGCGTGGCGGCTACTACGGTCCGGAAATCGTGCATCCGCAGTTCAAGGTCGTCAGCGAGGACACTGCATTGCCGGATCGGTTGACGCCCGTTTATCCGACGACCGCGGGCCTCTCGCAGGACACGCTGCGCAAGGTGATCGCGCGCGCGCTCGTCGCCGACACTGCGCGTACCGCCGAAACGCTGCCCGACGAAATGGTCCGCCGGCGGGGACTGTGGAAGTTCGGCGACGCAGTGCGCTTTCTGCATGCGCCGCCGCCGCGGCTCAGTGCACTCACGCAACGCGCGCTCGACGCGCGCACGCATCCGGCGTGGACGCGGCTCAAGTTCGACGAGCTGCTCGCGCAGCAGCTTTCGCTCAAGGCGCATCGCAAGGCGCGCGCATCGCGCCGTGCGCCGGCCCTTCGCGGCGACGAAACGTTGACGAGAGCGCTGCTCGCGCGCGTGCCGTTCAAGCTGACGCGCGCGCAGGAGCGCGTCTGGCGCGAGATCGCCCACGACCTCAAGCGCGCGATGCCGATGCAGCGGCTGCTGCAGGGCGACGTCGGCTCCGGCAAGACGATCGTCGCCGCGCTCGCCGCGCTGCAGGCGATCGAGAGCGGCCGGCAGGTCGCGTTCATGGCGCCGACCGAGATCCTCGCCGAGCAGCATCTGCGCAAGCTCCAGGGATGGCTCGGTGATGTCGGCATCGAAATCGCGTGGCTTTCGGGATCGTTGCCGGCGCGAAAGCGCCGCAAGGCGATCGAAGCGCTGGCGAGCGGCGAGGCGCCATTCGCGATCGGCACGCACGCGCTCTTCCAGGAAGGCGTCGCGATGCCGCGCCTCGGCCTCGCGATCGTCGACGAGCAGCACCGCTTCGGCGTCGCGCAGCGTCTTGCATTGCGCGACAAGGGCATCGCCGACGCGCACCAGCTCATGATGAGTGCGACGCCGATTCCGCGCACGCTCGCGATGACGTTCTACGCGGACCTGGATGTCTCCGTGCTCGACGAGATGCCGCCGGGGCGTACGCCGGTCACGACGCGGCTCGTGAGCCAGAAGCGGCGCGCGGAGATGATCGAATGGGTCGGCAAGGCGTGCCGCGAGGGACGCCAGGTGTACTGGGTCTGCCCGCTGATCGAGGAATCGGAGAAGCTCGAGCTGCAGACCGCGGTCGCGCTGCACGCCGAGCTCACGCAGGCGTTCGCCGCATCGGGCATTCGCGTCGGCTTGCTGCACGGGCGCATGAAGCCGGACGAAAAGTCGGCGACGATGGATGCGTTCGTCCGCGGCGAGCTGAACGTGCTCGTGGCGACGACCGTGATCGAGGTCGGCGTCGACGTGCCGAACGCCTCGATCATGGTGATCGAGCACGCGGAGCGCTTCGGCCTTGCGCAGCTCCATCAACTGCGCGGGCGCATCGGTCGCGGCGCGACGGAGAGCACCTGCGTGCTGCTGTTCGAGGAGCCGCTGACCGATACCGCGAAGCAGCGCCTCAAGGTGATCTACGAAACGACGGACGGCTTCGAGATCGCGCGGCAGGACCTCGTCATTCGCGGACCTGGCGAGTTCCTCGGCGCGCGGCAGTCGGGCGTGCCGCTTCTGCGATTCGCCGATCTGGAGCGCGACGTCGCGCTGATCGAGCAGGCCCGGGACGCGGCCGATGCGCTGCTGCAAACCGATCCCGCCGCAGCCGCGCGCCACCTCGACCGGTGGCTCGGCAGCAAGCAGGCGTTCATCAAGGCCTGAATTCACGCAAATCAACGGCTTGCGGGGCGCCGATCGAGCGGGCTGCGGTAAAATGCACGCGATCGCGGCGACGTACGGCGCGCAACTCGCGGTCCGTTTCCGAGGTCCATCGGCTCGCATGTCCCTCTATACGCTCGGCCTCAACCACACAACGGCGCCGCTCCAAGTGCGCGAGCGCGTCGCGTTCGCGCCCGACGCGCTGTCGGCGGGGCTGCGGGAGCTGACGTCGGGCCGCATCGTCAGGGAAGCGGCGATCCTTTCGACGTGCAATCGCACCGAAGTGTACTTTCACGGCGGCGAGCCGGTGCCGGTCACGCGCTGGCTCGAGCAGGCGCACGCGCTGCCGCCGTCGACGCTCGCGCCATACGTCTACACGCTCGACGCCGATCGCGCGGTGTCGCACGCGTTCCGCGTTGCGAGCGGACTCGATTCGATGGTGCTCGGGGAGCCGCAGATCCTCGGCCAGATGAAGCAGGCGGTGCGGCGAGCCGAGGCCGCGGGGTCGCTCGGCCTCGTGCTGAACCGGCTCTTCCAGCGCACGTTCGCGGTCGCCAAGGACGTGCGCACGCACACCGATATCGGCAGCGCATCGATCTCGATGGCGGCCGCCGCGGTAAAGCTCGCCGAGCGCATCTTTCCCTCGATCTCGGAACAGCGGCTCCTGCTCGTCGGCGCCGGCGAGATGATCGAGCTCACCGCGACACATTTCGCGGCGCGCAAGCCGCGCTCGATCACCGTCGCGAACCGTTCGCTCGAGCGCGGCAGCAAGCTCGCGTATCGCTTCGCTGCCGGCGCCATCACGCTGACCGAGCTGACCGAGCGGCTCGCGCAGTTCGACGTGATCGTCACCTGCACGGCGAGCACGCTGCCGATCATCGGCAAGGGAACGCTCGAGCGCGTCGTGCGGCAGCGCAAGCACGCGCCGATTTTGATCGTCGACCTCGGCGTGCCGCGCGACGTCGAGGCGGAAGCCGCGGAGCTCGACGACGTGTTCCTGTACAGCGTCGACGACCTCGCCGAGATCGTGAAGGACAACCTGTCGATCCGCCGCGAGGCCGTGCTGCAGGCCGAGCAGATGATCGCCGAGCAGACCGCGCACTTCCTGCGCTGGCTTTCGGGGCGCACCGTCGTGCCGACGATCGCCGCGCTGTCGTCGCATCACGAGGCGCTGCGCAATCGCGAGCTCGAGCGCGCGCGGCGCATGCTCGCCAGCGGCGCGTCGCCGGACGAGGTGCTGGAAGCGCTCGCGCGAAGCCTCACGAGCAAGTTCCTGCATCCGCCGCTCGCGGCGCTGAACGCCGCCGGCGATGCCGAGCGCGCCGAGCTTATCTCGCTTTTCTCGCGCGTCTACGGCTGCGCGGAGCCGCCGGCCGAGACGTAGCTGCGCTCGTCGACAGCGCCTCGTCGCAGGCGTACCGTTCGCGCGCCACGGTCGAAGGCGCGCAAGCGCCGCGATCCGGCGCCGTCTCACGGCTCTTCAATTTCTGCAACCGCATGAAACAGTCCTTACGCACGAGGCTCGATCAACTGAGCGCGCGGCTGCTGGAGCTCGACGCGCTGCTCGCGGCGGAAGACGCGACGCGAGATCTCGACCGCTTCCGTTCGCTCTCGCGCGAGCGCGCCGAAATCGAGCCGGTCGTCGTGCGCTTCGGCGACTTCCGGCGCGCCGAGGACGACGTCGCCGCGGCGATCGAGCTCGCGCACGAACCGCAGATGCGCGATTACGCCGACGAGGAGCGCCGTGCAGCCGAGACGCGCATCGAGGCGCTGACGGGCGAGCTGCAGGCGATGCTGCTGCCCAGGGACCCGAGCGACGAGCGCAACGTTTTCGTCGAAGTTCGCGCAGGCACCGGCGGCGACGAGTCGGCGCTCTTCGCCGCCGATCTGTTCCGGATGTATGCGCGCTATGCGGAGCGACAGGGCTGGCGCGTCGAGATCGTCTCCGAGTCATCGTCCGATCTGGGCGGTTACCGCGAAATCGTCGCGCGGATCGTCGGCCAGGGCGCGTACGCGAAGCTCAAGTTCGAGTCGGGCGGGCATCGCGTGCAGCGCGTGCCGGAGACCGAGGCGCAGGGCCGCATTCACACGTCCGCGTGCACGGTCGCCGTGCTACCCGAGGCCGACCCGGTTGCCGACGTGACGATCAATCCCGCCGACATCCGCATCGACACCTTCCGCGCATCGGGCGCCGGCGGCCAGCACATCAACAAGACCGACTCGGCGGTGCGGATCACGCACCTGCCGACCGGCATCGTCGTCGAGTGCCAGGACGACCGGTCGCAGCATCGCAATCGCGCGCAGGCGATGGCGGTGCTCGCGTCGCGGCTCGTCGACAAGGAACGCCGCGAGCGCCAGCAGAAGGAGGCCGCGCATCGCAAGAGCCTGATCGGCTCCGGCGATCGCAGCGAGCGCATCCGCACGTACAACTTTCCGCAGGGCCGCGTCACCGACCACCGGATCAACCTGACGCTCTACCGGATCGACGCGATCATGCAGGGCGATCTCGACGAGCTGATCGCCGCGCTCGCACAGGAGTTCCAGGCCGAGCAACTCGCGGAGCTCGCGACGGAACCATGAGCGCAAAGGGCCGCCCCGAGCGCGAATTGCGCCCCCCGGGGGGCAGCGAAGGGGCGAAGCCCCGAGCGTGGGGGGAACATACCACCGGTGCGAAGCGTCCGTGGTGCTGCACGAAGCGGCTCGCGCTGTCGGAGATCACGCCCGCCGACGGCAACGAGCTTCACGAGCTCGACGCCGATCCGCGCGTCATGCGCTACATCGGCAGCGGTGGCGCATCGACGCGCGAGCAGATCGACGATGCGCTGCGGCGCATTCCGCGCGCGTACAGGCTCTACCCGGGTCTCGGGACGTGGCGCGCGACGCGCCGCGACAACGGCGATTTCGTCGGCTGGTTCGCGCTCAAGTACATCCCGGGCACGACGGAGGTCGAGGTCGGCTACCGGTTGCGACACGCGGCGTGGGGCCGGGGCTTTGCGACCGAGGGCGCGCGCTCGCTCGTGCGCTACGGGCTCGACGAGCTCGGCCTCTACCGGATCCTCGGCATCACGCATCCCGACAACGCGGCCTCGCAGCGCGTGCTGCTGAAGGCGGGCCTTGTCGATTCCGGCTGGGGGCACTACTACAACCGGCCGGTGCGCGTGTTCGAATGCGTGCGCGACGCCGCGTGGCGGCCGCAGTGGCACGCGTGAGCACCTTCACCCGCTCGGCGCTGCGCGTCTCGCACCCTGTCTAAACATGCGGGAGAGGGTAGGGTGAGGGTGGCCGCCCCCACGCTCACCGTTCGCCAGGCCCTCGCGCAGGCGAGCCTCGCGCCGATCGACGCGCAGGTGCTGCTCGCGCACGTGCTGGGCGTCGGCCGTGCATGGCTTGCCGCGCACGCAACCGATTCGCTCACGCCGCACGATGTCGAAGCGTTCTTCACGCTCGCGCGGCGACGTCGCGACGGCGAGCCGGTCGCCTACCTGACCGGCACGCGCGAATTCTTCGGGCTGCCGCTCGCTGTCGACCGCTCGGTGCTGATCCCGCGACCCGAGACGGAAACGCTCGTCGAATGTGCGCTGCGCGCGCTGCCGCGTGAGCAGCGGCTGCGCGTGCTCGATCTCGGCACCGGCTCGGGGGCGATCGCGCTTGCGATCGCGCACGAGCGGCCCCACGTCGAGGTGATCGGCGTCGATACGTCGGCAGCCGCCCTCGGTATTGCACTTCGCAACGCGGAGCGGATGAAACTTGCGAACGTCGGCTGGCTCCAATCCGACTGGTACGACGGCCTCGAAGAGGGCGGCGCGCCCTTCGACCTGATCGCGAGCAATCCGCCGTACGTGGCCGACGGCGACCCCCATCTGGGGGAAGGCGACCTGCGCTTCGAGCCCGCCGGCGCGCTTCGCGCGGGACCCGACGGTCTTTTGGCGCTCCGCGTCGTCGTCGCCGGCGCACCCGCGCGGCTCGTCCCCGGCGGCGCGCTCGTCGTCGAGCACGGCTTCGACCAGGCCGAGGCGGTGCGCGGGCTCGTCGCGGCTGCCGGCCTCGAGAATCCACGTACCTTTCGCGACCTCGCCGGCATCCCGCGGGTGTGCGTCGCGATCAAGCCATCTTCGGAGGCGCAAGCAGAACCGCGCCCCGACCAACGCTCGTTGAACCGATGAAAGCACGCAGCCCCGATCTCATCCGACCCTTCCCGACTCCACGTGAAATCCTTCGCGACCCCGCGGTCTGGGCGTGGATCGCGGTCGCACTGCTCGCGATCATTCCCGCGGGCGCGGCACTCGCCGGCGGCTGACGCCTTGTCCCGCTTACCGGTCGTCGCGCTGCGGCGCGTCCTGTCCCCGATGCGGGCGGTTCGTCGCGACGGGCGCGCCGCATAGGCGTGCCCTGGCTAGACTGCGAGACCTTCCCCGAGCGCGCCGGCCGCGCCCCTTTTTCCCGGAGATTCCTTCGTGCCGAATCGCTACGCGTCACTCCTGCTGGCACTCGTCATGCTCGTCGCGACGAGCGCCGTCGCTCAGGCCAAGCCGAAGATCGAGAAGGCGGCCGACCTGCCGCGTTTCTCGTATCGCGTCGAAGGCGGCATCGAGGACATGATCCGCAACGATGCGAAGTTCAAGCGCTTCACCGATGCCGTGCGCCACGACGCGCAATCGGTGCTCGACGGCTACGAGATCGACGACCGCGCGACGCTGCGGCAGCTCGAAGGCGAGCTTGCTCTGCTCGACTACCTCGACGGCAACCTCGATGGCGCGGCGAAACGCGCCGAGCACGTCCGCGAATTGCAGGACAAGCCCGCCGACAAGCTGATGTCGGGATTGCAGCTTCGCGCGATGATCGCCGCGCAGCGCAAGGTCGGCAACCATGAGTCGGACGCGTATCGGCAGGAAACGGGGCGCCTCATCGCGGCCGATCTCGCCAAGATGCCGTACGACGTCGTGCAGAACGAAGTGCGCGAGGCGAAAGCGTCGGCCGAGATCATGAGCGAGGCATTGACGCTCGGTTATGTTCGCAACGTCATCCAGCCCACGGCCGACAAGGCGGGCGCGCTTTCCTCCGACCTCGCGCCGGCGGTCGTCAACGCGAAGTACCGTCTCGTCGCGACGCTGCCGCTCAAGTCGACGCTGGTCGGCGTCTACACGACGTACCTCGACGCGCATCACGTCGAGAAGCCGGACATCTGGGCTGCCCGCGACGTCGTCCTGCCGCCCGACAAGCCTTACGCGACGGTGAACGTTGGCATCTGGGACAGCGGCGTCGACACGTCGCTGTTCGGCAAGCGCGTCGTCGACGACGGCTCGCAACCGGCCGTGATCGCGTTCGACCGCTACACGAAGCCGGCGGAGGGTACGCTGCAGCCGATCCCGGCGGACCTCAAAGGCCGCATTCCGCAGATGAAGACGCGGCTCAAGGGCTTCTCGGACCTGCGCTCGAACGTCGACAGTCCCGAGGCGAGCGAGGTCAAGCAGTGGTTGTCGACGCTCAAGCCCGACGAATACAAGTCGGCGATCGAGGACCTCGACCTCGCCGGCAACTGGATGCACGGGACGCACGTCGCCGGCATCACGATGGCCGGCAATCCGTACGCACGCCTCGTCGTCGGCCGCATCGAGTTCGACTGGCACCTGCTGCCCGATCCGTGCCCGACGAAGGACCTCGTGCTGCGCGACGCGAAGAACGCGCAGTCGTACGTCGATTTCTTCAAGCGTCATCACGTGCGCGTCGTCAACATGAGCTGGGGCGGCTCGGTCAAGGACGAGGAAGGGCAGCTCGAGCTTTGCAACGTCGGCAAGACGCCCGACGAGCGCAAGAAGATCGCGCGCGAGTATTTCGACATCCAGAAGGACGCGCTCACGAAGGCGTTCGCGAGCGCGCCCGGCATCCTGTTCGTGACCGCCGCGGGCAACAGCAACGAGGACGCGTCGTTCACCGAGGACATTCCCGCCGGCATCTCGGCACCGAACCTGATCACCGTGGGAGCCGTCGACAAGGCGGGCGACGAAGCGTCGTTCACGAGCTACGGGCCAACCGTCGTCGTCGACGCGAACGGCTACCAGGTCGACAGCGTGATCCCCGGCGGCGACGAGCTGGCCGAGTCGGGGACGTCGATGGCGTCACCGCAGGTCGCGAACCTCGCAGCCAAGATACTCGCGGTGAATCCGAAGCTCACGCCGCCGCAGGTCATCGCGCTCATCCGCGACACGGCGGACAAGACGCCCGATGGCCGCCGCCATCTGATCAATCCGAAGAAGGCCGTCGCGGCGGCGGAGGCGAAGGGCGGCTCGTAACGTTACGCCCTCTCCTCGCGTGCAGGGAGAGGGACAGGGGCCTCGACGCCGAGCTTCGCCGCCCACGGTTCGAGCGCCGGCATGATCTCGTGATGGAGCGCAACGCCGCGCTCACGCTGCTCCCGATAAAGGCGCAACGCGCGCTCGCCGGGAAGGCGCACGCGCTCGCCGCCGGGGCGCGGCGTCGCGTCGTGACACGCGTCGACGAGCCAGTCCATT
This sequence comes from Casimicrobiaceae bacterium, assembly GCA_035495715.1. GTDB lineage: Bacteria > Pseudomonadota > Gammaproteobacteria > Burkholderiales > Casimicrobiaceae > VBCG01. The sequence goes on from DATJFI010000055.1 coordinate 41,399, forward strand.
TGCCGCGCGAACGCGTCGCGTCCGCCGAATGCGGCAGGATCGAGCACCTGCACGAACACTGTCGCGCCCCAGCCCTCGGGCGGATCGGCGCGGCCGTGCGCAGCGAGCCCGGCCGTCATCGCCTCGATCAGCAGCGCGAGGGCGAATCCCTTGTGACCGGCGTCGAGGCCGCCGAGCGGCAGCAGCGTTCCACGCGGCTCCCCGAACAGCACGGCCGGGTCGGATGTCGGGTTACCGACGGCATCCTGCAGCCATGGATGCGGAAGCTTCTGTCCGCCGCGGTAGAGGCGCATCGTCATCCCGTTCGTCGTGTAGCTCGCCGAGATGTCGAGCAGGATCGGATCGCGCGACGTCGGGATGCCGGCCGCGAGCGGGTTCGGCGTGAACACCGACGTGACGGCGCCATGCGGCGCGACGCTGTGGGTCGCCGGATCGATGCAGCAGACGAGCGTCATCACGCTGCGCTCCGCGGCGCGTTTCGCATAGGACGCAAGACAGCCGATGTGATGCGCGCGCCGGATCACGACGGTGCCCGAGCCTTGCGTCGACGCCATCCGTCGTGCCGATTCGAGCGCGCGCAGCGTGAGCCAGGGTCCCGGCAGGCGGTGACCGTCCCACGTCGCTCCGGCCGGTGACGACCCGAGCGTCGTCGGCTCGCCATCGTTGCGCATGCTGCCGTCGCCGAGCGCTTGCAGATAGCCGGGCAACAGCGCGAGCCCGTGCGTCGTGTGACCCATGAGGTCGCCGTCGAGCAGCACCGATGCGGTATCGCGCGCGATGTCGTCGCGTGCGCCGGCGGCTGCCAGCAGCGCGGCAGCGTAAGCGTCGAGCGCGTGCGCGGCGTAGCGCTTGTGCTCGTCCTGATTCGGTTGTGCCGTCGTTGCATCGATCGAAACGGATTCACGGGCTGGCACGCGACGCTCCATCGCAACAGGGATTCGCCGCAATGTATGCTGTCGCGGTCGCGAGCGCCACCCTTCGCCGAGTCGTGCTGCCGTCGTCGCTGCAGATCAGCATCGTCACGTACCTTCCCGACCTGCCGCTCTTCACGCGCACGCTCGACACGCTCGCGATCGCGATCGCGGCCGCGCAGCAAGCGAACGTGCTCCGCACCGTGCACCTGGCGCTGATCGACAACACCGGCGACCGCGGCGTCGCCGAGCGCGTGATCGAGCTCGGCCGCGCGCGCTTCGCGGAGATGCCGGTGCACGTCATGTATCTGCACGGCCACGCGAACATCGGCTTCGGCGCCGCGCACAACCTGGTGTTGCACGGAACCGGCTCCGACTACCACCTCGTGCTGAATACCGACGCCGAGCTCGCGCCCGATGCGCTCGTGAACGCGATCCGCTGGCTCGACGCGCATCCCGACGTCGGCGCGCTGGCACCGCTCACTGTCGACAGCGATGGTCGCCGTGCGTACCTTTGCAAACGCTATCCGGCGGTGTTCGACTTGATGCTGCGCGGATTCGCGCCGCGCTTCCTGCAGCGCCTCTTCGCGCGGAGGCTCGAGCGCTACGAGATGCGCGACATCGTCGACGTCGAGCCGCCGCAGGATGCGATCGGCGTGCCGCTGATGTCCGGCGCCTGCATGATCGTGCGGCGCGAAGCGATCGATCGCACCGGCGGCTTCGACCCGAGGTTCTTTCTCTATTTCGAGGATTACGACTGGACGATGCGCTTGCGCGAGCTGACGCAGACCGCGTACGTGCCGAGCGTTCGCGTCGTGCACCACGGCGGAGGCGCGTCGGGAAAGGGGCTGCAGCACATCCGCTGGTTCGTCGCGAGCGCGCTGCGCTTTTATTCGAAGCATGGCTGGAAATGGATCTGAGCGGCTCCGTCGTCGTCACCGGCGCGGATGGATTCATCGGCGCGGCGTACTGCCGCCGGCTCGCCGAGCGCGGGCAGCCGGTGCGCCGGCTCGTGCATGCGCGAAGCGCCGCCGATTCGCGGGTTGATGTCGTGGCGCTCGATCTCGCGCGCGCGCATGCCGACGCATTGACGCGCGCGCTCGACGGCGCGTTCGCCGTCGTGCATCTCGCAGGTCGCGCGCACGTGATGAACGAAACGGCGCCGGACGCCGACGCGGCGTACAAAATCGCGAACGTCGACATGATCGAGCGCGTCGCACTCGCTGCCGTCGCGGCAGGCGTGCGGCGCTTCGTCTTCGCGAGCACCGTCAAGGTCAACGGTGAAGCGACGTTGCCCGGAAAACCGTTTCGGCCGGGCGACGCGCCGTCGCCGCGCGATGCGTACGCCCGCAGCAAGCTCGCCGCCGAGCGCATGCTGGCGCAGGTGGCGAGCGGTACGTCGATGATCGCGACGAACCTGCGGCTGCCGCTTGTCTACGGGCCAGGCGCACGCGGCAATTTCAGGCGTCTCGTCGACGCGATCGCCGCGCGCCGCTTGTTGCCGCTCGGCGCGATCGACAACCGGCGTTCTCTCGTGGCGCTCGACCACGTGCTCGACGCGTTCGACGCGGTGATCGATGCGCCGGCCGCCGCGATCGGCACACATTTCGTCGCCGATGCGCAGAGCGTCTCGACGCCTGCGCTTGTCCGCGCGATCGCGTCGGCGCTCGGCGTCGCGCCGCGGCTCGTTTCGATGCCGGTGTCGGCGTTGCGGATCGCCGGTGTGCTCTGCGGGCGTCGCGAGGCCGTCGCGCGGTTGATCGACTCGCTCGAGGTCGATCCGACGTCGCTTTCGCGTGTCACCGCGTGGAGAGCGCAACCGTTCGCGGTCGACGCCGCGACGGTCGCGACCGCCGCGCACGCGCGCGACTTATAATGGGCGGCCATTGCAGGAAGGACGCGCGAACATCGATCCCCCTTCGAAGACGCGCGCAGGCGGCCGCGCAGCGGACGATCTGCGCCCGGTCCGCATCACCCGCCATTACACGAGGCACGCCGAAGGCTCGGTGCTGATCGAGGCCGGGCAGACGCGCGTGCTCTGTACGGCGAGCGTCGAGGAGGGCGTGCCGCTGTTTTTGAAAGGCAAGGGTCAGGGCTGGGTCACCGCCGAGTACGGCATGCTGCCGCGCGCGACGAACACGCGGACGCGCCGCGAGGCGGCCGAAGGGCGGCAATCGGGACGCACGCAGGAAATCCAGCGGCTGATCGGGCGGTCGCTGCGCGCGGTCGTCGACCTCGCAGCACTCGGCGAGCGCACGATTCGTGTCGACTGCGACGTGCTGCAGGCGGACGGCGGCACGCGTTGCGCGTCGATCACCGGCGGTTACGTCGCGCTGGCCGACGCCGTCGCGTGGTGTCGCGCGCGCCGCGTGCTCGTCGCCGAGCCGTTGCGTGACTGCGTCGCCGCGGTATCGGTCGGCGTCGTCGACGCCGTGGCGATGCTCGATCTCGATTACGCCGAGGATTCCGGCTGCGATACCGATATGAACGTCGTGATGACGGGGGCCGGCGGCTTCGTCGAAGTGCAGGGCACCGCCGAGCGGACGCCGTTTTCCCGCGAGCAGTTCGACGCGCTGCTGACGCTCGCACAGCGCGGCGTCGCGCAATTGCACGAGGCGCAGCGCGCGGCACTCGCGACATGATCGAAAGGATCGTGCTGGCGTCGGGCAACGCCGGCAAGCTTCGCGAGCTTCGGCGACTCCTCGAGCCTCTCGGCATCGACGTGATCGCGCAAGCGGAACTCGGCATCGCGGCCGCCGACGAACCGCATGCGACCTTCGTCGAAAATGCAATCGCCAAGGCGCGCCATGCAAGCGCGCAGAGCCGCCTTCCCGCACTCGCCGACGATTCGGGCATCTGCGTCGACGCGCTCGGCGGCGCGCCGGGCGTGCACAGCGCGCGCTTCGCAGGCGACCCCGCATCCGACGCGCGCAACAACCGTGCGCTCGTCGACGCGCTGCAAGGCATCGCCGACCGGCGCGCGCACTACTACTGCGTCCTCGTTCTCATGCGCCGTGCCGACGATCCCGAGCCGATCATCGCCGAGGGTGTCTGGCGCGGCCGCATCGTCGATGCGCCGCGCGGCAGCGGCGGCTTCGGGTACGACCCGCATTTCCAGGACGACGAGACCGGTCTGAGCGGCGCCGAGTTGCCGCTCGCCCGGAAGAACGAGCTGTCGCATCGCGGCAAGGCGATGCGGCATCTGCTCGCCCGCCTTGGGTCGCTCGCATGCGCATGATGGCGGAATCGGCCGCGGCGGCGATCGACGCGAACGCGATCGCCGGTCCGCGATTCGCGGCGCTGCCTCCGCTCGCGCTTTACGTCCACATTCCGTGGTGTCTTCGCAAATGCCCGTACTGCGACTTCAACTCGCACGCGTGGCGCCCTGCGGGCGGGACCGGAGCCGGGGTGCCGTCCGAAGACGCCGAAAACGGTTACGTCTCGGCGCTGATCGCCGACGTTGAAACGGCACTGCCGTCGGTATGGGGACGCAAGGTCGGCTCCGTCTTCATCGGTGGCGGGACGCCCAGTCTGTTTTCGGCCGCCACGATCGAGCGCCTGCTGTCGGCGCTCCGCGCGCGCCTTCCGCTTCTGCCGGACGCCGAGATCACGCTCGAAGCGAATCCCGGCACGTTCGAGCGCGAGAAATTCGCCGGTTTCTTCGCGGCCGGCGTCAACCGCCTGTCGGTCGGCGTGCAGAGTTTCGACGACCGCTTCCTGCGCGCGCTCGGCCGCGTGCACGATGCCGACGAGGCGCGCCGCGCCATCGAATCGGCGCTGATGATCTTCGGCAACGTCAACCTCGACCTGATGTTCGCGTTGCCGGGGCAGCGCGTCGACGACGCGTGCCGCGATACGGCCGAGGCGCTGTCGTTCGGCGTGCTGCACCTGTCGTTCTATCACCTGACGATCGAGCCCAACACGCTCTTTCACCGCGATCCTCCTCCGTTGCCCGACGACGAAACGGCGGCGGACATCGAGGATGCGGTCGTCGCGATGCTCGCGCGCGCCGGCTACGAGCACTACGAGACGTCGGCGCATGCGAAGCCCGGCTTCGCGTGCCGGCACAACGTCAATTACTGGCGCTTCGGCGATTATCTCGGCATCGGCGCGGGCGCGCATTCGAAGCTGTCGTTTCCGGACCGCGTCGTGCGGCAGATTCGCTACAGGCAGCCGAAGCACTATCTCGAACGCGTCGCGCACGGGACGCCGATCCACGAAGAGACATGCGTCCGGCGCGCCGATTTGCCGTTCGAGTTCATGCTCAATGCGCTGCGGCTCACCGACGGCGTGCCCGCGCCGCTCTTCGCCGAGCGAACCGGATTGCCGCTCGCCGTCGTCGCGAATACGATCGCGGAAGCGACGCGGCGCCGCCTGCTCGACGCCGATCCGCAAAGGCTTCGCGCAACGCCCCTCGGTCGCCGCTTCCTGAACGACCTCCAGTCGATGTTCCTGCCGTGAAGCGTGCGAAGCGACACGCGCTGAAGCCACGCAATCCGGTCGCGCGCTCGCCGCTTCTGCACAAGGGCGGCGTGCACGGCAAGTCGAAGGGTGCGCTGCGGCGCGAGGCGAACGTCGAGTTGCGCAAGCTCGCACGGGATCCGAAGAACTTCGATGACGCTTGACGGAAGATGACCCTGTCTCGCCGCGACCTCGAGGAAGGCCGGATGCGCGAGGTGTACGTCGAGGCGCTCGCCGAAGGTCACGCGCTCACCGACGAGGAGCTGTTGGCGTCGCTCCGCTCTACATTGCAGCACAAGCCGAAAGGCGCGGGCTGGTGGGTGTTCGCGTACGGGTCGCTGTTGTGGAATCCGCTGTTTCCGTTCGCCGAGGCGCGGCGCGCGTCCGTGCACGGATTGCATCGCCGCTTCTGCCTGTGGTCGCTCGCGTCCCGCGGCACCCCGCATGCGCCGGGTCTCGTGCTCGGCCTCGATCGTGGCGGCTCGTGTCGCGGCGTCGTCTACCGGCTGCCGTCGCCGAGCGCCATCGCCGAGCTGCACCTCCTGTGGCGGCGCGAGATGGTGACCGGGGCTTACGCTCCGCGGTGGCTGCACGTCGAAAGCGAGGGACGCCACGTCGTTGCGCTCGGCTTCGTCGTCAAGCGAGCGCACGCGCAATACGCGGGGCACCTGACGATCGACGCGCAGGCCGACGTGATCGCACATGCGTGCGGGGCGTTCGGCTCGTCGGCGGATTATCTCGAGCGCACGCGCGTGTCGCTCGCGACGCACGGCGTCGTAGACCTGTACCTCGAGCGGCTTGCCTCGCGCATTGCGGCGAGAGGCTGCGTGCCGGCGACTGCTCTCGAAACGGTCGCGCCGGTCTGACGCGCTCAAAGCGCGATATGCCGGCCGCCGTCCACGCTGATCGTCTCGCCGGTCACGTACGGCGCGTCGCACAGCAGGTACTGCACCGCCTTCGCGATGTCGTCGGGCGTGCCTTCGCGCTTGAGCGGCGTATGCGAGATGATCCGCTGCCGCGCGAGCTCGTCGAACACCTCTTCGTCGGGCCAGAGAATCGGGCCCGGCGCAACCGCGTTGACGCGCACGTCCGGCGCAAGCTCGCGCGCGAGCGAGCGCGTGAGGCCGACGAGCCCCGCCTTCGCAACCGAATAGACGACGTAGCTCTTGAGCGGCCGCTCGGCGTGGATGTCCGTGATGTTGACGATCGCGCCCTGCGACTTCTTGAGCGCCGTCGCCGCCGCCTGCGACAGGAACAGCGGCGCCTGCAGATTCGCGCCGATCAGGTCGTTCCAGTCCTCGAGGCCGATCTCGCCGATCGCCGTCTGATAGAACGTCGACGCGTTGTTGACGAGCGCATCGAGCCGGCCGAACGTCTGCACCGTCTGCTCGACCAGCGACGGCAGCTTGGCGACGTCGAGAAGATCGGCCTGGATCAGCGCGACGGAGTTCGCACGTACGTGATTGAGCTCGGCCTGCAGCAGCCGCGCCTCGCCGGCCGATGCGCGAAAATGCAGCATGATCGAGGCACCTGCCCGGTGCAGGCGCCTGCAGATCGTCGCTCCGACCCGCTTGGCGCCGCCGGTGATCAATACGACCTTGCCTTCCACGCCAAGCCTTATCCCGTGAAACCGGGGCAATCTAGCACAGACGGCACGCAGGCGCGAACCGGCGCCGTGCCGGCGCGCCGATGAAGAGTGGAACGCTTCCGGCGCCCGCCGCCGACGCCCGTGCGCACAGCGCGCGCGTCGTCGCGCACATTCGCGACGAGATCGAACGCACGGGCGGCTGCATTCCGTTCACGCGCTACATGGAGCTCGCGCTGTACGCGCCGGGTCTCGGTTACTACGTCGCCGGTTCGCGCAAGTTCGGCGATGCCGGCGACTTCGTGACCGGCCCGGAGCTTTCGCCGCTTTACGGTGCGGCACTCGCGCACCAGTTGACGTTGATTCTCGACGCGAGCGCCGATCGCGACATCGTCGAGTTCGGCGCCGGAAGCGGCGCGCTGGCGGCGTCGGTGCTCGTGGCGCTCGCGGCGCTCGACGCGCACGCTTCCCGCTACCGGATCCTGGAGGTGAGCCCGTCGCTTCGCGAGACGCAGCGGGCGACGATCGCGGCGCGCGTGCCGGCGATGCTTCCGCGCGTCGAGTGGCTCGACCGGATGCCGTCGCGCATCGATGGCGCGGTCGTGATGAACGAGGTGCTCGATGCGATTGCGCCGCGGCTCGTCGAGCGGCGGGAGGGCGCGTGGCTCGAGCGCGGCGTCACCTGGCACGACGGCGCATTTGCATGGCAGGTGCAACCACTCGCCGATTCGCGCGTCGAGGCGCTCGCGCGCGATCGCTTTCCGCCGCGCGGCGACTATGCGAGCGAAGTGAACCCGGCGGCCGAGGCGCTGGTGACGACGGTCGGGCGTCGGCTCGCATCGGGCGCGCTGCTCGTCGTCGATTACGGGTTTCCGCGCGCCGAGTATTACCACCCGCAGCGAAATGGCGGGACGCTGGTCGGCCATTACCGCCACCGCGTGCATGCCGATCCGTTCCTGTGGCCGGGCCTTTCCGATCTCACGAGCCACGTCGACTTCACGGCGGTCGCGCAGGCGGGCGAGCGCGGCGGACTGCGCGTCGCCGGTTTCGCGACGCAGGCGTCCTTCCTGCTGGGCTGCGGGATCCTCGACCTGCTGCGCGATATCGGAGCGCCGGAAAGCATCGCGTACCTGCGCGCGGCCGGCGCCGTTCAGAAGCTCCTGTCGCCGGCCGAAATGGGCGAGCTCTTCAAGGTGCTGCTGCTCGCGCGAAGCGACGTGCGCGCGCTAGCGCTGCGCGACCAGTCGCATCGGCTTTCGATTCAACGCGCGGCCGACTTCGCGCCTGGCTCGACCTTGCCGTCGCCGTAGGCGCGGGTCAGGTACTGTGCGATCGGCTCGATCTGCTCGTCGGGAATCGACGCTCCGTAAACCTTCTTCATCTTCTCGACCTCGGCCTTCCAGAACGCGTGCGGCTTTCCGGGCGGCTGTATCACGATGTAGTCGTACGAATGGCAGACGGAGCACGTCCGTTGCACGAGGTCGACGCCCGGCGCGTCCTTGAGCCGGGTCGTCTCCTTCGGCAGGTCGATCGTCAGCGCGAACGCGGAGGCGGCGACGAGCGTTGCGAACGCCGACACGGCCCGCGCAACGTTTCGATTCGGTCTCATGGTCACCTCCTCACGCTGCGCGAATGCGCGTCGTTTCAACGACGTTGCGCATGTAGCCGGCCGGATTCCACAATGGCTCGGACGGTTGCGAGTTGCCGATCGCGTTGATCGCGCGCACCTTGATGTCGTGCGTGCCCGCCGGCACGCTCGCCGTCGTCTTCCATTCGCGGAACGAGAACCGGCCGAGGTCGGCTCCGAGCGTCGCCTCGCGCCATGTCGAGCCGCCGTCCGTCGACACGTCGACGTGACGGATCCCGAAGCCGCCGTCGAACGCGATGCCGCGCACGGTGAACGGCGCGTTCGCCGTCACCGTGGCGCCGTCGCGCGGGTTCGTCGTGAACGAGCGTACGTCGAACCGGTTGATCGGAACCGTCTTCGTGGGCGAGGCGCCGGGCGGCACGCAGGCACATGCGTTGTCGGGAATCCGATAGGCCGTCGCCATCCAGAAGTCGGAGAGCGTGCCCTCGATCGCCGTGATCTCCGTCAGGTGCTTCATCCAGTACGTGCCGTACCAGCCGGGCACGACGAGGCGCACCGGGTAGCCGTTCAGCATCGGCAGGTCGGCGCCGTTCATCGCGTAGGCGATCATCACTTCGCCGTCCATCGCGTGATCGACGTCGAGCGCCTTGACGAAGTCGGGTGTCGTCGGCAACACCGGCGTGTCGAGACCGTTGAACGTGACCTGTCGCGCGCTCGCCTCGATGCCGGCACGCGCCAGCACGGCCTTGAGCGGAACGCCTCGCCACTTCGCGTTGCCCATCGCTCCGTTCGCAAGCTGGCCGCCGGCGACGCGCGGCTCGAAGAAGCCGCGGCTGTTGCCGGAGCACTGATTCACCGCGTAGTACTCGATCGCATCCATCCGCTTGAGGTCGTCGACAGACAGCGACAGCGGGGTCGCCACCTTGCCCTTGACCGTGATCCGGTAGCTGTCGACGTCGATCGTCGTCGGCACGCCGGCGAGGTGATAGCGGACGAAGAACGCGTCGTTCGGTGTGACGACTCCGTCGTCGAACACGTCGAACGGCGTCTCGAGCTGCGGCGGCCGGCTCGTGACGACGATTAGCGGCCGTTTTTGCGGATAGGCGACGACGGGCCGCATTCCGTTGGCGATCGGCAGCGTGACGTCGTCGGCGGCAAGCGCGCGCAACGGCACGCCGAGCAGAGTGCCCGCACCGATCGCGCCCGCATGCTGGAGGAAGCGGCGCCGCGACCGCGCGCCTCTCGATGCATTCGAACGATTCATGGTTCCCCCTGATGGCGGCAACCCGGCGCAATCGTCGCCGGCGCCGCTCGAGCGCCAGTCTACCTCCGGCGCGGCTTGGCCGCATGCTGCGCTGCCGCTACCATGGCGGGCATGCCGAAGCCTGCGATCGACCGCCGGATCGGATACGAATGCCTCGCGTTCGGGACGCTCTTCGAGCGTAATGCGCGGTTTCGCGGCGACCATATCGGCGTGATCGCGCCGACCGACGCCGGCGACGCGCGCCTCACGTGGCGGGCGTTCGACCGCTACGCGAACCGCGTGGCCAACGCGCTGGCGAAGTCCGGCATCGGGCGCGGCGATCGCGTCAGCACGCTGCTCGGCAACTCGCTCGCCCTGGTCGGACTCTATGGCGCATGCGCGAAGCTCGGCGCCGCGATCGTGCCGATGTCGCCGCTGTTGAACGCCGCCGGCGTCGCGTCGCTCGCCCGCGATGCGGAGCCGAAGGCGATCGTGTCGGCGCAATCCCGGTCGGCGACGCTCGACGAAGTTCGCGGCGTGCTCGGTGCGTCGATGCCGGTCGTCGTTTTCGCCGACGGCGATCGGCTGAACGACACCGACGCACTGCGACCGGGCGCGTGGCTCGACGGCGTCGCGGACGATGCGCCGTGCGTCGCCGTGGGCGCGGATGACGTGATGACGATCATGTACACGAGCGGCACGACCGGAGCGCCGAAGGGCATCGTGCACACGCATTTCATCCGCGCGATGTACGCGACGCTGATGGCGAATGCGTGGCGGATGACGCCGGACTCGGTCGTGCTGCATTCCGGCTCGCTCGTCTTCAACGGCCCGATGGTGACGATGCTGCCCGCCATGATGCTCGGCGCGACGTTCATCGCGCATCGCGCGTTCGATCCGGCCGCGTTCGTCGAGACCGTCGCGCGCGAGCGTGTCACGCACGCGATGCTCGTGCCGTCGCAGATCGTCGCGATCCTCGAAGCGCCGGGCTTCGATCCCGCGCGCCTCGCCTCGCTGACGATGCTGCTGTCGCTCGGCGCGCCACTGCATCGCGAGCACAAGGATCGCCTCGAAGCGTTGCTGCCCGGCCGCCTCCATGAGCTCTACGGCCTGACGGAAGGCCTCGTGACGATCCTCGACCGCGACGACGTGCAGCGCAAGCCGGGCAGCGTCGGCGTGCCGCCCCCGTTCTACGCGTTGCGGATCGTCGACGACGACGGCAACGACGTGCGGGCGGGGACGGTCGGCGAGATCGTCGGCCGCGGTCCCATCACGATGCACGGCTACTTCGGACGCGATGCGGAGACGGCGCAGGCGCTGCATCATGGGTGGCTCCACAGCGGCGACCTGGGCTACGTCGACGGCGACGGCTATCTGTACCTCGTCGATCGCAAGAAAGACATGATCGACTCGGGCGGCATCAAGGTGTACCCGCGCGACATCGAGGAGGTCGCGGCGCGGCATCCGGCGGTGCGCGAGGTGGCGGTGTTCGGCGTGCCGCATCCGAAATGGGGCGAGACGCCCGTCGCGGCGATCGTGCTGCGCATCGGGAGCGTCGTGCCGGAGGACGCGCTTCGCGACTGGATCAACGCGCGCGTCGCCGCGCAGTACCAGCGTGTCGAGCGCGTCGTGCTCTACGGCGATTTTCCGCGCAACGCGGCCGGCAAGACGCTCAAGCGCGAGCTGCGCGCCCCGTTCTGGGAAGGTCGCGACGCGAAGATCTGAACGGGCCGGCGGCGATCGGCCCGCTCGGCGATCTCGACGCTATTCGACGACCAGCTCGCCTTTCATGATCGGATGCAGCGTGCAGATGTACGCGAAGCGTCCCTTCTTCTTCGCCGTGAAACGATAGTGCCCGTTCGCCGCGATCTCGCCCGAATCGAGCCCGGCGTCCTTCGCCGTGACGGTGTGCGGCACGGGATCGGTGTTTCGCCACTCGACGCTGTCCCCCTCCTTGACGACGATCGAAGCCGGCTTGAATGCGAAGCCGTCGATCGTCACCGTGTGCACGGTGGCGGCCGCGGCTCCGCTGCTCGCGACGACAAACGCGAGCGCGCCGGCGACGAGCGTCGCCCGGGAGAGGCGAGCGCCGTTCACGCTACATCCCGAGCTCGGACTGCACGTGCTTCGCGTGATCGAGGTGAGCGACGAATGCCGGTCGCACCTTGACGAGCAGCGCCTTGAGCTCCGCGTTCTGCGCGCTCGGGATCAGCGTCTTGTCCATCGCGTCGATCACCTGCTGGTGGTACGCGACCTCGTGCTCGATGTACGCCTTGTCGAACGCGTCGCCTTTCAGCGTCTTGAGGTGCGCGACGTTCTCCTGCCCACCCTTCTTCAGGCTTTCGGCCGTCGGATTGTCCTCGGGCTTGACGTGCAGCTTCGCGACCAGCTCCTTCGCCGACTTGTTCACGCCGGTATGGTCGGTGACCATCATCTTGCCGAACGCGCGCACGTCCTTGTGCTTGCCCTTCGACTCTGCGAGCTTGCCCGCGTCGATGTCGACCTGGTTCGCCGTGACGACGATCGCGGCGATCTGCGCGTCGTTCGGGCCGCCCGATTGGGCGTTTGCAACGGAAGCGGCGACAAAAAGGGCGGCCGCCAGCACCAATGGCACTTGCTTCATCGTTTCCTCCTCGAAAGAAGTGGACTACGGGTGGTCTTACGCGTGTTTCAGCCGCTTGGATGCATCGCCTGGATGCGGGCCAGCACCGCTTCGACGATGCGGTCGCACCGCTCGCCGTCGAAGCCGAAGACCTGCTGGGTCACGCTGTCGAGCTCCTCGGCGAGCGACGCGCGAAGGCGCGCCTTCGCGCGGAAGAGACGACTCCGTACCGTCGGGGCGGGAATGCCCAAAGCCGCGGCGGCTTCGTCGACCGTCATGTCCTCGACCTCGCGGAGCACGAAGACGGTCCGGTACGCTTCGGGTAGTTCGTCGATCTTGCGCTCGATCAGCCGGCGCATCTCGGTGCGCGCCATCGCGTCCTCCGGCATGTCGGCGGCGAGTGGATCGGTGACGGCGTCCTCGCCATCCGCAGGCTCGGCGGCCGGTTGGTCGAACAGCACGACGACCTGCTCGCGACGCTTGCGGCGCAGCGCCTGGAGCGCCTGGTTGACGACGATGCGCGTGAGCCACGTGCCGATCTGCGCATCACCGCGGAATGCGCCGGCGTGCCGCCACGCCGCCAGATAGCCTTCCTGCACCGCGTCTTCCGCCGCTCCGTCGTCCTTCAGGATCGCGCGGGCCGTGCGGTAAAGCCGGCGGTTGTAGCGGCGCATCAGCACGGCGAACGCCGCAGCGTCGGCGCGCTGGACGCGCAGGACGAGGGCTGCGTCGTCCTCGGTCTCGAGCTGTTTCGATAAGGCGGTCACCGGTCTACCTCCGCGCTACGCGCTGCGGGGCTGATTCGCGCGCAGGAAGGCCCGCAGCGGTCACTGCGGGCAGCCTTCTGGACATGCCCATTCGATGCGCGCGCGGGCGGCGGCGTTCCCGCGGATAGGAATCGCGCGAGGCGGGACTCAGGTGCGCGGCGCGCGCGCCAGCGCGTCGGCGACGAACGTCGTCAGCACGTCGAGGTCGAGCGGCTTCGTGAAGTGACGATCGAAACCCGCTTCCAGCGCCAACCGCTTGTCCTCGCTTTGCCCCCACCCGGTGACGGCGACGAGCACCGGCTGGACCGCCCACGGCGCCGCGCGGATCGCCCGCGCGACTTCGTAACCGTTGCGCTTCGGCATCCCGATGTCGAGGAGCGCGATGTCCGGCCGAAACGCCTCGGCCTCGGCGAGCGCCTGCGCGCCGTCGTTCGCGACGCGCACGTCGTGGCCGTCCAGTGACAGCAGCGTCGCGAGGCTCGTGGCGGCGTCGCGGTTGTCGTCGGCGACGAGAATGCGCGCGCTTCTCGGCCGTATCGTCTGCGGCGCATCGGCGCTGTCGCGCTCGCGCGGATGCGCATGGGGCGGCAGCGGCAGGCGCACCGTGAAGCGCGCGCCCTGTCCGAGCCCGTCGCTGTGCGCGTCGACGCGGCCGCCGTGCAACTCGACCAGGCCCCGGACGAGCGCGAGGCCGATGCCGAGGCCGCCTTCGGCGCGGTCGAGCGACCCCTGCATCTGCGAGAACATCTCGAATACACGCGGCAGCAGCGCGGGCTCGATGCCGATGCCGGTGTCGACGACGTCGATGCGAAGCGCGTCGCCTTCGTGCGCGGCGGCAAGCTCGATCGTGCTGCCCGGCTCCGAATACTTGGCCGCGTTCGTGAGCAGGTTCGCGAGCACCTGCGCGAGGCGCATCGGGTCGGCGTCAAGCCATGTCGACGCCGCAGGCAGCCGCTGGATCACGCGCTGGCGCCGATCGTCGACCAGCGGCTTCGCCGTCTCGAGCGCCATCGCGATCACCGACCGCAAGTCGACGCGCTCGCACCGAAGCTCGAGCTTGCCGCGGGTGATCCGCGACACGTCGAGCAGGTCGTCCAGCAGGAGCGCCATGTGCTTCACCTGGCGCTCGATGACGTCCTGGCTCCAGCGGCGCTGATCGGCGCTCGCGTCGCTCGAGCGGGCGAGCCGCGCGGCCTGGCGGATCGGCGCCAGCGGATTGCGCAGCTCGTGCGCGAGCGTCGCGAGAAACTCGTCCTTGCGCCGATCGGCGTCGCGCAACGCGTCGGAGGCTTCGATGAGCTCGGTGACGTCGGGGCTGCTGCCGACGGCGCCCAGGAAGCGGCCGTCCTCGGCGAAGCGTGGCGCGCCGATCGACTGGATCCACCGCCATGCGCCATCGCTGCGCCGCATCCGCGCCATGACGCTGAACGGCTGCTGCGCGGAGAGCGCAGCGAGCACCTCGTCGACGAACGCATCGCCATCCTCCGGATGCAGGAATGCACGCCAGCCTTCCGGTCCCGCGCACTCCGGCATACCGCCGAAGAATTCGTGACAGGCGCGATTGGCGAAAAGCGTCCGGCCCTGCGGATCGAGCACCCAGACGAGCAGCGGCGAGCTGTCGGCCATCGTGCGAAAGCGCGCCTCGCTTTCGCGCACCGCGCTCTCGGCGCGTGCGCGTGCAAGCTCGGCCCACACGCGCTCGGCCGCTTCGCGCAACAGTTCGATCTCGTCGGGCTTCCAGACCCGCGGTCCCGGCATGCTGACCCACAGCGCAGCGCGGCTTCCCGCCGGCGTCACGCAGGGAACGGTCACGACGGCGCCCGTGTCTTCGGCGAGCCAGGCGTTCGCATGCGGATGCGTCCGCGTGTCGTCGATGACGATCGGCGCTCCCGCGTGCCGCATCTCCTCTTCGCCGAAGCGGTCGATCGGAAAGCGCTCGCCATCGCGTCCGCGCGCGCCGTCCGCGCGCCACTCGGTGACGACACGAAACGTCTGGCCGCCGGCATCGACCTCGACATAGCCGGCGTTCGTTGCAGCAAGCGCGCGGCCGACGCCGGAGGTCGCGGTCGCGATCACCTCCTCGGGCGAGCCGGCGGCACGCAGCGCATCGGCGAACTCGAGCAGGAACCGGCGCCGCGTTTCGTCGGCGCGCATCGCCTGCACGTACTCGCGGCGCGCCCGTGACATCGCAAGCGTGTTCGCGACACGCGCATGCAGCTCGCGCGCCGAGAACGGCTTCACGAGGTAATCGTCGACACCCGCATCGATGCCTTCGATGCGCGCTTCCTCGCCCGCGCGCGCCGACAGGAACACGACCGGCAGATCGCGCATCGCCTCGTTGCCGCGAATCGTCTTCAGGAGCCCGAAGCCGTCGAGCCGCGGCATCATCACGTCGGCCAGCACGAGATCGGGACGCTGGCGCTCGATCTCCTGCAGCGCCTCGACGCCGTCGGCCGCCGTGCGCACGTGAAAGCGCGCCGACAAGAGCATCCGCACGTATTCGCGCATGTCGGCGTTGTCGTCGACCAGCAGTACCGTATCGGCGTTCTCCGGAAGCGGCGGCAGTGCCGCGCGCGGCAGCGCATCGGGCTGCCACGACAGCGCCTCCTCGACGAACGCCTCGGCGTGCCGGGGAGCGGTCGCGGGAATCGGCGCCGCCGACGTACGCTCGGACGGCAGGTGCGCGCGTCCGCACGGGATCACGACGGTGAACGTCGTGCCGACGTCGAGCTCGCTCGTCACGCTCACGGTGCCGCCGTGCAGCTTCACGAACTCCTGCACGAGTGCCAAGCCGATGCCGGAGCCTTCGTGCGTGCGCGCACGCGCATTAGGCACGCGGTAGAAGCGGTCGAATACCTGCGGCAACGCGTCGTCGGGGATGCCGATGCCGGTATCGGAGACGACGAGCGCGAAGCCATCGTCGACCGGCGCGACGCTCACGCGGATCTCGCCGCGGTGCGTGTGCTTGAGCGCGTTCGACAGCAGGTTGAAGACGATCTTCTCCCACATGTCGCGATCGACGTAAGCGTCGGCGACCGGCGTGCACACGACCGCGAAGCCGACGCCGGCGCGCTCGATCGCCGAGCGGAACACGCTCGCGAGCTCCGCCGTCAGCGCGGCGACGTCGGTCGGCGCGAAATGCGCCTGCAACCGCCCCGCTTCGATCCGCGAGAAGTCGAGCAGCGAGTTGACGAGCTTCAGCAGGCGCAGGCTGTTGCGATGCGCGACGCCGAGGTTCTCGCGCGACTTCCGGTCGAGATCGCCGTCGCGCAATGCGTCCTCGAGGGGACCCATCATCAGCGTGAGCGGGGTGCGGAACTCGTGGCTCACGTTCGAGAAGAACGCGGTTTTCGCGCGATCGATCTCGGCGAGCGCTTCGGCGCGGCGGCGCTCCTCGGCGTAGCTGCGGGCGTTCGCGACGGCCGACGCGATCTGCGCGGCAAGGAGCTCGAGGAAGCGGCGATACGAGTCGTCGAGCGGGCGATAACGGTTGAGGCAGGTGACGAAGACGCCGGCCGGCGCCTCGTGACCCTGCTGCTGAATCGGCAACAGCAGCGCGGTGCGCGGCGGCTCGGGCCACGGGGCGCGCGGCAATTCGCCGAAGCGTTCGTCGAGCTCGACGATCCGCTCGACGCCCGACGCGAGCACGTCGGCGATCGGCCACGGCCCTTCGGCGCTGCGCAACGTTGCCGCCGGATGCGCGGCATCGAAGCCGGCGCGCAGCGCGCACTTCGCGGCATGATCGTCGCGCATGTAGACGAGCGCGCACGGCACGTCGGCAAGACCCGGGCCGAGATGGCGCGACGCGACGGCGAAGACGTCGTGCTCCGAGTGCGTCGATGCGAGCTCGGTGCCGATCGTGCCGAGAAGCGCGATGCGCCGCTCGCTGATCACGCGCTCGGTGTCCTCGGTCACGACGCACAGCATGCCGGCGACCACGCCCGCATCGTCGTGGAGCGGGCTGTACGAGAACGTGTGATAGGTCTCCTCGGGATAGCCGCTGCGTTCGAGGAGCAGCATCAGCCCCTGATCGAAGGTCGCCTCGCCGGTCGCGAGCACGTGCGCGATCCGCGGCCCGATGTCGGGCCAGATCTCCGCCCAGACCTTGTCGGAGCGCGCGCCGAGCACCCAGTCGCGGCGAATGCCGACCGTCGGCAGGTACGCGTCGTTGCAGAAGAACGTGAGGTCCGGCCCCCACAGCATCCACATCGCGTAGCGCGAGTCGAGCAGGATGCGAACGGCGGTCCTGAGGCTTTGCGGCCACGTTCGCGGCGCGCCGAGCGGCGTCGTCGTCCAGTCGAACGCGCGCATGCGCCGGCCCATCTCGCCCCCGCGATCGAGGAACGCGAGCCCCGGCGCAGATGCCTCGGCGCTGCCGTTGTCGGCGACCGGGGTGCATGCTTCCGCGAGGCTGCTTACGATGGAGTCGCGCACGTCGATGGCCGGAAGCGTCTCGGGCGGGAAACGCGATCTTAGCCCGTTGCGGGACTCTTCGGCGGCGCGCGACGAAAGGTCCCGGATCGCTGCGCACCTGACGCCCTGCGAATCCTTGCGACAAATTCGGTGTATGCACGACAACGCACAGACGACGTCCCGTACCAAGGCGCCCAATGACGGATGGACTTCTCCAGGTTCGTCGCGATCGAGCGATCACCGGTGCTGGCGGTGACGCTCCAGATACTCGCCTGCATAGTCGCCGCCGTCTGGCTGACCGCGGCCACAGACCTTCTCGTCACCCGCCTCATTGACTGGGTTGGCGTGCGCTGATTCGCCGGCGAACAGCCGCGAAGGAGGTAAAAAATGGCCGACGACCCGAGAGACTGCGGACCGCGCGACCGAGCACGGGTCAACGTCGACGAGGAACACGAACTGCGCTACTGGACGCCGAACTTCGGATGCACGGCCACTGAACTTCGCAACGCCGTGAAAGCGGTCGGGCCGATAGTCGACAAAGTGCGCAAGTACCTCAGAAATCAGAAGGCCTGATCCGGTTGGCGCCCGCTGCCACTCGTCAACCTTGAATCGGTAGCTGTACGCCGCCAGCGTCGCGACAGGGCCGCCTCGCTCGACGATCCCGCGTTGAGCCGGCAACGAAGCCGAGCACGGGTACTGCAGCAGAAAGCGACGGTCGGACGAGCGCCGCGATGGCGACAGGCGCTACGATGGCCGCACGATACCGCCGGCACCGCGCGCGCGTCTTCGCATACCGCTTCAATTCAACCTGGTCCAGTGGTGCACAAAACATCACGTAATCAATCGCTTACGCAGTGGCGATTCTGCACCGCGCCGATGATGGACTGGTCCGACCGGCATTGCCGCTATTTCTTCCGGCTGCTCTCGCGGCGCGCGCGGCTTTACACCGAGATGATCACCGCGCCGGCGCTCATGCACGGCGACGTCCCGCGGCATCTCGAGTTCGACCCGGCCGAGCATCCGGTAGCGCTGCAGCTCGGCGGCAGCGATCCGGCGGAGCTCGCGCGCGCGGCGCGGCTCGGCGAACGCTTCGGCTACGACGAGATCAACCTGAATTGCGGCTGTCCGTCGGAGCGCGTGCAGACCGGGAGCTTTGGTGCTTGCCTGATGGCCGAGCCCGCGCTCGTCGCCGATTGCGTGCGCGCGATGCGCGACGCGGTGCAGGTGCCGGTGACGGTGAAGCACCGGGTCGGACTCGACGCCAACGACGACTACGGGTTCGTTCGCGATTTCGTCGGCACGGTGGCGCAGGCCGGCTGCGACGTCTTCATCGTGCACGCGCGAAACGCGGTCCTCAAGGGCCTGTCGCCCAAGGAAAACCGCGAGGTGCCGCCGCTGCGGTACGAATACGTGCATCGGTTGAAAACTGATTTTCCGCAGCTGAGGTTCATATTGAACGGCGGCATCGCCGATCTCGCGGCAATCGATCGCGAGCTCGCGTACGTCGACGGCGTCATGCTCGGACGCGCGGCGTACCACGATCCGTGGTTGCTCGCCTGTGTCGATCCGCATCTTTTCGGGGACGAGCCGCCGGTGCGTTCGCGGGCCGACGTGATCGACGCGCTGATGCCGTACGCGGAACGTGCGCTTGCGCGGGGCGTCGCATTGCGAGCGATCGTGCGCCACGTCCTGGGCCTCTATCATGGCGTGCCCGGCGGACGGCGCTTCCGGCAATTGCTGTCGGACGCAAGGCGCCTCGCCGACGCCGATACGACGCTGCTCGCCGACGCGCTGCGCGCCGTGCACTGAAAGTCCTTTGTAACTCTTGCAATGCGCGGCGCGTTTGAACTCGTGCCGCCGCCACCTGCTCCAACCGAACGCCGGATGCATGGCTTCTTCTCGCGCCGGCATCCCGTTGCCTTGGAGCGAACGATGAGCAAGACCGTCAGCGATTTCCTTCTTTCCCGCCTCACCGAATGGGGCATCAAGCGGATCTACGGATTTCCCGGCGACGGCATCAACGGAATCCTCGGTGCGCTGAACCGCGCCGGCGACGAGTTCGAGTTCATTCAGGTTCGTCACGAGGAAATGGCCGCGTTCATGGCGTGCGGCCACGCGAAGTTCACCGGGCAGGTCGGCGTGTGCCTCGCAACTTCTGGGCCGGGTGCGATCCACCTGCTGAACGGTCTCTACGACGCGAAGCTCGACCACCAGCCGGTCGTCGCGATCGTCGGGCAGTCGTCGCGCGCGGCGATCGGCGGCAGCTACCAGCAGGAGGTCGACCTGACGACGCTCTTCAAGGACGTCGCGAGCGAGTACGTCGAGGTCGTCATGTCGCCCGAGGCGATCCGCCACGTGATCGACCGCGCGATCCGCATCGCGAAGGCGCAGCGCGCGCCGACGTGCGTGATCGTGCCCAACGATCTGCAGGAGCTTCCCTACGAGAGTCCGCCGCGTGCGCACAACACGATTCACTCGGGCGTCGGTTATGCGATCCCGCGGCCGATTCCCGACGAGCACGAGCTCCAGCGCGCGGCCGATGCGTTGAACGCCGGCCGCAAGGTCGCGATGCTCGTCGGCGCCGGCGCATTGAACGCGACGGCCGAAGTGATCGAGGTCGCCGACGTCCTCGGCGCGGGCATCGCGAAGGCGCTGCTCGGCAAGGCCGCCGTTGCCGATCACCTGCCTTACGTGACCGGCTCGATCGGCCTGCTCGGTACACGGCCGTCGTACCGGATGATGATGGACTGCGACACGCTGCTGATGGTCGGCTCGAATTTCCCGTACTCGGAATTCCTGCCGAAGGAAGGGCAGGCGCGCGGCGTACAGGTCGACATCGACGCGCGCATGCTGTCGATTCGCTATCCGATGGAGGTGAATCTCGTCGGCGACAGCGCGGCGACGCTGCGACTTCTGCTGCCGCTCCTCAAGCGCAAGCAGGACCGCGGCTGGCGCGACAGGATCGAAAAAGACGTCGCCGACTGGTGGAAGACGCTCGAGGACCGGGCGATGGAAGACGCGCATCCGATCAATCCGCAGCGCGTGTTCTGGGAGTTGTCGCCGCGGCTTCCCGATCGCGCGATCCTCACCTGCGACTCCGGCTCGTCGGCGAACTGGTATGCGCGCGACCTCAAGATTCGCGAAGGCATGATGGCGTCGCTGTCCGGCGGTCTCGCGACGATGGGGCCCGGCGTCCCGTACGCGATCGCCGCGAAATTCGCGCATCCCGACCGGCCGGTCATCGCGATGGTCGGCGACGGCGCGTTCCAGATGAACGGCATGAACGAGGTGCTGACGATCGGCAAGTACTGGAAGCGCTGGTCGAATCCGCGTCTCGTCATCCTCGTGCTGAACAACCGCGACTTGAACCAGGTCACGTGGGAACAGCGCGTGATGGAGGGCGATCCCAAGTACGAAGCGTCGCAGGACATTCCTGACTTTCCGTATGCGCGCTACGCCGAGAATGCCGGCTTGCGCGGCATTCGCGTGGACCGCCCGGAAGACATCGGCCGCGCATGGGACGACGCGCTCGCCGCCGATCGGCCGACGTTGCTCGACGTCTACACCGACCCCGACGTGCCGCCGCTGCCGCCGCACGTGACGTTCAAGCAGGCGCGCCGCTTCGCGGAATCGCTCGTCAAGGGCGACTCGAACACGGCCGGCGTGATTCGCCAGTCGGTGAAGGAGCTCTTCGCCTGATGAGCGTCCGGTTTTCGCGTTCATGGCGATGAAGCGGAATGTCCCCATCGACCGGGTCGATGTTTCGGCCTATACGATCCCGACCGACGCGCCCGAGTCGGACGGCACGCTCGAGTGGCATGCAACGACGCTCGTGCTCGTCCAGGCGAGCGCGGGCGGCGTCACCGGCATCGGCTACAGCTACGCCAATCGCGCGACCGCCGTGCTGATCGTCGACACGCTGCGCGACGTGGTGCAGCGTCGCGACGCGTTCGACGTCGCGGGCGCGTGGCAGGCGATGGTCGCCGCGATTCGCAATCTCGGCCGCCCCGGCATCTCGTCGATGGCGATCGCCGCCGTCGACAACGCGTTGTGGGATCTGAAATCGCGGCTGCTCGGCGTTCCGCTCGTGAGCCTGCTCGGCGCCGCGCGGGATGCGATTCCGATCTACGGCAGCGGCGGGTTCACGTCGTACACGATCGAGCGGCTGCAGCAGCAACTGGGCGACTGGGCGCATGCGGGTATCCGGATGGTGAAGATGAAGATCGGCCGCGATCCCGGCGCCGACATCGGGCGCGTGCAGGCGGCGCGCGAAGCGATCGGCGGCGCCACGGCGCTCTTCGTCGACGCGAACGGCGCGTACACGCGCAAGCAGGCGCTCGGGTTCGCGCGGGCGTTCGTCGATCTCGGCGTCACCTGGTTCGAGGAACCGGTCCCGAGCGACGATCTCGAGGGCCTGCGGCTGATCCGCGACAGCGCGCCGCCGCCGATCGACGTCACGGCCGGCGAATACGGCTACGACCTCGTCTACTTCCGTCGCATGTGCGAAGCGGGCGCCGTCGACGTGCTGCAGGCCGATGCGACGCGCTGCGCAGGCATCACCGGCTTCATGCGCGCCGCGGCCGTCGCGAAGTCGTTCCACCTGCCGCTGTCGAGCCACTGCGCGCCGTCGATCCACGCGCATCCGTGCTGCGCGGCCGGCGCGGTGCATCTCGAATACTTCCACGACCACGTGCGCATCGAGCGGATGCTCTTCGACGGCGCGCTCGAGCCCGTCGACGGCACGCTCGTACCCGCGCGCGATCGTCCGGGCTTCGGCCTCGCGTTCAAGGCGGCCGACGCTCGTCGATACGCTGTATGAACGACGCGACGCATGCCGGGCCGCACGTGCAGGCGTCCGAACAGGGCTACCGCGCCCTCGAGCAGGAACTCGCGTCGACGGTCGACGGCGAGGTGCGCTTCGACATTGGCAGCCGCGCGCTCTACGCGACCGACGGCTCCAATTACCGGCAGGTGCCCATCGGCGTCGTCATTCCGCGCTCGATCGACGCCGTGATCGCGACGCTGGCCGCGTGCCGTCGTCACGGCGCGCCGGTGCTGCCGCGCGGCGGCGGCACGAGCCTGTGCGGGCAATGTTGCAACGTTGCCGTCGTCATCGATTTCTCGAAGTACCTGAACCGGATCGTCGAGATCGACCCGGCGCGCAAGACCGCGTACGTCGAGCCCGGCTGCGTGCTCGACACGCTTCGCGACGCCGCCGAACGGCATCACCTCACCTTCGCGCCGGATCCGTCGACGCACAGTCACAACACGCTTGGCGGCATGATCGGCAACGACTCGTGCGGCGTGCATTCGGTGATGGGCGGCAAGACCGTCGACAACGTGCTCGAGCTCGACGTGCTGACGTACGACGGCGTGCGCTTCACCGCGAAGCGGCTCGACGACGAAGAGCGCGCACGCATGCTGGCGAGCGACGACGCGGTCTCCGAGATCCATCGGCGCCTCTATGCGCTGCGCGACCGCTACGCGGACGAGATCCGGATGCGCTTTCCCGACATTCCGCGCTGCGTATCGGGCTACGGACTCACGCAACTGCTGCCCGAGAACGGCTTCGACGTCGCGCGCGCGCTCGTCGGCACCGAAGGCACGTGCGTCGTCGTGCTCGGCGCGAAGCTGCGGCTCGTCGACAGCCCGCCGGGACGCTCGCTTCTCGTGCTCGGCTATCCGGACGTGTTCAGCGCCGGCGATCACGTCGTCGACATCCTGAAGCACGGACCGATCGGCCTAGAAGGCATCGACGACAAGCTCGTCGACGATATGAAGGCCGTCGGTTTGCATCCCGACGACATCGAGCTGCTGCCGAAGGGCGGCGGGTGGCTCCTCGTCGAGTTCGGCGGCCGCGACCGGCAGGACTCGCACGCGAAGGCGCGCACGTGCATGCAGGCAATCGCACGCTTGCCGAACGCGCCGACGATGAAGCTCTACGACGATCCGGCGCAGGAGCGGATGGTCTGGACCGTGCGCGAGGCGGGGCTCGGCGCGACCGCGCACGTGCCGAACAAGCCGATCACGTGGGAAGGCTGGGAGGACGCCGCCGTTCCGCCCGCGCGCCTCGGCGATTACCTGCGCGACTTCCGCAAGCTCCTCGATCGCTACGAATACCAGGGCGACCTGTACGGCCACTTCGGCCAGGGGTGCGTGCACACGCGGATCGACTTCGATCTTGAAACGCACGCGGGAATCGAGAAATTCCATCGCTTCCTCGACGATGCGTCGAGCCTCGTCGTGCACTACGGCGGCTCGCTTTCCGGCGAGCACGGCGACGGCCAGTCGAAGGCCGAGTTCCTGCCGAAGATGTTCGGGCCCGCGCTGGTTCGCGCCTTCGGCGAGTTCAAGGCGATCTTCGATCCGCGCGGCAGGATGAATCCGGGCAAGGTCGTCGATCCCTATCTGCCGACGCAGAACCTGCGGATCGGCGAGCGCTACGCGCCGAAGCAGCCGGTCACGTTCTTCAAGTATCCGAAGGACGCCGGCATCTTCAACCGCGCGGTCCTTCGCTGCGTCGGCGTCGGCAATTGCCGGCAGCACCATCGCCAGACGATGTGCCCGAGCTATCGGGTCACGATGGAAGAGAAGCACTCGACGCGGGGCCGTGCGCGATTGCTGTTCGAGATGATGCGCGGCGACGCGCTGACGAACGGCTTTCGCGACGAGCACGTCAAGGAGTCGCTCGACCTCTGCCTCGCATGCAAGGGCTGCAAGGGCGACTGCCCGGTCCACGTCGACATGGCGACGTACAAGGCGGAATTCCTCGCGCATTACTACGCCGGGCGATTGCGTCCGCGCTCCGCGTACGCGTTCGGCTACATCGACCGCTGGGCACGGCTCGCCTCGCACGCGCCGGGCCTCGTGAACGCGCTCGCGCAGATGCCGTGGTCCGCGCCGATCGCCAAGTGGATCGCGAACGTCGCGCCGTCGCGGAACATTCCCCGCTTCGCATCCGAATCGTTCCAGTCGGGGCATGCGCGTCGCGCGAAGCCCGAGCGTGACGGCCGGCCGCGCGTCCTGCTGTGGCCGGACACGTTCAACAATTACTTTCATCCGCAAACCGCGCAAGCCGCCGTCGACGTGCTGCAAGCCGCCGGTTTCGACGTCGACGTTCCGCGCGAGCCCGTCTGCTGCGGCCGCCCGCTTTACGATTCCGGCATGCTGAGCGCGGCGCAGCGCTACCTGCGCCGGATCCTCGCGCGATTCGAGGCCGAGATCGACGCCGGAACCCCGTTCGTCGTGCTCGAGCCGGCGTGCGCCGCGGTATTCCGAGACGAGATGACGAACCTTTTTCCCGGCGACGAGGTCGCGAAGCGGCTTGCCGCGCAAACGCTGCTGCTCGGCGAGTTTCTTGCTAAGCACGCGCCGCAGTTCGCGCCACCGAAGCTCGCGCGAAGCGCGATCGTGCACGGGCATTGCCATCAGAAGGCGATCATGGGGATGGACGCCGACTGCGCGCTGCTCGCGAAGCTCGGCGTTCGCTACGAATTGCTCGATTCCGGATGCTGCGGCATGTCCGGCTCGTTCGGCTTCGAGCGCGGCAAGGCGGAGGTTTCGGTGCAGATCGGCGAGCTCGTCCTGTTGCCGGCGGTGCGCGCCGCGGCCGACGATTGCCTCGTGATCGCCGACGGTTATAGCTGCCGCGAGCAGATAGCGCAGTGCACCGGCCGCGATGCGGTTCATCTCGCGCAGGTCGTGCAGATGGCGCTTGCGGGAACGAAGGCGGACGCTGCAGCGGCGCGCGTCGACGGCGAGATGGCGAACCACGCCGTCTCGCATTGACGAAAGGCCCACCGGTGCGCGCGAAGACAATCGACGGCGGCAGCGAGCGGACGTGGACGCTCGTGTTCGACGAAGGCGACGAGGTGATGTCGTCGCTGACCGCGTTTGCCCGCGAGCGCCAGCTCACCGCCGCGCGGTTCACGGCGATCGGCGCGTTTCGCGACGCGACGCTCGGCTATTTCGACTGGACGTCGAAGTCCTACGAGAAGATTCCGGTGCGCGAGCAGGTCGAGGTGCTGTCGCTCGTCGGCGATGTGGCGCTCGAAGGCGATGCGCCGAAGGTCCACGCGCACGTCGTCGTCGGCAAGCGCGACGGGTCCGCGCACGGCGGCCATCTGCTCGACGCGCACGTGCGGCCGACGCTCGAGGTGATGCTGACCGAGTCGCCGGCGCACCTGCAACGGCTGTTCGATCCCGCCTCGGGGCTCGCGTTGATCGCGATCGATCCGGCCAAGGCCGGCTGACGGAGCTTCCGAACCGATGGATGCGATCACGAAGGTGCGCGGCGATCGCCGGGTCGGACGGGGATCCGGCGAGGTCGTCGTCATCACCGGTGCAAGCGCCGGTGTCGGCCGCGCGACGGCGCGCGCATTCGCGCGCCGCGGCGCACGCATCGGGCTGATCGCGCGCGATTCCGATGCGTTGAGCGCGGCATGCGACGACGTCCATGCGCTCGGCGGCAAGGCGGTGATGTGTGTCGCCGACGTCGCGCGGCCCGCGGAAGTCGAAACCGCGGCGGCGATGATCGAGGAGTGCCTCGGGCCGATCGAGATCTGGGTCAACAACGCGATGGTCACCGTGATCGGACCCGTCGCGGAGCTCGATCCCGACGAAGTTCGCCGCGTGACGGAAGTGACGTACCTCGGTACCGTCAACGGCACGCTGGCGGCGCTCGGGCGGATGCGTGCGCGCAATCGCGGGACGATCGTCCAGGTCGGCTCCGCGCTCGCTTATCGCGCGATCCCGCTGCAGGCGCCGTACTGCGGCGCGAAGTTCGCGATCCGCGGTTTCACCGACGCGCTGCGCAGCGAGCTCCTGCACGAGCGCAGCAGCGTGCACGTGACGATGGTGCAGATGCCCGCGCTCAACACGCCGCAGTTCGACTGGTGCCGCACGCGGATGCCGCGCACGCCGCGGCCGGTGCCCCCGGTGTTCCAGCCCGAGGTCGCGGCGCGCGCGATCGTCTGGGCCGCCCATCATCGCCGCCGCGAGCTCTTCGTCGGCGCACCGACGGCGAAGGCGATCTGGGCCAACAAGCTCGTCCCCGGATTGCTCGACCGCTACCTCGCGCGGTTCGGGTATACGTCGCAGATGTCGCAGGCGCCGGTCGCGCCGGATCGCCCGGACAACCTGTTCGCGCCGGTGCGCGGCGATCGCGGCGCGCACGGTCGCTTCGATGCCGAATCGCGGCCGGCAAGCGTCGAGCTGTGGCTTGCGACGCACCGCTGGCTCGGATTTGTCGCGCTGGCCGGGCTGGCGGGCGCGGCGTTCGCGCTGACGCGAGACGTACGACGGTAGCCTCCCTCCCGCGAACCGCGTTTCGCGCGTTGCGCGAAGCGCGTCTTCTCGCGCCGGCCGCATACGGGCACTGACCCGGCGAGTACGTCGTGGCGCACCGGGATGCGCTACTATTGCCGCTCGTTGTGCTTCACACGATGTGACAGTGCTCGATTCCTCTCGCGGGCGACACCGTAGCGGCTGATGACGGCTCTCCTGCCGCCGCGCCGGCTGACGATCGCCACCCGCGAATCCGCGCTGGCGCTCTGGCAGGCCGAGCACGTGCGCTCGCGCCTCACGTCCCGTTATCGAGGCACCAGCGTCGAACTGCTCGGCGTCACGACACAGGGCGACCGCATCGTCGACCGCCCGCTTGCAGCCATCGGCGGCAAGGGGCTGTTCATCAAGGAACTCGAGAACGCGCTTCGCGACGGTCGCGCCGACATCGCCGTCCATTCGCTGAAGGACGTGCCGATGGACCTCCCCGACGGCTTCGTGCTCGCCGCGATCTCGGCGCGCGAGGATCCGCGCGACGCGTTCGTATCGGTTCGCTATGCGGCGCTGTCGTCGTTGCCGGCGGATAGTGTCGTCGGCACGTCGAGCCTGCGCCGCGAAGCGCAACTGCGCGAGCGCCATCCGGGCCTTCGCATCGATCCGCTGCGCGGCAACGTGCAGACGCGTCTTGCGAAGCTCGACGAAGGCCGTTACGACGCGGTCGTTCTCGCCGCCGCCGGATTGAAGCGTCTCGGGCTCGGCACGCGCATTCGCGCGCTGCTCGATCCCGACGAAAGCCTGCCGGCGCCCGGGCAGGGTGCGCTCGCGATCGAGTGTCGCGCCGATCGCGCGGACCTGCTGCAGGCACTCGCGCCGCTCGCCGATCGCGGGACGACGCTCGCGACGGCGGCCGAGCGCGCGTTCTCGCGTGCGCTCGGCGGAAGCTGCCAGACGCCGCTTGCCGCTTACGCCGAATGGGAAGAGGGACGGCTGTGGCTGCGCGGACTGCTCGCCTCGCGCGACGGTCGCGAAGTATTGCGCGGCGAGCGGGAAAGTCCCGTCGGCGACGTCGACGACGCGTGCGCGCTCGGCACGGCCCTCGCCGACGATTTCCTGCGCCGCGGCGCACATCGGCTTGCCGCTGCATGAGCCCGAAGGGCCGCCCCGGCGGCGAATCAGCGGCGCAGCGCGAAGCGCGGAGGCCAGTTGCATGACGGGCGAGATTCATTCGCTGTCGCCGCCGCCGCGCGCCGAGCCCGGTCCGCTCGAGGGCGTCGGCGTCATCGTCACGCGACCGCAGCGTCCGGCGGCCGTGTTCGCGTCGCGCATCGCCGCCCTCGGCGGCAAGCCCCTGATCTGGTCGGCCATCGTGATCGAGCCGCCCGACGACGTCGCGCGTCTCGCCGACGCCCATTCGAAGCTCGACGATTACGACATCGCGATCTTCGTGTCGGCGAATGCCGTCGAGTTCGGCGCGCGGCCGGGACGCCCGTGGCCCGCGGCGCTGCGCACGTTTGCGCCGGGCCCCGGAACCGCCGACGCGCTCGCCGCCGCCGGCATCGCCGATACGCGCATTCCGGCAAAGTCGTGGGACAGCGAGGGCTTGCTCGAACTGCCCGACCTCGCCGACGTCGAGGGTAAGCGCATCGTCATCTTCCGCGGCGAGGGCGGCCGCGAATTTCTCGGCAATACGCTGCGCACACGCGGCGCGATCGTCGATCACGTGCCCTGCTATCGTCGCGTCGCGCCCACCGGCGGCGCCGACGGACTGGTCGAGGCGCTGCGCGACGGACGCGCGCATGCGCTGACGCTCACGTCGGCCGAAGGGGTCGACAACCTGATGGCGGCGCTCAGCGCCGAAGGCCGCGCGATGATCGCGAGATTGCCGGCCTTCGCCGCGCATCCGCGCATCGTCGAGCGCGCGCGCGAGCGGGGACTGCAGGCGGTGGAAACGTCCGGCGGCGACGGTGGATTGCTCGCCGGGCTCCTCGACTGGTTCGGGCCGGAAAAGTCGCGCGCGAACGCGCAGCGCACGTGACGCCGACGCGACGCTCGCGCGAACAAACAGATGAGACGCTTGATCGAAGAACGCAGATGAACGACATCGACATCCTGGTCACCGCGCCGTTACCGCGCTTTCTCAAGGACCCGCTCTGGGCCGATTACCGTTGCCACGACTATGCGGGCGCCGCCGATCGCGATGCGCTGCTCGAGCGCGTCGGGCCCAGCGTGCGCGGACTCGTGCAGGGCGGCGGGACGGTGACGCCGCCGACGCTGCTCGATTCATTGCCGAGCCTCGAGATCATCTCGGTGTTCGGCGTCGGTTACGACGGCGTGCCGACGCGCTATTGCCGCGAGCGCGAGATCCTCGTCACGAACACACCGGACGTGCTCACGGACGACGTCGCCGACGTCGCCGTCGCGCTGATCCTGATGACGGCGCGCAACTTCGTGCAGGGCGACCGGTTCGTCCGCAACGGCGAGTGGACGAAGGGATCGCTGCCGCTTGCGACCAAACTCGCCGGAAAATCGGTCGGCATCCTCGGCCTCGGGCGCATCGGCAAGGCGATCGCGAAGCGCGTGGCGGCGATGGACATGCGCGTCGCGTACACCGGGCGCAAGCTCCAGGACGTGCCGTATCGCTTCGTGCCGACGCTCGCCGCGCTCGCGGCCGACGTCGAGTTTCTCGTCGTCGCCTGTCCGGGCGGGGAGGGCACCCGGCATCTCGTCGATGCAAGCGTCCTCGCGGCGCTGGGACGCAAGGGAACGCTCGTCAACATCGCCCGCGGGTCGATCGTCGACGAGGCGGCACTGGTGCAGGCGCTCGCCGACGGCACGATCAAGGCCGCCGGTCTCGACGTGTTCGAGAACGAGCCGCACGTGCCCGGCGCGCTCCTTGCGATGGACAACGTCGTGCTGCTGCCGCACGTCGGCAGCGCGACGCACGAGACGCGCAAGGCGATGGCCGATCTCTGCAAGGCGAACCTCGACACCTGGTTCGCCGACGGTCAGGTGCTGACGCTCGTGCCCGAGCTCGCGTAGCCGCGTCCTGAAGGTCGCCGGACGTTGCGCACCTGGCGCCTGCCGCGGGCCGGTGAGTTGGGGCTGATCCGCGTCGGCAACGACGCGGGCCTCGACGTCTCGGTCCTGCCGAACGGGGCCGTCTTCGCGATCGAGCATCGCGACGATCGGGGTGCGATACGCATCAACCAGGTGCCCGGTGCACCGATCGGCGGCGGCATCGCGCGGGTTTTGCTGCGCGCCCGCGCGGCCGGCCGTGCAGCGACGTGCGAAGTGCAGGGTCCGCGTGCGCGAGTCCGGCTCGGCCACGCCGACGATCGGATCGTCTGGGAAGGCAGGACGCGCGGCATCGCGCACCGCGTGACGCTGCGCCTGTTGCCCGCCGAGAGCGCGTGGCTCTGGCGCATCGACGTCACGAACGCCGGCGATGTGGCGATGCAAACGGATGCGATTCTCGTGCAGGACCTCGGGCTCGGCGCGCCCGAGTTCGTCGCGAACAACGAAGCTTACGCGTCGCAATACATCGACCATCACGCCGCGCGCGACGCGCGTCTCGGTCCGGTCGTGTTGAGCCGGCAGAACCTCGCGCAGCAGAATCGCCATCCGTGGGTGATGCACGGCTGCCTCGACGGCGCGGAAGGGTTCGCGACCGACGCGATGCAACTGTTCGGTCCTGCGTATCGCGATGCCAATGCGCTACCGCTGCCGACCGGGAACGCGCTCGCCAATCGCCGCCTCCAGCACGAAGTCGCGTGCGCGGCGATCCAGTCGCGGTGCGTCACGCTGCAACCCGGCGCCGGCGCCAGCTGGCGCTTCTTCGCGCTCTACGAGGCGGATCATCCGGCGGCGTCCAGCGACGCCGATCTCGCGAAGCTTTTCGCGATCGCGTGGCCGGCCGACGATGCGCACCCGGTCGCGACGTCTCGCGCGCGCCGCGACGTCGTGCAGGACGCGCCGGCGATGCGCGTGAAAACGTTGGATGCCGATGCGCTCGCGAAGCGCTATCCGGATCGGTTCCTCGAGGAATCGAAACGCAACCGGCCGCTGTCGTTCTTCGCGCCCGATCCGCCGCACAATCGGCACGTCGTGCTGCGCGCGAAGGAGCGCATCGTCACGCGGCGGCACGGCGCACTTGTGCGCTCGGGCAGCGCGATGCTGCCTCATCAATCGACGCTGTGCGCGACGTGCTGGATGCACGGCGTCTTCGCCGCGCAGCTCACGATCGGCAACACGTCGTTCCACAAGCTCTTCGGTGTTTCGCGCGACCCGTACAACGTCATGCGCGCAAGCGGCCTGCGCGCGATGGTCGACGCGGGACGAGGCTGGCGGCTGCTGACGATCCCGTCGGCTTTCGAGATGGGTTTGAGCGATTGCCGCTGGATCTACGTTCTCGCCGAGCGCGTCGTCACCGTGCGCGCCGTCGTCTCCGGCGCCGATCCGGCGATGCAGTGGCGGATCGTGATCGACGGCGCCCCATGCCGGATTCTCGTGTACGGGCAGTTGGTGATCGGCGAGCGCGAGTTCGAGCACGCCGGGAACGTCGTCGTCGACCAGGCCCGCGCGAGCTTTACGTTCCGGCCCGATCCGGAGTCGCTCTTCGGACGGCACTACCCCGATGCGGCGTATCACCTTGTTATAAGCACGCCGGATGCGATCGACGCGATCGGCGGCGACGAGCTCCTGCTTGCCGACGAGGAGCCGCGAAACGGTACGCACCTCGCGATCAGGACGCAGCCGACCAACGAGCTGGTCTTCGCGGTCGTCGGCTCGCTGACCGATCCTGCGCACGCCGCCGAGCTCGCGTCGAAATACGAGCGGCCACGCGACGACGACGACGTGCGGTCGTCGTCGATGCGCTTCTGGACGCACGTCACGCGCGGCACGCGGATCGGGGGCGACTCATCGGCGACGGCGGCGCTGAACGCATCGCTGCCGTGGCTCGCGCACGACGCGATGATGCACCTGACCGTTCCGCGCGGTCTCGAGCAATACACCGGCGCCGCATGGGGTACGCGCGACGTGTGCCAGGGCCCGGTCGAATGCCTGCTCGCGCTCGAGCACGACGCGTGCGTCAGGGAGATCCTGCGCATCGTTTTCGCGGAGCAGTACGCGGCGCGCGGCGACTGGCCGCAGTGGTTCATGCTGGAGCCGTATTCGTCCATCCGCGACGCGCACAGCCACGGCGACGTGATCGTCTGGCCGCTCAAGGCGCTGAACGACTATCTCGAGGCGACGAACGATCTCGCCTTTCTCGACGAGCGCTCGGCATGGCGCGACGACGCGACGCTCGCGCGCACGGCGAGCGCCGACCCGATCTCGGTGCACGTCGAGAAGCTGCTCGCGAAGGTGCAGGAGCGATTCATTCCAGGCACGCGGCTCGTCCGCTATGGCGAAGGGGACTGGAACGATTCGCTGCAACCGGCCGATCCGGGCCTTCGCGACGCGATGGTCAGCAGCTGGACGGTCGCGCTCCTCTATCAGCAGCTCGAGCGCTACGGGGAGGCGCTGCGCCGCGCCGGTCGCGCCGGTGCCGCGAACGGGATCGCAGACCTCGCACTCGGCATCCGGCACGATTTCAATCGCTTCCTCGTTCGCGACAGGACGGTCGCCGGCTATGCCGTGTTCGGCGGCAAAGCAGGCGAGCCGGAACTGCTGCTGCATCCGTCCGACGTCCGGACCGGCCTTCGCTACTCGCTCCTGCCGATGACGCGCAGCATCATCGCGGGGTTATTCACGTCCGAGCAGGCGCACCACCATCTGCGGATCATTCGCGAGCACCTGCTGTTCCCCGACGGCGTGCGGCTGATGGACCAACCGGTCGGGTATCGCGGCGGCGTCGAGCGGATCTTTCGCCGCGCGGAATCGGCGGCGTTCTTCGGCCGCGAGATCGGCCTCATGTACGTCCACGCGCATCTGCGCTATGGCGAAGCGATGGCCGCGCTCGGCGAGGCCGACGCGCTGTGGGACGCACTCGCCGTCGCGAATCCGATCGGCGTCACGACGCGCGTCACGAACGCGGCGCCAAGACAGCGCAACGCGTACTTCAGCAGCAGCGATGCCGCGTTCGACGATCGCTACGAGGCGAGCGCCGAATGGGCGCGCGTCAAGGCCGGCACGGTCCCCGTCGAAGGCGGATGGCGCATCTATTCGAGCGGTCCGGGCCTCTACATCAACCTGCTGGTTTGCCATGCACTCGGCGTTCGCCGCCGGTTCGGCGATCGCGTTCGCCAACCGGCGCTGCCGCAAGCGCTGCGCGCGCTGACGGTCGAGCGCGACACGCGGTGATCACGCGTCGTGGGTTCCGACGACGCCCGACAATTTCCTGCGCGGTTCCAGCAGCACGATCGCGAGCGCCGCCACGACCAGCGCGAGCGCGATCCATTCCTGCCAGCCCGGGCGCTCGCCGAGCACGAGCATGCCCGAGATGACGCCGACGACCGGAATGGGCAGCGACGTGATCGACGAGATCGCGACCGGCAGCGATCGCGCCAGCATGAACCACGCGAGGTTCGCCATGGTGCCGGCGAGGCAGACGTTGTAGAAGATCGCGAACCAGCCGCGTCCGGAGAGCCGCGCGAGCTCGGCGCCGATCGGCTGCGGATCGAAGAACGGGGCCGCGACGACGAGCGGTACGCAGCCGATCAGCATCATCCATCCGGACAGCGCGTTCTGCGGCATCGTCGGCTTCCACTTGCGCAGCAACACGGTGCCGAACGCCCAGAGGATCGCCGCGATCAGGATCATCATCGTGCCCGATGGCGAGCGGCGGACGACGACGGCCTGTTCGCCGAGCAGCACCGCCATGCCGGCCGCGCCGAGCGCAAGTCCGACCAGCTTGCGGCGCGAGATCGGCTCGCGCACGACGATCGCGGCGAATAGCGTCGCCCAGATGGGCATCGTGTAGCCGAGGATCGCGCTGCGGCCCGCGGGTAGCTGCTGCACGCCGAAGAGCACGAATCCGTTCCATCCCGAGATGTTGAACAGCGCGAGCGCGATCAGGTGCGGCCAGAACGCGCGCGGCACGCGGATCGAACGGCCCGACGCACGCGCGACGCCGAGCATGCCGAGCGCGGCGAGCGGCAGCGTCAGCGCGCGGAACGTGAGCGGCGCCATCTCGGTAACGCCGAGCTTGAGCACGGGCCAGTTGCATCCCCAGACGAGCGCCAGCACGAGGATCGGCAGCGCGGCGCGCGCCGCCGTCACGGATTCGTTCCGTACTTCGACAGATGGAGCGCGCGCGCCTGCGCGACCCAGCCGTCGCGGCGTATACGTCCGGGGAATTCGGCAAGCGTGTTCTCGATTGCGTCGATCTCGTGCTCCGTGAGGCGCGCGATCTGCCGGTACGTCGCGATGCCCGACCGATAGAGAACGCGCTCGATCGCGGGCCCGATGCCGACGATCAGCTTGAGGTCGTCGGGCGTTCCGGGCGCATCGAGGAGCGGCGGCGGCGCGTTACGCTCGATGTCGACGACGATCTGGCGCCAGCGTGCGGTCTCCGTGCGCGCATCGGCGAGCGCGGCGAAGAGCTCCGCGCGGTCTTCGGCGAACGCGGCGAGATGCGCGCGCTCGGCGGATGCGCTCGGTGCATCGGCATCGGTCGCGGCCTGCGCCACGACGTCGCGGCGCACGCGGGCGCGCCCTGCGCGATACGCAATGGCGACGGCGACCGCAAGCGCGATCAACGCAACGAACGCAAAAGCGCTCACGGAGCCTCTGGGACGGGCGATGCGGCGCCGAGATTGTATGCTGCGCCGCGATGCGCAAGCCACCCCGCGCGACGCGAACCGCGAAACTGCGGACTGCTAGAATCGGCCGATCATGTCCTCGCCGGCTTCCAATGTCGACGACGCCGGGTCGCCCGCCGCGCCGCCGCCGGCCGCCGGGCCGGCGCGGATGCCGTTTGCACTGCGAGCGCTGTGGACGTTGTTCGTTCTCGCGATCGTCGTCGGGCTCTATGCATGGTACGGCGAGCGGCAGGCCGTGCGCACGCTGCGAGGCGAGGTCGCGCAGCGGCTGACCGCTGCCGACGCCGCCGCCGCCCAGGCGCGCGAGCGCGATTCCGATCTCGGCAACCAGCTTCGCGATGCGCAGGCAAAGCTCGCGCTGCTCGCGGCGCGCATCGCCGAATTCCAGTCGCAGCAGGCGGCGCTCGAAGCGCTGTATCGCGACCTCGCACCGTCGCGCGATGAGCTCGCGCTCGCCGAAGTCGAGCAGATCCTCGTGCTTGCGAGCCAGCAGCTCTCGCTCGCCGGCAACGTGAACGCGGCGCTCGCGGGACTGCAGGTCGCCGATTCGAAGCTTGCCGAGCTCGATCGGCCGCAGCTCGCGCCGCTGCGTCGCGCGCTAGCGCGCGACATGGATCGGTTGAAGGCGGTGCCGTACGTCGACGTCGCCGGCATTTCGATCAAGCTCGACCAGATGATCCAGGCGATCGGCACGCTGCCGCTCGCCAGAGACGAGCGTGTCGCCGCGCGCGCCGTGCCGCCGCCGGCGACGAGCGAGCCCGCGTGGTCGCGCTTTCTCCACGGCCTGTGGAGCGAGCTTCGCAACGTGATCCGCATCCAGGTCGACGAGCACCCGGCGGCCCCACTGGTCACGCCCGAGCAATCGTTCTTCCTTCGCGAGAACCTGCGGTTGCGGCTCCTGTCGGCGCGCCTCTCGCTGCTCGCGCGCGACGACCGCTCGTTCAAGGCGGATCTCTCGGCCGCGCGCGACTGGCTGACCGAGTATTTCGACAAGGAAAACCGCCAGGTGCAGTCGGCGCTCGCGACGCTTGCGCAGCTTGCGTCGACCGCGATGCCGGGACAGATGCCGGACCTGTCGGCGAGCCTCGACGCGGTGCGGGCGCTCAAGGCCGCGAGCGACCGCGCGCCGTCGTCGGGCCGCTGACGCGAAATCCGTGAAGGCGCTGATCGCGTTCATCGTCATCGCGGCGTTCGCGGTGGCGCTCGCGCTCGTGTTCCGGTTGAACGCCGGCTACGTGCTGTTCGTCTCGCCGCCGTACCGGATCGAGCTGTCGCAGAACGCGTTCGTCATTCTCGGCATCCTCGCGTTCGTCGCCCTCTATGCGCTGATCCGTGCCGGCGTGCGTCTCGCGAAGCTGCCCGAGGAGGTGCGCGAAGGACGGCGGCGGCGGCAGTTCGCGCGCTTTCGCAGCAAGCAGGATGCGGCGGTCGTCGCGCTGCTCGAGGGACGCCACGGCAAGGCGCGGCAGTTCGCGCAGGAGGCGCTCGCGATTCCGCAATCGTCGCCGGTCGCAGCACTCGTCGGCGCGCGCGCGGCGCTCGAGACACGCGACCTGGACGGCGCGTCGGCGATGCTCGAGCGGCCCGACACGCAGGCGACCAATCTCGCGGTGCCGCGGCTCATGCTCGAAGCGGAGTTGGCACTCGAGCGCGGACAGCCGGCCGAGGCGCTCGCGCGTCTCGCGGAGTTGCGTCGCGAGGCGGGGCTGCACACCGCGGCGCAGCGGCTCGAGTTGCGCGCGCTCACCGCAGCGAACCGTCCGGCGGAGATTCCGGCGCTCGTCGACCAGCTCGTCAAGCGCAAGGTCTACGACGCGAAGCAGGGCGCGCTGCTCCGCGCAAGCGCGCATGCGGAAGCGATCGCCGCGCTCGCGCACGATGCCGCGGGCCTGCGTGCCTACTGGGCGCGCGTGCCCGAAGGCGACCGCCTGCAACCGAAGGTCGCGCGCGCCGCAGCGCGGAGCTTTCTCGCGCAGGGCGGCGATCGCGAAGCGGCCGACATCCTAGCGCGAAGCCTGGAGCGTAACTGGGAGCCCACCCTGCTTCTCACGTACGCCGAATGCCGCGCGCCCGATCCGACGCGCCAGCTCGAGATCGCCGAGCGCTGGCTCCCGACGCACAACCAGGACGCGACGCTGCTGTACGCGCTCGGACGGTTGTGCGAGCGCCAGCAGTTGTGGGGCAAGGCACAAACGTACCTCGAGGCGAGCCTCGCGCTCGACAATCACTGGCGCGCGCACGTCGCGCTCGGGGAGCTGCTTGCCGAGCTCGGCCGCCAGGACGAGGCGAACGCGCATCTCGCGGCGGCGTTGCAGCTTGCGCTGGGGGAGCTCACCACGCGGGAAGCGTGACCGCCGCCGCCACGGGGACGAAGACGCGCGCCGGCGGATCGATTATGCTTGGCGTCGCAACACCGCAGCGCTTGCTGGTTCGTGGGGAGGGGGACGATGTCGGCAACGCGTATCGTGGCGCTCGCGTTTGCGGCGCTCGCGCTTCTAGCGCGCGGCCCCGCCGTCGATGCGTCGCCTTATCCGGAGCGGCCGATCACGCTCGTGGTCGGCTTCGTCGCGGGCGGCGGCGTCGACGCCAACGCGCGGTTGCTCGCGGACGCGCTGTCGCATCGTTTCGGCCAGCCCGTCATCGTCGAAAACCGTCCGGGCGCCGGGTCGAAGATCGCGAACAATCGCGTGGCGAAGGCGCCTCCCGACGGTTATACGCTGCTCGTCACCACCGCCGCGGTGGCGATCGACATGGCGGCGAGCGCCAATGCCGGCGTCGACGCGAGCGCCGATTTCGTGCCGGTGTCGACGATGTCGACGTCGCCGATGTTCCTCGTCGTCAATCCGTCGCTTCCCGTGCACGACGTGCGCGGCCTGGTCGAGCGCGCGAAGGCGATGCCGGACGCGCTCAATTACGCGTCGTCGGGCAACGGCACGACGCCGCACCTCTATGCCGAGCTCTTCAAGCTTCGCACCGGAACGCAAATCGTGCACGTGCCGTACAAGGGGACCGCGCCCGCGCTTGCGGCACTGATGGCCGGCGACGTGCAGATGGGCTTCGCGCCGGCGATGTCGGTGTTGCCGTTCGTCAAAGCGGGGACGCTTCGCGCACTCGCGACCACCGGGTCCGCGCGCTTCGCGCTTCTATCCGACGTCCCGACGATGAAGGAGGCGGGCGTTCCCGACGCCGAGGCGGACGTCTGGTACGGCATGCTGGCGCCGGCCGGCACGCCGCCCGACATCGTCGCGACGATCGCGACCGCGATCGCGACCGTCTCGCACACGCCCGAATTCAGGCAGCGGCTCGAGGCGCTCGGAGCCGAGCCGAAGACGATGACGCCCACGGCATTTCGATCGCTGCTCGAGCGCGAAGTCGTCCGCTGGGCCGAGGTGGAGAAGATCGCGCGCATCACCCCTGATTGACGTTCCGGCTGGGGCGCGCGCGAGCGGTTTCGCGCGAGCCGGCGCTTTCGATCCCGACGACCGTTCATTCGGAGGCGAGCGTGACGACGGATTGCAGTGGCGAGTCGATCGGCGCGCGCCTTGCGAGGATCGCGGCGCGCGAACAGGACCGGGTCGCCGTCGTCGAAGGCGACGCGCGCATCGGCTACCGCGATCTCGATCGCGCGGCGAGCGGCGTCGCGGCGCGCATCGTCGTGGCGACCGCGGGGCGCGACGGCCCGTTGTGCCTCTTCTTCGAATGCAAGCTCGCAACCGTGGTGGCGATCTTCGGCGCTGCGCGCAGTGGCCGCGCGTACGTTCCGCTCGATGCCGGCGATCCGCAGGCGCGGCTGGCGGCGATCCTCGACGACTGCGCGCCGGTCGCGCTCCTGACCGATGCGCGCCTTGCGCCGCGCGCGCAGGCGCTCGCGCCTTCCGGTTGCACGGTGATCGCGTTCGACGACGTCGCGCGTGAACGAAGCACGTTGAGCCTCGCCGACGTTGCCGGCGACGCGGCTCTCTACATCCATTACACGTCCGGCTCGACCGGCGCGCCGAAGGGCGCGCTCCAGACGCATGCGAACGTGCTGTTCTACGCGGACGTCTACGCACGGGCGCTGCGCATCGTGCCTGCGGATCGGATGTCGCTCGTCTATACGATGAGCTTCGCGGCCGGCAACGGCGACGTCGTTCGCGCGCTCACGCAAGGGGCGACGCTTTGCGGCTACGACCTTCGCCGCGACGGCATCGCACCGCTCGCCGACTGGCTCGACCGCGAGCGCGTGAGCGTCCTGCACATGCCGCCGACCGCATTTCGCGAATTTGCCGGCCGCCTAGCGCCGTCGCGAATCCTGCCGCATCTGCGCGCGCTGCATCTGGGCGGCGAGCCCGTGTTCGCCAACGACGTGCGGCTCTTTCGCGAGCGCACGCTGCCGCATTGCATTCTCGTGAATCACCTCGCGTCGACCGAGGCCGGCGTCATCGCGCAGCACGTCGTCGACCATGCGAGC
This sequence comes from Casimicrobiaceae bacterium, assembly GCA_035495715.1. GTDB lineage: Bacteria > Pseudomonadota > Gammaproteobacteria > Burkholderiales > Casimicrobiaceae > VBCG01. The sequence goes on from DATJFI010000055.1 coordinate 80,464, forward strand.
GCGCTGCCATCCGGTCCGCTGGTGCCGGCCGGTCGCGCCGTCGACGGCGTGCGCATCGAGATCCACCGCGACGACGGAAGCCTCGCGGATGTCGAGGAGGTCGGCGAGATCGTCGTCGCGAGCCGCCACGTGAGCCCCGGCTACTGGCGACGTCCCGAGCTCGACCGGACGACGTTCGCGGACGTGGAAGGCGAGCCGGGCGTTCGCCGCTATCGCACGCGCGACCTCGGACGCCTCGACGCGGAAGGCCGCCTGCATTTCGTCGGGCGCAGCGGCAGCCGCGTCAAGATCCGCGGCTATTCCGTCGATCTCGCCGAAGTCGAAGCGACGCTCGCGACGTGCCCGCTCGTCGAGAAAGCGGCGGTCGTCGCCATCGACGAAGGATCGCAAGCGAACCCGACGCGCCTCGTCGCGTACGCGGTCGCGCGAAGCGACGCGGCGCGCGATCCGCAGAGCGTGCGCCGCCACGTCGCGGCGATGCTGCCGCTCTACATGCTGCCCGCGCGCATCCACTATCTCGATGCGCTGCCCCTGACGGCGACCGGGAAGGTGGACCGGAACGCGCTCGCGACGATGCGTCCGCTCGTGGCCGGCGCGCGCGAGCTCGAGGCGCCTCGCGACGACGTCGAGCGTGCGATCGCCGACATCTTCGCGGAGATGCTCGCGCTCGACACGGTCGGTCGCGACGACGATTTCTTCCTGCAAGGCGGCGATTCGCTGCTATCGGTCGAGCTCGAGTTTCGCGTCGCGGAGGCGTTCGGCGTGCGCGTCGGCAATTTCCACCGCGGCGCAACCGTCGCGTCGATCGCGGCTTGCGTGCGCGCGATCCGCGATGATCCGCAGCATGGTACGCGGTGCTTCCCAGTGCTCATTCCCCTCTGGACCCACGGGCGCGCGCCACCGCTCTTCCTCGTCCATGGACGCCACGGACAGGCGTTCGTGAGTCCGCATTTCATGCGGCTCCTCGGCGACGACCAGCCGGTGTGGGCGTTCCAGGCCCGCGGCCTCGACGGCGTGTCCGCTGCACATGTATCGGTCGACGACATGGCGGCCGACTACCTCGGCGAGTTGCGCAAGGTGCGCGCGCACGGCCCCTATTTCCTGGGCTCGCTTTGTGCGGGTGTTTACATCGTCGCATCGATCGCGCGCGCGCTCCGCGCAGCGGGAGAGGACGTGCTGCCGCTGTTGCTGCTCGATCCGCCGAACAGCGTGAGCCAGCCCGGTTACTGGCAGATCTCCGAGGATGAGTTCGTCGCGAAGATGCAGGCGCGCCACGCGCGCGGCACGACGGCAGGCCCGACGGAGGACCCCGTCTACATGCAGGCCGTCATCCGCACGACGGCCGCATTCGAGCAGGCGATCGCGAAGCATCGGCCGCTTCCGTACGATGGTGCGGTCTACGTGCTGTCGAGCCATCAGCGGATGCATCGCGACGACCCGCTCGCGCTGCGCCGGATCTTCACCGGGCGCTACAAGCGCTACGAGGTCGGCGAGACGCACGCGGCGGCGCTCGATCCCCGCAATCCGGTCTTCGCGAGCACGCTCAGGCGCTGTGTCGGCCTGATCCTCGACGCCGCGCGCTCGTGCGCTCCCGAAGGCGAGCTGACTCCCGAATCGCGGGAGCCGGTGGCGAAAATCGTCGAAGGGGGCGCAGACGTGCAACGCGTGCAGTAGGAAACGACGATCTTCGCGACGCTGTTCATTTATGGCCCCAACAAGCAGCTTCCGTTCGTCAATTCGGACGCTTACCGACACGGTGCGGCGTGCGGGTCGTCAAGCAGATTCAGCGCGAAACGCTGCAGGCCATCGACTTCAGCGGCCCGTACACGGGTGTGCTGAGCCGTTCGACGTCGGGGGCGGCGTGTCCGATGTTCACCAGCACCGACTCGACGCCGGGAACGTGGCGCATCACCCAAGGTGGCACGACGGTGAGCAGCGACGCGACCGCCGACGGCGTAAGCTGCTCATACACCGGCGGCTATGTACAGGCAGGGCACGTCGGTGATGTCTCTGGCCGCTACACATGTGTGAACGGCGATGCGGGCACGCTCGACTTTTTGCGCCGCTGCGTGCTCGTCACCGACGCGCTATCGCGCCTCGCTTTGTGCCGCATACGTGAAGCTGTCGGCGAAGAATTCGCCTTCCGGCAGCTTTCGCAGCGTCGTGAAATCGCGTCGCGCCGCGTCGATCATCGCCGGCGCGCCGCACGCGTAGACCTGGTAGCCCGACAGGTCCTTGAAGTCGTCCATCACCGCCTGATGCACGAGCCCCGTGCGGCCCGGCCAGTCGTCATCGGCCGCGGGGTCGGACAAGACCGGGATGAACGTGAAGTTCGGATTCTGCTGCTGCCATTTGCCGGGCACCTGCGGCATGTAGAGGTCCCGCTTCGCGCGCGCTCCCCAGTACAGGACGATCTCGCGGGGAATCGCGTGATGAAGCATGTGCTCGATGATCGCCTTGATCGGCGCGAAGCCGGTGCCGCCGGCGACGAAGATCACGGGCTTGTCCGTCGTCTCGCGCAGATAGAACGTCCCGAGCGGGCCCTCGAAACGCAGGATCTCGCGGCCCTTGTACGTCGTGAACAGCGGATCGGTGAAAAAGCCACCCGGCGTGTGCCGGATGTGGAGCTCGAGCAACTCGTCGGCGTGCGGCGGCGTCGCGATCGAAAAGCTCCGGCGATGGCCGTCCTTGAGCAGGAAGTCGATGTACTGGCCCGCGAGGTATTGCAGCCGTTCGTTGACGGGCAGCTTCAGCTTGACGATCGCGACGTCGGGTGCGGGCCTCTCGATCGATTCGATCCGGCACGGCAGCCGCTTGATCTGGATGTCGCCGGCCTTGCGAACCTCGCGCACTTCGATGACGAGGTCGGTCCTCGGCTTCGCGACGCAAAACAGCGCGAGGCCCTTGCGCTTCTCGTCGTCGGTGAGCGTCGACGGCTGATGCGCGCCGAAGTCGACTTCGCCTTCCAGGATGCGTCCCTTGCACGTGCCGCAAGCGCCGTTGCGGCAGCCGTACGGGATCATCAGATCCGCGCGCATCGCGGACTGCAGAACCGTTTCGTCGTGCTCGCAGCCGAACGAATGCTCGCTCGGCCGTATGCTAATCTGCAGGGTCATGATGCAGCGGCTGTTGCTCGTGGGTTGCGGCGATATCGCATTGCGCGTCGCCGGCCTGTTGCGGCAGCGCGTGCGCCTCGTCGGCCTGACGCGCGATCGCGACGACGTGCGCAAGCTGCGCAGCCACGGCATCGTTCCGCTGGTCGGCGACCTCGACGACCGCCACTCGCTCGCGCGGCTCGATCTCGGTTGCTCCGCCGTGCTGCACTGCGCGCCGCCGCCCTCGCAGGGCCGCGACGATCCGCGCACGCGCAATCTTCTCGCGGCCCTTTCGGGCGCGCGGATTATACCGCGGCACTTCGTCTATCTTTCGACATCGGGGGTCTACGGCGATTGCGCCGGCGCGCGTGTTCTCGAAACGCGGCCGACACGCGCGGAAACGCCGCGCGCACGCCGACGCGCCGCGGCCGAGCGGCGGCTTCGTTCATGGGCGGGACGCAACCGCGTCGCGCTGTCGATCCTGCGCGTGGCCGGCATCTATGCACCGACGCGGCTGCCGCTCGAGCGACTGCGGCAGGGAACGCCGGCGCTCGTGGCCGACGAGGATGTCTACACGAACCACATCCATGCCGACGACCTCGCGCACGCGATCGTCGGGGCGCTCTATCACGGCCGCGCGAACCGCGCGTACAACGTTTGCGACGACAGTGAAATGAAAATGGGCGCGTGGTTCGACACGGTCGCCGACGCCTATCACCTGCCGCGCCCGCCGCGCGTATCGTGGGACGATGCCGAGCGGATGATCGCGCCGATGCTTCTCTCGTTCATGAGCGAGTCGCGCCGGCTCGGCAACGCCCGGATGAAGCGGGAGCTTCGCGTGCGGCTTCGCCATCCGACGCCCGACGCGATGCTCGCGCAATGCGCGCCGCGCGAGCTCAAGCGGCAACTCGCGTTGCCGATCGGCTGATGACGGCAACACCGGTTGCGCCGTCGACTGTGGGACGAAAGCTGACGCTCGTCGAGCGCCTCGACGCGTACGAGCGGCTGATGCGGCTCGACAAGCCGATCGGCACGCTGCTGCTGCTGTGGCCCACGCTTTCGGCGCTGTGGCTCGCGGCCGGCGGCGCACCGCGCATATCGCTCGTGCTGATTTTCGTCGTCGGCACGCTCGTCATCCGATCGGCGGGCTGCGCGATGAACGACTGGGCGGACCGCGATTTCGACGGCCGCGTCGCGCGCACCGCGAACCGCCCGCTCGCGCAGCGCGTCATCGCGCCGTGGGAGGCGCTGGTCGTCGCCGCCGTCGGCGCGCTCGTCGCCTTCGCGCTCGTGCTGTTCACGAACCGCGCGGCGATGCTGTGGTCGGTCCCGGCGCTCGCGATCGCGATCGTCTATCCGTTCGTCAAGCGCTTCTTCGCGATTCCGCAGGCGTTCCTCGGCATCGCGTTCTCGTTCGGCATCCCGATGGCGTACGCGGCCGTGCTGAACCACGTGCCGCCGATCGCGTGGTCGCTGCTCGGCGCCAACCTTTTCTGGGTCGTCGCCTACGACACCGAGTACGCGATGGTCGACCGCGGCGACGACGCGAAGATCGGCATCCGGACCTCCGCATTGACGTTCGGGCGCGCCGACGTGCTCGCCGTCGGCGCCTGCTACGCGATCTACCTTGCCGGCATGGTGGCGATCGGCCGCGTCTACGGGCTCGGACCCTTCTACGATGCGGGCCTCGTCATCGCGCTCGTCATCGCCGTTCACCATCTGTGGATCATTCGCCGTCGTGAACCGGCCGCGTGCTTCCGCGCGTTCCTCGGCAACCACTGGCTCGGCATGGTCGTGTTCCTCGGCATCGTGCTCGATTACGCGCTTCGGATGCACCGTTGGCCGCGCGTCTGGTAACGAAGGCGGGAGGAACGGCATCCGTGCCTCGCCGGCGCGGCCTGCCGCCCGTCATCGCGCCGGACGCGCGCGTGCTGATCCTCGGCAGCTTTCCCAGCGAAGCGTCGCTCGCCGTGCGCCAGTACTACGCGCATCCACGCAATCATTTCTGGCCGATCCTCGGCGAGGTTCTCGGCGAGCCGCTGCAAGCCTTGCCGTACGCCGAGCGCCTCGCGCGCGTGAAGGCGCACCGCGTCGCGATCTGGGACACGATCGTTGAATGCGAGCGCAGCGGCAGCCTCGATGCGGCGATCCGCAACGCCGAGCGCGGCGAGATCGACCGCGTGCACCGGATCGCACGCGGGTTGCGTGCCGTGTGCTTCAACGGCAAGACCGCTGGCCGCGCGCAACCGGCGTGGGCCGAGGCCGGCTACGAAACGATCGTGATGCCGTCGACGAGCCCCGCGTACACGCGGCCGTTCCGCGAGAAGCTCGCGCAATGGCGCGCGCTGGCGCGGATGCTCGACGAGCGCTGACACGCTAGACTGGCGTCGGCCTCGTGGGAGGGGCGACCGATGACCGACGTGCAATCCGCCATGGTGATTCCGTTGCGCTCCGCGAACGCGGACGCGCACGCCGATCTCGTCGCGTTCCTGTTCACCGACATCGAAGGCTCGAGCCTCAAGTGGCTCAACCATCGCGCGGCGATGCAGGCTGCGCTGCGTGTCCACGACGAGATCCTGCGCCATGCAATCGCCGCGCACGGCGGCGAGGTCTTCAAGACCGGTGGCGACGCGTTCAACGCGGCATTCCGGCGACCATCCGATGCGGTTGGCGCCGCGATCGACGCGCAGCAGGCACTCGCGCGTGCCGCGTGGTCGGCGGTCGGGGGCCTGGCTGTCCGGATGGCGGTTCACGTGGGGACCGCGGAACGGCGCGAAGGCGATTATTTCGGGCCGGCTTTGAATCGCGTCGCACGCCTGTTGACCCTGGGTCACGGCGGCCAGGTGCTCGTCACCTCGTCGGCATCCGAGCTGATCGCCGCCGAGCGCGAAAATGTTCACGCGCTGCGGCTGCTAGGCACGCACACGCTCGACGACCCGCTGCAGCCGGTCGCCGTGTACCAGGTCGACGTTCCCGGTCTGCCGCACGAATTCGCACCGCTGCGCACCACCGAGAACCGGCCGACGAACCTCCCGCGTCAGCCGACGGCACTGATCGGCCGCGATGCCGAGCTCGACCACGTGGCCGCACTGCTGTCCGAGCGTCAGCTCGTCACGGTCACGGGCACGGGCGGGGTCGGCAAGACGCGCATCACGCTCGAGGCAGGCGCGAAACTTCTCGACCGTTTTCCCGATGGCGTCTGGCTCGTCGAGCTCGCCGCAATCTCGGACGCCTCGCTCGTTCCCGGTGCGGTGACGACGGCGCTCGGCATCGACACATCGTCCGCGAAGACGCCCCTGGAAGCGATGTTGTCGCGCCTGCGGCATCAGGACCTGCTGTTGCTGCTCGACAATTGCGAGCACGTGATCGAAGCCGCGGCGGGGATGGTCGAGGCGCTGATCGCGGTTGCGCCGAAAGTGCGCGTGCTGATCAGCTCGCAGGAACCGCTGGGCATCGCGGGCGAGCAGATCTTCCGGTTGCCGTCGCTCAGTGTGCCGAAGGAAGCACAGGTGCGTGCGGCCGAGGCGATGCGCTCGGGAGCGGTGCGGCTTTTCGTGGAGCGCGCGAAGGCGGCCGATCCGCGCTTCGCGCTCGACGAGCGCAACTCGTCCACGGTGGCGGCGATCTGCCGTCGTCTCGATGGCATCGCGCTCGCGATCGAGATGGCCGCGGCGCGCGCGCCGATGCTCGGCGTCGACAAGCTCGCGCAAAAGCTCGACGAGCGCTTCCGCGTGCTCACCGGCGGGCGGCGCACCGCACTGCCGAGGCAGCAGACGCTGCGCGCGACACTCGACTGGAGCTACGGTCTCCTCGGCGAACGGGAGCGGACGGTATTGCGCCGGCTCGCGATCTTCGCCGGCGGCTTCACGCTGGAAGGCGCCGGCAGCGTCGCCGGCGACGATGCGATCGACGAGTTCGAGGTGATCGACATCCTGTCGCACCTCGTCGCACGCTCGCTGGTCGTTGCCGACACCGACGAGAGTGGCGGCACGCGCTATCGATTGCTCGAGACGACGCGCGCGTACGCGCTGGAAAAGCTCGGCGAGGCGAACGAATCGGCGGCCATCGAGCGCCGGCACGCGATGTTCTTTCGCGACCTGTTCGACCGGGCATACGGCGACTGGTACACGCTGCCGGACGTCGACTGGTGCAACGCGTACCTTCCAGAGCGCGACAACCTGCGCAACGCGCTCGACTGGGCATTCGGCCCCCACGGCGAGCCTTCGATCGGCATCGAGATCGCCGGGACATCGCACCACGTGTGGTGGCAACTTTCGCTGATCGCCGAAGGACGCCAGCGAATGGAGGGGATGGCATCGCATGTCCACGAATCGGTGCCGCCAAAAGCGGCCGGCCGCTTCTGGCTTGCGTTCGGCCGCTTCTGGATGAATATCGCGCCGATACGCAGCAGCGAGGCGCGCGCGCGTGCGACGGCGCTCCTCCGACAAGCCAACCTTCCGATCGAGGTGGCGTACACGCTTCTCGCGTATGCGCGGACACTCCCCGGAGCGCCCGATTTCGAAGCCCAGGCGGAGCAGGCTCTCGCCGAGGCTTGGCCGCTCGTCGAGCGCACGAAGCTTCCCCGACTGCTGGGTTTGTACTTCGCGGCGCGCGGATACCGGCTCATCGCCTCCAATCCGGCGTTGGCGCGCGAGCAACTCGAGTGCGCGCTGAGCCATTGGCGCGCTGCCGGCGCCGAGGGTCAGATCCTCAACGATCTCGGGAATCTGGCCGATCTCACCTGGACCACCGGTGACCTGCAGCGTGCGGTAGCGAGCATGCGCGAGGCGCTCGCGCTCGTGCGCAGCTCGTCGTTATCGAATCGGCAGGTACTGGGTGTCATCCTGGGCAACCTCGCCGGTGCGCTCATCGAGCAGGGCGAAGTCGATGACGGTCTCGCCGCCATGCGCGAGGCGATTCCGCTGATCTGCGAATCCGGGACGTTTTTCCGTTTCGGCGACCATTTCTCGCTGCGGCTCGCGAAGGCCGGCTTCCCTCATCTCGCAGCGCGCCTGCTCGGATACACCGATGGCGAGCACGAACGGTTCAACGCGAGCCGGCAGCTGAACGAAGCACGCGCACGCGCGCGCCTGCTTTCGATGCTGAACGAGGCGATGGCGCCGGCGGATCTCGCGCAGCAATTGGCCGAAGGTGCGAAGCTCGCCGAAGACGAGGCGGTGCGGCTTGCACTGACCGAGTCCTGAAGCGCGCTGGAGTCGTCTGGATTGCGACCGCGCTGATCGCGCCGCGTCGATCAAAGTAAAGGAAATTGGCGATGGACCTCGGACTTCGCGATCGGATCGTCGTCGTCACCGGCGCGAGCAAGGGCATCGGATTCGCGTGTGCGCAGGCGTTCGCATCCGAAGGCGCACGCGTCGCGCTCGTGTCGCGCAGCCGCGTGAACCTCGATGCCGCGCTCGCGAAGATTCGCCACGTCGAGCACCCGCCGCACGCGTTCGTCGCCGATCTCGTCGATCCCGAGCAGGCGACGGCAATGGTCGACGACGTCGAAAAGACGCTCGGGCCGATCGAGATTCTCGTTAGCTCGGCCGGCGCGGCGAAGCGCTATCCGCCCGACGACCTCTCGCCGGCCGCGTGGCACGCCGCGATGGACGCGAAGTTCTTCAGCTACATCCACCCGATCGACGCCGTCGTCAAGCGAATGGCCGCGCGCGGACACGGCGCGATCGTCAACATCGTCGGCATGGGCGGCAAGGTCGCCAGTCCCGTGCATCTTCCCGGCGGCGCTGCGAATGCGGCGCTGATGCTCGCGACGGCGGGCCTCGCTGCCGCCTACGGACCGAAGGGCGTGCGCGTCAACGCGATCAACCCGGGCGGCACGCTGACCGGCCGCGTGCAGGAAGGCTTGAGCGCGGAAGCGAAGATGACCGGACTCTCTCCCGACGAGCTGCTCGATCGCCAGCAGGCGCGCATTCCGCTGCGCCGGCTCGGCACGCCGGAAGAGATCGCGCAGGTTGCGCTGTTCCTCGCGTCGCCGCGCGCGAGCTATGTGACCGGCGCGATCGTGCCGATGGATGGCGGCGCAGGCGCGCTCATCTGACCGCTGGCATCAGCCGCCGGGCTTCTTGCCGACGACGCTGGATCCGGGGCGCACGAGCGGATTTGCCGCATCGGGCTTGCCGACGTCGATGTTCGCGGCGCCGTAATCCTTCGCCGGAATGCTGCTGCCGGTCCGGTAGATCGGCTCGGGCTTGTAGTCGTCGTCCTTTTGCGGATCCTGCGACGCGCAGCCTGCGAACAGCAGCGCTGCGCCCAGGGTGACGAAAGTCGTGTCCCGCTTCACGACTCCTCCCTGTCAGGGTCGCGCATCATCCACGATCCGCGCGCGGAGCGGCGATCGTCGCGACGAGGGCCCGAATCCGCCGGATGAAAGCGATTATCGAGACCATGAATCGGTCACGCCCCTCGGCTGCTCGCCAAGGTCGTGGCTTGCTAGACTCGCGCCGATGCCCGAAACGACCGCCTGCTGAGCACGCGCATGGCCTATCGCGACCTGCGCGATTTCCTCGCACAACTCGAAGCGGGCGGTGACCTTGCGCGCGTTGCCACGCCGGTCGACCCGAGGCTCGAAATGACGGCGCTATGCGATCGTGCGCTGCGCGCGCACGGGCCGGCGCTCCTGTTCGAGCATCCCGGTGGCGAGCGACGAGGTCCGGACGGCAACGTCATTCCGGTCCTCGGCAACCTGTTCGGCACACCGCAGCGCATCGCGAAGGCGATGGGCGCCGATCCTTCGAACTGGCGCCGGTCGCTTCGCGAGATCGGCGAGTTGATCGCCTTCCTGCGCGAGCCTTCGCCGCCGAAGAATCTCGTCGACGCATGGCGCACGACGCGGCCCGTGCTGATGAAGGTACTCGACATGACGCCAAAGCTCCGCACGGGGGCGCCGTGCCAGCAGGTCGTCTGGGAGGGCGACGACGTCGACCTGTCGCGCCTGCCGGTGCAGACGTGCTGGCCGGACGACGCCGGACCGTTGATCACGTGGGGCCTGACGGTGACGCGCGGGCCGCTCAAGAAGCGGCAGAATCTCGGCATCTATCGCCAGCAGGTGATCGCGCGCAACAAGGTGATCATGCGCTGGCTCGGCATGCGCGGTGGCGCGCTCGATTTCCGCGATCACGCGCTCGCGACGCCGGGCGTGCCGTTTCCGATCGCCGTTGCGCTCGGCGCCGATCCGGCGACGATTCTCGGGGCGGTCACGCCCGTCCCCGACACGCTGTCCGAGTACCAGTTCGCCGGGCTGCTGCGCGGCGGCCGCACCGAGATCGCGCGCTGCATCACGCACGAACTGGAGGTGCCGGCCAGCGCCGAGATCGTCCTCGAAGGCTTCATCGCGCCGGACGCCAACGATCCGTCGGGCTACGAAACGGCCCTCGAGGGCCCGTTCGGCGACCACACCGGTTACTACAACGAAGTCGAGCGCTTTCCGGTGTTCACGGTCGAGCGCATGTCGTTGCGGCCCGATCCGATCTACCACTCGACCTATACCGGCAAGCCGCCCGACGAGCCGGCGATGCTCGGCGTCGCGCTGAACGAGATCTTCGTGCCGCTGCTCGCGAAGCAGTTTCCCGAGATCGTCGACTTTTACCTGCCGCCCGAAGGCTGCAGCTATCGCCTTGCGGTCGTCGCGATGAGAAAGCAATACGCCGGACACGCGAAGCGCGTGATGTTCGGCGTCTGGAGCTATCTGCGCCAGTTCATGTACACGAAGATGATCGTCGTCGTCGACGACGACGTGGACATCCGCGACTGGCGCGACGTGATCTGGGCGATGACGACGCGCGTCGATCCGGCACGCGATACGCTCATCGTGCCGAGCACGCCGATCGACTACCTGGACTTCGCGTCCCCGGTCGCGGGCCTCGGCAGCAAGATCGGCATCGATGCGACGAACAAGTGGCCGGCGGAAACGTCGCGCGTCTGGGGACGGCCGATCGCGATGGATCCCGACGCCGATGCGCGCGTCGAGGCGATCTGGCAATCGATCGCCGCGCCGTGGCGCGCGCCGGCATCATAAAGCCCGGCTCGCGCCGAGCTGCCTGACGTTGCAACGAGTCTAGCGGCGGCTGGCCAGAAGCCCGAGCAGGAAACCCG